>DAITAC010000020.1:0-43711 GCA_036824465.1 Burkholderiaceae bacterium
CGTACGGCAAGGTGAGATAGAAGAACAGCACGATGCCGATTCCGACCAGCATCGCGAACGCGTAGTGATAGATGTAGCCCGACTGCGCCAGGCGAATCACGCCGGCGACCCAGCCAACCAGGCGGGCACTGCCATTGATCGCGACGCCGTCGATCACGCCCTGGTCGCCGACCTTCCACAGCCCGCGCCCGATCAGGCGCGCTCCACCGGCAAACACGAAGTCGTTGATGCGATCCAGGTAGTACTTGTTGTCGAGAAGGCGGTACAGCATGGAGAAGCGAGTCGCAATTGCCTCCGGGATGTCCGGCCGCTTGATGTAGAAGTACCAGGCCAGCAGCACACCGGCGAGCGCAAGCAAGAACGGGGCGGTCTCCAGGGCGTGCAGTGCCATTCCGGTGGCGCTGCTGAAGTGCTCCTTCAGCACGCCCATTGCCGCATGCCGGTTGGCGTCGACGACGATGGAGTTGCCGAAGAAGTCGCCGAACAGGAACTTGTCGACCGCGACGAACCCGATCACCACCGACGGAATCGCCAGAAAAACGAGCGGGATCGTCACCACGAACGGCGACTCGTGCGGCTTCTCGCCCGGCGCCAGCCCGTGATGGTGATCGGCACTCGGCTCCTCGTCATGATGATCTTCTTCATGCGCACGCCCGAAACGCTCCTTGCCCCAGAAGGCGAGGAAATACATACGGAACGAGTAGAAGGCCGTGACGAACACGCCGGTGATCACAGCAAAGTACGCAAACATCGCGCCCGGTTGGCCCGCGTGGTACGCAGCCTCGGCCGCGATCAGGATGCTGTCCTTAGAATAGAAGCCGGAGAAAAACGGCGTGCCGATCAGCGCAAGTGAGCCGACCAGCGAGGTCCAGTGCGTGACCGGCATGTACTTGCGCAGTCCGCCCATGTTGCGCAGGTCCTGGTCGTGGTGCAACCCGATGATGACGCTGCCGGCGGCGAGGAAGAGCAGCGCCTTGAAGAACGCGTGCGTCATCAGATGGAAGATCGCCACCGAATAGGCTGACGCGCCGAGCGCGACGGTCATGTACCCCAGCTGCGACAGCGTCGAATAGGCAACCACGCGCTTGATATCGTTCTGCACGATCCCGAGGAAGCCCATGAAGAGCGCCGTGATCGCGCCGATCACGATCACGAACGACAGTGCCGCCTCTGAAAGCTCGAACAGCGGTGACATGCGCGCGACCATGAAGATGCCGGCGGTCACCATGGTCGCAGCGTGGATCAGCGCCGAGATCGGGGTCGGGCCTTCCATCGAATCGGGCAGCCACACGTGCAACGGAAACTGCGCGCTCTTGCCCATCGCGCCGATGAAAAGACAGATGCAGATCACCGTGACCAGCATCCAGTCAGTGCCGGGCAACGTCTTGCTGACGAGCGCCGGCGCGGCTTTGAAGACCGTCGCGTAGTCGAGCGAACCGACGAATGCGAACACGAGACCGATGCCGAGCACGAAGCCGAAGTCGCCGACGCGGTTGACCAGGAACGCCTTCAGGTTCGCGTAGATCGCGGTCGGCCGTTTCCACCAGAATCCGATCAGCAGGTAGGACATCAGGCCGACCGCCTCCCAGCCGAAGAAGAGCTGCAGGAAGTTGTTCGCCATCACCAGCATCAGCATGCTGAAGGTGAAGAGCGAGATGTACGAGAAGAAGCGCTGGTAGCCGGGATCATCCGCCATGTAACCGATGGTGTAGATGTGCACCATCAGCGACACGAAGGTGACCACCAGCATCATGGTCGCCGTCAGCGGATCGATCAGGAAGCCGACCGCCATCGTCAGGTCGCCGACCGTGGTCCACGTGTAGACGTCGCCGTTGAAGGTATTGCCCTTCATCACGTCGAGGAACACGATGAACGAAGCAATGGTCGCCACCAGCACACCGAAGATGGTCACCGTGTGAGCGCCGGCGCGGCCCACCGTCCTGCCGAGCAGGCCGGCGACGATCGCACCGATCAGCGGCGCGATCGGGATCAAAAGGTAGACCTTCTGCATGCTCGTCACGGCGTCAACCCTTCAGGGCATCCAGCTCATCGACATTGATCGTCGACAGGTTGCGGAACAGCACGACCAGGATCGCCAGTCCGATCGCGGATTCGGCTGCCGCGACGGTGAGGATGAAGAACACGAACACCTGGCCGTGCAGGTTGCCAAGGTAGTGCGAGAACGCGATGAAGTTCATGTTGACGGCGAGCAGCATCAGCTCGATCGCCATCAGCAGCACGATCAGGTTCTTGCGGTTCAGGAAGATGCCGATCACGCTGATCGCGAACAGCAGCGCGCCGACACCGAGGTACCAGGACAGCGAAACCATTGTTGTTGTGTGCTCCCCTCTCCGTCCGCGTCGCTCAGGTCTTCCCGCTCTGCCGTGCATCCTGATCGGCCGGCATCGAAACCATCCGCACGCGCTCACCCCGCTTGACTCGAATCTGGTCGCCCGGCTTCTGGTACTTGCTGTCCTTGCGCCGGCGCAGCGTCAGCGCAATCGCGGCGATGATTGCCACCAGCAGGATCACGCCGGCGATCTGCAGCGGGTAGACGTAGTCGGTGAAGGTCAGCACGCCGAGCACCTCGATGTTGGCGCCCTTGGGCATGCCGGGCCGCGGCTCGGTCAGGAACTGCCAGCCACCATGCGACAGCACCAGCCACAGTTGCAGCGCAATCGCCACGCCGACCGCGGCGGCCAGAGGGAAATGGCGCCAGAATCCTTCGCGCAAGCGGTCGACGTTGATGTCCAGCATCATCACCACGAACAGGAACAGCACCATCACCGCGCCGACATAGACCAGCACGAGCGCGATCGCGAGGAACTCCGCCTGCAGCAGGATCCACAGGCAGGCGGCGGAGAAGAACGCCAGCACCAGGAACAGCACCGCGTGCACCGGATTGCGCGCCGTGATCACCCGCAACGCAGCGATGAGCAGGATGGCGGCGAAGATCAGGAACAGGATGGTCTTGGTGTCCATGGGAATCAGTCGGCAGTCGGGAGTCGGGAGTCGGGCGTTGGCCCGTGCTCTGCACTGTCCGCGCCCGGAACCTGACCCTTCCTGGCCTTGAACCGAAGCTGCACGCACACGTCGAGTTGAGCCGTCATTTCTCCCGACTCCCGACTCCCGACACCCGACTCATCTGTACCTCGCATCCGCTTCGCGCGCAGCGGCGATTTCATTCTCATAGCGATCGCCGATCGCGAGCAGCATGTCTTTCGTGTAGTACAGGTCGCCGCGCTTCTCCCCGTGGTATTCCAGAATGTGCGTTTCGACGATCGAATCGACCGGGCAGCTCTCCTCGCAGAAGCCGCAGAAGATGCACTTGGTCAGGTCGATGTCGTAGCGCGTGGTGCGGCGCGTGCCGTCGGCGCGTTGCTCGCTCTCGATCGTGATCGCCAGCGCGGGACACACCGCCTCGCACAGCTTGCACGCGATGCAGCGTTCCTCGCCGTTCGGATAGCGGCGCAGCGCATGCAGGCCGCGGAAACGTGGCGAGGCCGGCGTCTTTTCCTCCGGGAACTGCACCGTGATCTTGCGTGAAAACAGGTACCGCCCGGTCAGCGACAGGCCCTTGAACAACTCCTTCAGCAGCAGCGAGTTGAAGAAATCGCGGATCGGCGTAGCTTCGGTCTGCGCGGTCATTTCCAGATGTTCCACGGCGTTTGCATCCAGACCGCGATCACAACGAGCCACACCAGTGTGATCGGGATGAACACCTTCCAGCCGAGCCGCATGATCTGGTCGTAGCGATAGCGCGGAAATGACGCGCGGAACCAGATGAACAGCGACACGACGAAGAATGACTTGGCGAAAAGCCAGAACCACGCCGACAGCGAACTGATCCAGCCCGGGAAGGTCACACCGAGCAGTTTCTCCAGATCGACCGGCGCCGCCCAGCCGCCGAGGAACATGATCGACGCGAGCGTCGACAGCAGAATCATGTTGGCGTACTCGGCGAGGAAGAACACGGCGAAACCCATTCCCGAGTACTCGACCATATGGCCGGCGACGATTTCCGACTCGCCCTCGACCACGTCGAACGGATGGCGGTTGGTCTCCGCCACGGCCGATACCACATAGATCACGAACAGCGGCGCGAGCGGCAACCAGTTCCACGACAGGATGTTCAAGCCGCGATCGGCAAACATGCCGGTGTTCTGACTGTTGACGATGCCGGTCATGTTCAGGGTGCCCGCCACCAGCAGCACGGTGACGAGTACGAAGCCCATCGCCAGTTCATAGCTGACCATCTGTGCGGAGGCGCGCAAGGCGCCCAGGAACGCATACTTCGAGTTCGAGGCCCAGCCGGCGATGATCACGCCGTACACGCCGACTGAAGTCACCGCCATCACGAAAAGCAGGCCGGCGTTGATGTCGGCCAGCACCACGCCGGGACCGAACGGAATCACCGCCCATGCAGCGAGCGCCGGCATCATCACCAGCATGGGTGCCAGGAAGTACAGCGGCTTGTCGGCCTGTGTCGGCGCGATCACTTCCTTAAAGATCAGCTTGACCGCATCGGCCCAAGGCTGCAGCAGCCCGCCGTAGCCGACTCGATTCGGTCCGAGGCGAATGTGCATCCAGCCGATCAGCTTGCGCTCCCACAGCGTGAGGTATGCCACGCAGATCAGCAGCGGCAGCACGATGGCAATGATCTTCACCAGCGCCCATAGCGCGGGCCAGGCGCCGCCGAACACATCCACACCGAAGTCCGTGACTCCCTGCATCAGGCGCGCTCCAGGGAAATCGGCCCGAACATGGCGCCCAGGGTGCTGGTTGATGCGTGACCCGCCGGTACGCGTACCACACCATCCGCCAGGCGATCGTCAAGCGCGCACTCGAGCAGCGCCGTTGCATCGCCCTGCTTCACCCGTGCCTTGTCGCCAGGCGCGAGACCAAAACCTGCCAGCGTCCTGCCGTTTGCGCTCGCTTTAGGCGGGCGGGAGTCTGTTGTCTGCTGCAGCGATTCGGCGCGCCGCACGACCGCATCCGTGAAATACAGCGGCACGTCGGCAATACGCTCGGCGCCCGACGCGGTCACAACTTGCTGAGGCGCGAGGTCGATGCGATTCGAGAGCCGCGCCGCCACGTCCGAGGGAATCGCATCGGCGCGCACGGCCTCCGGCGTGTCGTAGTCAAAACCGGCGAGCCCGAGCTGGTTGCCGAGCACCCGCAGCACCTTCCAGCCGGGCCGCGCGTCTCCGACCGGCTTCACGGCACCGTTGAAACTCTGCACTCGTCCTTCGGTGTTGATGAACGTGCCCGAGGTCTCGGTGAACGGTGCAATCGGCAGGATCGCATCGGCGTATTCGAGCGCGCCGTTGCGAAATGGCGAGAATGCGATCACCGTGTCCGCCGCAGCCAACGCGTTCATGGTCGCCGCGGGATTGGCCGTGTCGAACTCCGGCTCCATGTTCCAAAGCAGGTACGCACGACGCGGTTGCTCGACCATCGCGCGCGCATTCATGCCGCCCTGACCAGGCACGGCGCCAACGAGATAACCGCCAACACTGTTTGCGCCCGCACCGAGCACGCCGAAGCGCGCGCCGGTGGCCTGTGCGATCCACTGCGCCCAAACATGCAGCTGCGCGGCGTGCGGTGATTGCTCCGCCGCATTGCCCAGCAGAACCGCCGCCGCCTGGCCGGTGCAAAGACTGTCGGCGATCGCACGTGCGCGTTCGCTCGCCTCGCCGCCGGCAACCGGCGCAGCGATCCCCTTGATCTGCGCGACTGCGGTCGCGATCTGCGCAAGCTCAGCCACCCAGGCGCTCGGCGCGACGATTGCCTTGTGTGCAACCGGCATCAGAAGCTCATCGTCGGTTGCCTGTACCAGGCTCACCTTGCAGCCGCGCTTGACCGCGTGCCGAACGCGCGCCGCGAGCAACGGATGGTCCTTGCGCAGGAACGCCCCGATCAGCAGCAGACGGTCCAGCCGGTCGATGTCCGCGATCGGCATTCCGAGGTGCGGCGCACCGGCGCGTCTTCCGTCGGCAGAGAAATCGGACTGGCGCAGGCGGAAATCGATGTTGTCGCTGCCGAGTGCGCGCACCAGCCTGCCGAGGAGGAAGAGTTCCTCCGCGGTGCTGCCCGGCGCAGCCAGGGCGCCGATCGCGTCTGCGCCGTGCTGTGCCTTGACGTTATTCAGTGCGTTTGCCACAGATGCCAGCGCATCGGACCAGTCAACCTCCCGCCACTGGCCGCCTTGCTTCAGCATCGGTCGCAGCAGGCGATCGGCCGCGTACAGCCCCTCGTAGGAAAAGCGGTCACGATCGGAAATCCAGCAGTCGTTGACGGCTTCGTTTTCGAGCGGCACCACGCGCAGCACGCGCTGGTTCTTCACCTGCACGATCAGGTTGGCGCCCAGCGAATCATGTGGACTCACGCTCTTGCGGCGCGACAACTCCCAGGTGCGCGCAGCGTAGCGGAACGGCTTGCTGGTCAGCGCGCCAACCGGGCACAGGTCGATCATGTTGCCGGAAATCTCGGAGTCCACCGTCTTGTCGACGAACGACAGGATTTCCGAATGCTCGCCCCGGCCGGCCATGCCGAGTTCCATGATGCCGGCGATCTCCTGCCCGAAGCGAACGCAGCGCGTGCAGTGAATACAGCGGGTCATTTCCTCGGCCGAGATCAGCGGGCCGAGCCCCTTGTGAAACACCACCCGCTTCGGTTCGGCAAAGCGCGAGGCCGAGCCGCCGTAACCGACCGCCAGATCCTGCAACTGGCATTCGCCGCCCTGATCGCAGATCGGGCAATCGAGCGGATGGTTGATCAGCAGGAACTCCATTACGCCCTTTTGCGCCTGCTTGGCACGCTCGCTTGCGGTATGCACGATCATGCCCTGTGTCACCGGCGTCGCGCACGCAGGCATCGGCTTTGGCGCCTTTTCGATCTCGACCAGGCACATGCGGCAATTGGCGGCGATCGACAGCCGCTTGTGGTAGCAGAAGTGCGGCACGTAGATGTCGAGCTTGTTGGCAGCATCCATCACCATGCTGCCTTCCTGCACGGACACCTTGCGGCCGTCAATCTCTACTTCAACCATGACTTGGTTCCGTCACACGTATTCCGGCACGAGGCAATGACCATGCTCGATGTGATGCTCGAACTCCGAGCGGAAATGCTTGATGAACGCGTGCACCGGCATGGCCGCCGCATCGCCGAGAGCGCAGATCGTGCGCCCCTGGATGTTGGTCGCCACTGAGTTCAGCAGGTCGATATCCTCCGGCTTCCCCTGTCCCGTTTCGATCCGGTGCACCACGCGATAGAGCCACCCGGTGCCTTCGCGGCACGGCGTGCACTGACCGCAGCTCTCTTCGTAATAGAAGTAAGACAGCCGCTCCAGGCATCGCACCATGCAGCGCGTGTCGTCCATGATGATCACCGCGCCAGAACCCAGCATCGATCCGGCCTTGGCGATCGAGTCGTAGTCCATGTCGGTGGCCAGCATGATTTCGCCCGGCAGCACCGGCATCGACGAACCGCCGGGAATGCACGCCTTGAGCCTGCGGCCGCCGCGCATGCCGCCTGCGAGTTCAAGCAATTTGGCGAACGGTGTGCCCAGCGGCACTTCGTAGTTGCCCGGTCTTTCGACGTCGCCCGATACCGAGAAGATCTTTGTGCCGCCATTGTTGGGGCGGCCAAGTTCGAGAAACGCGTTGCCACCATGATTGATGATCCAGGGCACGGCGGCAAAGGTTTCGGTGTTGTTGATCGTGGTCGGCTTGCCATACAGGCCGTAGCTCGCGGGAAACGGCGGCTTGAAGCGCGGCTGCCCCTTCTTGCCCTCGAGCGATTCGAGCAGCGCGGTCTCCTCGCCGCAGATGTAGGCGCCGTAGCCGTGTGACGCATGCAGGTCGAAATTGAAGCTTGACCCCAAGACGTTCCGGCCCAGGTATCCGGAGGCGTACGCCTCGTCGAGCGCCTCCTGAAAGCGCTCGTAGTCGGCCCAGATTTCACCGTGAATGTAGTTGTAGCCAACCGTGATTCCCATCGCGTACGCGGCGATTGCCATGCCCTCGATCACGATGTGCGGGTTGTAGCGCAGGATGTCGCGATCCTTGAACGTGCCTGGTTCGCCCTCGTCCGAGTTGCAGACCAGATACTTCTGACCCGGAAACTGGCGCGGCATGAAACTCCATTTGAGCCCGGTCGGGAAACCCGCACCACCGCGTCCGCGCAGCGCCGATTTCTTCACCTCTGCAATCACGGTGTCGGGCGTGATCTTCTCGGTCAGGATCTTGCGCAACGCGCTGTAGCCGCCACGCGTTTCGTAATCCTTCAGGCGCCAGTTGTCGCCATCCAGCCCGCCGAGAATCATCGGTTGAATATGGCGGCCATGAAAGCAGGTCTGCGCGGTCATGTCGTCACTTCGCCCGCTTCAGTTCGCCATTGAGCTCGGTAAGCAGCGCTTCGAGCCCGTCGTCGCTCATGAAACTGCACATACGCTTGTTGTTGACCAGCAGCACTGGTGCGTCACCACAGGCGCCCATGCACTCGCCTTCCTTGAGCGTGAAGCTGCCGTCCGATGTGGTTTCGTTGAAGCCGATACCGAGCTTGTCCTTCAGGTGTTGGGCGGCCCGATTGGCACCCGACAGCGCGCACGGCAGGTTGGTACAGACGGTGATCTTGAAGCGTCCGACCGGCTCCGTGTTGTACATGGTGTAGAAGGTCGCGACCTCATACACCGCGATGGGCGGCATGCCGAGGTAGTCGGCAATTTCCTCCACCAGTTCCTTCGAGATCCAGCCGTGCTCGTCCTGCGCGATCGCGAGCGCGGCCATCACGGCCGACTGCTTGTGTTCCGGCGGAAACTTGGTGAGCTCGCGATCGATCTTCGCCAGGGCCGCGGCCGACAGCAGTGGCTTGCTCTGCGGGACCGCGCTCATGTTTGCCCCCTACGGCGCTGCGCACCGGTCCCCCCAAGGGGGCTGAGAGCCGCGGCCCCAGGCCGGCCTGCGCCGGCCTGGACAGACCGAAGAGCGGTCGCGTCTCGCGACCGTGCGGCCTGCAAGGCCGAGCGCCTAGGGAACGGCCCGGCGGCGCTCAACGGTCAATCTCCCCGAACACGATGTCCTGCGTGCCGATGATCGTGACCGCGTCGGCGATCATGTGGCCCTTTGCCATCTCGTCCAGCGATGCGAGATGCGCGAACCCCGGCGCGCGAATCTTCAGCCGGAACGGTTTGTTGGCGCCGTCGGACACGAGATAGATGCCGAACTCGCCCTTCGGATGCTCGACCGCCGCGTACGCCTCGCCGGCCGGAACATGAAAGCCTTCGGTGAAGAGCTTGAAGTGATGGATCAGCTCTTCCATGTTGGATTTCATGTCGATGCGCGACGGCGGCGCCACCTTGTGGTTCTCGGACATCACCGGGCCCGGATTGACCCGCAGCCAGTCGACGCACTGCTTGATGATGCGGTTCGCCTGTCGCATCTCCTCGACGCGCACCAGGTAGCGATCGTATGAGTCGCCATTGACGCCGACCGGGATGTCGAATGTGACGCGGTCGTATACCTCGTAGGGCTGCTTCTTGCGCAGGTCCCATTCGACGCCGGAGCCGCGCAGCATCGGGCCAGTGAATCCCATCTGCACAGCGCGCTCGGCAGAGACGACACCAATCCCGACCAGGCGCTGCTTCCAGATGCGATTGTCGGTGAGCAGCGTTTCGTACTCGTCGACATAGGTCGGGAAGCGTCGGGTGAAATCCTCGATGAAATCGAGCACTGAGCCCTGCCGGTTTTCGTTCAGACGCTTGATATCGGTCGCATTCTTGTACTTCGAAGCCTTGTACTGCGGCATCGATTCGGGCAGATCGCGATACACGCCGCCCGGCCGGTAGTACGCCGCGTGCATGCGCGCACCGGACACGGCTTCGTAGATGTCGAACAGATCCTCGCGCTCGCGAAACGCGTACAGCAGCACCGCCATCGCGCCCACGTCGAGACCGTGCGCGCCGATCCACAGCAGGTGGTTCAGCAGACGCGTGATCTCGTCGAACATCACGCGGATGTACTGCGCGCGGATCGGCACGTCGATACCGAGCAGTTTCTCGATCGCCATCACGTAGGCGTGCTCGTTGCACATCATCGACACGTAGTCGAGCCGGTCCATGTAGGGCACGGACTGGATGAATGTGCGCGTTTCCGCCAGCTTCTCGGTGGCGCGATGAAGCAGGCCGATGTGCGGATCGGCGCGCTGGATCACCTCGCCGTCGAGCTCGAGCACGAGGCGAAGAACACCATGGGCCGCCGGATGCTGGGGGCCAAAGTTGAGGGTGTAGTTCTTGATCTCCGCCATGGAATCAGCTCTTGACCACTACACCCTTAACTTCGTTGGAGGCTAACGTGAGCGCAGCGAACGTTAAGCCGCGCGAAGCGCGGCGGCCGGAAACAAAGTTCAGCGTGTCCAACTTCATCACCCCCGCCCGTAACCTTCTTCCCGAATCACCCGCGGCACGACTTCGCGCGGTTCGATCGACACGGGCTGATAAATGACGCGCTTCTGTTCCGGGTCGTAGCGCATCTCGACGTAGCCGGAGATGGGAAAATCCTTGCGGAACGGGTGTCCGACGAAGCCGTAGTCCGTGAGGATGCGTCGCAGGTCGCTGTGGCCTTCGAAGACGATGCCGAACAGGTCGAACGCCTCGCGTTCGAACCAGTTGGCCGAATTCCACACATCGGTCACCGAGGCGAGCAGCGGTAGCTCATCGTCAGGGCAAAAAGTGCGCACGCGAACGCGCCAGTTGTGCGTGATCGACAGCAGGTGCATCACGACGGCGAAGCGCGCGCCTTCCCATGCACCATCGCCGTAGCCCTGGTAATCGACGCCGCAAAGGTCAATCAGTTGCTCGAATCTGAGGCTGGCCTCGTCGCGCAGGATCAGCGCCACGTCATGATGGCTCTCGCTCCTGACGACGATCGTGACTTCGCCCAACGCGACCGTTTGGCTCACCAGGCGCTCGCCCAGCGCGCTGCGCAGGTTTTCGACAAGAGTCTCGATGCGTGACATGTGGCGAGGGGAAGCGGGCTGCCGGGCGATCGTCTGAGCGAAAGTTCTAGCGGGCGATCGTATTGGTCCGGCGGATCTTGTTCTGCAGCTGGATGATTCCGTACAGCAGCGCTTCGGCCGTCGGCGGGCAGCCCGGAACATAAACGTCGACCGGCACGATGCGATCACAGCCACGCACGACCGAATAGCTGTAGTGGTAATAGCCGCCGCCGTTGGCGCATGAGCCCATGCTGATCACCCAGCGCGGCTCGGCCATCTGGTCATAGACCTTGCGCAGGGCCGGGGCCATCTTGTTGCACAGCGTGCCGGCCACGATCATTACGTCCGACTGGCGCGGACTCGGCCGGAACATCACGCCGAAGCGATCAAGGTCATAGCGCGAGGCGCCGGCGTGGATCATCTCGACCGCGCAGCAGGCCAGGCCGAATGTCATCGGCCACATCGAACCGGTCTTGCTCCAGTTGATCAGCTTGTCGAGCTGAGTGGTCGCAAAACCCTCGTTCAGGACGCCTTCGATTCCCATGAGTTACGCGCCTATTCCCAATCCAGCGCGCCCTTCTTCCATTCGTAGAGGAAGCCGACGGTCAGAATGGCGAGGAACAGCATCATCGCCCAGAAGCCAGCGCTCCACGGCGGCAGGTCGCCGAGCACGACCGCCCATGGAAAAAGGAACGCGATTTCAAGATCGAACAGGATGAACAGGATCGCGACAAGGTAATAGCGCACATCAAATTTCATGCGTGCGTCTTCGAATGCCTCGAATCCGCATTCATAAGGCGACAATTTCTCCGGATTGGGCTTGTGCGGACCAAGGAGCGCGCCCACCGCGATCGGCGCAACGCCGACGATGACGCCGACCAGGATGAACAGAAGCACAGGGACGTAGCTGTCGATGTTCATTCCCGGTCCATCAGGCCACTATCAGATCCAAAACGCCGCCGTGCAACGGTTCAGGCCGCCTAACTTCAAGATCGCGAACGCCCTGCCGACCCGTTGGATGACGCGATCGCGACCCGATGCTCGACGGTTGGTGCCGACGGTGAGACTCGAACTCACACGGCTTTCGCCGCCACCCCCTCAAGATGGTGTGTCTACCAATTCCACCACGTCGGCAACGGCGCGGATTCTACTTCAATCACTCTTGCACCGCGCCTCGCCGCGAGGGAGAAACCCGCCTGGCTACTTTGGAATATCGCCCGCCTTGCCCGCCGCTTTTCGTTCATCAGCAGCGGGGACGGCGTCCTTCTTTTCATCCTTGCCGGCATCGGCCTTGGCCGGTTCGCTCGGCACCATCGTGCCCATCACGCCGCCCTGTGGCGCCTTCACCGCACGCATCGACGTTGCGCTGTAAGCCAGTCCAAGCGTCGCGATGAAGAACACTGCAGCCACGGCACCGGTACTGCGCGACAGGAAGTTGGCCGAGCCGGTTGCGCCGAAGAGACTGCCCGATGCACCGCCGCCGAACGCCGCGCCCATGTCTGCGCCCTTGCCGTGCTGGAGCAGCACGAGCACGATGATCGCGATCGCACACAGCACCTGAAGCACGATCAGCAATGTGGTCATGTAAGCCATGTCATTTCCTCGTCAGAATTCAACTCAACCGGCAGCGCTGCAGATCGCCAGAAAATCCTTCGCGACCAACGCCGCACCGCCGATCAAACCACCGTCGATGTCCGCTTGCGCAAAGAGTTCCGCTGCATTGGCGGGCTTCACACTTCCGCCGTAGAGAATTCGCGTCGACGCCGCCGCTGCCGCATCCGCGTGCGCGAGCTGCGCGCGAATCGCTGCGTGCACTTCCTGCGCCTGCGCGGGTGTGGCGGTGCGGCCGGTGCCGATTGCCCACACCGGTTCATAGGCCAACGCGGCTTGCGCCAACTGAGCAACAGTGCACCGCTTCAGTACCGCATCCAGCTGCGCGCCCACCACTTCGAGCGTGCGGCCGGCTTCGCGCTCCGCCAGAGTTTCGCCAACACAGACGATCGGCCTCAGTCCGACCGCGAATGCGCACACCGCCTTCGCGGCGACGATTTCGTTCGTCTCACCGTACAGGCCGCGGCGCTCCGAATGACCGACGATCACCCAGCGACAGCCGATATCGATCAACATTTCGCCGGCCACCTCACCGGTGAACGCGCCCGGTTTTTCGACACTCAGGTTCTGCGCCCCGAGATCCGCGGCAACACCGGCGAGGCCATCGCGCACCTGCGCCAGATAGACAAAGGGCGCGCACACAGCCACATCGCACGTCCAACGTCCGGCGCGAAGTTCCGCCAGCCACGCCGCATTGGTGTCGAGGGAGCCGTTCATCTTCCAGTTGGCGGCAACCAGTTTCCGGCGGGTCGTCATATCGATTCTCAGGGTCTGGTCGGGGCCGCGTCGGTCACGTTCAGAACGATCTTGCCGATGTGCTGGCTCGATTCCATCAGCTCATGTGCCGCCGCTGCGTCGGCGAGCGCAAAGGTCTTGAACAGCATCGGCTTCACGTGCCCGATCTCGATCAGGGGCCACACGGTGGCGCGTAATTTCCTCGCGATCGCCGCCTTGAACTCGACGGAGCGCGGTCTCAGCGTCGACCCGGTCAGGACGAGCCGCCGCCGCAGGATCGCATTCAGGTCGACCGTCGCCTTGGCGCCGCCGAGCAGCGCGATAACGACCAGCCGGCCATCGTCGGCCAGGCATTCGATTTCACGCGGAACATAGTCGCCAGCGACCATGTCGAGGATCACGTCGACCCCGCGCCGTGCGGTCAGCTCGCGCACCACGGCGACGAAATCCTCGCTGCGGTAGTTGATCGCGCGCCGCGCGCCGAGCGTCTCACAGGCTCGGCACTTGTCGTCACTGCCGGCAGTGGCAAACACCGTATTGCCGAGCGCGGCGGCGATCTGGATGGCCGCCACGCCGATACCGCTCGTTCCGCCCTGCACCAGCAGCGATTCGCCTGGCGCAAGGTGCGCCCGATCGAACACGTTGCTCCACACTGTGAAGTGGGTTTCCGGTAACGCCGCGGCCTCGGCGAAGCTCAGGCCGCGCGGCAGCGGAAGAATCTGTCCGACCGGCGCGACACAGGACTCAGCGTAGCCGCCGCCGGCGACGAGGGCGCACACCGAATCGCCGACCGAAAGGCCGCTGCCGGCGAGATCGCCGCCCTCGATCGCGCCCGCGACCTCCAGCCCGGGCAGATCGGACGCGCCCGGCGGCGGCGCATACGCGCCCTTGCGCTGCAGCACGTCGGGGCGATTGACTCCGGCCGCGAACACGCGGATCAGCGCCTCGCCCTTGCCGGGTTGGGGTCGCGGCCGCTCGCAGAGGCGCAACACCTCCGGCCCACCCGGCTTGATGATTTCGACCGCTTTCATGGAGTTGTGCATCGGGAATCGCCCGACTCCCGACGCCCGACTACTGCTGCGCGCCGCCGAGTTCCGCCGCGGCGGCTTTCATCGACAACCGCACGCGGCCCTTCTCGTCGGCCTCGATCACCTTGACCTTCACCGCCTGACCTTCCTTCAGATAATCGGCGACCGCGTTCACGCGCTCACTGGCGATCTGCGAGATGTGCAACAGGCCATCGCGGCCGGGGAGGATCTGCACGATCGCGCCAAAGTCCAGCAGACGAAGCACGGTGCCGTCGTAGATCTTGCCCACCTCCACCTCGGCCGTCAGCTCGCGGATGCGGCGCTCTGCCTCCTTGGCCTTCTCGAGGTCGACGCTGGCGATGATGATGGTGCCATCGTCCTCGATGTCGATCTGGGTGCCGGTTTCCTCGGTCAGCGCGCGGATCACTGCGCCGCCTTTGCCGATCACGTCGCGGATCTTTTCCGGATTGATCTTCATCTTGGTCAGGCGCGGCGCAAACGCCGACAGCTCACCGCGCGGCGCTTCCATCGCCTGCTGCATCTTCTGCAGGATGTGCATGCGGCCTTCCTGTGCCTGCATCAGCGCGGCGTGCATGATCTCCTTGGTGATGCCCTCGATCTTGATGTCCATCTGCAGCGCGGTCACGCCGTTGACGGTACCGGCCACCTTAAAGTCCATGTCGCCGAGGTGATCCTCATCACCGAGGATGTCGGTCAGCACCGCGAACTTGTTGCCCTCCTTGATCAGGCCCATCGCCACGCCCGCGACGTGCGCCTTCATCGGTACCCCGGCGTCCATCAGCGCCAGGCAGCCGCCGCATACGGACGCCATCGATGACGAGCCGTTTGACTCGGTGATCTCCGACACGACGCGAATCGAATACTGGAAGTCCTCGGGACTCGGCAGACAGGCGAGCAGTGCACGCTTGGCCAGCCGGCCATGGCCGATCTCCCGTCGCTTGGGTGCACCGACACGCCCCGTCTCGCCGGTGGCAAACGGCGGCATGTTGTAGTGGAGCATGAAGCGCTCGCGGTACTCACCCATCAGCGCGTCGATGATCTGCTCGTCCTGCTTGGTTCCGAGGGTGGCGGTGACGAGCGCCTGTGTTTCGCCGCGCGTGAACAGCGCGCTGCCGTGCGTCCGCGGCAGCACACCAAGGCGGATCGCGATCGGCCGCACCGTGCGCGTATCGCGACCGTCGATGCGCGGCTCGCCGTCGAGAATCTGGCTGCGGACGATCTTGGCCTGCAGATCGAACATGATCGAGTCGATCTCGTTGTCATCCGGCTTGGGCTGACCCGTCGCCGCCGCCTCTTCTTCGAGCTTCTGCCACAGGTGCCGGTACGCGTCCTCAATCTTCTGCGTGCGCGCCTGCTTGCTGCGGATCTGGTACGCAGCGCGCAGGTCCGCGCCGACAACCGCGATCACCTTGGCGATGAGCGCCTCGTTCTTCGCGGGCGGCTGCCAATTCGCCGCCGGTTTGCCGGCATCGCGCACCAGTTCGTGAATCGCGTTGATCGCCGTCTGCATCTGCTCATGGCCGTACACCACGGCACCGAGCATCACATCCTCGGGCAATTGATCGGCCTCGGACTCGACCATCAGCACTGCGCGCTCCGTGCCCGCAACCACCAGGTCGAGCTTCGAGTCCTTCAGTTGCGCGGCAGTCGGATTCAGAACGTACTGACCATCGAGATATGCCACACGCGCCGCACCGACCGGCCCCTTGAAAGGAAGGCCCGACACCGATAGCGCGGCTGACGCACCGATCATCGCGGGGATGTCAGGATCAATCTCGGGATTGACCGACATCACGTGGATGACGACCTGCACCTCGTTGAAGTAGCTATCGGGAAACAGCGGTCGGATCGGACGATCGATCAGGCGCGACGTCAGCGTTTCCTTTTCGCTTGGGCGACCTTCCCGCTTGAAGAAGCCGCCGGGAATCTTGCCGGCCGCGTAGGTCTTCTCGACATAATCGACCGTCAGCGGAAAGAAGTCCTGTCCCGCCTTGGCCTCCGATCTCGCCACCACGGTGGCAAGCACCACCGTATCGTCCATCGAGCACACCACGGCGCCACTCGCCTGGCGTGCGATTTCTCCGGTTTCCAGCCGCACCGTGTGCGCACCGTACTGAAACGACTTCGTCACTTTTTCGAACACTTGAGCCATCCTCTCTGCGTCATCATTACGCAGTCACGACATCATTGGGCAGGGCACGCGGCGGTATCGACGACTCGGAGATCAACCAAGTGATTTCCTCACATCCACAGCGCAGCGCGCGACCCGGCGGGACAAAGCGGAGAATGCAAAAAGCCCGCTGAGCTGTTGCTCGCAGGCTGGTTGATGTCATCTCCCGAACACGACTACTTGCGCAGGCCGAGGCTGTCGATCAGCCCCTTGTAGGACTCCGGGTTCTTGCCCTTGAGGTAGTCAAGCAGCTTACGGCGCCGGCTGACCATCTTCAGCAGACCGCGCCGGGAATGATGATCCTTGACGTGGGCCTTGAAGTGTTCGGTCAGTTCATTGATCCGGGCCGTCAGCAGTGCCACCTGCACCTCGGGCGAACCGGTATCCGCTTTGCTGCGCTGATACTTGGCGACAATGTCGCCCTTCTTGATGTCTGCAACCGACATGATTTTCCCTTTCAAATCAACGTGCGGACACGGAAGGAAGGCCGTGCCGTGGAGCGCGCATTCTAACCGATTCGTCCCCGGCTTGCGCCGGCCTCAGCGGTCGGTCCGCCCGTCGATCGCGCCGCCCGCGGACGCGTGCAGGCCGCCGGTTCTTTCGAGCCAGTCGGCAATGCGCTCCACGGCGGCTCCAACATCGTTATCCGAGATATCGAGCCGCAGCACGGGCAGCCTCGACTCCCCGACCAGCCGCTCCATCAGGCTTTGCTCGCGAACGAACGCGTCAAGATCATCGTATTGGGCAGGGTTACCCGAGACCTGCAGCCGACGTGCACGTGCGGCCGCAAATGACTGCGGGGCGCGGCTCAGAAACACCAGCCGGAAGCCGAGCGGGATCAGGCGCCTCTCGAGCCAGCCGAAGTCGTAGTCCCTACCGTGCGTCTGCAGCTGAAAAGCGCGCGTGGAAATGTGAAAACGATCGACGATCCACGAGTAGTAGCGGAGCAACTCGAACAAGCGCGCCCAGGTCGAGTATGTCTCCATCGCCTGCGCTTCTTCCTCCGGGGCGAAATTGATCAAACCCCGGCCCCAGGGAAAGTTTGTGAAGGCGCACCACTCGGCCGAGATCAACGGTGAGTGGTAGCGGTATTTGCGCGGTCCGACAATGCGAGGATGCTCGTTCAGCGCGAACGCGATGTCGGTTTTGAACGTGAGACGCGTGCCTTCAAGGATGATCTTGGGGCAGAGCTTGGGCATTCGTTCACGGCGTCGGTGACGTCTGCGGGTTGAGGCGCTCGGCGGTCGTGTACAGCTTGTTGAGGGCACTTAGGTACGCCTTGGCGGATGCCGCGATGATGTCAGGGTCGGCGCCGACGCCGTTGACGATGCGCCCCGCGCGGCCGAGCCGCACGGTGACCTCGCCTTGCGATTCGGTCCCGGAAGTGATCGCATTGACCGAAAACAGCAGCAGTTCCGAACCGCTGTTCACGCGCGCCTCGATCGCGCGCATTGACGCGTCGACCGGACCATTGCCATCGGACTCGGAGACCACCTCCTGCGTGCCGATCGTGAACACGATGCGCGCGTGCGGCCGTTCTCCCGTTTCGGACCGCTGTGCCAGCGACACCAGCTTGAAGTGTTCGTCATGCGCCGTGACCGTTTCGTCGGAGAACAGGGACTGAATGTCCTCGTCGAAGATCTCCGCCTTGCGGTCCGCAAGTTCCTTGAATTTGGCAAAGGCCGCGTTCAGCTCGGTTTCGCTTTCAATCGGGATGCTCAGTTCCTGCACGCGTTGCTTGAACGCATTGCGGCCCGAGAGCTTGCCGAGCACGATCTTGTTGGTGCTCCAGCCGACATCCTCGGCCCGCATGATTTCATAGGTATCGCGCGCCTTGAGCACGCCGTCCTGGTGGATGCCGGACGCGTGCGCGAATGCATTGGCGCCAACCACCGCCTTGTTCGGCTGCACCGGGAAACCGGTGATTCCGGACACCAGTTTCGATGCGGGGACGATTTGCGTGGTGTCGATGCCGACGTCGAGACCGAAGAAATCGCGTCGCGTCTTTACCGCCATCACCACCTCTTCGAGCGAGCAGTTGCCGGCACGTTCGCCCAGGCCGTTGATCGTGCATTCGACCTGGCGCGCGCCGCCAATCTTGACCCCTGCCAGCGAATTCGCCACTGCCATGCCGAGATCGTTATGGCAATGCACGGACCAGATCGCCTTGTCCGAATTCGGAATGCGTCGCCGCAGGTCGAGCAGGAAGTTGCCGTAAAGCTCGGGAACCGCATAGCCCACGGTGTCGGGGATGTTGATCGTCGTGGCCCCTTCCTTGATGACGGCCTCGATCACGCGGCAAAGAAAGTCCGGCTCCGAGCGATAGCCGTCCTCCGGCGAAAACTCGACGTTTTCCGTGAACCGGCGCGCGAACCGCACCGCGAGCTTCGCCTGCTCGAACACCTCGTCAGGCGTCATCCGCAGCTTCTTTTCCATATGCAGCGGCGAGGTCGCGATGAAGGTGTGAATGCGTTTGGATCTCGCACCTTCAAGCGCCGCGGCGGCGCGGCTGATGTCCTTGTCGTTGGCGCGTGCCAGCGAGCACACGGTCGAGTCCTTGATGGTGCTGGCAATCGCCTTCACTGCCTCAAAGTCGCCATTCGAGCTCGCAGCGAAGCCCGCCTCGATCACATCCACCCGCAGCCGCTCGAGCTGCTTGGCGATACGCAGCTTTTCCTCGCGCGTCATCGATGCGCCCGGGCTTTGCTCGCCGTCGCGCAAGGTGGTGTCGAAAATGATCAAGTGGTCCATGGGCGTCTCCATAACGGATCGTCCTGCCTGCGCCATGCAGGCCGGATGTTGCAACAAGTTGTGGGGAGGAGTTAGCTGCGCGCGGGGCGCAGCAGAAGCAGACGCAGCAGATCGGCGCCCGCGGCGGAAGACAGGATGGTGAATGAGCAGAGGGGCATGTGCCGGACTATAGGCCGAAACACACGTTGCGACAACCGCGCAGCGCGGCACTTAACCCGATGCGTCAGTCGACGGCGGCACCGGCTTGGCCGGATTGGGACGACCGAGCCACCACTGCCATGCCAATAACACATATCCCGACAGCGCGTAGCAGCAGAACAGGCTGAACAGCGCGATCGGCGGATCGGACGAAACAAAGAAGACGATGACGATGGCGACCACCATGACCCAGAACGGCACGCTACGCGCGAGATGAAAGCTCTTTCCACTGTAGAACGGGGCGCTCGACACCATCGTCAGTCCGGCATAAACGGTGATCCCAAATGCAAACCACGGCATCCAGGCGTCCTTGATGTGGAACTTGTTGTCGATCGCCAGCCAGACGAAACCGGCGACCAGCGCCGCGGCCGCGGGACTGGGCAGACCCTGGAAGTAGCGCTTGTCGATGACGCCGATGTTGGCGTTGAAGCGCGCCAGCCGCAACGCGGCGCCCGCGCAGTAGACAAACGCGCCGGCCCATCCCCAGCGGCCGATGTCGTGAAGAATCCATTCGTACATCACCAGCGCCGGCGCAACGCCAAACGAGGTCATGTCAGACAGGGAGTCGAATTGCTCGCCGAACGCGCTCTGCGTGTTCGTTAGCCGCGCAACGCGCCCGTCCATGCCGTCAAGGACCATCGCGACAAAAATCGCGATCGCAGCCCACTCGAAGCGCTGGTTCATCGCCTGCACGATCGCGAAGAAGCCAGCGAACAGCGCCGCCAGCGTGAAAAGGTTCGGCAGCAGATAGATGCCGCGGCGGCGGCGCGGCACGACGACCTCGTCGCCCACGCCAGGCGTGGCGGTCAATCCGAACGGGCGCGGCTTGCGACGGCGGAAACGCATATGGAACCTATCTCAAGATCCCCGGTGGTCGTGGCGGAGCCACATTGGGCGCAGGGCTAGGCGCCTCATTTGCCAAATTAGGGGGACCATTGCTCCTGCAAGGACACGAGCCGCAACAACGCCATGCGCCCAATGCGGCCCCGCCCCGGAGGGTTGCGACGATAAGGCGGCGTCTGCGGCGTTGGCCGTCTCGGCCGTTGGCCCGGCTACTGTCCTTCGACAGCCGCCTTGGATCCACCGCCTTCTCGTTGCAACGCGATCCATCGGTGATCTTGAGATAGGTTCTAAAGTTCCGCCAGAATCGACGAGGTTGCCGCCACCACGTCGCCCACTGCGACTCTCGGTCGCGCGGTCAACGGCAGATAAACATCCACGCGCGAGCCGAAGCGGATGAAGCCGTAACGCTGCCCGCGTGAGAGGCGATCGCCCGCCTTGACGTAACACAGGATGCGACGCGCGATCAGCCCGGCGACCTGCACCACCGTGATCCGCTCGCCGTCGAGTCGCATCACCATCGCGTTGCGCTCATTCTCGGTTGAGGCCTTGTCGAGATCGGCATTGATGAACTTGCCGGTCTGGTAGTCGACGCGTTCGACCGTGCCGTCGACCGGCGCGCGGTTGCTGTGCACATTGAACACATTCATGAACACGCTGATCAGCAGCGTGTCACGATCGGTGTACGGATCGTGCGCCTTCTCGACTTTCACGATACGGCCGTCGGCGGGCGCCAGCACGGCGTTGGACTGCGAGGGGATCTCACGGGGCGGATCGCGAAAGAACTGGACCACGAACACGAGCAGCAGCCAAAGTGGTAACGACCACCACAACCCGGCCAGCGCGTACACGACCACCGCCGCGGCCAGTGCGATCGCAATGAAGGGCCAGCCTTCGCGCGCCAGCAATGGATGGGGATAGGTCGACACCGAGCAGGGTCTCCGAACGCGACGTCCGTATGGTATCGGAGCAGCGCGCCCAGCGTGCGCAACTCAAGGCAGGAAACGAACCTTGGCCGAAAGCGTGACCTGCTGTGTTGACTGGCCGGCATCCATCTGGGGTTCCGCAACAGCATCTGCCGCTCCTGCGGCCTGCATGCGTGCCATCGCCACCACCGGAGGACGCCCGCCGGTCGGAATCCCGAAGTTCATTTCCTCGATCCGTTGGCGCGCAGCGGGGACATTCAAGGCCTGGGCCGCGGCGGCGACACGCGCGTTCAGGTTCGCGATCGCGCGCTGGATCAACTCGCCCTCGACACGCTCGCGCGCGGTGCTCGAAAGCCGGAAATCGAGCCCGCCCAGCGCCAGCTGCTGCTGGCCGGCAGCGATCGCTTTCGGCAGATTAGCGAGTTCCGTCGTGCGCACATTGACACTTTGCCGCACTCGCCAGCCGATGATCTTGCGCCCGGTGCCGGACTGATAGACAGGATAACTGCCGTAGCCGGACGTTTCGACCTGCGCCTTGGGATCGGCCCGCCTGATCGACGCCACGCCCTCGGAGACGCGCTGGTTGACCTGCGACTGCGCTCGCGCAAGCTCGGGTTCCTGCAGTTCCAGGAAGAACGACACCACCGCTTCGTCATTTGCGACTTCGAGTTCGGCTGCGCCGGTCATGATCAGCAGGGTGCCTTCGAAGCGCGGCGGTGTCGGCGTCTGTGCGAACACGGCAGTCATGATGAATGCGGCGGCCAGCGGAAGCCAGCGAAGGCTCATGTCGAACTCCGATAAGCAGTGGCGTGTCGATTCACGCGCAAAGGTTGCGGGACGGTTCACCCGCAACCCGCGCACCCGCTTTGATGCCCGGCCGATCAGTTCTTGGATCGATCGACCAGGCGATTGGCCTTGATCCAGGGCATCATGGCTCTGAGCTTTTCGCCCACCTTCTCGATTTCGTGCTCGGCCATGAGGCGCCGCCGCGCGTGCAGCGTGGTCGCACCCGCCCGGTTCTCCAGGATGAAACTCTTCGCGTACTCACCGGTCTGGATCCGGTCCAATGCGCGCTTCATCGCTGCCTTGGTATCGGCAGTGATGATCTCCGGGCCCGTCACGTATTCGCCATATTCGGCGTTGTTCGAAATCGAGTAGTTCATGTTGGCGATGCCACCCTCGTACATCAGGTCGACGATCAGCTTCAATTCATGCAGGCACTCGAAATAGGCCATCTCGGGTGCATAGCCGGCTTCGACCAGGGTCTCGAACCCGGCCTTCACCAGTTCGACACAGCCGCCGCAAAGCACGGTCTGTTCGCCGAACAGATCGGTCTCCGTCTCCTCGCGGAAGTTGGTCTCGATCACGCCGGCCTTGCCACCGCCGATCGCTGCCGCGTATGACAAAGCGATGTCACGCGCTGCACCCGAGGCGTTCTGATGCACGGCGATCAGCATCGGCACGCCGCCACCTTGTGCGTAGGTCGAGCGCACCGTGTGGCCGGGTGCTTTCGGCGCGACCATGATGACGTCGAGATCGGCGCGCGGCTGAATCTGGCCGAAATGAATGTTGAAGCCATGCGCGAACGCGAGCGCCGCGCCCTGCTTGATGTTGGGCTCGATCGACTGGCGATAGACATCGGCATGGTTTTCATCGGGCAGCAGGATCATCACGACATCGGCGTCCTTCACGGCGGCGCCGACCTCCTTGACGTCGAGCCCGGCGTTGGCCGCCTTGTTCCACGATGGGCCTCCTTTTCTGACGGCGACGGTGACCTTGACGCCCGACTCCTTCAGATTCAGCGCATGCGCGTGTCCCTGCGAGCCGTAACCCACAATCGCGACCTTCTTGCCCTTGACCAGCGATAGATCCGCATCCTTGTCGTAATAGACCTTCATGTCTTCTCCTAATGATTGCTTTGATGGCTTGTTCGATCGTGGCCGGAGGAGCAAGAGGGGGCCCGCCGAGCCCCCTCGTTCCTGATGATTGCGGAACGCATATTGCGGGACACGTCAGACCCGCAGGATGCGTTCCCCGCGGCCGATGCCCGAGCTGCCGGTACGCACGGTCTCGAGGATCGAGGCGCGATCGACGCCACGAATGAACGCATCGAGCTTGCCGGTGGCGCCGGTCAGCTCGATCGTGTAGGTGCGCTCAGTGACGTCGATGATGCGGCCGCGGAAAATGTCGGCCATCCGCTTCATCTCCTCGCGCTCCTTGCCGACCGCGCGCACCTTGATCAGCATCAGCTCGCGCTCGGTGAAATCGCCCTCGGTCAGATCGACGACCTTGACGACCTCGATCAGCCGGTTCAGGTGCTTGGTGATCTGCTCAATCACATCATCAGAACCGACGGTCACGATCGTCATTCGCGACAGCGACGCATCTTCCGTTGGCGCCACCGTCAGTGTTTCGATGTTGTAACCGCGCGCAGAGAACAATCCCACCACGCGCGATAGCGCGCCAGGCTCATTTTCGAGCAGGACCGAGATGATGTGCCGCATCTACAGATCCTCCGAGCCCAGCAGCATTTCAGTCAGCCCTTTGCCAGCCTTCACCATTGGCCAGACGTTTTCCGTCTGGTCGGTGATGAAGTCCATGAACACCAGGCGGTCTTTGTACTTGCCGAACGCCTCGCGCAGTGCCGGCTCAACGTCCGCCGGCTTGACGATCACCATACCGACGTGTCCGTAGGCCTCGGCCAGCTTGACGAAGTCCGGCAGCGCGTCCACGTAGGACTGCGAATAGCGGCTGCCGTAGTCGATCTGCTGCCACTGCCGCACCATGCCGAGATAACGGTTGTTCAGGTTGCAGATCTTGGGCGTGAACCGGTACTGCTTGCAGGTCGACAGCTCCTGGATGCACATCTGGATCGACGCCTCGCCGGTGATCACCGCGATCTGCGCGCCCGGGTTTGCCATCTGCACACCCATCGCGTACGGCAGACCCACACCCATCGTGCCCAGGCCGCCACTGTTGATCCAGCGCCGCGGTTTGTCGAACCGGTAGTACTGCGCCGCCCACATCTGATGCTGGCCGACGTCCGACGTCACGAACGCATCGCCGTTCGTGACCTCCCACAGCTTTTCGACCACGTACTGCGGCTTGATGATGTCGCTCGATCGGTCGTACTTCAGACAATCGCGCTTGCGCCAGTCGTTGATCTGCGTCCACCAGGATTTCAACGCCTGCGTATTCGATTTCGCCTCGGCCGCTTCGATCTGCGTGATGAGTTCGGTCAACACTTCCTTCACGTCGCCGACAATCGGGATGTCGACCCGCACGCGCTTGGAAATCGACGATGGATCGACGTCGATGTGAATGATCTTGCGCGGGTTCTGGGCAAAGTGCTTCGGATTCCCGATCACGCGATCGTCAAACCGCGCGCCCACTGCCAGCAGCACATCGCAATGCTGCATGGCCATGTTCGCCTCGTAGGTGCCGTGCATGCCGAGCATGCCCATGAATTTCGGGTCCGACGCCTTGAATCCACCCAGTCCCATCAGCGTGCTGGTGCACGGGTACCCGAGGGAGTTGACCAACTTGTTCAGCAGTTCAGCCGAGTCGGACAGGATCACGCCGCCGCCCGTGTAGATCATCGGCCGCTCGGCGGACATCAGCAGCTGCACCGCTTTCTTGATCTGCCCCTGGTGGCCCTTGACGACCGGGTTGTAGGAACGCATGGTGAGATCGCGCGGATAGCTGAATTCGCACTTCGCGATCGTGATGTCCTTCGGGATATCGACCAACACCGGCCCTGGTCGACCCGTTGCCGCCACGAAGAACGCCTTGCGTATCGTCGTGGCCAGATCGCGCACATCCTTGACCAGGAAGTTGTGCTTGACGCACGGCCGGGTGATGCCGACGGTGTCGCACTCCTGGAAAGCGTCCTGCCCGATCGCGTGCGAGGGCACCTGGCCCGTGATGATCACCATCGGGATCGAATCCATGTACGCGGTCGCGATGCCGGTCACCGCGTTGGTCACCCCGGGGCCGCTGGTGACGAGCGCCACGCCAATGCGCTGGCTCGATCGTGAGTACGCGTCGGCCGCATGTACCGCAGCCTGCTCGTGGCGTACCAGGATGTGCAGGAACTTGTCCTGCTTGAAGATCTCGTCGTAGATGTAAAGGACCGCCCCGCCGGGGTAGCCAAAGACGTGCTCGACGCCTTCTTCCTGCAGACACCTGACGACGATTTCGGCGCCTGTCAGCAGTTCGGGTTTATGTCCTGCGAGGCGGGACTCGGTGCGCATTTCCGCGCTGAGTGATTGCATTTGCCTTTCCTCTCAAGGTCCTGCTGGAGATTGATTGGATGCCGTTCCTTATCCGCTCGTGACGGACGGTGCGGCACTGCGCGTTTAGCTATACAACAACCGGATTGGCTGAAATCGAGCTAAGCCTCTTGTGATGCAAGAACCAGTGACGATACTGCAGCGCACCAGCTTGGGCAAATCGCAGCACATGCCAGCGCGCTGGGTCGGGGCATCGGGCGCCCACAAACGGGAATTCCCCATGCTCTGATAGGATTCCGCGCCGCCCTCACCTGATCGTTGCCGCGTTTCGTGACGTGAACGGCACTTGTGGATGGCCACTCGAGAAGAACTCGCCGAATTCCTCGCTAGCGTCGAACGCCGCGCCTTCAAACAGGCTGCTTTTGCCGTCCGCGATGATGACAACGCCTTGGACATCGTCCAGGACGCGATGATCAAACTCTCTCAGAACTACAGCGATCGGCCGGCGGCGGAACTGCCGCTTCTGTTCACGCGGATCCTGCAGAACACGATTCACGACTTCTTTCGTCGCCAGAAGGTCCGTTCGACCTGGACGACCCTGTTTTCCGCACTGACGCCCTCAGACGATGAGGATGCCGATCCCCTTGAGACCCTCGAGGCGCTGACCGGTTCGCAGGCGGCAGAAAGCGCCGCCGACCAGGTTTCGCGCCAGCAGGTGGTCGGCATCATCGAGGAAGAAGTGGCAAAGCTGCCGGCCCGTCAACGAGAGGCCTTTCTGCTGCGTTACTGGGAGGATTTCGATGTTGCAGAGACGGCGGCGGCGATGGGCTGCTCGGAGGGCAGCGTCAAAACTCATTGCTCGCGTGCCACGCACACCTTGGCACGCGCATTGCGCGAGCGGGGTATCACGTTATGAAAGAGACTGAATTTGCCTATCGGATCCGCCAGGCCCTTAACGAAGGCGCCGAGCGGCTCGACTACAGTACCGTCTATCGGCTGGAACAGGCCCGTGGGCGCGCTCTGGCGCGTTATCGGCCGGGGCAGCAGGAGGCCCCTGCCTGGGTTCCATCCTTGCAGCCTGTCGGCGCGGGCGCACCATCCCCCGCCGCACCCGGCGGATTCTGGACCTGGCTGCATCGCGCCGGGCTGGCCGCGCCGATTGCGGTACTCGTCATCGGATTTGTCGGCATCTACCAGTGGCAGCGCACGCAGACCATCGAGCACCTGGCCGATCTCGACTTCGCCGTACTGCTCGATGAACACCCGATCGACACGTACGCCGAGTCCGGTTTTGGTGTGTTGCTCAAGAATCAGGAACCCTCCAACTAGATGTGGCGATCGGCCGTGACCTTCGGCGTACTTCGACTGTTCCTCACCGTGGCCGCTGTTGCGGCCACGGTGTTTTTCGCTCAAGCGCAGGCGCAGACTTCCCCAACCGCGCCCGGCAAGCCGGCCGCCGCAACGACTCGACTCGCGAAGCCAGCCTGGAAAGAGCTGACCGCGCCACAGCAAGAGGCCTTGGCGCCGCTGGCGCAGGACTGGGACACGTTCGACCGCGACCGCAAGCAGAAATGGCTTGAAGTCGCGAAGAAGTACCCGCAGCTGTCACCCGATGCGAAGGCGCGCATGCATGAGCGCATGGCAAGGTTCGCAAAGCTATCGCCTGAAGAGCGCCGCAACGTGCGCGAAAATTTCCGCAAGGCCTACGAGCTTCCGATCGATCAAAGGCAGGCGCTGATTCAGGAGTACAAAGACCTCCCGGCCGAGCGCAAGCGCGAACTGTCAGACAAGGCGCAGGCGTCGACCCCCCCTGCACAGAAGCCGACGCGCGCAAGCCGGCGCGATGCCGAGCAGAAGAAAGCCGACTCCAGATAGCCGCGCCAAGCGTATCGCTGGACTGAACGCATGCCACAGTCAGCGCGCGGAGATGCCGTTGCAGCCCCTGGTCCAGGGCTGCTTCTCCGTGTCGCGTCGCTGATCTACGAAAGCGTGCTGCTGTTTGGCGTCGTATTCATCGTCAGCTACGCGGTGCTCGCCGCACTGCGTTGGACCTATCCACTCACAACGTATCAACGTGGGATCCTGCAGGCTGTCCTGTTCGTCGCCGTCGGCATGTACTTCGTCTTCTGCTGGGCCCGCAGCGGCCAGACGCTGGCGATGAAGTCATGGCATCTTCGGCTGGTCGATCGCGATGGTCGACTGCTTTCCGTGCAAAAGGCAGTGCTGCGCTACTTCCTCGCCTGGACGCTGTTTGCGCCCGGCCTGCTGTTTGTTGCCCTGTTTCACAGTCATGCGGCGTGGGACGCGGCTGCGCTGGTCATCGGTTTCTTGGCAATGCTTCTGCTGAGTCGAACCAATTCCGACCGGCAGCTGCTGCACGATCGATTGCTTGGCACGCGCGTCATCCGCGAGCGGGCACCGTAGGAACGCTCAACGGTTCGCCGGCGAACAACGATTCCATCAGCGCGGTCTCACGGCCGCGAATCGTGCCGAGGAAATCGTTCGCCGCGCCCATCACCGTGAATGCGTCGAACCCCGCCTGCAGGAAATGATGCAGATGGCCGAGCCCCGCAGCTTCCGCGGGCGCCCGCATCATGTGCAGCATTGGCGCCAGCAACGGAATTCGCGCCAGTCTTTCCAGCGATCGGCCGATGCGGTCGATGGTGTCGATCTGATGCTCTCGCTCGGAACGCGTGCCAGCGGTGCGATACGCATCGGCATACCTCGCTTCATCAATCGGCGTTGCAACCAGCCGCGCGACACGCGCATCGAGCTCCTCTGACAGCTCATCAAGCTCGACAGCGAGCGCCATTGTCTGAACTGCACGCTCGGGCAGCATGCGCGCGAGCATGGGAACAACACGCAGCGCCTCCTGATCGCGCTGCTCGAAGTCCTTCGCACCGTACAACTCCGACAGGAAGAACTCGCACGCAGGCGCAAAGCGCTTGGAGGCGAGCAGGTCCGGATACGTGCGACGCAAGCGATCCGCCTGCCAGCTCTTGACTGCGTGCCACTTCTTGCCCAATGCCGGGTCACGCTCAAGTTGCTGGCGCAGTTCGATGACCCGCGTCAACGCAGCAGCCAGGCGAACTCGCGACGAATCTGCTTCATTCATGGTGGCCGGCTTTAGACGAGCTGTTCTACTGCGGCTTCCTACAATTCATCGCAACGATACGTGAGGCAATCGAGCATTGTCTTGACATGCAGCGACGAACGCTTCTGAAAGTGGGGCTGATCGGCAGCGCCGTGCTCGCTGCGGCCGGCGGCGCGGCATTCCTTTTGAAACCGGCAGCGCGGGACGCCGCCACCAGTGACGAAACCCGCATCGTTCTGAACGGCGTGATGCCTGCTCTGCTGGCAGACGCGTTGCCGACCGATGCGGCGGCACGCGCAGCAGCACTCGACGCCGCGCTGCAACGCACGCTCGCGACGATCGCCGGCCTGTCGCTGCCGACCCGGATCGAACTCGGCGAGCTCTTCATGCTGCTGGCATCGGCTCCGGGGCGCTGGCTCGCCGGCGTCGATCGCTGGGAAGTGGCGAGCGTTGAACAAACGAGTGCGTTTCTGCAACGCTGGCGCACCCATTCATTCGATCTGTTCCAGGTCGGATACCACGCGCTGCACGACCTTGTCCTCGGTCCTTACTACGCGGATCCCTCGACATGGGAAGCGCTTGGCTATCCGGGGCCGATCAGTCTATGAGCGAAATAATTCCGCTTGCCATCGACGATCCGATCGCAGCGGGACTCGGGCGCGGATGGAAGGTCACCGACGCGCCTACGCTCGCCGCACCCCTCAAGCTCGACTGCGATGTGGTCGTGATCGGTACCGGCGCCGGCGGCGGCATCAGCGCGGACCTGCTGACCAAGGCGGGGCTCAGCACGATCCTGGTTGAAGAGGGACCGCTGAAGAGTTCGCGCAACTTCAGGATGCGAGAAGCCGACGCCTATCCGCAGCTCTACTGGGATTCAGCGTCCCGTAAGACCAAGGACAAGGCGATCAATATCCTGCAGGGGCGCGCGGTCGGTGGCTCGACGACGGTCAACTGGACATCGAGCTTTCGTACGCCGGCGGCGACGCTCGCGTACTGGCGCGAGCGTTTCGGGTTGCAGGATTTCACGCCGGAGCAACTTGCGCCGTACTTTGCGCAAGCGGAGCGCCGTCTTGATATCGCGCCATGGCGGATGGCGCCGAACGAAAACAACGACATCCTCAAGCGCGGCTGCTCAGCGCTGGGAATCACCGTGAAGACCCTGCAGCGCAACGCGCGCGGATGCCTGGACCTGGGCTACTGCGGGATGGGGTGTCCGGTCAATGCCAAAAGGTCGATGCTGATCACCACTGTGCCGTCAGCGCTCGATCGCGGCGCGCGACTGCTCACGCGGCTGCGCGCGCTGCGCTTTGAATTCGACGGCAACCGGATCGCGCGGCTTACATGTGTGGCGCTGCGCGATGATGGTCTCACCGAAAGCGGCATCACCGTCGAGATTCGCGCGCGGCACTACGTCGCCGCCGGCGGCGCGATCAATACGCCAGGATTGCTGCTGCGGTCGAACACACCCGACCCCTATGCGCTTCTCGGCTACCGCACCTTCCTGCACCCGACGGTCATTTCGTCCGCACTGTTTGAACAGAAGGTCGATGGCTTCGCCGGCGCGCCGCAGAGCGTGTACTCGGACCACTTCCTTGAGACGGACGCGATCGATGGCCCGCTCGGATTCAAGCTCGAAGCGGCGCCGTTACACCCGGTGCTGTACGCGTCGACGTTGCATGGGTTCGGCGGCGCGCACGCGCGCCTGATGAAGGCGTTTGCGCATGCGCAGGTAAGCCTCGCACTGTTGCGCGACGGATTTCATCCGGACAGTCGCGGCGGACGGGTCGAACTGCGTCATGATGGCGGGCCAGTGCTCGACTACCCGTTGAACGCGCCGATCTGGGAAGCGACACGGCGCGCGCTCACGGTGATGGCCGAGATCCAGTTCGCTGCCGGCGCCAGCACGGTGTACCCCGTGCATGAACTGGCTGGCGGCTACACGACGTTTGCCGATGCGAAACAGGCCATCGCGCGGCTGCCGATGAAGCCGCTGATTGCGCGCGTGGTCAGCGCACATGTAATGGGGGGCTGCGGGATGGCTGCCTCGGAGCGCAACGGCGTGGTCGATGCGCGCGGGCGGCATTTCCAGATCGAAAACCTGTCGGTGCATGACGGATCGATCTTTCCGACCTCAATCGGCGCCAATCCACAACTGTCGATCTACGGGATCGTCAATCGCATGTCGCAGCAACTAGCGGCCGAACTGACTCGGTCCAGCGCCCCAACGCTCGACTGACGGAACCGGCACGGCTACATTGGCCGACCATGTCGACCCATGTTGCTGCCGATCCGCCGATTCCGCGGCGCGTGCTGCCGACCATCGTCGTCGCGCAGCTTGCCGGCACGTCGCCGTGGTTCGCGGTCAACGCTGTCTTGCCCGATTTACAGCAGGCTGCCGCTCTGCCGGAGACCGCACTCGGGGCGCTTACCTCCGCGGTTCAGCTCGGATTCATCGCCGGCACGCTCGTGTTCGCGGTGCTGACGATTGCGGACCGTTTTTCGCCGCGACTGGTCTTTCTGCTGTGCGCGCTCGCGGGCGCGCTGTTCAATGCGCTGGGAATCGAATTCGCAGGCGATTACTCGGTGCTGCTGCTGTTGCGCTTCGCGACCGGATTCTTCCTCGCCGGCATTTATCCGGTCGGCATGAAGATCGCCGCGGCGTGGTACGCGCGCGGTCTTGGAGCCGCGCTGGGGCTCCTGATCGGCGCGCTCGTGCTTGGCACCGCGATGCCGCATGGCCTGCGCGCGCTCGGCGCCGACTGGCCATGGCAACAGGTGATGATCGCGGTGTCGCTGATCTCAGCGTGTGGCGGCGTTGGGCTTTATCTGCTGGTTCCGGATAGTGCGAACCTGCCGCGCGCCGCGCGTATCAAACCCACCGCGCTTGCCGTGATCTGGCGCGATCCAAAGGTGCGCGCCTCCGCTTTCGGCTACTTCGGACACATGTGGGAACTCTATGCCGTGTGGGCCCTGCTGCCCCTCATTGCGGGCACACGCGTCGAGCCGCAGTACGTTTCCGCCGCCGCCTTCTGGATTATCGCGGCCGGATTCCTGGGTTGTGCAGTCGGCGGATGGATCGCGTTGCGGCTCGGCAGTGCACGCGTCGCCGCAGTCCAACTGGCAGCGAGCGGCTTGTGCTGCCTGCTGGCGCCGCTGATGCTGAGTGCCTCGCTGCCGATCTTCTGGACCTGGCTGCTCATCTGGGGCATCACCGTGGTCGGCGACTCGCCGCAATTCTCGTCGCTGACTGCGCTCAACGCGCCGCGCGACGCGGTCGGCAGCGTGCTGACGTTTGTCAACAGCATCGGCTTCGCAATTACGATCTTAAGCATCCAGATCTTTGCTTCCGCGGCCGTTTCAGTGCCGCTGGGGCAGCTGCTGCCTTGGCTGGCGATCGGGCCGGTTGCGGGATTGATCGCGCTGCGCCCGCTGCTGCGCGCGGACTGAGTCAGCGGCGCGGCTGGTAGCCGCGCGGAATTGAACCGAGCAGCTTCCTTGTGTAGTCGTGCTGTGGGCTCTCGTAGATCGCCTCGGACGTGCCGCGCTCGACGATCTCGCCCTGGTTCATCACAAGAATGTCATCTGCCATGTACTTCACGACCGCGAGATCATGGCTGATGAAGATATAGCTGATACCAAACTCGTCCTGCAGGTCGAGCAGCAGGTTAAGCACGGTCGCCTGCACCGACACGTCCAGGGCGGATACCGATTCGTCGCAGATCAGCACCTCGGGCTTCATCGCCAGGCAGCGCGCGATCGCGATGCGCTGGCGCTGGCCGCCGGAAAACTCATGCGGATACTTGTGAATACTGTCGGGCGCCATGCCGACGCGCTTCGCAAGTGCGGCCGCCATTGAAAAGCGATCGTCGTCGCTCGCCCCGATGCCATGCACCTTCATCGGTTCGGTCAGTATCTGCCCGACCGTGAAGCGCGGGTTCAAGGAGGCGTAAGGATTCTGGAAGATGATCTGGATGCGGCGGCGGTAAGCCATCATCTGCGCATTCGAAAGCTTCAGCAGATCGGTGCCGTCGTAGAGCACCTCGCCAGCAGTGGCGTCGGTGAGCCGCATCAGCAGCATGCCGATCGTCGTCTTGCCCGAACCCGACTCGCCCACCACGCCAAGCGTGCGCCCACGCGAAAGCTCGAATGACGCCTCCTTCACCGCATGGATCGATTTGTGCGAGAAAAGTCCAGTCTTCAGCCGGTATTCCTTGACGAGTCCCTTCGCTTCAATCAGCGGCTTGGCCTCGACGGCACGCGCCTGTCGTTGCTCGACCGGTGGCGACCCGGTCACCACGATCGGCTGACCGCCGCCACGCATGAAGTCATCAATCACCGGCAGTCGCTTCGGTTTCACGTCGAGCCGCGGCCGGCACAACAGCAGTGCCTTGGTGTAGGCGTCCTGCGGCGCTGCGAAGATGCGATCGACCGGCCCGGCTTCACGCACGATGCCGTCGCGCATCACCACCACGGCATCAGCGATCTCGCCAACGACGCCCAGGTCATGGCTGATGAACAACACCGACATGCGACGCTTGTCCTGCAGATTCGCGATCAGCTCGAGGATCTGTCTCTGCACAGTCACGTCGAGCGCGGTGGTCGGCTCGTCGGCGATCAGGAGCTTCGGTTCGCATGCGATTGCGATTGCGATCATCACGCGCTGCTGCTGCCCGCCGGATAGCTCATGCGGATAGGCATCAACACGCGCCTTCGGCTCCGGGATGCCGACCTCCGTCAACACCTCGACCACCCGATCATTCGCCTGTGCGCGCGACATGCCCATGTGAAGCCGCAGCACCTCGGCGATCTGGTCGCCGACCGTGAACACCGGATTGAGCGACGTCATCGGCTCCTGGAACACGACGCTGATGTCCTTGCCGCGGATGCGGCGCAGCGCCTCGACCGGCTCCGACAGAAGGTTGCGACCACCGAATTCGACCTGACTCGTCTCCCCCATGATCGCGTTCTCAGGCAGCAGGCGCACGATCGACATCGCCGACACGCTCTTTCCGGAGCCGGATTCGCCGACCAGCGCGACCGTCGCGTTTTCCGGAATGTCGAAGCTGACGCCCTTGACCGCATCAGCGATGCGGGTCTTGCCCAGCCGGAAAGACACGCGCAGGTCGCGCACCGCAACGAGATTCGTCATCGGAGGCACGCTCCGCCTTGCCCTCTCCGCACATCGCAAAGACCGGTGCTCGCCACAGAGACACAGAGAACGGCGAGAATGACTGCTTGGTTGCCTTCCCTGAGTGTTCTCTGAGACTCTGTGTTGATCAAGAGCACCCCCATGGCTTCTACCTCAGCTTCGGGTCCAGCGCGTCGCGCAGCGCATCGGTGAGCAGCGAGAACGCGGTGACGAACACCGCCATGAAGATCGTCGCGGCCGCCAGTTGCCACCAGTAGCCGAGCACGAGTTCGGATTGCGCCTCGGACAGCATCGTTCCCCACGACACCTGATCGACCGGTACACCGAGTCCTAGGAAGGACAGGATGACCTCGGCCTTGATGAAGCCCACCACCAGCAGCGACATCCGCACCAGCACCACATGGCTGACGTTGGGCAGGATGTGAACGAACATGCGCGCCGTGTGCGACACGCCGATCGCTTCGGCGGCTCGCACGTACTCGCGCGTACGGTGCTTGATGTACTCGGCACGCACCTGCCGGTACATGCCCGTCCAGCCGGCGAGCCCCAGGATCAGCACCACCGTATCGATGCCGCGTCCGAACACCGCCGCGAACGCGAAGATCAACAGGATGTCGGGCACCGAGGTGAAGACGTTGTAGACCCACTCGAGGAAGTCGCCGATCTTGCCGCCCGCGTAGCCCGCGAGCGCGCCCAGCACGGTGCCAATGAAGGTGGCCAGTACGGCAGCGAACACGCCGACGAAGATCGAGATCTCGGCGCCCTTGATCGCCTTGTCCAGCACATCGCGCCCAAGCCGGTCACCGCCAAACGGCAAGGTCTCCGCCTTCGGCGTCTCGGTGACCTGGATCTTGGCAGCGCGCTCGGCCCACTCCTTGTATTTGGGCGCAAGCGGATCGATGTCCGACAGATCGACCGGCTTGGCATCCCTGGGGACGATGCTTGCAAGCGGATCGCTGCCGGTCTCCTTCGGCGCCGGTCCCACAAAGGTCGGCGGTGCATTCGGAACGCCGACTTCCTTCTGCCAGTTCTTCGCCACCAGTCCCACGGCCGACGCCAGGATCAGCAGCAGGAACGCAATGACGACTGCCAGCGACACCATGCCGAAGCGATCGTTGCGCAGCCGTCGCCAGGCGGCGACCCATACGCCCTCAGAACGCGTGTCTTCGACCGCGACGTATGAGGCGACCGCACTCATCTGAGCACCACGCGCGGATCGACGGCCTTGTACAGAATGTCGGCGATCAGGTTGATGAACATCGTCAGTACCGCGAGATACACGGTCACCGCCTGGATCACCGGATAGTCGCTGCGATTGACCGCCAGCAGCACCTCGCGTCCGAGCCCCGGGATCGAGAAGAACGTCTCGATCAGGAATGAGCCGATGAAGATCCCGGGCAACTGCACGCTGACATTGGTCAGCACCGGAATCAACGCATTGCGCAGCACATGCTTGAACAGGATCTTGTTCTCGCTGACACCCTTGGCGCGCGCGGTGCGCACGTAGTCGTGTCCAAGCTCATCGAGGAAAAAGCTGCGATACAGCCGCGTCTGCGGCGCGAGGCCGACGAACACCGCCAGCATGACCGGCAGCACCGCGTAGGTGGTCAGGTTGGTCCAGAAACTGTCGGTCCACCCCTGCACCGGGAACCAGCCGAGATAGAAGCCGAACAGCCACTGGCCGACGATGATGTAGACGAGAAACGAGATCGACAGCATCACTGTCGAGATCACCATGATCGTGCGGTCAGTGATCGAGCCGCGCACGTACGCGACCGCCATCGCCGCGCAGACGCCGAGCACGACATCGAGGATCAGGATCGGCACCATCACCGTCAGCGTCGCCGGCAGCCGCGTGGCAAAGATGTTGCTGACGGCTTCGCTGGTGGCCCACGAGTTGCCCCAGCTGAAGCTGAAGATCGACTTCACGAAGATCCACAGCTGAACGTACCAGGGATCGTTCAGACCCAGTTGCTGTCGGATCGCCTGGATCTGTTCCGGCGTGGCAAGCAGTCCGCCGAGAATCTCGGCCGGATCGCCCCCGAAGAACTTGAACAGGAAGAAGACCAGCAGGATGACGCCCGCGAGCGTCGGGATCATCTGCCATAGTCTGCGTAAGATGTAGGCGGCCACGTTGTGTGCTCGGTCGGGCTTCCCGTAGTGGTGCTCCGCGGCGCAGATGCATGGGCCGCGACGCGTGAAAGGCCGGCATTATGCCCGGCGCGTCCTGAGGCATCGAAGGAAGACGCCGCAATCAAACGAAATCTCTTGCAACTTCCCGAGTGAATGGCCAGGGTCTCGAAAACCAGGCGCGCATTGACCCAGTCGCTGCTGGCGCTGCCGGTCTTCGCGACGGGGCGCGCGCAAGACAGCACGGCAAAACGCAGGAAGGTGCTGCGCTACGCATTCCCGATCGCCGAGACGGGGTTCGACCCGGCGCAGCTTTCCGATCTGTACTCGCGCGTCATCACTGCGCACCTGTTTGACGGCCTGTACAAATACGATCACCTGGCACGTCCGTTCAGGATCAAGCCGAATACGGCTGCCGCGATGCCGGAGGTGTCGGACAGCTTCAGGACCTGGGCCATCCGCATCAAGCCGGGGATCTTCTTTTCCGACGATCCGGCCTTCAAAGGCAAGAGGCGCGAGCTGGTTGCAGACGACTACGTCTACTCGTTGAAACGCTTCTTCGATCCGCGCTGGAAGTCGCCGGCCTATGCGTCGCTGGCCGAACTGAAGATGCTCGGGGTCAACGGGCTGCGCGAGGCGTCGCTCGCGAACAAGGCGCCGTTCGATTACGACACCCCGGTCGAAGGCATGCGGGCGCTCGACCGTTACACGATCCAGTTCAAGTTCGCGGAGCCACAGCCGCGCTTCCTGCAAACGATCGCCGGCGGCGACCTGTACAACGCCCTGGCGCGCGAAGTGGTCGAAGCCTATGGCGACAAGGTGATGGAGAAACCGGTCGGCACCGGTCCATTTGTGCTGGCCGACTGGCGCCGCTCCTCGAAGATCGTGCTCGCGCGCAATCCGAACTTCCGCGAACTCACCTACGACGCGGAACCGAACGCCGATGACACCGAAGGGCAGGCGCTGGTTGCGAAATTCAAGGGCCGCCGCCTGCCAATGATCGATCGGGTCGAGATTTCGATCATCGAGGAGCAGCAGCCACGCTGGCTGGCGTTCCTGAACCATCAGCTCGACCTGATGGAACGGCTGCCGAACGAATTCGTAAATCTGGCGATTCCGAATAACCGGCTGGCGCCCAATCTTGCGAAGCAAGGGGTGCAGATGTATCGGGTGCTGGCCTCCGATGTCACACTGACGGTGTTCAACATGGATCACCCGGTGATTGGCGGCTACACGCCCGACAAGGTCGCGTTACGGCGGGCATTGAATCTCGCGACCGACGTACAGCAGGAAATCCGCCTGATCCGGCGCGGACAGGCCATCGTGGCGCAGGGCAATCAGGTCCCGAACACGATGGGCTACGACTCCAGGTTCGTCAGCGAAGCGGGCGAATTCAATCTGGCGCGAGCGAAGGCGCTGCTGGACCTGTACGGCTATGTTGACAAGGACGGCGACGGCTGGCGCGATCTGCCCGATGGTTCTCCACTGACGGTCGAGATCTCCACACAACCCGATCAGCAGTCGCGGCAGCTCGACGAGCTGCAGCGCAAGGACTACGGTGCACTCGGAGTGCGCGCGGTGTTCAAGCCGGCCAAATGGCCGGAGAACCTGAAGGCTGCACGTGCTGGCAAGACCATGGTGTGGCGTGTCGGTTCATTGGCCGCTTCCCCTGACGGTCAACCCGGGTTCATGCGGGGCTCTTCGCAACACGTCGGCGGCCAGAATCTTGCGCGCTTCAGGAATCAGGAGTTCGACGCGATCTTTGAACGCATGTCGATCATCGAGGACGGTCCCGAGCGCCTGGAACTGTTCGACCGAGCCAAGCGCATCCTGGTCGCCTATGCGCCGTACAAGCCGAATACCCATCGCATCCTGACCGATCTGGCCTACTCGTGGCTGCACGGCTATCGTCGCGCGCCTTACTGGCAGGACTGGTGGCAATACGTCGACATCGATGCGGGCGCGCAGGCAGGGGCAGCCAAGTGAGCCGGCGCGAGTTCCTGCGCGCAACCGGCGCATTGGGCGTGGCAACTGCGTTCGACATCGAAGCAGCGGCTTCGGCGCCTGAAACGACAAAAAGCTTCCGGTGGGCCTTCAACGCCGCCGAAACCGGATTCGATCCGGCGCAGATCAACGACCTGTATTCGAACTACGTTGTGTCGAATATCTTCGAGGCGCCACTGCAGTACGACTACCTGGCACGCCCTGCAGTGCTCAGGCCGCGTACCGCGGCCGCCATGCCGGAAATCTCGGGTGACTTTCGCATATTCACGGTTCGCTTGCGGCCCGGCATCTTCTTTCAGGACGATCCGGTGTTCAAGGGCAAACCGCGTGAGCTGGTCGCGTCCGACTACGTGTATCAGCTCAAGCGAACCGCCGACCCGCGCTGGAAATGCCCGATCTACCCTAGCGTGCAAAGCGCGCAGATCATTGGCCTCGCAGAGTTACGCAAACAGGCGCAGGCGAGCGGCAAGTTCGATTACGACACTGAAATCGAGGGCATTCGCACGCTCGATCGCTTTACGTTCCAGGTCAAGCTTGCCGAAGCCAGCCCGCGCTTTTACGAGAACTTCGCCGATGCCCGGCCATTTGGCGGGGTCGCGCGCGAGGTGGTCGAAGCGTACGCGGACGAGATCATGGGCAAACCGGTCGGCACCGGGCCATTTCGCCTCGTACAGTGGAAGCGCTCATCGCGCATCGTGCTCGAACGCAGCCCCGCGTTCCGCGACGAGTTCTACGACGCACAACCGGCGGCCGGCGATGCACGCGGACAGGCGGTCCTCGCAAGACTCAAGGGCCGCAAGCTCCCGATGATCGATCGCGTGGAGCTGGCCGTCATCGAGGAGAGCCAGCCGCGCTGGCTGTCGTTCCTCAACGGCGAGCAGGACACCGTGAACGTGCCGCTCGAATTCATCAACATCGCCGCGCCGAATGGACGGATCGCGCCGGCAATGGCGCGCCGTGGCATCGAGCTGGAGCGCGTCATTAGTTCCGACGTGGTCATCTCGTACTTCAACATGGACGATCCGGTGGTGGGCGGTTACACGCCGGACAAAGTCGCGCTGCGTCGGGCGATCGGGCTGGGGTACGACGTTGGCGAGGAAATCCGCCTGATCCGCCGTGGCTCGATGATGCCCGCGCAATCGCAGGTGCCACCGCTGACGTCCGGCTACGAACCCGCTTTCGTCAGCGAGATGGGCGAGTTTGACCGCGCGCGCGCGCGCGCGCTGCTCGATCTATTCGGCTACGTTGATCGCAATGGGGACGGCTGGCGCGAGCGGCCCGACGGCTCGCCCCTGCTGCTGGAATTTGCCACCCAATCAAGCCAGATCGATCGCGCGTTCAACGAGATGTGGAAACGCCAGCTCGACCGGCTGCAGATACGTGTTGAATTCAAGGTCAACCAATGGCCGGAGAACCTCAAAGCGGGGCGCGCCGGCAAACTGATGATGTGGCAGCTTGGCAATACGGCATCCGCATCGGACTCGGATGACTTCCTTGCATTCGGTGCCAGCCGCGCCATTGGCGGATCCAACTTCGCGCGCTTCAGGCTACCGGAGTACGACCGTCTCTACGATCGCCAGCGCCAATTGCCGGATGGCCCGGAGCGCGACGTAATCATTCGCGAGATGAAGCGCATCTTCGTTGCCTACATGCCATACAAGGTCCACGGCCATCGGTTCACCAACGATGTTTCGCACCCGTGGCTGATCGGCTACCGTCGCCACCCGTTCGCCCGCGACTTCTTCAAATGGATCGATATCGATCCGGCGGCGCGCCGCCGCGCCTGATTTTCCCGAGCCGATGATCGATCGCCGCACGCTGCTCTCGTCGGTGGCGCTGGCGCCCTGGTCGATCCGCGCCACCGCGCAGAGCAAGGACAGCGCGGCGGTCAAGACTCTGCGGATCGCTTTTCCCGTGGCCGAAACGGGTTTCGACCCGGTGCAGTCGCAGGACCTGTACTCCGCCACGATCAACGCCCATGTGTTCGACGCGCCGCTGGAATACGACTATCTGGCGCGGCCGGTGAAGCTGCGCCCGAACACCGCAGCAGCGCTGCCGGAGATCAGCACGGATTTTCGCGCGCTGACACTGCGCATCCGGCCCGGCATCTTCTTTGCCGACGATCCGGCGTTCAAGGGCAAACCACGCGAACTGACCGCGCACGACTACGTGTACTCGTGGAAACGCATCTTCGATCCGCGCTGGAAAAGCCAGAACCTGTACCTGCTTGAGAACAGCCGGATCATCGGCCTCGACGCACTGCGCAAGCGCGCGCTCTCCGGCCAGCCGTTTGACTACGACAAGGAAATCGAGGGTCTGCACGCGCTCGATCGCTACACGCTGCAGATCCGCATGGCGGAACCCAATCCGCGTTTCATCTACAACCTGTCGGCCGCGCAACCGATGGGCGCGGTCGCGCGCGAAGTGGTGGAAGCGTATGGCGATGCGATCGTCGAGCATCCCGTCGGTACCGGTCCGTTTCGCGTCGTGCAGTGGCGCCGGTCCTCCCGCATCGTGCTGGACCGCAATCCGAACTACGCGGGTTCGTTGCATGACTTCGATGCTCCAATCGAAGATGAACGGCTCGCCGCTGACGTCCGACGCTTGCGCGGCAGGCGCATGCCGATGATCGATCGGGTCGAGGTCCTGATCATCGAGGAAAGCCAGCCGCGCTGGCTTGCGTTCCAGCAGGGCAAACTCGATGTGCTCGCAGTGCCGATTGATTTCGGCAACCTGGCCGCGCCCGGCGGAAGGCTCGCGCCGCACCTGGCGCGCCGTGGGGTCCGCCTGACGCGCACGGCGCTTGCCGACATCGCTCTTTCCTACTTCAACATGGAACATCCGGTGGTCGGCGGTTACATGCCGGAGAAGGTGGCATTGCGGCGCGCCGTGTCACTGGCATTCGATGGCGACGAATACTCGAAGCTGATGTATCAGGGCAACGCGGTGGTGGCGCAGTCGCCATTTGTACCGGGGACATTTGGGTATGACGCGAATCGCGTTTCGCCTCTGTCGGAGTTCAGCCGCGCGCGTGCCAAGGCGCTGCTCGATACCTATGGCTACATCGACCGCAATGGCGACGGCTGGCGCGAGAATCCGGATGGGTTGCCGCTGACGCTTGAAATGGCGTCGAGCAGCACGCAACTGGATCGAAAGCGCAATGAGTTGTGGAAACGCAACCTGGATGCAGTCGGTGTGAAGATCGAATTCCGCGTCGCGCAGTGGCCGGAATTGCTGAAGCAATCGCTTGCCGGCAAACTGATGATGTGGGGATTCGGCTGGGAATCCCTCGGCCCCGACAGCGATCTGTTCTTCGGATTCGCATATAGCGGCAATCGCGAGCAGACCAACGATGCCCGCTTTTCGCTTTCCGCCTATGACCGCCTGTACGAACGTAGCCGCGTGATGCCGGATGGACCCGGGCGTCTGGCCGTGCTGAACGAGGCAAACCGCCTGCTGGCGGCCTACGTGCCATACAAGTTCCACGTGCATCGGATCCAGAATGATCTCGTGCAGCCTTGGCTACTCGGCTTTCTGCGCCATCCGTTCACGCGGCGCTGGTGGGACCGGATCGACATCGACGAATCAAAACGAAAGCCGCTGTGACGCTTGCCAATCATCTGCGACTGACCTTGCTCGTTGTCGTCACGGCGGGCGCGGCGCTCGCCGCGTGGTGGCTGCCCGATACGTCCCCCCACTGGCTCGCACTCCCCATCGGCTTTGCGCTGCCCTTCGTCTTCGCGCCGATCATGCTCGGCATACAGGTGCTCGTGGGCGCGATCGTCGATCCGCGCCAGCCGCGCACGACTCTGATGCATGTGCTCGGCGTGTGGTGGCGCGAGACGCTGGCTTCTCTGCACGTCTTTCTCTGGCTGCAACCGTTCGCAACCCGCAGCGACGCGGCGCTGGTGCGCGATCCGCAGCGACCCGCCGTGCTGCTGATTCATGGCTACGTGTGCAACCGCGCGGTATGGCAACCACTTCTCAATGCCGGCGTCCTGCGCGACTGCAATGTGGCGACCGTGAATCTGGAGCCGGTCTTCGGCGACATCGACGGCTACGCTGAAGTCGTCGCCGCCGCCATTGATCGTCTGCTCGCCGCCAGCGGTGCAGCGCGAGTGATCCTGGTCTGCCACAGCATGGGGGGCCTGGCGGCGCGCGCCTACCTGCGGCGATTCGGTGATGTACGGGTCGATCGCGTGATCACGCTCGCCGCGCCGCACCACGGCACCGTGTTCGGCCGGCTGGGAATGGGAACCAATGCGAAGCAGATGGCCGCCGGTTCGCCGTTTCTTGAGGACCTCGCCGCGAACGAAAGCGAGGCGCGGCGCGCGAAGTTCGTCTGCATCGCCACGCGCGACGACAACCTGCTCGTGCCGCGCTCGAGCCCGCTGTTGCCAGGCGCTTCCGAGCGGGTAATCGAAGGTGTCGGCCACCTGGCGTTGATCGAGGATCAACGCGCGTGGCGGATCGTCGCCGAGGAAATTCGCTCAGTGGCTCGCGCGTAGCAGCCCGGTCGGCCGCGTCAGTTCGATACTGGCCGGCAGCTGCGCTGGGTCGAAGTTCGGCGAAGACAGCCATCCGTACTCGGCAACGCGGAACGCGCCGATCGGGTCGCCGTCCTCGGCACGGATCGCCGGGTGGCACATCCAGATCGAGCCATCTTTCAAGGTGCGCAGCCAGTCCGCGGCCAGCGCCGCGAAATCTGCGCCTCGCTCGTAGCGGTACGCACCGACAAAGCCCAGGTTCGTCGGCCAATCGACCATCTGCAACTGCTTCTTCATGGTGCGGCCGCCGAGCAATGCCAGCACGCGCGATTTGGAATCCGTCGCGGTCGAAGCCGTATTGCGGATCAGCAGCCGCCGGCTCCCGTAACGAGTGCTGAGTTCATGCAGCAGTGCGTCGCGGATGACCGGAAACTGGTGCACATGCTGATGGCCGTCGATGTAGTTCGGGACGCGTTTGAAGATGTTTTCGAATCGTCCGAGCTGGCGTCGTAATCGCTGCGTGACCTCACCTGCGCTGAGAGCATGTAGCCAGCTCGCCGCAATCACGGCCGGCAGCGATCCGACTCTTGGCGCGCCGGGAAACGATTCGGTCAGATTGAAGTGCAGCCCGATATCAAGCCCGCGCTCACGTTCGCGCAGCGCCGGCGCGGCCGCGGCAAAGCGCGGTGCTTCGACCATGCAGCTCGTGCCGCCCAGTCGCTTTTGATCGATCAGCCCCAGGATCGCCTCATCCACCGCGGCGTTGTAGCCATAGTCATCTGCGCACAACGCGACTCGACGTGCCATTAGCGCGACCTCCGAAACGCCCAGAAGCGGCTCAGAACGAACGTCATTGCCGCCACGCCGATCAGCACGATGGCCAGCGCAACGTCATATCGCAGCCGTGTGTGCGTCAGCAGAAGTCGATACGCGAGCGCATTGACCGCGAATGCGGCGATCGAAACGAGAAAGAACGATGGAAGCGCACGCGCCAGCGGCGCCGCGTTCGCGCCAAAGGTCCAGCGCCACTGCCCGAGAAAGCTGACCGAAAACGCAATCAGGAATCCGATCACGTTGGCGGCCTGCGGATCCATCGCGAGCCCGCGCACGCAGGCGACCGCCACCACAAAGTGAGTCGCCGCCGCGGCCGCACCGACCAGGCCGAAGCGCACGACCTGGCCGATCATTGCCGCGCGAGCTGTTGCAGAATCGGCGGCGCGCTCAACACGACTTCGCGCAGCGGGCTGTAATCGTCGAGTCGCGCAACCAGATAAGTTGGCCGCGCCTTGACCTCGTCGTAGACACGGCCGAGATACTCGCCCAGCACGCCGATCGAGATG
>DAITAC010000020.1:43811-46965 GCA_036824465.1 Burkholderiaceae bacterium
CTTGACCTCGTCGTAGACACGGCCGAGATACTCGCCCAGCACGCCGATCGAGATGAGCTGGATACCGGCAAAGAACAGCACCGATGCCGCCAGTGTCGCAAAGCCCTGGATCGGCTGGCCGAACACCAGCCGCTCGATCACGATCCAGGTGCCCCACGCGAAAGCCACCATTGCAATCAGCGCCCCGATCACGCCGCCGATGCGCAAAGGCAGGTTTGAGAACGCGGTAATGCCAGTGACCGCCAACGCCTGCAGACGCCGCATGCTGAACGACGTGCTGCCGCCGGCGCGCGGCTTGACCTCGAATGGAATGCCGACCGCACGAAAACCGACCCACGCGTACAGACCCTTCATGAAGCGGTGGCGTTCCGGCAGACGCTTCAGCGCGTCGACCACGCGGCGATCCATCAGTCGAAAGTCGCCGGCGTCCGGCGGAATGTCGATCGACTGGCTCGAAGCCATCAGTCGATAAAACAGGCGCGAACCGGCGCGCTTCAACCACGATTCGCCGGCGCGGTCGGTGCGCAACCCATACGCCATGTCATAGCCGGCGCGCCACGCGCCGACCATGTCTGGCACCGTCTCGAGCGGATGCTGGAAATCGGCGTCGATCAGCAGCACGCAGTCGCCGCGCGCCAGATCGAGACCGGCGGTCAGCGCGGCCTCCTTGCCGAAGTTGCGCGAAAGCTCGATGAAGGTCAGCGAGAGCTCGGGCGCCAGCTCGCGCACGACGCTACCGGTCGCATCGGTGCTCCCGTCATTGACGACGATGATCTCGAAGCGGTTCGTGATCTTCGCCGCGGTCGCACGCAAAGCCCGCAGAAAATCGGCAACGACCGCCTGCTCGTTATGCACCGGCACCACGCACGACAGCGAAAACTCGCCGCCGCGTGGTGCAAGCTGAATCGTGGCGGGCCGCGCAACGTTCGCCACGTCAGCCCGCCAAGTGAGGAGCGGCCGCGGCAAAGCCGCGGACCAACTCGATCGCGAGAGGGCGAAGCAGTGACAACGTCATTCGCGCATCCTTCCCCACCATCAGAAGTGAATCCCGCTCATCAGGTTGGCAAATGCAATCTGGTCCGGCGTCGCTTTCGCCTTCTCGCCCTCCTTTGCGCCTTTCGCGGCCGACGAATCCGGAAACATTCGGAAGGTGGTGTTCATCACGATCTGCGCCACGCGCGGGGCCGCGGCATGCAGAATCTGGCCGAAGACGCCCAGCCGTGTGGCGATGCGAACCGGCTTGTAGACGATCGCCTGCACGATCAGGTCGGCCGCCTCGTCCGGATTCAGCGTCGGCACGTTCTCGTAGATCTTGGTCGGCGCGATCATCGGCGTTTTCACCAGCGGCATGTTGATGGTGGTGAACGTCACGCCGACATCGATGAACTCGCTCGCCGCACACCGCGTCCACGCATCCAGCGCCGCCTTGCTGGCGACATACGCCGAGAAGCGCGGCGCGTTGGTCAGCACGCCGATCGAACTGATGTTGACAACATGCCCCTTGCGCTTGGCCACCATGTGCGGCATCAATCCCATCGTGATGCGCAGGCAGCCAAAGTAATTGAGCTGCATGGTGCGCTCGAAATCGTGGAAGCGCTCGTAGCTCGACTCAATGCCGCGGCGGATTGAACGGCCGGCATTGTTGATCAGTACGTCGACGCCGCCAAAGCTTTCGACCAGCCACGCGACCAGCGCGTCGCAGCTGTCCATCGATGCCAGATCCGCCGAGAACGTCTCGACCTTGCCGCCGTTCTTGTTGCCGGCTTCCTTCAGTGCATCCAGGATTTCCTTCCTGGCCGCGTCCAGTTTGTCCTGCTCGCGACCGACGATCACGGCGATCGCGCCGGCAGAGGCGATCTTGTGTGCTGCCGCGAGGCCAATGCCCGATGAGCCACCGGTGATCAGCACCACCTTGCCCGCGACCTGCCCCTTCAGTGTGCGATCGATGAACAGATCCGGATCGAGATTGCGCTCCCAGTAATCCCACAGCCGGTACGCGTAGTCCTCCAGACGCGGGCACTGGATGCCGGTGCCCTTCAGCAACGCCGTTGTGTCCCGGCAATCGAAGCGCGTCGGGTAGTTGACGAACTGCATCATGTCCTCGGGCAGGCCGAGGTCCTTCATCACCGCGTTGCGAATACGCTTGACCGGTGTCAGCGAGAGCATTCCCTTCTTCACGCTGTTCGGAATGAAACCAATCAGAGCGGCGTTGATGCGCATCGTCATCTGCGGCGCGTGCGCCGCCTTGGCGAAAGTGTTCAGCACGTCGCCGACCCGATATGGCGTCGGATCGACAATGTGGAACGCCCTGCCGTCCTGGTCCTTCACATGCGCGATGTGGTCGATCGCGTCCACCACGAAATCGACCGGCACGATGTTGATGCGCCCTCCCTCGATCCCGATGGTGGGCATCCACGGCGGCAGCATGTTGCGCATCTTCTGAATCAGCTTGAAGAAGTAGTACGGGCCGTCAATCTTGTCCATCTCACCCGTCATGCTGTCGCCCACCACCAGGGCCGGTCGGTAGACGCGCCAAGGCGTCTTGCATTCCTTGCGCACGATCTTTTCCGAGTCGTGCTTGGTCGCGAAATACGGATGGTCGAGGCCCTCGGCCTCATCGAACATGTCCTCGCGAAACACGCCTTCGTACATGCCGGCCGCTGCGATCGACGACACGTGCTGAAAGTGACCGACCTTCAGATCGTTGGCCAGTTGCACCGCGTTGCGCGTGCCCTCGATATTGACCAGGATCTGGCTTTCGGCATCCGCCTTCAGATCGTAGATCGCCGCGAGATGGAAGAAGTGGTCGATCTTGCCGGCGAGCGCCTTGACGTCTGCCTTGGCCACGCCGAGCCTGGCCTGTGCCAGATCGCCATAAACGGGGCGTGCGCGCTTTTCGTCCACTCCCCAATCCGCCAGCAGCGCGGCGACCTTGTCCTTGCTCGAATCACGCATCAGGAAATGCACGACCGCGCCCTTGCGCGCCAGCAGCTTCCTGACCAGTCGCTTGCCGATGAAGCCGGACGCGCCGGTGACGAAGTAATCCATGGGTTGTCTCCGTTGAGGGCGGCTGTCGCGCCGTTCCCGTTTTCTTGGGCCGGTGATTCTAGAACCTATCTGGGTATTGTCGGCGCAATGCGAACCAAGGCAATCA
>DAITAC010000099.1:0-14508 GCA_036824465.1 Burkholderiaceae bacterium
AGAATCGCCGGCCGCCGTCTGAAGGAGAGATCGCCATGGCCCTGTTCGTCATCGAACGCAATTTCGCCGAACAGCTGCAGCTCACCAGCGATGCTGCGCGGCTCGTCACCGAAATCAACAGCGACGTCGGCGTGCACTGGCTGTTCTCGTTCCTGTCGGCCGACAAGAAGAAGACCTACTGCCTCTACGAGGCGCCCAACTCCGAGGCGATCCGTGAAGCCGCGCGGCGAGCCAACATCCCCGCCGACGTCATCGTCGAGGTGACCGAACTGCGGCCGGAAGCGTTGGCTTGATTGCAGCGCCTGCCTGGCGTGCGCGTCGCGAGCGCCGATAACGGTTGTCGTTGCCGGGATGGTGTCGCCGATGGCCACAGCACCGATCTCCGTGGGCCGGGACTTCGCGCGCAGATTCATCGGCCGCCGGCCCGAACTCGAGGCACTGCATGCCGCGCTGGAATGCGCCATGGCGGGTCAGCCGCGCATCGTCCTGCTCACCGGAGAGCCCGGCATCGGCAAGACGCGTACGGCGCAGGAGTTCGTCGAGCACGCCAGGCAAAGCAATGCGCTTGCGCTTTGGGGGCGCTGCCCGGAAGAGCCCGGTGCACCTCCCTACTGGCCGTGGCTGCAACTGATCCGGCGCTATGTCGCGCTGCACGACGAGCAGGTGTCCAGACAGACCATGGGTTCGGCCGCGACGCAGATTGCGGCGCTCGATCCCGAATTGATACACCTGTCGCTGACCGAGGGCGCGCCAGCGCCTGCTGATACTGACACGGTCAAGGCTCGCTTCCGCCTGTTCGATTCGATTGCCGGTTTCTGGCAGCGCGCCACCGCCCGCCAGCCCCTGCTGCTCGTGCTCGACGACCTGCATTGGGCTGACACACCGTCCTTGCGACTGCTCGAGTTCGTGATGGCCGAGGCCGGAGCCAGCCGACTGATGGTGCTCGGTACCTACCGCGACGCGGAGGTCACGCGTTTGCACCCGCTGTCGAACACACTCGCACAACTGCACCGGCACGCCCACGTGCAGCGGCTTCTTCTGGGCGGTTTCAGTGCTGCCGAGACAGCGGAGTTTGCCGCCGCCGCCGCGGGCGTGGCGTCAACGGAGCTGGCCTCGGCCCTGCACGACCAGACCGAAGGCCACCCGCTGTTCCTGGCCGAGTTGGCACGCGACATCCTGCAGACCCGCGACATGCGGCCGGCGAACTCCGCCAGCGCGCCCCTCGCTGTCCGCCGCGTACCGAAAGGCGTGCGGGAAGTCATCGGCGTGCGACTGAACCGCCTGACGCCGCCGTGTGTTCGCGTTCTCCAGAATGCCGCGGTCATCGGCCGCGAGTTTCGCTTCGACCTGCTCTGTCGCTTGCTCGAAGACATTCCGGAAGAGCAGTGCCTGGCCGCGATGCAGGAGGCGCGAATGGCCAGCCTGATCGACGAGTCGGCGGAAGCCGGCGCCTATCAGTTTGCGCATGCGCTGGTTCGCGATACCTTGTATGACGAACTACCTGCCCTGCCGCGCGCCCGGCTGCATCAGCGCATCGCGGCCGCACTCGAGATGCAGTACGAGGGCGACCTCACGCCCTGCCTGTCCGCGTTGGCCCACCACTATCACGCCGCGGGACCGGCCGGCGATGTTGCCAAAGCGATCGAATACGCCACCCGGGCGGCAGAGCGCGCGACGGCGATGCAGGCTCACGAAGAGGCGGTCCGACACTACATGTTCGCCTGCGGCGCGCTGACAACGGCCGCATCCGCCGACGCGCAGCGATGCCGCCTTCTGTTAGGGCTGGGCAACGCCCAGAACAGCGCAGGCGACAGCGCACTGGCGCTTGTCACGTTCGCAGACGCCGCCGCATGCGCGCGGCGCGTGGGTGACGCATCGCTGCTGGCGCGCTCGGCGATCGGATTCGGCGACGCGCAGTGGCGGCTCGGCCTCGAAGGCTCGAAAGCGGTCGTGCTGATCCGCGAGGCGTTGGCACAGGCCGCACCGGAGAACAGCCGCGAGCGATGCTCGCTGCTGACTGCGTTATGCCAGGCGCTGCTGTTCTCCAATCAACCGGACGAGGCCGAGACGGCATTTCGTGAGGCCGTGGCCATCGCCCGTCGACTTGACGACCCGTGGACGCTGTTCCGGGCGCTTTGCGCCATCCTGCCCGGGCGCTGGTTTCCCGACCGGCTGGCGCTGCGCATCGACGCGGCACGGGAAGCCCTTGAACTCGTCCGGCGTGCCGGTCATCCGGAATGGGCGGCCCCCTATCTCTCAGGCTGGCATACGGGCGATCTGATGGAGAGCGGCGACACGGAAGCCGCCGCGGCCACCGCGCGATTTCATCTCGTCACCGGCGAGACGATGCATGAGCCGTTCAACGAGGCAGTGGCCTTGGCCGCCCTGGCGATGATCGCCACACACGAAGGCCGCTTTGCCGATGCCGAGACGCTGGCCGGCCGGGCGCTCCGTTGCGGCACGCGTTTCGATCGCGCCAATGCCGCCGGCATCTTCGGTGTTCAGATGTTCACTCTCCGGCGCCAGCAGGGCCGGCTGCGCGAGCTGGCACCCGTTCTGCGGCAATTCCTCGACAGCGAATCGCCGGGCGCGACTTGGCGCCCGGGTCTGGCGATCCTGCACTGCGAGCTCGGCGCACGCGACGAGGCCCGCGACGTCTTTGAGAAGCTCGCCGTCGGCAACTTCGCCGGCATTGCGCACGACGCGCTGCGGATCGCGAGCATCGCCTACCTCGCCGAGGTCTGCGTCTGGCTGGACGACACAGCGCGCGCGGCAACACTGTTCGACCTGCTCCTGCCCTATGCCGAGCGCAACATCGTGTTCGGAGCGCACACGGCATCGTTCGGCGCCGCAGCGCGGCTGCTCGGCATGCTGGCGACGACGCTCGCGCGCTGGGACGAAGCGGAACGTCGTTTCGAGTACGCGATCGCATTCGATGCCCGCACCGGCGGGCGTCCCTGGCTGGCCCGTTCACGCTGCGAGTTCGCGGCGATGCTGATGCGCAGGGCGCGTACCGGTGATCATGATCGCACCGTGCAATTGCTCGCGGCGGCGCTTGACGATGCACGGCAGCTCGGCATGCGCGGACTCGAGGAACGCACACTCGGACTGCAGCAGCAACGGGTGAAGGGTCGGAAGCAGGAGGTCCGCGTGGCGGACCTATCCGAACGCGAGGTGCAGGTGCTGCGGCTCGTTGCCGCGGGCAAGACCAACCAGGAAATCGCGACCGCACTTTGCCGCAGCCCGAGCACGGTGGCGATCCACGTGCGCAACATCCTCGACAAGACGCAAGCGGCCAATCGGGCGGAAGCGGCCGCATTCGCGGTCCGGCACGGGCTGCTGCCGCCGGCATAGTCAGTTCTGACTAGCGTGTCGGCGCCGCCTCGGCGGCAAAGAATTGTCAGCTTTGTGGATTCCATGCTGGCGCCTCAGGCCCAGACTGCGCCCGGCGCAAGCGCGATCCGCCGGTCATCTCGCAGCGCATCCGAGACGTAAGGCCGGCGCGACAACCGAGGAGGCCTGTCATGAGTCGCAATCGTCTGTTTTCGTATTCATTGGGAGCGTTGCTCGCCGCGGCTGGCGCGGTGGCGCCGATGCCGTCTGCTGCGGTCCACCCGGAAGGTTTTTCGATGGCGAAGGGGACCGAACTGAAGTGGGTCAACTTGCCGTCGCTTCCGCCCGGCGCCACCGCCACGGTCATTGAAGGACCGATGAATGAATCGGCGCCGTTTACGGCGCGCCTGCGGTTTCCGACCAACTACCGCATTCCCGCGCACTGGCATCCAGCGGTCGAGCGAGTGACCGTGCTATCGGGCACCTTGCATATCGGCCTCGGCGAGACGTTCGATGCATCCAAGGCGCCGCCGCTGCGCGCGGGCGATTTCAACCTGATACCCGCGCGAACGCCGCACTTCGCGTTCACGCTGAACGAGCCGGTCGAGATCCAGCTTCATGGCACAGGGCCCTGGGGCATCACGTACCTGAATGCGGCGGAGGATCCGCGCAAGCAGGACTGAGCCGAACGGCGAATCCAACGCGTCAAAAAACGAACGGAACTCATCATGACCACTGCACTGTATCAACGTCTGGGTGGCGCAGCGGGCATCGCCCGCCTCGTGGACGATGTCATGGCCGCGCATCTGGATAACCCCATCGTCAAGACCCGCTTTGCGAACATCAAAGACATGGAGCACGCCAAGCGGATGGCGCGTGAGTTCTTCTGCGCCGGCTCCGGTGGCCCGGAACCCTACACGGGAAGGGACATGCTCGTTGCACACAAAGGCATGAACATCAGTGAGCAAGAGTATCTGGCGGTGATGGACGACATTGTCGGCGCCATGAACAAACATGAACTGGATGAGGGTACGAAGAATGACGTGATCGCCATTCTCTACTCGCTGAAGGGCAACATCATTCGCGTGTAACCATTTCCTGAAGGAGCGCCACGATGACGATCGAGCTCAGAGCCGCCGACGGCGGCGCGGTGCAGGTCTCGCCCGAGATTCTGCAGTCGTTCAAGGCCGGGTTTCGAGGGCCTGTGCTCGGCCGCGATGCGCCGGAGTACGAGGAGACACGCAAGATCTGGAACGCGATGATCGACCGCCGTCCCGGCCTGATCGTGCGCTGCACGGGCACCACCGACATCGTTGCCGCCGTGAAGTTAGCGCGACAGCACCAGTTCCTGCTCTCCGTGCGTGGTGGCGGGCACAACATCGCCGGGCTTGCCGTCTGCGACGGCGGCCTGATGATCGATCTGTCGCTGATGCGGGGCGTGTGGGTGGATCCGAAGGGGCGCACGGCGCGTGCGCAGGCCGGATGCACGCTCGGCGATCTCGACCGCGAGACCCAGCTCCATGGGCTTGCCGCCGTGATGGGTTTCGTCTCGGCCACCGGCATCGCCGGTCTCACGGTCGGAGGCGGCTTCGGCTACCTGACGCGCAAACACGGCTGGACGTGTGACACCGTCGTCTCGATGGAGGTCGTGACGGCGGAAGGCAAGGTCGTGCGCGCCGCCGCCGACGAAAACGCGGAACTCTTCTGGGCGCTGCGCGGCGGCAGCGGGAATTTCGGCATCGTCACGTCCTTCGAATACGAGCTCTTCCCCGTCGGGCCCGAGATCCTCGGCGGTGCCATCGCCTGGCGCGCGCAGGATGCGAAAGAGGTCCTCGAATTCTTTCGCGAGTTCACCTTGAAGACTCCGCGCGAGACCACGTGCGTGGCAGCGCTGCGCATCGCACCTCCCGCGCCGTGGCTGCCGAAGGAGGTTCACGGCAAGCCCATCGTCGCCGTCTTCGTCTGTCACAGCGGCAGCATCGAGGACGGCGAGAAGATCGTCGCCCCGCTGCGCGGCTTCGGTCGACCGGTGGCCGACATCGTCACGCGCCGACCCTACACTCAGATGCAGAGCCTACTCGACGCCACTCAGCCCAAGGGGCGGCGCTACTACTGGAAATCGCACTACCTGCCGCGAATCGAGAGCAAGGCCGTCGACACGCTGATTGATCATGCCGCGCGTTTGCCGTCGCCTCATTCGGCGATTCTCCTGTTTCAGCTGGATGGTGAGCTCGGCGAGTTGCCGGCGAACCACTCGCCGGCGGGCAATCGGGATGCCGCCTTCGTGCTCAACATTGCAGCGTCGTGGGAGAACGCGGCCGACGACGCTTCGAATCTGCGCTGGGCGCGCGACTGCTTCGAGTCGACGCGGGCATTCTCGACGGGCGGTGCGTACGTCAACTTCCTCACCGAGGAAGAGGGGCGAGATCGTATCGAGGCCGCTTACGGCAAGCCAATCCTCGATCGACTCGCCGTGCTCAAGAAGAAGTACGACGCCGATAACTTGTTCCGTCACACGAAGAACGTCTCGGGTTGAGTCGCCGTAGCGAAGGCCGCGTTTGCGCTGAAAGACCCGAAGAAGCACAGTCACCAGTTTTCCAGGAAGTTGCTGCGTGGTCTGAATTTCGTCGCGACCAGCGTGCTGGTGCTGACCCGGCGGCCCGTGGCTTTGTTCAGGATCGGCCCGCGTACGCCCGGAGGCGATCGGAGACGTCCGGCATCTCTATGGGCCTGCAGTTCTTCACCATGTCGCGACTACGGAATCTTTCAACAGGATCGGCCGCGACCGGTCTCATCTCGGTCGGGCGGTTCACTGCGGGCCGGCCAATGCGACGTGACCGCTCTGACCGCGTGTAAGTGCAAGCACCTCGAAACGCGCGAGGTCCGATGCTTCTAACGCGGTCTGCCGAAGAAAATCCGCGTGCGATAGTTGATCGTGACTGAATCGCACTGTGCATGCCGGTCGAACAGTGCGATCAGCGCGTTCACCATCGGCGCATGCAACGGATCGCCGGGTTTGGGCGCGTACGAATCTGATTCGACCCGTGCGATCAGGCCGGCACGGTCGAGCACCTGCGCGTTGTCGAGCGCCGCCTCGCGCCAATCGCCGCCGAAGACGATGCGCATCGCCGGCGCGTGCCGGGTCAGCGTGCCGTCGACATGGGACTTGGCCCATTTCTCCCGATACTCCGGGCAGCACTCGATCAGCAGCCGGTCGTACTCGGCCATAAACGGGGACGCATCGTTGACGCGCGAATTCCAGAACAGCGCCAGCGCGCCGTCGGGCTTGAGAATGCGAAGCACCTCTGCCCGGAAGGGCTCGGGATCAAACCAGTGGAATGCCTGCCCAGCAATCACGAGATCGACCGATGCGGCCGCGAGCGAGGTCGCTTCGGCCGTGCCATTGATGCTGCGAAAGCGCGCCTGTCCTGCCAGATCACGCTCGGCGGCCACGCGCATCGCCTCATTGGGTTCGACGCCGAGCACAGTGAAACCCGCGGCGAGAAATGGCGCACACGAAATCCCGGTGCCGCTGCCGATGTCGGCGATCACCGCATCAACGGGCAGATTCAGTTCGCGCGCCAGCAGCGGTGCGATTGCATCCGGATAGCGCGGTCGTGCAGCGACGTAGGCCTCCACGCGGTCGGAGAACCGTGTGGTCGAACCCTCGCGGTTGAAGAACTGTGTTGTTGACTCCACGCGGCCGGCCGAACTCGTCGGGAGGCTCGCACTCACGCCAGCGCGCGACCGATGATGATGCGCTGGATGTCGCTGGTGCCTTCGTAGATCTGGCACACGCGCACGTCGCGCCAGATGCGTTCGACCGGGAAATCGGTCACATAGCCGTAGCCGCCGTGGATCTGGATCGCGTCCGAACACACCCGCTCGGCCATCTCGGAGGCGAAGAGTTTCGCCATCGCCGCTTCCTTCAGGCACGGCACGCCCTGGTCGCGCAGGCTCGCCGCATGCAGCAGCAGCGCTCGCGCGGCCTCGATCTGGGTGGCCATGTCGGCGAGGCGGAAGTTGACGGCCTGGTGCTGGAAGATCGGCTGGCCGAACGAGGTGCGCTCCTTGGCGTATTTCAATGCCGCCTCGAACGCCGCGCGCGCCATGCCGACCGACTGCGCCGCAATACCGATGCGGCCGCCCTCGAGTGCCGACAGCGCGATCTTGTAACCCTCGCCGTCCTCGCCGATCAGATTGGCGGCCGGCACGCGGCAGTTCTCGAACAGGATCTGCGCGGTGTCCGACGAGCGCTGTCCGGTCTTTTCCTCCAGGCGCGCGACCACGTAGCCCGGCGAGTTCGTCGGCACGACGAACATGCCCATGCCGCGCTTGCCGGCGGACTTATTCGTCACTGCGATCACCATCGCGTAATCGGCATGTTTGCCGCTGGTGATGAACTGTTTGACGCCGTTGAGCACGTAGTGATCGCCGTCCTTGACCGCCGTGGTCCGCAGCGCGGCCGCATTGCTGCCAACGTGCGGCTCGGTCAGGCAGAACGCGCCAAGCGCCGCGCCGCTGGCGAGCGGCTTCAGAAACTGCTCCTTCTGCGGCTCCGACGCGTACCCCATCAGGATCGCGCACACCGGGCAGTTGTTGACGCTGATGATGGTGGAGATGCCGCCGTCGCCAGCGGCGATTTCTTCCAGCGCGATTGCAAGCGACGTGTAGTCCATCCCGGCGCCGCCATACTGCTCCGGCACCGCAATGCCAAAGACGCCGAGCGCAGCGAGTTCCTTCAGCGCGTCTTTCGGAAACGTGTGATCGCGATCCCATTGCGCGGCAAAGGGCGCGAGGCGCGATTGCGAGAATTCGCGCAGGCTGTCACGCAGCAGACGGTGTTCTTCCTTGAGCATCGAGGAGTTCCAGAGCTTTCAGGTCTTCATCACCCATGCCGCGCCACGATGCCTGATCAGAAAGCCCACTGCTGCGCCGGCGATCAGCGCGGCCAGCAGCATCGGCCCGCCCCCCATCACCCCAGAGATCAGAAGCACCGTCGACAGCCACCGGGAAAAGTCCTCGATCGGAAACCAGACCGCGGTGGCCAGCGCCGAAAACCCGAACCACGTCAGCAACGCGACCAGCAGGCCGCGCGATATCGACTGGCCGACCGTTTTCACACGCTTCTCCGCCCCCTGGTAGACGAGCATTGCGAACAGGGCGGAAAACAGCCCCGGGACGGCGACGAAGACCCAGCGATTCACGCCGCTCTCGATCGCGAACTCGCGCAGCGTGAATTGCATGCTGAAGGCCGCGACGCCGCCGCAGATCGCAAACAAAAGCGCAGCGACCAACGGCGGCGACATATGTTTCACGCGATTCTTTTCCTTGATGGCGTTAGCCGTTCCGCGACGGCAGGCGCGATTGTCCCTCGTTTCAGCGCCGGCGGCACGCGGTGACCTCGATCTCGATCGCCATCCGCGCATCGATCAGCTGGCACACGATCGCAGTGGCGGCCGGCCGCGCGCGCGCAAACATTTCGCCGAAGATCGGTGCGACTTTCTCGAACAGCGCCGCATCGGTGAGGTAATAGCGGACGCGCACGACGTCATCGAGCTTGCAGCCGGCCTCGGCGAGCGCGGCGGCGATGTTGCGAAAACATTGCCGGCACTGCGCGATGGGGTCGGCATCGATGCACATCGTCGCGTAATCGAAACCGGTCGTGCCCGACACGTGAACGTAATCACCCTCGACGACCGCGCGGCTGTAGCCCGCCACTGCCTCGAACGACGATCCGGATGAGATCAGGCGCCGATCCATCGCGTTGCCTTCTACCAGGCGAGTTGTTCGCCGTTGTGATTGAGGAACTTGCCGTTATGCGAGTCGTTGGCGGCCGCAATCACCCGCCGCATGCCGGCCACACTTTCGTGCGTGTCGATGTCAGCTTCATGGCCGCCCATGTCGGTTCGCACCCAGCCGGGGTGAAACGCCATGCAGACGACCCCTTGCGGACCGAGTTCGAGTGACGCGGCCTTCAGCACATTGTTGAGTGCGGCCTTGCTGGTCCGGTACAGCCAGCTCCCGGACGACGTCATCAATGCGGTCGAACCCATCTTGCTCGACATGACGGCGAGCTTTCCCTTCGCGAGCAGCAGCGAAGGGACGAGGATCGGAATCAGCTGCATCGGCGCGAGCACGTTGGTGTGCATCACTGCGTCGAAGTCGCCCGGCGCCGGCGCGACGATGCGCTCCGTGCGCGGACGCGGCGCCACGCCGGCGTTGAGGATGGCCAGGTCGAGCGGCTCGCCGTCCAGGTGCCAGGCCAGTGCGGCGACGCCGGTTGCGTCCGTCACATCGAGTTCGATCGGCCTCGCACCAAGCGCACGCAGCTTGCCGGCGTCCTCGGGCTTGCGGTGAGTGGCCATCACGCGCGCGCCATCATCGGCGTACTGGCGCGCGAACTCGAAGCCGATGCCGCGCGAAGCGCCGATGATGAGGACGGTGGGCACGGGGCAATGGCGAGTGGCGAGTCGCGAGTAAGGGCTAGATCATCTCGATTGCCATGGCAGTTGCTTCGCCGCCGCCGATGCACAGTGCCGCGATGCCGCGCTTGCCGCCGGTCTTCTTCAGCGCGCCCAGCAGCGTGACCACGATGCGCGCGCCGCTGGCGCCGATCGGGTGCCCGAGCGCGCAGGCGCCGCCGTGGATGTTCACCTTCTCGTGCGGGATGTTGTGCTCCTTCATCGCGGCCATCGTTACCGCGGCAAAGGCCTCATTGACTTCCCACAGATCGACGTCGCCTGCCTTCCAGCCGGTCTTCTTCAGCACCTTGTCGATCGCGCCCACCGGTGCGGTGGTGAACCACTCCGGCGCCTGTGCGTGCACGGCGTGCGCCAGCACGCGCGCGATCGGCTTGCAGCCCATCTTGTCGGCGGTGGACTGACGCATCATCACCACTGCTGCTGCGCCGTCGGAAATCGATGACGCATTGGCGGCCGTGATGGTGCCGTCCTTCTTGAACGCGGGCTTCAGCCCCGGAATCTTGTCGAGCTTGGCCTTGAACGGCTGCTCATCCTTGTCGATCTTCACTTCGCCGCCCTTGCCCGGCACCATGACCGGCGCGATCTCCCACGCAAAACTGCCGTCGGTGTTGGCCTTGAGCGCGCGCTCGGTGGAGGCGATGGCGAATTTGTCCTGCGCCTCGCGCGTGAAGCTGTACTTGGCGACGCACTGCTCGGCGAACACGCCCATCGCCTTGCCACGCTCGTACGCGTCTTCCAGTCCGTCGAGCGCCATGTGGTCAAACATCGTCGCGGCGCCATAGCGATAGCCCTTGCGGCTGCCCACCAGCAGGTGCGGCGCGTTGGTCATGCTTTCCATGCCGCCGGCGACGATCACGTTGGCACTGCCCGCGATCAACATGTCGTGCGCGAACATCATCGTGCGCATCCCCGAGCCGCACATTTTCGACAGGGTGACGGCGCCGGCCGACGCCGGCAATCCGGCACCGAGTGTGGCCTGCCGCGCCGGTGCCTGTCCTTGTCCGGCCATCAGGCAGCAGCCGAACAGCACTTCGTCGATCGCGTCGCGGTTGACGCTGGCGCGTTCGACCGCGACCTTGATGGCGACGGCCCCGAGTTGATAAGCCTGCATTGATGAAAAATCGCCGAGCAAGCCGCCGATTGGGGTGCGGGCGGCGGAGACGATGACGATCGGATCTGTCATGGCTGCTTCCTCTTCACGGTGTTGAGTAGACGGCGCGGGCACGGTGCCCGCGGATGGCTGAATTATCCACCCGGCGGCGGCAGCGGTCGCGCTCCGGCACGGCGTTACGATCATGCGGGAGCACTTGGGAGGGTTGACCATGACGCAGGCCGCGAATTTCAAGCTGACCTATTCGACCATGTTCGATCCGCCAGCTGCATTGCACGAGCGCTTCGATGCCGCGCTGGCACAGGCGCGCACTCGACTGACGCGGGACTATCCGCAGTGGATCGACGGCAAGGCGCGCGCGGCGGCGCATTCGTTCGAGGTACGTTCGCCCATCGATCGCGACTGGCTGCTTGGGCGTTTTGCGCGCGGAACGGCGCCGGACGCGAGCGATGCGGTCTCGGCCGCCCTGGCGGCGTTTCCGTCGTGGGCTGCAGCGCCGTGGCGCGAGCGCGTGCGCATCCTGCGGCACGCGGCGGCGCTGATCGAGCAGCGCGTGTACGACATCGGCGCTGCGGTTGCGCTCGAAGTCGGCAAGAACCGCATGGAGTCGCTCGGTGAAGTGCAGGAGACGGCGGATCTGTTCACCTGGTACTGCGATCAGATGGAAAGCAACGGCGGTTTCGACCGCGTGCTGCCGAATGACCCGCTGCCCGGCTACGTCAGCCGCAACCGCACCGTGCTCAAGCCGTATGGCGCGTGGGTGGTGATTGCGCCGTTCAATTTTCCGTTCGCACTCGCCGGGGGGCCGATCGCCGCGGCGCTGGTCGCGGGCAATACGGTCGTGTTCAAGACCGCGACCGACACCACGTGGAGCGGCTGGCTGCTGCTCGAAGCTCTGCGCGATGCCGGGCTGCCGCCCGGCGTCGTCAATTACGTTTCCGGGGCCGGCGCGGAAATCGGCGCGTCACTGATCGCCGATCCCCGCATCGCCGGCGTGACATTTACCGGCTCGTACGAGGTCGGCATGCAGATCGTGCGCCAGTTCGCGCTCGGCGCGTGGCCGCGCCCGTGCATTGCCGAGATGGGTGGCAAGAACGCCGCGATCGTGAGCCGCCATGCGGATCTTGAACGCGCGGCGACGGGGATCGTGCGTTCGGCTTTCGGGCTGCAGGGACAGAAGTGCTCGGCCTGCTCGCGCGTCTATGTCGAGCGCGCGGCGGCGGATGAGTTACGCGCAAAGCTTGTCGAGAAAACGCGCGCGATCGCCGTCGGCGACCCGACGCTCCGGCAGAACTGGATGGGCCCGGTGATCAACGAGGCGGCTTACAAGCGCTATCAGAAGTGCGTTGAGAACCTGCGCCGGCACGGCAAGGTGTTCGTCGGCGGCGAGACGCTGACGTCAGGGGCGCTCGAGCGCGGCTGGTTTGTCGCGCCCACCATCGCGACCGCGCCGTTTGACTACAGCTTGTGGGATGAGGAGAAGTTCATTCCGCTGGTGCTGGTCGGTGAGGTCGAGTCAGTGGATCAGGCGATCGAACTGGCGAATGCATCCGACTATGGACTGACGGCGGGCTTTTACGGCGCACAGGATGAGATCCCGCGTTTTCTCGACCGTATCGAAGCCGGCGTCACCTATGTCAATCGGCCGCAGGGCGCCACCACCGGCGCGTGGCCGGGCTTTCAGCCCTTCGGCGGCTGGAAGGCGAGCGGCACCACCGGCAAGGCGATCGGCAGCTTCTATTACCTGCAGCAATACCTGCGCGAGCAGTCGCAGACGGTGGTCGACTGATACGGCCGGGCGCCGCTTCAGCTCAGCATGTAGGCAGCCGCGCCGGTGGCGATCAGCGCATCACCGTCGTCGACAAGCCGCATCTGTGCGGTGCCGACGCGGCCGCCCAGCCGGAGCACCTCGGCGCTGCCGATAAAGTGCCCGCCGGTGCCGGGGCGCAGAAAGTCGACGCGCAGATCGATCGTGGCCAGGCGGGTGAAGCGATGCATGATCTGGTCGCTGGACTCGTCCCCGTGCTTTTCACCGAGGGCGACCATGATCGCCAGGCCGGCCAGTGCGTCGAGCGTGGCCGAGATCACGCCGCCATGCAGCCGGCCAAACTGATAATGGCCGACCAGTGGGGGTCGCATCTCGAAGCGCAGCTGCGGCCCGCTGGGACCGAGGCGCAGCACCTTCAGTCCCAGGATCTGGTTGAAAGTGATCTGTCGCTCGAACAGTTCGGCCAGCGCGGCGTCGAGCCTGCGCTGCTCGGCCGCGCTGCGCCGCGGCGGGAGAGGGTTGGTCATGCTCGAGGATTCCAGGGCTGCAGCAACAAGGTCGCCGCCGGCATTGCGGCACGGCGAAAACTAGAGTGGCTTCTTCAGCCAGTTCGCGATCTCGCCGATCACACCGCGCCGGAACGCGAGGACACAGATCACGAAGATCACGCCCTGCACCACCGTGACCCATGCGCCGAGTTGCGCCAGGTAGTTCTCCATCGTGATGATGATCGCGGCGCCCGCGACCGGTCCGAAAATCGTGCCGAGCCCGCCGAGCAGCGTCATCAGCACGACCTCGCCCGACATCGACCAGTGCACATCGGTGAGCGACGCAAGCTGGAACACCAGCGCCTTGGTGGCGCCTGCGAGGCCGGCCAACCCGGCCGAAAGCACGAAGGCGAGCAGCTTGTACTTGTCGACGTCGTAGCCGAGCGAGATGGCGCGGCTTTCGTTCTCGCGGATCGCCTTCAGCACCTGGCCGAACGGCGAATTCACCACGCGGTAGATCAACAGGAAACCGCCGAGAAACACTGCGTACACCAGCAGGTACATCGACCAGGCGTTGGAAAGGTCGATCACGCCGAAGAGCCGCCCGCGCGGAACGGCCTGGATGCCGTCTTCGCCGCCGGTGAACGGTGCCTGCAGGCAGTAGAAGTACACCATCTGCGCCAGTGCGAGCGTGATCATCGCGAAGTAGATTCCCTGGCGCCGGATCGCAAGCGACCCGACCACGAACCCCAGCGCCGTTGCGCAGGCGGTCCCGAAGAGAATCGCCAGCTCAGGCGTCAGCCCCCAGACCTTCGCCGAATGCGCGGACGCGTAGCTGGCCATGCCGAAGAACATCGCGTGGCCGAACGACAGCAGGCCCACATAGCCGATCAGCAGGTTGAAGGCGCATGCGAACAGCGCGAAGCACATCACCTTCATCACGAACACGGGGTACGCGATCAACGGCGCGAGCGCGAAGAGTGCCGCCATCACGATGAAGGCAGTGCGCTGGTGGTTCAGCTCGTGACCCGCGGTGGGAGACGTGATCGCAGCCATCTACTTCTGTGTCCCGAAAAGTCCCGCCGGCCGGATCAGCAGCACGACCGCCATGATGATGAAGATCACCGTGTTCGATGCCTCCGGATAGAACACCTTGGTCAGCCCTTCGATCAGTCCCAGTCCAAAACCCGTCACGATCGATCCCATGATCGAGCCCATGCCGCCGATCACGACCACCGCAAACACGACGATGATGAGATCTGCCCCCATCTGCGGGCTGACCTGGTAGATCGGCGCGGCCATCACGCCGGCCAGCGCCGCCAG
>DAITAC010000192.1:0-4465 GCA_036824465.1 Burkholderiaceae bacterium
TACGCGTTCGACCCGACCGGCGCTGCGGTGAAGAAGGACAGCGACATGTACAAGGCGCTCGACGTTCTCGCGAAGGACGTTGGCATCCTCGGCATCTTCTCCGACTGGCCGGCGACGGTGACCTACTACGCCAACTGCATGGGCTTGAAGTAGTCGCGTCAGGGGCGGACGCCGTGGGGCGGCCGTCCCGTCTCTTGTCGCGCGCGGCCGCATGTGGCGGCGCGAGCCGAAACTCGATCCAACCGTAGTCGTTGCGGGCAGAATGAGGCCGGCCCAAAACGGGAGGCGGCAAGATGACGATCAAGGTCGTAAGGCTCGGCACGCCGCGCGCGAAGGATGAAGGACCGCGTCTGGGCACGGTACGGCGCCCGCCGCGGGGAGTGCCCAAGACCGAATTCGCGTCGCAGAACTGGTACGACGTGTGGTTCCCCAACCTCGCGCCGAGCGCCGAGCTGGTCAAGTTCGGACAGGGCGCGCACACCGATCGCGACTGGGCCTCGTTTGCCAGGAAATACCGCGCCGAGATGACTGCGCCCGACGCGAGCCGCATCCTCGATGTGCTCGCGCTGCTTTCGCATCACGCCGACTTCTCCGTCGGCTGCTACTGCGAGGACGAATCGCGCTGTCACCGGTCGGAACTGCGCCAGCTTCTCATTGAGAAAGGCGCAAAGCTCGCATGAGGACATCGAATTGATTGCGAGCTACCACGTCGGACTGGCGCACCCGTCCGAGGCAGCGCGGATCGCGGTGCTGTCGCGCGAGGCGATCGAGCATGGGTTGAACTGGTCGTGGACACCGTACCGGGTGCTGAAGAGTGTGAACGACGAAGCCACCAACACCATTGTGGCGCGCGAGTCCGCGAGCCTGCTTGGCTTCGCGATCATGAAGTACGGCGATACGCAGGCGCACCTGCTGCTGCTCGCCGTCGAATCGGCGCGGCGCCGGCACGGCGTCGGCTCGGCGCTGCTCGCGTGGCTCGAGGTGACGGCACGCACTGCGGGCATCCGGTGGATTCGCGCCGAAGTGCGGGCACAAAACCACTCGGCGCGGGCGTTCTATCGCAAGCACCGCTACGAGCAGGTCAAGGTGCTGGAGGGCTATTACCAGCGCATCGACGATGCGGTGGTGCTGGCGAAGAAGATCGGCGCGCCGTGAAGCCAGGCGATCGGAGGGTGACCGGCGCGTACGATTCTCAGCGTTGAACCCTTGGACTCAAGAGGTCAGGGGTCTTCAACGGATTCATCGCATCTCCGCGGTTACATACAAAGAATCAAGGAGACCACCATGCCCAAGGAAATCATTCAAACCGACAAGGCTCCTTTGTCTTTGGCCGGCTATAGCCAGGCCGTCAAATCTGGCGGTTTCGTTTTCGTCTCCGGCCAGGGACCGTTCGATGCTGCAACGGGAGATGTTGTCGGAGTGACGATTCAGGAGCACACGCGCCAGTGCCTGCACAACATCTCGGCCATTCTTGCGGCAGCGGGCAGTTCGATGGAGCAAGTCGTGAGCGCGACTTTCATCCTTGGAGAGGAAACTGACTTCGCGGGCATGAACGAGGAATGGGGGCGGTGGTTTCCCAAGGACCCTCCGGCGCGCCAGGGCGCCAAGCTCCCGATCCACCCGAAGGCAATGAAGGTCTCGATCGCGGTGATCGCGGAAGTGTGAAGCTTGCGGACGGACAACGCATTGTTGTTCGACACCGTCGAGACGCTACGAGTCTGATGCGCGCGCGACGCAGCGCCGAACGTGAACGATAGGCGCCGGGAGAGCGCAGCGCGCCGGAAGACTGTTCACCGCTGACCCGAACATGAGCGAAGTGCAAGGACTCCCCGCCGCGATCGCGGCCGCCATCGCGGCACACGGTGGCGCCGCGCGGTGGAATCAACTGATCGCGGTCGAGGCGACGATTTCCGCCCGCGGCTTCCTGTTCTCGGCGAAACACCGGCCCGTGATGCAACGTGTACGTGTGCGTGCCGCGACACGCGAGGTGCGTTTCACTTTCCTCGATTTCCCGCGTGCCGGTGAAATGAGCGAACTGATCGGCGACGAAGAGGTTCGCATCCTCGGTCAGGACGGCACCATCCAGGCCCGCCGCGAACGGCCGCGTGCGGCATTCTGCAATTGGCGCCGGCAGCTCTACTGGGACCCGCTGGATTTCATCTACTTCGGCGGCTACGCGACGTGGAACTACTTCGCCGCGCCGTTCATGTTTCTGCGCGGTGGGTTCACGTTCAAGGAGTTGCCGCCGCTGGTAACGGCCTCGGGGTCGTGGTCAAGCGTCCGGGTGACATTTCCTGTTGATATACCCACGCATAGCCGCGTGCAGGATTTCTACTTCGATCAGCAGCATCGCCTTTGCCGGCTCGACTACACCGCCGAGGTCGTGGGGCGGTGGGCGCGGGCGGCTCACGTGTGCGAGGACTTCCGCGAGTTCGACGGATTTGTTGTACCGACGCGAAGAACGGTCAGGCCGTTGCCGTTCGGCAATGAGCCACTGCCGTTTCCGACGCTGGTAGCGATCGAGATTCACGACTTCCGCCCGCAGTGTGCGGCATGAATCGATGGGAAAGCACGCGTGCCACCGTGATCTCGAGTGTCTTCCTGATGTGCCGTGACCAATGCGTGCGAGCGAGAGGACAGCGCTGGCAAAGAGGCGCCGCGTGCACGGCGCAGCACCTCCCAATGCTTCAGTAGAGCCGGGGCTCGGATGCGTCAGCGTCCGGGCGGCCGATATTCCACGGACTTCTTGCCTGCCTTGTCCATGTCCTCCGGCGAGAGCAGCGCGACCGTCTTTCCGGTCACGGCGCCGGACTGGTTGACGGCGAGCGCGAACGCGGCCGCGCTGACGTTGTCCGGCAAATCGGCAATGACATATACGTCGACATCACCGAATGCGTAGTAGAACGCCTCCAGCTTTCCTCCCATGGCCTCTGTCATCTTCGCGACGGCCGCACGACGTGCCGAACCGCCTTCGCGAGCGAGGCCCTTGGCGCCCTCGGCGTTGTAATGTCCTTCAAAGAGATACTTGGCCATGTTGGCCTCCGTGTTGTGGGCGCAGCTCGCAAGGTCAGTCCGACCGCGAACCCGGCCTCGAGCGCGCGCGTGGCCATCATGCGCCCTATTCTTGCGAACCCCTTCCCCGATTGACGCTCGCGGCACGACCGGATGCTCGCGAACGCGGCTCTTGTAAAACGAGGAAACCTGCCCAAGGCCGATCGCAGACCGCTACCGAGCACTCAGCGAATCACGCTGCCGCATCGGCGCAAGAGATTGAAGTGGCGTTGCCGGCGCACTTCGGTCAAAAGCTTCGCCCCAGAGCCGGCAGTTGCGTGGCGCAGCAGAGCGGCCCCGCAACTTTCATCAGCGAGGCCAGACCGAACAACAAGCCCAACGCTCACCGGCTTGTTCCAAGGCGGCTTCGTCCCGCGCGACGCGATCATCGTGCGCGACCAACGTTTCGCTCAGGCTGGCGGCTCGATGCCCCGGTAATGCGCCGGCGGGAACTTGCAGACGGGGCACATGTCGGCCGGCACGGTGTTCACCGTCGAGCCGCAGATCTGGCAGACAAAGTAGCGGCCGGTCTTCTCGTCAATCGTCCGCGCGACAGTCTCGAAGAACGTGCCCGTCCAGCGCTGGATCTGCCGGACCTTGTCGCGGTGCTGTTGCTCGGAGGACCACGCGTAGCGGACCAGGGTGATGGCGTCCTCGTGGCCCTCGGGCTTGAGCTGCTCGAGCAGTTTCGGATAGAAGGTCTCGATCGACGATATCTCGCTGTCGGCGGCGCGGATCAGGTTTTCGCGCGTACTGCCCACGCGAACTGCGGGCTTCGGGATCGGCATCAGTTCCACATTCAGGCGCGTGAGGATCTTGCCAAAGTTGGTGGCATGCACCTGTTCCGAGGCGGCAAACGCGGCGAACAGGTAGGCGATGCCCCGGTAGCCTTCCTGCTGAGCGTGCCGACCGAACTCGGTGTAGTGGTAATAAACGTTGGTCTCGGTCTCGCGCGCGCTCTGCATGGCGGCGATCGTGGTCGGGTAGGCCGCCGCCCTGGCATTCGGAAACGCTGGCAGGCACGCCAGTAAACCCATTGACTTGAGCACTCGACGCCTGCGACGAACAGGCAGGCACAGTGCAGCGGATCGCGACGTGCGCATCATGTCCACCTCCGGGAAAGTGGAATGCAACCATTGGGCACCACAATGGCGATCGGGTCTGTGCGTTTGCTCAAAGAACCTGCCGCTTGCCTCGCGGGGTCACGGGGACCGCCGCCCCGGTGAGCGCGCCGCTTCCGTCGCCACTTGTGCGGGCGCCAAAGTCTGAGCGGACGGAAAGTCCGCAGGGGCTGCGATCTGGACTTGCACTTGACCCTCTCTCCCGGACAGGTCGGGACTTGGTTCTCGAGCGCTGATCAGCGTAATCGATGCAGGGTTCTCCACGGCGCCGCCGCCGGCCCGTGTGAGATTCC
>DAITAC010000100.1:0-1518 GCA_036824465.1 Burkholderiaceae bacterium
GCGATCATCGGCAGCTTCTGGAACACACCGCGCAGGCGGTTCAGGGCCACCTGCTGCGCATCGGCATCGGCCGTCTGCCACTGCGCACACAGGCGCGCGATCGCCGCCGCATTGACGTTCGCGGTCGCCGTGATGCAGCCGGCGCCGCCGCCGCGCAGCGTCTGCAGCAGAAAGCTCTCCGAGCCGCAGAACACGTCAAATTCCTGGGCACGAAATTCGTCGAGCATCGCCGCCGTGTTGTTCCAGTCGCCGGAACTGTCCTTGATGCCGGCGATGATGCCGGGGAAAGCCTTCAACAGGCGCGAGATCAGCGGCAGGCTGATGGACACCTGCGCCACCGGCGGGATGTGATACAGGTAGATGCGCAGGCGCGGGTCGGCAACGCCCTCGATCACCCGGGCGTAGCTGCGGAACAGGCCCTCGTCGCTGACACCCTTGTAATAGAACGGCGGCAGCATCAGCACGCCCGCGCAGCCCGACGCCACCGCGTGGCGTGTCAGTTCGATCGTGTCGGGCAGCGCGCAGGTACCGGTGCCCGGCATCATCATTTGCGGCGGTAGCCCCGCATCGAGCAGCGCGTCCAGCAGCGCGTGCTTTTCGTTGACGGTCAGCGAATTGGCTTCCGATGTCGTGCCGAACACGGCCAGCCCCGCACCCTGGCCCAGCAGCGATCTGCAGTGCTGGATGAAGCGCGGTGCCGCGGGCGACAGGTCGGCGTTGAAGGGGGTCGATACCGGCGCGACGACGCCGCGCAGTCGTGGAGGATACGCACTCATCGGTTCACCGCTTGCCACCCAACCCGAGATAGCTTTCGATCACGCGCGCATCGCTGGCCAGTTCGCTCGCCGGCCCTTCGAGCGCGACCTCGCCGGTTTCCAGCACGTACGCGTAGTCGGCCACCTTCAGCGCGGCGCGCGCGTTCTGCTCGATCAGCAGGATCGACGCGCCGCGGCGCTTCAGCTCCTCGATGATGTGAAAGATCTCGCGCACGATCAGGGGAGCGAGCCCGAGCGACGGCTCGTCGAGCATCAGCAGCTTGGGCTTGGCCATCAACGCGCGGCCGATCGCGAGCATCTGACGCTCACCGCCGGACAGCGTACCGGCCAGTTGCGCGCGGCGCTCCTGCAGGCGCGGGAACAGGGCGAAGACCTCCTGCATCGTCTTCGACTGGTCGCGTTGTCCCGACCGGTAGCGCTGGAAGCCGCCGAGCAGCAGGTTGTCCTCGACCGTCATCTCGCCGAACAGCTCGCGCTTTTCCGGCACCAGCGTCATGCCGGCGGCGACCATCTGCTCGACCTCATTGCCGGCGCATTGCGTGCTGTCGAAGATGATTTCGCCGCGGGTCGAGCCATTGAGCGGCAGCGCACCCATGATCGCGGCGAGCATCGTCGTCTTGCCGGCGCCGTTGGGGCCGATCACGGTGACGATCTGTCCCGCGCCGACCTTGAGGTTCGCGTTGTGCAGCGCTTCGACCTTGCCGTAGCCGACGCACAAGTCACGCACGTGCAGGATGGTGTC
>DAITAC010000100.1:1618-3766 GCA_036824465.1 Burkholderiaceae bacterium
GCGCTTCGACCTTGCCGTAGCCGACGCACAAGTCACGCACGTGCAGGATGGTGTCGGTCATCGGCGCACGTCCCCCTCTCCCCTTACCCCTCCCCCACCAGGGGGGAGGGGAACGTCGAGCGTCATTCGACGCCTCCCAAATATGCCTCCATCACGCGCGGATCGTGCTGCACCTGTTCGGGAGAGCCCTCGGAAATCTTCTGCCCGAAGTCCATCACGTACACGCGATCGACCAGGCCCATCACGAAATCCATGTCGTGTTCAACCAGCAGGATCGCGATGCCCTCGTCGCGCAGCTTGCGCAGCAGATCGGCGAGCGCGCGTTTCTCAAGGTAACGCAGGCCGGCCGCGGGTTCATCGAGCAGCAGCAGCGACGGATCGGCGGCAAGCGCGCGCGCGACCTCGAGCAGGCGCTGCTTGCCCAGTGGCAACGACCCGGCGGCTTCGAACATGTGATCTGACAAGCCCACGCGTTCGATCTGGCGCGCGGCTTCGGCGAGCAGGCGCATCTCGTCGCGCCGTTCAAGCCGCCACGCGCCGGACACCACGCCTCGCAGCAGTCCGGGGTTTTCGCGCCCGTGCGCACCGATCGCCACGTTGTCGACCACGCTCATCAGGGGCAGCAGCTTCACGTGCTGGAAGGTGCGGCTCATGCCGAGCGCGGCAATCTCGCGCGAGGTTCGGCCGCGCAGCGGCTGGCCGCGAAAGCGGATGTCGCCCGTGGTCGGAACGAGCACGCCCGAGATCACGTTGAAGGTCGTGGTCTTACCGGCGCCGTTGGGTCCGATCAGCGCGACGATCTCGCCCGCGGCGATCGAGAGATTCATCTCGTTGACGGCCACCAGTCCGCCGAAGCGCATGGTCGCGCCGTTGACTTCGAGCAGCCTTTCGCCCGCCGGCGGGCGGGTGCGCCGCGCCAGCGGCGGCACGCCCGGATCGATCATCCGCGGACGTATCTTGATCGGAAACCACTTCGTCAGCACCGGCCACAGCCCGTCGCGCGCACGCTGCAGCACGATCACCATGACGATGCCGAACACGATCACTTCGAAGTTGCCCGCCTGCCCCACAAGCTTTGGCAGCAGGTCCTGCAGCCATTGCTTGGCCACCGTGATGACCGTGGCGCCCAGCAGCGCCCCCCACACCTGCCCGGCGCCGCCGACCACCGCCATGAACAGGTACTCGATACCGGTGTGCAGCGAAAACGGCGTGGGGTTCAGAAAGCGCTGCATGTGCGCATACAGCCAGCCCGATGCGCACGCCTGCAGTGCGGCGAGCACGAAGATCGCCATCCGCGACCGGGCCGTATCGACCCCCATCGCTTCGGCCATCACGCGGCCGCCCTTGAGCGCGCGGATCGCGCGGCCCTCGCGTGAATCGAGCAGGTTCTGCGTGGTCACGATGCCCGCGACCAGGAACAGCCAGATCAGGTAGAAGATCTCGCGCCCGCTTTCGAACGCGTGGCCGAAGATCGCGATCGGCGGGATGCCGGTCAGGCCGGTGAAGCCACCGAGCAATTCGGAAGTTCCGAACAGGAAATAGATGCTGATGCCCCAGGCAATCGTGCCGAGCGGCAGAAAGTGGCCCGACAGACGCAGCGTCAGCATGCCGATGGCCACCGCACACACGAGCGTCAGTGCGAGGCCCGCCAGCAGCGCGAGCCAGGTCGAGGCACCGATCCACGCCAGCCATGACGGCAGACTGGTCGCCGTCGTCAGCACCGCCGTGGTGTACGCACCCAGACCGACGAAAGCCGCCTGGCCGAACGATGTCAATCCGCCAACGCCCGTCAGCAGCACCAGCCCGAGCGCAACCAGCGAATACAGGCCGATGTAATTGAGCAGCGTGATCGTGAACTCCGGCAACACGAGCGGCGCCAGTACGAGCAGCGCGAGGAAGGCGAGCAGAACACGGCCGGGTGTCATGTCCGGGCCTCGTAGTCATGCGCACGGCACGCAGCACCCACGCCGACGCGATACGTCGCACAAGCGGGGGATCCAAGGGGGCAACCGCCCCCTTGCATCAAGACCACGCCAACGCGATGCGCCCCACAGGCGGGCAATCCAAGCGGGCAGCCGCCCCCTTGCATCAAGACAGTCACTCTTCGTCCTCGACGTGATGCGCCTTGAGCGAGCGCCACAGCAGCAC
>DAITAC010000100.1:3866-14469 GCA_036824465.1 Burkholderiaceae bacterium
CCCCACTTAATTCGAAGCGGCCCTCGGAAAATGGCGGCGTGCGTGAGCCTTCGGCGCCGAACAGCAGCAGGCCAAGGCCGACCATCACCACGTGCACCGCGACCGACACGATCAGCAGCACCAGCACTGACGCTTCCGCCAGCGGTTGATAAGCGACGCGGTACAGCATCGGCCCGAGCGGCACCACCACCGCCAATGTCAGCGCGATCTGCACCGGCATCGGGGCACCCTGCACGGGCACGAACTTCAGCAGCGCGACCAACGCCCACGGAAATACCACGTTCCACGCCAGCATCACCGGAACACCGCGCCAACTCTTCCTGCGGCCGGCATCGATCAGCTCGATTGTGGCCACCAGCGCCCCGGCAATGATCAGCAGCCACAGCGTGCCCGGCAACTTGCCCGCCTGCAGCGCCACCAGCGTCAGCGCGCCGTAGGCGACGAACTCGCCCTGCGGAATGAAGATGACGCGCGTGACCGCGAACGCCAGCACCAGTGCCAGCGCCAGCAGCGCGTAGATGGCGCCGTTGGTGATCCCGTCCTGCCCGAGCAGCAGGGCGATTTGGAAGTCCATTCGGGTCGGGAGTCGGGAGTCGGGCGTCGGGAGTCGGGAGTCGGGCGTCGAGGTCAGAAGCCCGTAGCGGCCGGGTTGCCGTTCGCGCTGCGACTTGTCAACCGCATGTGGCGCAGACGACTTCACCCGCTGCGGACGGCCTCATGGGTTCGCCCGACTCCCGACGCCCGACTCCCGACGGTTTTACTTCGCCACCGTCCACGCGCCGTTCTTGATCTGCACCATCACCGCGGCGCGCTGGTCGAGACCGAGGTGATCGCCCGTGGTCATGTTGAAGATGCCGTGCGCGCCGGCGGCGTTCTTCACACCCTCGAGCGCGTCGCGCAACGCAACGCGGAACTCCCTGGTGCCGGGCTGTGCCTTCTTCAGCGCGACGGGAACCGCCGCCTGCAGCAGGATGCCGGCGTCCCACGCGTGCGCACCGAAGGTCGAAACGCTGCCCTTGCCATGCGCCTTTTCATAGGCGGCGATATACGCCTGGGCCGATTTCTTGACTGGATGATCGTTGGACAGCTGCTCGGCCACCAGCACCGGGCCGGCCGGCAGGAACGTGTCTTCACAGTCCTTGCCGCACACGCGCAGGAAGTCGTTGTTGGCCACGCCGTGGGTCTGGTAGATCTTGCCGGCGTAACCGCGCTCCTTCAGCGTCTTCTGCGGCAGCGCGGCCGGCGTGCCCGAGCCGCCGATCAGGACTGCGTCGGGGCGGGCGGAGATGATCTTTAGGATCTGCCCGGTGACGGAGGTGTCAGTGCGCTGGAAGCGCTCGTTGCCGATGATCTTGAGCCCCCGCGCCTCGCCGATCGATGAGAAGGCGCCCCACCAGCCCTCGCCGTACGCATCGGCAAAGCCGATGTATGCGACCGTCTTGATCCCGTTTGCCAGCATGTGGCCGATGATGACGACGGCCATCTGCTGGTCGTTCTGAGGCGTCTTGAAGACCCAGCGCTTCTTCGCGTCGACCGGCTCGACGATACGCGCCGAGGCGGCCATCGAGATCATCGGCGTTTCGGATTCCGCAGCGACATCGATCATCGCGAGAGAATTCGGCGTCACGGTCGAGCCGATTACGACGTCGACCTTGTCCTCGCTGATCAGCTTGCGCGTGTTCTTGACCGCCGTCGTCGTGTCGGACGCGTCATCCAGAATCGTGTACTGGATCTTCTTGCCGCCGATCGTCTGCGGCATCAGCGCAAAGGTGTTGCGCTCCGGAATGCCCAGCGACGCGGCCGGGCCGGTCGCCGACAGCGTGACGCCGACCTTGATGTCCTGTGCGGTTGCGGTGGCCACGCCCAACGCGGCAGCGGCGGCGAAAAGTGCGAGTTTCAGTCTCATGTGTCTCCTCTTTCGGTTGCTGAAGCATGCTGGATCGGTTCTTGCGGCACGGGCGCCGAGGTCACCCTTTCTTCGGAATATCGAATCAGATCAAATTCCCCCTGCCTCAACAAGGCGGGATCGGCTGCCGGCCCGCCCGGGTCTTTCGTGGCTTTCCCGCGCCCGGCCGGCTGCGGTTCGTGCGCCATTCTTCGTTTGCGGCGCCCGCGACACCTTGATTTGCCTCACCCCACCGAGAAAAATCCCGGCCACCACCGGTGCCAGGTCGGCGTACGACAGCGCGCCGTTCTCCCGCAGCCAGGTGAAGGTCCAGTTCATCATCCCGAACAGCACCATCGTGACCGGCTTGAGAAGCGATCCTTTCTGGAGTTCCGGCGCCACGGTAACGATGGCCGCGGCGAACGCCTCGACGACGCGGCGCTGCCTGGCGCGGGCGCGATTCCGGTGCGTGGGGCTCAGGTATTTCACGTCCTGCACCAGCACGCGGTGATACGCGGCCGAGTGCTCGTAGGCGCGCATGAAGCGCTCGATCAGCGTGCGCAGGTAAGCCTCGGCCGGCAAACCCGGGGCCTGCACCTCGGTCACAAGCGCGAGCAACCCGTCCAGATAGCGATCGACGATGTCGAACAGCAACTGCTCCTTGTCTCGGTAGTAGTGGTACAGCAGCGCCTTGGACACACCGAGTGCGTGCGCGAGTTCAGCCACCGACGCGGCGGCGTAGCCGCGTTCGGCGAACAACTGCGCCGCCGCTGCCAGCATTGCCTCGCGCTGGACATCAAAGGTGGCAGCTCGTGTACGGGCCATCTCAGATCCGCAGCCCGGATGTACGCGTCGCTGCGCGACGCACGTGCATCCGGGCTGTTCCAATTGGCGCGCCATTTCCCTCACCCCAACCCCTCTCCCAGAGGGCGAGGGGCTTTCTTCCCGGCGCCGCGCGCGGATACAAAGGCAACGAAAAGGCCCGATGCGTTTTCATCGATCGTCGTAGCTCAGCACCACCCGCCCGGTCAGCGGATATGACTGGCACGTGAGCACGAAGCCGGCGGCGACATCGGCCGGTTCGAGCGCGAAGTTCTTGCGCATCTTGACCTCACCTTCGAGCAGCTTGGCGCGGCAGGTGCAGCACATGCCGCCCTTGCACGAAAACGGCAGGTCAAGCCCGGCGGCCTGCCCCGCGTCAAGGATCGAGCCGTGCTCGCGATGGAACTCGACCTCGCGGCGCAGGCCGTCGATCAGCAGCGTCACATGGGCTTCGGCCGCATCGGCGACCGGCTCGACCGCCGCAGCGCCCGCCGCGCTCAGCGTGCCAAAACGCTCCACGTGCACGTGCCCTGCGGGCACGCCGGCCGCGAGCAACGCGGACTCGGCTTCGTCGATCATCGACGACGGGCCGCAGATGAACGCCTCGTCGATCGTGTCGGCCGGCACCAGCGTGGCGAGAAACGCGCGCACCTTGGCGGCATCGATGCGGCCGTTGAACAGATCGACCTCCTGCTCCTCGCGCGAGAACACGTTGTACAGCGCAAACCGGCTGAGATAGCGGTCCTTCAGGTCTTCGAGCGCCTCGTGGAACATCACCGACGACTGCCTGCGGTTGCCGTAGATCAGCGTGAAGCGGGACCGCGGCTCGCGCGCAAGGGTCGTCTTCACGAGGGACAGGATCGGTGTGATGCCGCTGCCGGCGGCGAAGGCGACGTAGTGCCTGGCGTGCGTCGGATCGAGCGGCGTGTGGAAGCGGCCTTCCGGCGTCATCACGTCGATCGCGTCGCCGCGTTTCAATGACTCGTTGACCCAGACCGAGAAGCGGCCGCCGGCGACCTTCTTGATCGCAACGCGCAGTTCGCCTTCATCGAGGCCGCTGCAGATCGAATAGGAGCGCCGCAGCTCCTCGCCGTCGAGGTGCGCCCGCAGCGCGAGGTGCTGGCCCGGTTCGAAGCGGTAATCGGGTGCCAGCTCCGGCGGGACATCGAACCGCAGGCTGATCGAATCCGGCGTCTCGCGGCGGACATCGGCAATGCGAAGTGAATGAAACCTGGGTGTCATCTCGCTACAGGGGCTTGAAGTATTCGAACGGTTCGCGACACGCGCGGCAGCGGTAAAGCGCCTTGCACGCGGTCGCGCCGAACTGCGACAGGCGCTCGGTGTCGAGGCTCGCGCAGCGCGGACAGGCGATGGCTCGGGGCGTGAAGACGATTGGTCGCTCTGCGGGCTCGACCGGGAATCGCGGCGGCAGGGATTCCAGTTGCGCCGCATGCGGCGGCGCGATGCCGTAAGCATTCAGCTTCTGTTTCGCCTCAACCGTGATCCAGTCGGTGGTCCATGCGGGCGACAGTCGCTGCTCGATGCGCACAACGGGCGCGCCGGCCTCATGCAGCGCCTGCTCGATTGAACGCGCAATCACTTCGGTCGCGGGGCAACCCGAGTAAGTCGGCGTGACCACGACTTCGATCGCGTCATTGCACACGCGCACATCGCGCACGATGCCGAGCTCCGTCACCGAGATCACCGGGATCTCGGGGTCAGGCACGTGTGACAGCACGTCCCACGCGCGCTCGACGGTCATCGCGGTCACCAAGTGCCCCCGGGATAGGTGCGCTGCAGGTACTGCATCTCGGTCAGCAGATGGCCCATGTGCTCGGTGTGCACGCCCTCCTTGCCGCGCGACAGGAACGGCGAGCGCTGCGGCACCTGCAGTGTCGCGGCCGCGAGCGCCGGCATGACCTGTGATTCCCATGCGCCTTGCAGCGTCGACCATGCCGCGCCGATCTGCGCGGCGACGACGGCCTCGTCCTCCGGCGTCGGCGAGAAGAACTCGGCGGTGTAGGGCCACAGGTAATCGAGTGCGCGCTGCATCCGCGCATGCGATTCATCGGTGCCGTCGCCCAGCCGCACGGTCCAGTCGGCCGCGTGCTGCTGGTGATAGCGGGTCTCCTTCAGGCTCTTGCCCGCGATCGCTGCCAGTTCCTGGTCCGCCGAGGTCTGCAGCGCCTGCCACAGCGGCAACTGGAACGATGTGAAAAGGTAATTGCGCAGTACGGTGCGCGCGAAATCCTCGTTCGGCAGCTCGACCATCGACACATTGCGATAGGCGTGCTCGGCGCGCAGGAATGCGAGCGCGTCTTCGTCGCGGCCATGGTCTTCAAGCCGCCCGACATGGGTCAGCAACAGCCGCGCCTGCCCGATCAGGTCGAGCGCAGTATTGGCGAGCGCAATGTCCTCTTCCAGGACCGGCCCGTGGCCGCACCATTCCGACAGGCGCTGCCCGAGGATCAGCGATGAGTCGGCGATGCGCAGCAGGTAGTCGAGGTGGGCCGTGTTGGTTTTGACGGTGCTGGTCATCCGCGTCTCATCACATGTGATTCACTTCATCGGGCAACTTATAGAAGGTCGGATGCCGGTAGATCTTGTCTTCGGCCGGATCGAACATCTCCGGCTTGGCGTCAGGATCCGATGCGTGAATCTGATCGGCGCGCACGACCCAGATGCTCACCCCCTCCAGGCGGCGCGTGTAGACATCGCGCGCGTTTTGCAGAGCGATCTTCGCGTCCGGCGCATGCACGCTGCCGCAGTGCTTGTGATCCAGCCCGTTGCGGCTGCGGATGAAGACTTCCCACAAAGGCCATTCCTTCTTGTCCATCGTCTGGATCCTTCGCTGCATTGTTTGCCCTCACCCCAGCCCTCTCCCGCTGATGCGGGCGAGGGAGAACTCATCCCCTCTCCCCGATCACCGGGGAGAGGGCTAGGGTGAGGGGCGTTTTCATCGAACTACGCTGCCTGCCGCTCGCGCAGCGCCTGCTTGTCGGCATAGGCGACCGCCGCTGCGCGCACCCACGCGCCGTCTTCCCAGGCCTGGATGCGATCGGCAAGACGGTCCTTGGCACACGGGCCGTGTCCGTTGACGACGTTCCAGAATTCACTCCAGTCGATCGGGCCGAAGTCGAAGTGGCCGCGTTCTTCGTTCCACTTCAGCAGCGGATCGGGCAATGTGACGCCGAGCACCTTGGACTGCGGCACCGTGGCGTCGACGAACTTCTGGCGCAGGTCGTCGTTGCTGATCCGCTTGATGCCCCACTTCATCGAGTCGCCGCTGTGCATCGACTCCGCATCATGCGGGCCGAACATCATCAGCGACGGCCACCACCATCGATTGACGGCGTCCTGCACCAGCGCGCGCTGTTCCGCCGTGCCCTGCATCATCGTCAGCAGCAGGTCGTAGCCCTGGCGCTGGTGGAAGGACTCCTCCTTGCAGATGCGGATCATCGCGCGCGCGTACGGGCCGTACGAGCAGCGCGTGAGCGGAATCTGGTTCATGATCGCCGCGCCGTCGACCAGCCAGCCGATCACGCCGATGTCGGCCCAGTTCAAGGTCGGGTAGTTGAAGATCGACGAGTACTTGGCCTTGCCGGAATGAAGCGCATCGATCAGGTCATCGCGCGACACACCAAGCGTTTCGGCCGCCGCGTACAGGTACAGGCCGTGGCCGCCTTCGTCCTGCACCTTGGCGAGCAGGATGCTCTTGCGCTTGAGCGTCGGCGCACGCGTGATCCAGTTGCCTTCGGGCAGCATGCCGACGATCTCGCTGTGCGCGTGCTGGCTGATCTGCCGCACCAGCGTCTTGCGGTAACCGTCCGGCATCCAGTCCTTGGGTTCGATGAAGTCGCCGCGCGCGACCTTGGTGTCAAACTCGGCCTCGTACTCCGCGTCTTTCAGCGAGCGCGGGCCGCGCGGCGCCGCTTTCTCGTCCTTGCCCTGCGGAATGTCCATCGCCTGTGTGTACATGATTGAATCCCCAGAATCGTTTTCACCACCGAGACACCGAGGGCACAGAGAACTGCAAGAGGCTCTTTCTCTGTGTCTCTGTGGTGAGCCAAGTCATTTCGGCCGCTTGTCGAGAATGCGCTTCGCCTTGCCGATCGAGCGCTCCACACCGCCCGGCAACGCGAGCCGCACCGTGGTGCTGACGCCGATGTAGTTCTTGATGTTGTGCTCGAGCTTGCGCGCGGCCGCGTGGCGCACGTCCTGCGCAGCGTTGGCGAGTTCCGGTCCCATCTCGACATGCACCGTCATCTCGTCCAGATGCTCGGGCCGGGTGATCTCGAGCATGTAATGCGGCGTCAGTTCCGGTTGCTTGAGGATCTGCTCTTCGACCTGGGTCGGAAACACGTTCACTCCACGGATGATCAGCATGTCGTCGGAGCGGCCGGTGATCTTCTCGATCCGCCGCATCGAGCGCGCGGTCGGCGGCAGCAGCCGCGTCAGATCGCGCGTTCGATAGCGGATCATCGGCAGCGCTTCCTTGGTGAGCGACGTGAACACCAGTTCGCCCTTCTCGCCATCGGGCAGCACCGCACCGGTATCGGGATCGACGATCTCCGGGTAGAAGTGGTCTTCCCAGACGGTCAGGCCGTCCTTGGTCTCGACGCACTCCTGCGCCACCCCCGGCCCGATGATCTCCGACAGCCCGTAGATGTCGATCGCGTCGATGCCGACCTTGGTTTCGATCGCCAGGCGCATCGAAGGCGTCCACGGCTCGGCGCCGAAGATGCCGATCTTGAGCGACGAGGCGCGCGGGTCGAAACCCTGATGCTCCATTTCCTCGGCGATCGCCAGCATGTACGACGGCGTCACCATGATGATGCTCGGCTTGAAATCAGCGATGAGCTGCACCTGGCGCTCGGTCATGCCGCCCGACATCGGAATCACCGTGCAGCCCAGCCGCTCGGCGCCGTAATGCGCGCCCAGTCCGCCGGTGAAAAGGCCGTAGCCGTAGGCGACGTGCACGATGTCGCCGGCGCGGCCGCCCGCGCCGCGGATCGAGCGTGCCATCACGGTCGCCCACATGTCGATGTCGTTCTGCGTGTAGCCCACCACGGTGGGTTTGCCCGTGGTGCCGCTGGAGGCGTGGATGCGCACGACCTTCTCGCGCGGCACGGCGAACAGTCCGTACGGGTAGTTGTCGCGCAGGTCGACCTTGGTGGTGAACGGAAACTTCGCGAGATCGGCGAGCGACTTCACATCCGACGGATGCACGCCGGCCGCGTCGAACTTGCGCCGGTAGTGCGGCACGTTGTCGTAGGTATGCGCCAGCGTCCATTTGAGACGCTGCAGTTGCAGCGCCTGCAGTTCGTCGCGGCTGGCGCGCTCGATCGGCTCGAGATCGCCCGGGGCGGGTTTCTTCACCGGCATCGTCGGTTCCTTCGCGTCATGGGTGAGAAAAATCCACGATGTGCTTGCCCTTCATGGTGTGCGAGCGGCCGCGCATCAGCGCCACCTGCTTGAGGTGCTGGTTCGTCACCAGGATGTCGTACAGGCCCAGCCGCCCGTTGATGGTGACCTCGCGCGCCTCGGCCAGCAGGCGGTCGCCTTCGTGCCCGGGGTTGAGGATCTCGATGAAGATTCCGGAGGCGAGCGTCAGTTCGTTGTGGCTGTTGCAGGCGAATGCAAAGGCCGTGTCGGCCAGGGTCGTGATGATGCCGCCGTGACACAGGCCGAAGCCGTTGAGCATGTCGTGTCGCACCACCATCGTCACGCGCGCGTAGCCGGGCGAGATCGCTTCGATCTGCATGCCGAGGCTCTTCGAGGCATGGTCGTTCTCGAACATCTTGCGACGCACCGCCTCGGCAACGGTCTGCGGATCGGGCCGTTGGCCATGAGATTCGCTCATGGTTTCTCCTGAAACCCGGTGCCACTCCAGCCGCGCCGCTGGATCAGCACCGACGTGCGATAACGCTCCTCGCCGTAGTGCGCGCGCAGGTTGGCGAGCACCTGGGCGAAGAAATCGACTCCGACCGCCTCGGCCCACGCCATGGGGCCTCGCGGGTAGTTGACGCCGTAGCGCATCGCCTCGTCGATCGCGTCCGCCGTGCAGATGCCATACGTGACTGCGTCGGCCGCCTCGTTGACCAGCATCGCGATGGTCCGCAGCACGATCAGGCCGGCCACATCATCCAGCCGCGAGCAGGCAAAGCCGGCGCGCGCCAGCGTGGCGCACACGGTGCGTACGGCCGATTCGCCGCACTGGTCGGCGCGTGCCAGCGCCAGACGTGTGGCGGTTGCATAGTCAAGCGCGAGGTCGAACAACACCAGTTGCGGATGACCGATCTCAAGCGCGCGCTGGCTGGCGCAGCGGCCGTCGCTCAACATCAGGCGCGCCGATCCGATTTCGAGCCAGCCGGGTGCGTTGCTGCGGTTCTCGACCCGAACCACCTCGATTCCGGCACGCTCGAGCCGCGTGATGATCGGTGTGGCGATGCCGAGCGAGCCCACCAGCGTCACGCGCGTCACCGGATCGGCACCCGGCTCCACACTCGGCTCCGCCTTCGCTGCGCCGGGGCGGTAGTCATACATGCCGCGACCGCTCTTGCGTCCAAGCCAGCCGCCGCGCACCAGTTCCTGCTGCCCCAGCGCCGGCGCGTAACGGCGATCGCCAAACGTTGCATCGAACACCGACCTGGTCACGATGAGATTCACGTCGTGGCCGATCAGGTCCATCAGCTCGAAAGGACCCATTGGGAAGCCGCCGCAGTCGCGCATGATGGCGTCGAGCGTCGGCGGTTCAGCCGCGTTTTCCGCGAGCACGCGCCAGGCTTCGCCATAGAACGGCCGCGCCAGCCGGTTGACGATGAACCCCGGCGTGGATTTGGCAAACACGGTGTGCTTGCCCCAGGCGCGCGCCGTCGCGGCAATCGTCTGCGCGACATCTTCGGCGGTCGCCATGCCGCTCACCACCTCGACCAGCCGCATCCGCGTCGGCGGGTTGAAGAAGTGCATGCCGGCCAGCCGCCCGGGGCGCACGAGCGCGGCACCGATCGCGGTGATCGACAGCGATGACGTGTTGGTGGCGAACAGACATGCCTCGCCAACCGTGCTTTCCAGGGCTCGAAAGAGGTCCTGCTTGATCGCCAGATCTTCGACCACCGCCTCGACGATCAGCCCGCACGGACGCAGGTCTGCCAGCGCCGCCGCGGGCTGAATGCGCGCGACGGTCGCATCAGCCTCGCCCGCCGCGAGCTTGCCCTTGCCGGCAAGTGCGTGCAGCTCGCGCTGCATTGCGTCTCGTGCGGTCGTGACCGCGTTCGCGTTGCTGTCGTACAGCAGCACGCGGTGGCCGGCACGCGCGGCTACCTGCGCAATGCCGGCGCCCATCGAACCGGCACCGATGATTCCGACCGCAACCGACGATGACAAGGCGTGCGTCAAATCACTCTCCTGTGAACCTGGGCGCGCGTTTCTCCATGAACGCCGCCACACCCTCGCGATAATCGTTCGAGCGGCCAAGTTCGCGCTGGAAATCTCGTTCGAGATCGAGGCTGCGTTCAAGGGGCAGCGCGCTGGCGGCGTAGATCGCCTCTTTTGTGCGCGCAAACCCGCGCGTCGGACCCGCCGCGAGTTGCTCGGCCACCGTGCGGACGACCGGCATCAGTTCGGCGTCGTCGACGCACTTCCAGATCAGGCCCCACGCCTGGGCCTGCTCGGCCGACAGCTTGTCACCAAGCAACGCCAGTCCCAGCGCGCGCGCCTGACCAACAAGCTTCGGCAGCACCCACGTGCCGCCCGAGTCCGGCACGAGGCCGATCTTCGCGAACGACTGGATGAAGCTCGCGGAGCGCGCCGCGAACACGAGATCGCACGCCAGCGCGATGTTGGCGCCGGCACCTGCCGCCACCCCATTGACCGCGGCGATCACCGGCAGCGGCA
>DAITAC010000193.1:0-4420 GCA_036824465.1 Burkholderiaceae bacterium
GCAGAGACATCGCGATGGCAATCAGTGCACTTCAGCCCGAGCGAGCCGTGCACCGACGTCGCGAACTTGTCCTTGTCAACGCCGATTGCCTTGCCGGTCGCGCCTTTGGCCGACAGGTCCGCATGGCACATCAGACAGGTGTCATTGGGTCCCGCGGTCTGAGCATTTGCGGTCCCGGCGATGGGCAATGTCATCGCCACCAGGAACGCCACAAGGAATGGACGCATAGGCGGCTACCAGCTTCTGTGACTCGATTCTTCTAGGTGCGCCATCGTTGCATGGCGGCTGCCTGACCTGATTGACACAAGTCATCTGCGACATGCACAGCGTCAGGCCTGTGCGCCAACTGCAACTGCGCTTGATCAAGACGTGTCCTTTCAGAACGCGCTCGCAGTGAACGCCGGATTCGCGCTGCCGTTGCGGGGATGGCTCGTCAGGCAGCGATCAGCCTGGCGACTGCGGACACGCTCAGAAGGATGAGGTCGTTACGCCACCATCGCCAACTGCGATGAATCCGTAGCCGTTCTGCACAAGCGCGCGCAGGCCGCTGCGACCGGTGGGAGCCGCGGTTGACCACGTCTGCCCGTTGGCGCTGTTGAATGCGTTGCCGGTGCGATCGACGGCCACAAAGCGGGTGATGTACGCGAGTCCTACCAGTTCGCCCGCGCCGGATATCGCCACGACCGACCAGGTCGCGCCACCGTCGTTGCTCACCACCGCGGTGCCGCTGTCGGATACCGCAACGAAGGTGTTGATCGCCAGCGTGCCGCCGTTGTCAGTGCTGTTGTTGTTGTTGCCGAACGCGATCTTGCGCAGGTTGCCGGCACCGGCGATGGTCTGCGCGGTCCAGGTCACTCCGGCGTCAATGCTGGTGGTGAGCACGCCGCCATCACCCACTGCCACATAGCGCACACCACTGTAGGCGATGCCGCGCAGGTTGGCGGTGGTGTTCGATGTCAACGTGGTCCAGGTGATGCCGTCGGTGGTCGATTGGATCGTGCCGCCGTCTCCCACCGCGACAAAGACCGCGCCGGCGGTGGTGATGCCGCGCAGTGCGGGACGAGACGCGTCGAATGCGCGGCCCACGTTCCAGGTGATGCTGCCGTCGGTGCTGTACAGCGCTGCGCCGCCGGCACCGACCGCAATGGTGCGCAGTCCGGGACTGGCCGTGACATTGGGGTTCGCGGTGTAGTTGGCGACTGCATACAGATCCGTTGTGAAACCGGTCGGCAGCGTTCGCCGCGTCCAGTTGACTGCATCGGTACTGGAATACAGCGTTGCCGCCGGGCCGACCGCCGTGAGGACTCCGGTGGTCAGGCCGCTGCGCAGGCACGACGTGATGCCGGCGAATCCAACGCCGACCAGGTCGTCGTTGAGCGTGGCGCCAGCGCTCCAGGTCACGCCCGCTGCACGCGCCGTCGCCGTGACCACCGGGCTGCCGGAACCGCCCGGTGCCGATCCCGTGCGCCCGTTGACGGTGAACCAGCGTTGCTGTCCGATGGTTTGTGCGCACAGCGTGAGCGGCGATACGCCGTTGACGAACGCAGCGCCGCCCGGCAGATTGAGCCAGTTCGAGGTCGTCAGCGACGCGTCGGCCGCCGTGAACACGAAGTAGTCGACCCCGGCGGTCGTATCCCAGCTGAGCTGGATCCAGCCATCGCCCGACCGGGCGATCACGTTGGCTGGCGGCGAAGTCGAATCCCCGCCGCCGCCGCCGCATGCGGCGAGAACGCAAATCAGGGCAACCGGCACACACCGGGAATACCATTTCTTCACATCGATCCTCGGAACAATTCGCGGCAGTTCGTGGCGGCGTCAGTGGATGATGGAACCTGCGCTTCAAGCGCAGGACCTGCGGGAGCGGATTCGCAACTCCACGCGCCGCTGCCGAACGCCTTTTCGCGGCGGCTCGTACTTTATCACCGCATCCAGGAACCACCGGCGCGGCTGCCGTGCGTGATCCGGATCACACGCGCTTTCCATCTGTAACTGCGCGCCCGGATCGCAACGGCTGGTTACACCGTCACGCCGCCGAGGGCCTACTGTGACTGTGCAGTTCGAATCAACAGGAGCAAACCATGAAAGCAAGACGAATCACCATTGCCGCCGCGATTGCGAGCGCGTTGATTGCTGTCGCGGCATCTGCGTCGGCGCACGGACCGTGGTCCGGCGACGGCCGCGGCCCTGGTCCCAACATGGAGCGTTTCGGCCGCATGGGGACGATGGCGCAACCCGAGGCAGCGGCAGCGCGAATGAAGGCGCTGGAATCCGCGCTGAAACTTCAGCCGACCCAGGCCAAGGCGTTCGAAGCGTATGCGACCCGGGTTCAGACCGAAGCCGAGGTGCGCGCGAAGTTTCACGAAGGCATGCAAAGCCGCATGGGCGATCCGGAGGCGATGCGCGACTATCGCGTCACGATCGCCAAACACCGTGCCGAGGCACTCGACGAGCTGAACAAGCTGCGCAAGAGCCTGGTCGCGGTGCTGACGCCTGAGCAGAAACAGGTGCTCGACCGTTACGGCATGGGCGCCGGTGCCGGACCGCGCTTTGGCGGCATGGCCGGGAACCGCGGCTGCGGCGGGCGCGGCGCCTGAGCCGAATCCGCTCTTTGCGGCGACATACGGACGGACCCGAGGGGGTCCGTCTGCATTTGTGCAGAACAAGAAGCACTTCCTGCATCTTCGCGGCTACCATCACTTGACCCAGCGCGTGAGGAGCCTGCCATGCCGACCCGGCCGCACGAACACATGCACGAGCACAGCCATGAGCACAGCCACGAGCATGTGCATGAGCACGGACACTGGCATGGCGACCTGTACCACTCGCATCCGCACGTGCACACGCATGCGCATGGTCACGCGCATGACCACACGCTCGGCCATGCGCATGATGGGCCGGATGGCGCGCACGATCACCCGCACGACGACCTGCACCTGACGTCCGCGTCACACGATCACGTGCATCAAGGGCACGACAAGGATCCGCACGATCACGAGCACTGAAGCGCTAGCGCCGCGCCAATTCGCCGCCCGTCGCTCGCAGTGGCTGAGGCGCGAGTGCGCGGGCGAGAAGGTAGCTGCTCGCGATCACTGTGATCACGATCCCTCCGAATGCAAGCTCGCGCCCATTGCTCCAGGCACCGACCGCGGGCAGTGACATCTTCGCCACTCCGAACGCCGCCACCAGCAGGCTGACGCCCGCGACAGCGAGGCTCATCACACGCGAGGCGATGATCGCCAGCTGATCGGCACGCGCGATCAGACGCGAGATCCACAGCCCGTTGATGCCATCGGTCACCAGCATGCCGAGTGTGAACAGAAGCCCAAGCATCAGCGCGTGCTGCACGCCGCCGAATTGCGTCGCGGTCATCGCGAAGAGCGCCGCCTGGCTCACCGTATCGAACGACAGCGCGAAGAGCCCGCCGACCACCGCGACCAGCGCCGGGTGGCCGGCGCGATTCAGACGCCCGAGCACGCGCCCCTTCAGTCCTACCGGCGCGACGACTTCATGGCTGGGCGTCGCGAGCACCGCGCGCAGATTGAGAATGCCCAGCGCGATCAGAAAGAACAGCGAGATCCAGGTGCCGCTTGCCTCCAGCCAGTGCGGCGTGTCCCAGCGCGCGCTGGCGAAGCCGACGCCGATCGCAATCGCGATGACGATGAGCCCGTGCCCGAGAGAAAACAACGCGCCGCAGTAGCGCGCCCACGGCCTGCGCGCGCGCGTGTTGAAGCGCGTCATTCCGTCAATGGTTGCCAGATGATCCGCGTCGAAGCCGTGCTTCAGCCCCAGCAGGAAAACCAGCGCGGCAAGCGCGGTCCATTCGGTTGGCAGATCATGCATCGCTCTGTTCTGCAGTAGTAGGCAGGCGATATGAAGATTGCCGAATTCTTCCTACCGATGGCTTGCGCTCGATCAAACGTCGAGAAAGGACGGCAGTGCCTCGCTCAGCGCTGCGGCTTCAGATGCGTATGCGCGGGACCACGCGCGTGGCCGTGCCTATGCGCATGCTCATGGGCCACATCGACCGTGACCACGTTCAACTGGCCATGGCGCACACCACGTTCGGCCACCAGCCGGTCGGAGAACGCCTGCACCTCATCCAGATGTCCGCGCAGGATCAGGCTTTCCATGCAGTGGTCGTGATCGAGATGTGCGTGCAGGGTGGACACGCACAGGTCGTGATACTCGTGCTGCAGCTCGATCAGCCGGTCGGCCAGATCGCGCTCGTGGTGGTTATAGACATAGGAGAGATTCGCCACGCAGTGCGCGTGCGGATCGCGCTTGCGCCGCAGCGATTCCAGCTCACGGCGGATCAGGTCGCGCACCGCCTCGGAGCGGTTCTCGTAGCCGCGCGCGCTGATCAGCGCGTCGAACTCCCTGGCAAGTTCCTCGGACAGCGAAATCGTGAAGCGTTCCATGG
>DAITAC010000101.1:0-14349 GCA_036824465.1 Burkholderiaceae bacterium
GGTGATTCTAGAACCTATCTGGGTATTGTCGGCGCAATGCGAACCAAGGCAATCAGCGTGTATGGCCGGGCGGTCTGCAAAGGACTGAGTCCCTGTTGCCAGAACCTAGTGGCCTGTAACAGCCAATTCGCAAGCGCCTTGCACGCCTGGCCGGCCGATTGCTTTGTCGCTCGCCTTGCGCGTATGCGTCGGCTACGCGACGCGGCTCGCTTCGCGCACTCGGCTCGTCCAGACGCACCTTTCACTCTCGAATCGACTGTTACAGGCCACTAGTCAGTGCCCTCTAGCGCATTAGTACACCGCCTCTAGGCGCGGTGCCTAGACTTCGTCATGTAGCAAATCCGAATTCATTCGAAGGAGCACATGATGGTCAGGAAACTGAAAACGATGGCAGCAGGCGCGGGCAAGGACGGACACCTGGCGATCGCGATCAAGGAATCGGCGCAGCAGATCTGGCTGGCTGGACTCGGCGCATTCTCCAAGGCGCAGGAAGAAGGCTCGAAGGTCTTCGAGGCGCTCGTACGCGAAGGCAACTCGATCCAGAAGCGCACCATGCGCGTGACAGAAGACAAGGTCAATGAAGTCACGAGCCGTTTCACCAAGATGGCCGGCGAGGTGCAGAAGCAGGCAAACCACAGCTGGGACAGGCTGGAGTCGGTGTTTGAAGAGCGCGTCGAGCGCGCACTGCAGCGCCTCGGGGTGCCAACCAGCAAGGAAGTGCAACACCTGACCAAACGTGTCGAGGAGTTGACCGCTAACGTGCACAAGCTGGGCGGCGGCAAGGCGGCGAAGAAGTCGGCGAGCCGTACGCGCAGGGCCGCGGCTTAAGCAGTTGATCATTCGCAAAGCCGCGGCGGCCTTGGCCCCGCGGCTTTGTGTCATTCTGCGGACGCCATGGTGTCTCGGATAAGCACGCCGACAGCACGCGCGAATCGGGCTCCCCGCATCGGCTTGGCCTTGGCCGGCGGAGGTCCTCTTGGCGCGATCTACGAGATCGGCGCGCTCGCGGCGCTATCTGAAGCGCTGCACGGTGTCGACTTCAACGATGCCGAGGTCTACGTCGGCGTCAGCGCCGGTAGCTTCATCGCGGCGGGGATGGTCAACGGCTTCACGCCGCACCAGATGTCAAGCCTCTTCATCGAAGGCCACAAGAGCGAAGACCGCTTTGACCCGTCGATCCTGCTGCGACCGGCATTGCGCGAATACCTGGGTCGCGCCTGGTCGGTTCCGCCGCTGCTGGTCGAGGCCGTGTGGCACTACCTTGCCCGGCACGGCGATCTGATGAGTTCGATCGAGCGGCTCGGCCGTGCGATACCCACGGGGCTGTTTGACGGTAACGAGGTCCACAAGTACCTTGGCCGCATCTTCACGCAGACCGGTCGCACGAACAATTTTCGCGAACTGCGGCACCAGCTCTTTCTGGTTGCCACGGATCTTGACACCGGCGAGTCGGTCGCGTTTGGAGCAAAGGGTTTCGATCACGTTCCGGTCTCGCGCGCGGTGCAGGCTTCCGCCGCTCTGCCAGGGGTCTTTCCGCCGGTGGAAATTGAAGGCCGGTACTTCGTCGACGGCGCGCTGCGCAAGACGCTGCATGCGTCGGTCGCGCTCGAGCATGGGGTCGATCTTCTTGTGTGCCTGAATCCGCTCGTCCCTTACGATTCGCGCCCGCATCACCCGACGCGCGATCGTGCGCATCGGCTCGACAAGCTGGTCGAAGGCGGGCTGCCGGTCGTTCTGGCGCAGACTTTTCGCTCGATCATTCATTCGCGGCTCGGCGCCGGAATGGAACGCTACAAGACTGTGTATCCGCACACGGACATCGTGCTGTTCGAACCGAACCGCGCGGATGCCGACATGTTCTTCACCAACCTGTTCTCATACTCGAGCCGGCGGCGGCTGTGCGAACACGCGTATCAGAAGACGCGCCGCGAGCTGTGGGAACGCCGGCACGAGCTGGGTCCCAAACTTGCGCGACACGGCATCGAGATCGATGTCGAGTGCTTGCGCGACAAGAAGATGACGCTGGTCAAGAGCCTGCGCAAGAGCCGCGAGCTGCGGCTCGAAACCGCGTCATCGGTCACGGCGCGCGAACTGAAACACACGCTTGACGACCTCGAACGCTGGATCGGCGCCGCCGCCGCGTAGCGTCCGGCGCGGGTCGCGGTGCTATCCTCGCCGCGAGGTCATCTTTCATCACAGCGCAACGCGGCGCACCGCGCAGATCGACTGAATCCATGGAACGCAAGCCGCCGCGCCGCACGCGCGAACGTATCCTTGAGCTGTCGCTGCGGCTGTTCAACGATTTCGGCGAGCCGAACGTCAACACCACCATCATCGCCGAGGAGATGAACATCTCCCCCGGCAACCTGTACTACCACTTCAAGAACAAAGACGACATCATCAACAGCATCTTCCAGCAGTTCGAGCGGGAGATCGATCGACTGCTGACGGTGCCGAGCGATCGTCGCCCGAACGTCGAGGACGCATGGCTGTTCCTGCACCTGCTATTCGAACTGATCTGGAAGTACCGCTTCTTCTACCGCGATCTGAACAACCTGCTGATCAACAATCGCACATTTGAAATACGCTTCAAGACGCTGCTGGCGCAGAAGATAAAGATGGCGCGCTGGCTCACCGAGGGTTTGGCGCAAGGCGGCGAACTGACAGCCTCGAAGGCCGAGCTCGAAGCACTTGCCACCAACATGGTCGTGGTGGCGACCTACTGGCTGTCGTACGAGTACGTGCTGAATCCGCGCAAATTCAGCGAACCCGAAGTGATTGGTGCGGCGCTGTCGCGCGGCTGCTACCAGGTGATGGCGCTGACGGCGCCCTACCTCGTCGGCAATGCGCGCACGCTGTTCGAACGGCTGGCAGCCGAGTATCTGAAGAAGTAGAACCTCTGACCGGAGGCAACATGGCAAAAGCGTGGGCGAAGTTCCCCTACCCCGACAAGAAGTTCGGCTACACGACGGCAACGCTGAAGAAAGCGTGGGACCGCCTGCACAAGGGCGACTGCGAACCGATGCCGAAGGACGAGGCCGTCATCGATGCGTGGATTGCCTTTCACGCCGGGGATTTCCAGAAGGCGGCCGAGGCGGGACTGAAAGCCAGCGGCGCCGGAGTCACGGTGGCAAACAAGGCAACTGCGATCTACGCCAACTACCTCGAGGAAAACGAGAAAACCAAGCTCGCCCTGTTTGAGGAAGTCGCGGCCCGCGCCGAGGCGCAGCAGAAGCGGGAGCCGAAGAACGCCAACGCCTTCTACTGGCAAGCCTATGCGCTCGGTCGTTACGCGCAGGGGATCTCGATCATGAAGGCGCTCTCCCAGGGCATCGGCACCCGGGTCAAGACGAGCCTCGAAACCACGATCAAGCTTGCACCCCGGCACGCCGATGCGCACATCGCGCTCGGCTCATATCACGCCGAGATCATCGACAAGGTCGGCGCCATGGTCGGCGGCCTGACGTACGGTGCGAAGAAGGACACGGGTCTGCAGCACTACGAGACCGCGCTGAAGCTCAATCCAGATTCCGCGATTGCGCGCATTGAATACGCCAACGGCCTTGTGATGGTCGATGGCAAAAAGGCGCTGCCGAAGGCCGAAAAGCTGTACGAGGAGGCAGCCGCCTGCGCACCGCTCGATGCGATGGAAAGACTCGACGTCGAACTAGCGAAGGCCGAGCTGGAGGATTGACGCGCAGCCGACATGTCGACGCAGCCGCGCACGGCGTTTGTGCTGGCCGGCGGTGGCAGCCTTGGCGCCGTCGTCGTCGGAATGTTGCGCGAGATTGTCGCGGCCGGCGAGCGGCCTGATTTCATCGTCGGCGCATCGGCCGGCGCCATCAATGGGGCCTTCTACGCGGCTGATCCCACGCCCGCCGGCGTCGCAGCGCTCGAAACAATCTGGCGCAGTCTGACCAGCGCGCGCATCTTCGGCCCGCGCTGGATGTCATTGCTGGCACTGCTCAGGCGACGTGACTATCTGTTCAGCGCGGCGCGACTGCGCCACTTGCTTGAAGAGCATCTGACGTACGGTGACCTGCGCGCGGCCCGTGTGCCGCTGCACGTGGTGGCCAGCGATCAGAGAAGCGGAGCGGAAGTGATCCTGTCCGAAGGCAGTCTCGTCGATGCAGTGCTCGCGAGCGCCGCGATTCCCGGCGTATTTCCAGCGGTGAGAATTGGTTCGCGCGATCTGGTCGACGGCGGTGTGGCCAGCAATACGCCGATCGGTGCCGCAATCAGTCTCGGTGCGACACGCCTAGTCGTTCTGCCCACCGGATTCACCTGCAACCAGAAGCGCGTGCCGACCGATGCGCTTGGCCGAACCATGCATGCATTGAGCCTGCTGGTGACCCGCCAACTCGTGGTCGATCTGGAGCGCTGGTCGAGCCGCGCGCAGATCGTCGTCGCTCCGCCGCTGTGCCCGCTTGACTGCTCACCCTACGACTACTCGCACGGCGCCGAGCTGATTGACCGTGCTGCTGCGAGCACGCGCGCCTGGATCGAACGCGATGGACTCAATTCGCCAGGCATCCCGCATCAGCTGATCGAGCACCAGCACCAGTACTGACCTGTGCGCTCCAGTTCACCTGGCAGGATGCGCGACGGTTCTGTACCAGCTTCGCCGTGACCTGAGACCGTCGATCAATTGCGAGCCGGCGCAGATCGTTTGTCGGCGCCAACCCAGACTCCGGTATGGCTTCAGGCACGACCGCGGATGGGCCGTGTTGCCTATGAGCCTTCGTATGCTCTTATGCTGGCGTTCTGCGTCTTTCGCCCTGAATCCGTTTCATAGAGGAGTGCTTGATGGATCAGATCAACAGTCTGTTGCAGTCGCTTGCCGGCAGTCTCGGGCCGTTTGCGCCACGCGTCATTGGCGTGCTGGTCATCCTGCTGGTCGCGTGGGTCGCCGCACGCCTGGTGCGCGCGGCGGTTGAACGCGTCGGCGCTTCGGCCCAACTCGATACGCGGTTGCGCAGCGCAGGTCTTTCGGCCACGGTTGCGAACGTCGCCTACTGGCTGGTCTGGCTGTTCGCGCTGCCAGCGCTGCTCGGCACGCTCGAACTCGATGCTCTGCTCGAACCGGTCAACACCATGCTGTCGCGCATGCTCGGCTTTTTGCCGAACCTGATGGGTGCGGTGATCGTCTTCGGCATCGGGTTCCTGGTGGCGCGGATCGTGCGTGAAGTGCTCACCGGCGTACTGACCGCGGCCGGCTCCGAAAAGCTGGCGGCGCAGCTGGGCCTGGCTTCCGCGCTGGGTGAAAAGACACTTGCCGGGCTGATCGGATCGATCGCTTTCGTCCTCATTCTGCTGCCGACCCTGGCGGCTGCTCTGCAACCACTTGGACTTGACTCGGTGACCAACCCGGTCAGCCGCCTGCTGGAGACCATCATCTCGCTGATCCCGAAGCTGGCCTCGGCAACGATCATCGTCGTGGTCGCGGCAATCATCGGCCGCTCTGTCGCCAGCGTCGTCACGACCCTGCTGGCCGGCGTCGGCTTCAACAACGTACCCGCACGGCTCGGTATGCGCAGCGACTTCCGCCTCGGCGGGCGTGACGCATCGGAACTCGCGGGAATGGGGGTGATGGGCGCCGTTCTTGTCGTGGCGGTCACGCAGGCGTGTGAAGTGCTCGGCTTCTCGATCCTGACCAACACCGTCGCCACGCTCGGCGAAGTGCTGGCGCGGCTCGCCGTTGCACTTGTCCTGCTTGGCGCGGGCCTGTGGCTCGGCAACGTGGCGGCGAGCGCAATCCAGTCCAGCGCGATCGCAAACTCCCGCGTGCTCGGCAACATTGCGCGCGGAGCGATCCTGTTCTTTACGGCGGCGCTGGCCCTGCGGCAGGCGGGTCTGCCGAGCGAGATCGTGACGATCGCATTCGGCGCGGTCGTGGGCGCGATTGCGATCGGCATCGCGGTGGCCGTCGGTGTCGGCGGGCGTCACGTTGCCGGGCGCCTGCTTGAAAGCGCGGTGGAATCCTTCTCGAGCAAGAAAGGCGAAGCGAAATCGGGCGACGCCTGATCGAGCCAAAGCTGGCAATAGATGGCGCACGCCGAATGAACTCGTTCCAGAGATTCTTTGATTCGCGTGGCCTGGCCACCCAATTCGTGTGGGTCACCCTCGCCGCCGCCGTCGTGGCGGCAGCGCTGGGGTGGGCGATCCGGCCGGGCACCTGGGAGGTCTCGCTGAGCGTTCTTGCGGGCGGGCTCGCTGCGGCGATGGCCGGCGCGCTGCTGGCGCGTCGCATGTCCCGCGCCCTGGCAGAAATCGGCATCGCAGCAAGGTCCTTGAGCCAGGACGATGGGCCCGCTGAAAGCAACGTTCCGCTGCTCGAGTCCTGCGAAGAACTGCGGCGTGCCTCGCTCAATCTGCGCCATCTCATTGAAGTCTTCCGCCAGCGACAGCAGGCGCTGATGGCGCGCAATGCCGCGCTGGGACGGCAACTCGAGGATCGCACGCACGAACTGACGACTCTGGAGGATTTGTCCATTGGCCTGGCGACCAAATCCGACCTGCATGAACTCATCGACGAAGCACTGACGGCCCTTGAACAGACCCTCGAGTATTCGAGCGCTTCGGTGTGGGGACGCGAGGGTCGCGAGGCGCCAGGACAGGTCGTGTTGATGGGATATCGCACCGGAGAGGGCGTCGAGGCTGGCGCCAGTGCCAGGGACCTGCGCGGCATGCGGCTGTCGCGACCGAATCTGCAGCGCTACGAACAGATCGAGCGCGAGCGCGAGCCGATCATCGATAACCGCGCCCGACAGAGCCTGCTCTCCTGGCTCTGGTCCAAAGTCACCGACGACACCCGCACATCAGCGCTGTATCACGCCACGCGCGCGTGGATGGCGGTGCCGCTGAAGGTTCGCGACGACGTGCTTGGCGTGTTGCGCGTTGATCACTACGAGCAAGATTACTTCGACGCCGAGCGGGCGCGCTTGCTGACCGCCGTCGGCAGCCAGGCGGCGCTGGCGATGCGTCATGCGCGGCTTCTGGAGCAGGAGCGCGACGTGGCCGTGATGGCGGAGCGCAACCGCATTGCACGCGACCTGCATGATGCCGTCTCGCAGACGTTGTTTGCGGCGAATGTGGTCGCGGGTACGTTGGCGCGCATGGCTGCGCGCGAGTCGTCGGCCGGCGCCGCCACGCTGCAGGCACAGGCCGCCACGCTGGAGCGGTTGAACCTCGGCGCGCTGGCCGAAATGCGGTTGCTGATGTTCGAACTGCGACCGGACGCCCTCGAGCATGCCGAACTCGCCGATCTGCTGCAGCAGGCCATCCAGGCGCTGGTGTGCCGCAGCGAGATCAGTGTCGACCAGAAGCTCTCACGCGGTGACAACCTGGGGGCGCCGATCCGAATCCAGCTGTATCGCATCGCGCAGGAAGCGCTCTCGAACATCGTCCGTCACAGTGGTGCCACGCAGGTGAGCATCGAGTGGACGGTTCACACACCACGCAACGCGATCCTTCGCATTGCCGACAATGGCAAGGGTTTCGACCCGGATGAGCCTGTGCCCGGGCATTTCGGCGTCGGCAACATGCGCAGCCGCGCCAGCGAAATCGGCGCGACGTTCAGCCTGACCTCCGCGCCGGGGCAAGGGACCGAAATTCGAGTTGAACTGAACTGACCGTCATGTCAAAGGGAAAGATCCGCGTTTTCGTGGTCGACGATCATCCGATGATCCGCACCGGTCTGGCTGCGATGATCGATGCCGAGCCGGATTTCGAGCGTGTGGGCGAAGCGGGCAGCGGTCAGGACGCACTTCGTCTGGTTCCGCTGGCCGCCCCGGATGTTGTCCTGATGGATCTCGTGATGCCGCAGATGGACGGCATTGCCGCCATCGAGGCCTTGCGCAAACAGCTCCCGAGCACGCGCTTTCTGATTCTCACAAGCCTGGTCGAACCCGGCGAGGTTCAACGTGCGATCAAGGCGGGCGCGTGCGGATATCTGCTCAAGAACGCTTCGGCGATGGAACTGGTCGCCGTGATTCGCAACGCCTTTGCCGGTCGGCGTGTGCTCGCCCCTGAAGTGACCGACGCAATGATCGCGGCCTCTCAGCAACCCGCTCCGGGCGGCGATCTGACGCAGCGCGAACGCGAGATTCTGGCGCTGATGACGCGCGGCCTGAACAACCAGGAGATCGCCGCCGAACTGTCGGTCGCGGTACCCACAGTGAAGTTTCACATCACCAACATCCTGAGCAAGCTGCACGTCGACAACCGCACGGAAGCCGTGCTCAAGGCGCTGAAGCACAGGCTGGTTCCGCCCGCGTAAGTCGACGGTTCGTTGCGGGTCAGGCTCCCCCAGCCGTCGCGGCAAGGCTTGGGCGCAGCGCTCTGACTGCTGCATTCAATCGTCCTTCGCCGCGATCAATCCTTCAGAGGCCGGTCGGCGCGCAGATGGCCGAGCGCTGCTGCCTGGTCTGAAGTGATCGGATCCCCGCCTGGAGTATGGGCCCAGGCCGTACCAGCGTCGGGCGTGTCAACTGCGATGTCTGCGTACGCTCTCTCGGCGCAGTGGTCCTGCGATTGTGAAAAACAGATTCTTCCCGGAGGAATGTAATGAGAAAGTTCTTGTTGAGCGGTGTTGCAGCCGCGGTCTGCAGCACGATGGGCGCTTCAGCGCAGACGGCTACCCAGATGGCGGCAATCGGCCCGGAGCAGGCGGCGCCCGGTCAGTGCTACGCGAAAGTGATCATTCCTTCGCGCTTTGAGACCCGTTCGGAACAGGTCGTCAAGGTGCCTGCAACCAAGCGGATCGAAGTCATCCCGGCCACCTACAAGACCGTGACGGAACAAGTCCTGGTCAGTCCCGAGTACAAGCGGACCGTGGCGATCCCGGCCACCTACAAGACGGTGACCGAAGAGGTCGTTGCGATCCCGGCCGGTTCCCGCACTGAGCCAGTGCCGGGAACGTTCAAGACGGTGACCGAACAGATCGAGATCGTTCCTGCCAGCACGCGCATCGAGGTGATCCCGGCTACTTACAAGACGGTCACCGAGCAAGTCCTGGTGACGCCGGAGCGCAAGGAAATCAAGACGGTTCCCGCCGTCTACGAGATGGTTGAAGAAACGGTCGTCGATCGCCCTGCTTCGAAGCGCGTGGAGGCGATTCCCGCGACCTACAAGACCATCGAGGAGCAGGTGCTGGTCAGGCCCGAGTCCGTGCGTTACGAGCCGATCACGATTCCGTTCAAGAAGGTCAGCGAGGAAGTCCTGCGCACCGAGGCCAGCACGCGCCTCGAGGCTGCGGCGTCGAAGATGAAGACCGTGCAGGAGCGCGTTCTGATCAAGGAAGCGAGCAAGCGACTGGTCGAAGTGCCCGCGGTATTCGAGACCGTCACCGAAAGCATCAAGGTCGCCGACGCATCGGTTCAGTGGAAGCGTGGCCGTGCCTGGGTCGGTCAGGCCAAGGAAGTGCGGCCCGTAAAGGGTTTCGTGTTGGATGCGCAAGGCAAGGCTGCAGGGACGCAGTGGGTGACGAGCAACAACGCCTCGCTCGATGATGACGACGTGATGTGCCTGGTCGAAGTTCCGGCACAGTACGAGACGATCACCAAGCGCGTGCTGAAGACGCCGGCCGCTGTGCGCGAGGTCGAGGTGCCCGCTGAGTACGCGATGGTCTCGAAGCAGGTGATCGATCGCGAAGCCTCGGTGCAGGAAGTGGAAGTTCCGGCGACCTACCAGACCGTGACAACCCAGGCCATCGACATCGAGGCCCTGCGCGCCAAGGGCTACAAGTTCGATGACAAGGGCGATATCGTCGCCACGCCTGCCGGTGAACGCGTGCTGCGTGCGTCCTCCCTGATGGCCAAGGGCAACGACAAATCGTCCGGCGCCGGTTCGGGTGAAGAAAGCTACGTGCGCGAGATCAAGGTCCCGGCGCAGTACGCCACCGTCAAGCGTCAGGTGATTGATCAACCCGCAACCGTGCGCGAGGTCGAAGTCCCGGCTACCAGCAAGACCGTGTCGCACCGCGTGGTCAAGACGCCCGCGTCGACCGCCGAAGTCGTGATCCCGGCCGTGTACAAGACGGTGACTCGCGAAGTGATCGACACGCCGGCAAGCAGCCGCGAGATCAAGGTTCCCGCCCAGTTCAAGACAGTGACCCGCCAGGTCGTCGACACGCCGCCGTCGTCGCGGGAAATCCCCGTCCCGGCGAAAATGCAGACGATCACCCGCGGTGTCGTGGATCAGCCCGCATCGACGCGTGAAGAGACTATTGCGGCGGTCTACAAGACGGTCACCCGCGAAGTGATCGACAAGCCCGCCAGCACGCGCGAAATCGAGGTGCCGGCCGCGTACGACACGCTGACCCGTGAAGTGAAGGTTGCCGACGCCGCGACCGAATGGCGCTCGATCCTGTGTGAGACAAACGCGACTCCCTCGAAGCTGAAGGAGATCCAGCGCGCGTTGATGACCGCCGGCTACAACCCGGGACCGATCGACGGCGTGATTCGCGAGCAGACGATGCGCGCAATCAATGACTACCAGGCAGCCAAGGGCCTGCCGGTCGACGCCTATCTGAACCTCGCCACGGTGAAGTCGCTTGGGGTGAGCCAGAACTAGACGCAGGGTGCCCAGTGAAAGAGCCGCGCGTCGCGCGGCTCTTTTTTCTTCATCGTTTCGCTGGGCTCGTCCTGGCGTGGAGCAGTTTGACTCGCGCTGCGCGAGCGCATCTCGACCCGGGTATGGGTTCAACCCATACCGGGGATGAATGTGGCAGCGACGATCGCTGCCTACGCTGCGCAATGCAGTCAAGAGCCACTGTCAGCGCCGTCATCGCTATGGCGACGGCCAAATGGCTGGCACCGAATCGACACTTGAATACGGCGAATCACATGAACAAGCTGGGCGCGGAATTTATCGGCACCTTCTGGTTGGTCCTCGGCGGCTGTGGCAGCGCAGTTCTCGCCGCTGCCTTTCCAGGCCTTGGCATTGGCTTACTTGGCGTGTCGCTGGCGTTCGGCCTGACGGTGTTGACGATGGCCTTCGCGATCGGTCACATCTCAGGCTGCCACCTCAATCCCGCCGTTTCCGTCGGGCTCTGGGCGAGTGGTCGGTTCCGTGCTGGGGATCTGCTTCCGTACATCGTGTCGCAAGTGCTCGGAGCACTCGCGGCCGGCGCGGTTCTTTACCTGATCGCCAGTGGCAAAGCCGGCTTCGATGTCACCGCCGGATTCGCCTCGAACGGTTACGGCACCCACTCGCCCGGCGGCTACTCATTGGCCGCCGCCATTGTCACCGAAGTCGTGATGACCGCCATGTTCCTGGTGATCATCCTCGGCGCGACTGAAGAACGGGCGCCTGAGGGATTCGCACCGATCGCCATCGGCCTGGGCCTGACCCTGATTCATCTGATCAGCATCCCGGTGACCAACACGTCGGTGAATCCGGCGCGCAGCACCGGCGTGGCTGCTTTTGTCGGTGGCTGGGCTTTCGAGCAGCTCTGGGTGTTCTGGCTGGCGCCCATCTTTGGCGCGTTGCTGGGCGCGGCGATCCACCGCGTCATCAGCGGCCGGGACTGATCAATTCTTCTCAAGCAACCCTTTCTTCAACCCCAACTTCGGGAGCTATCGTGAGCTTCATCCGCAATCTGTTTCTGGCGTCCGTCGGTGTCGGCTGCGCCGGCCTGGCCCATGCGCAGGCAACCGTCAAGCCAGACGGTCAGTTTCGTGCCGTGGTCGGCCTCGGAGCCAGCTTCGCCTCAGGGAACACCGATTCGAGCAACATTTCGTTGAATGCCGATGCCGTCCGCGCCACCGCGCAGGACAAGCTGTCCCTTTATGGCATGGCGCTGTATGCACGCTCCGCCGGCGTCACCACCGGCGAACAAGCACGACTTGGCGGCCGCTATGACTACAACCTCACGTCGGACATATTCACATTCGGCGGGCTTGATTTCGAGCGCAACAAGTTCTCCAACATCGAACTGCGCTCCCAGCTCAGCGGGGGCCTCGGGTATCACGCGATCAAGACGGCCACGACGACGTGGGACCTGTTCGGCGGCGTGTCCTACACGAACGACCGTTTCTTCGATCCGACCACAATCGACAGCGCCTTGCGTAGCTCCTACAGCTACCCGTCGCTCCTGCTTGGTGAGGAGTCCAGCCACAAACTCAGCGACAGCACCACCGCCAAGCAGCGACTGGTGCTACTTCCGAACCTCAAGAACACCGGCGAGTACCGCGCGACGTGGGACGCAGGTCTGGCCGTGGCAATGACGAAAGCATTGAACCTCAATGTGGGATTCACGGCCGCGTACAACTCGCAACCGGGATTCGGCCGCAAGACAACCGACACACTGCTCACCACCGGCGTGTCGATGAAGTTCGACTGAGCGCAGGTGAACGCTGCATCGGCGGCTTGCGCTGCATGCCGCAGATGCCCGACCCGGGTATGGGTCCGACCACTACCCGCGACCGGTGCAAGTGCGAGACAAAGTGCCTAGGATGCGAGCTCGCGTGCTGAAGCACCGAGTCACAAAGATGCAAACAATCAACTCACAGATTCAACAGGAGGAAGTGCAATGAGCTTTACTTCGGAGTTCAAGGATTTTGCGATGAAGGGCAACGTGATGGACCTCGCGGTCGGTGTCATCATCGGAGCTGCATTCGGAAAAATCGTCGATTCGCTCGTCAAGGACCTGATCATGCCGATCGTCGGCAAGATCTTCGGCGGCCTCGATTTCTCCAACTTCTTCGTTCTGCTGTCGAATCCGCCGGCAGACTACAAAGGCGCGATGAACTACGCTGACCTGACGAAAGCCGGCGTCCCGCTGTTTGCCTACGGCAACTTCATCACCGTAGCGGTGAACTTCATCATCCTGGCGCTCATCATCTTCTTGATGGTCAAGCAGGTCAATCGGATGAAGGCAAGCGAGCCGGCGCCAGCGCCTGCCCCGACGCCGGAAGACATCCTGTTGCTGCGTGAAATCCGCAACTCGTTGAAGAAGTAGTCAACCGATCGCCTGCCGGTCACGAGCCTTCCCGCGCATGACCGGCAGGCACATCCTGTTCTGATCGATACGATCCCTGCACCAACGTTAGCCAGGCCAGCCGATACGCACCGGAATTGCAAAGAGCGCGAGGTTTCACATGTCCAGCTATTTTCAGTTGAGCGCATGCTCTGATGGGCAGTTCATGTTCCACCTGAAGACGGGGAACCATGAAGTGCTGCTGCGGAGCCAGCCTTATCGATCGAAACAGGCGGCGCGCGGCGGCGTCGAGTCGGTGCGCAGGAACTCGCGCCTCGCATCGCGCTTCGTGCGCATGGTCGAGGACGAGAGCGCCTGTTACTTCGTGGTCCTCTCCGACATCGGCCAGATCGTCGGCACGAGTGAGCAGTATTCCTCGCGTGCTGCACTTGAAGCCGGTCTCAAGTCGGTGATGACCTATGCGGCCACGACGGTCATCAAGGAACCGAGCACTGACCCTGGCGCAAAGGATGCCAGTTTCCGCCGCCATGCGATGGTCGGCGGCCCACGAACACTTTCTCACAGAGGATGAAACACATGACTACCCAACAAAGAACCATGCGGGCGGCTGTCGCCGTCCTGGTATTGGCCTGCACGTCACTCGCTTACGCGGCGGAAGATGCGAAGAAGCCCGCGGCAGCAGCGACTCCAGCCGTCGCAGCGCCGGCGGCGGCACCGGCGCCAGCGCCTGTGACTGCGTCGGCCACGGAAACTGGACTCGCTGCGGTTTACAGCGACCGCCTGAACGGGAAAAGAACCGCCAGTGGCCAGATTTACGATCGCAACAAGCTGACCGCCGCACACAAGACGCTGCCGTTTGGTACCCAGGTCAAGATCACGAACGTCAAGAACCAGAAGACGGTTACGGTCCGCATCAACGATCGTGGCCCGACGCAGGCAGGCCGCATCCTTGATATTTCACCCCGTGCGGCGAAGGCGCTCGGAATTCGTCCGCAAGGCATGGCCGAGGTCACGGCCGAGGTCGTCGGCGAGGCACCCAAGCGCGCCAAGAAGTAGTTTTCGATTCCGCCATCCGGCGGCATCAATTAAGCAGAGCACGCTCAGGCGTTGCCCTCATACCCAGGAGATTGAAAATGAACGTCATGATTCAGCAATTGATGGACAAGACCGGGCTGCCCGAAGACAAAGCGACCGCCGCGGTCAGCACCGTGCTGGATTTCCTCAAGGAGAAGCTGCCGAGCCCCATCGCGAGCCAGATCGACAGCCTGATGGCGGGTGGTGCGTCAGGATTGACTGAGAAACTCGGCGGCGTCATGCAAAGCGTCGGGGGCATGTTCGGCAAGAAATAGCGACAGCTAGCGATAGCTGCCGGCACCGTTCAGTGCGGTGCGTTCGAGTTTGAATCGCTC
>DAITAC010000102.1:0-14315 GCA_036824465.1 Burkholderiaceae bacterium
CGATCAATGGCGTGCACGCCACGACCGCGCGCGCTTGCAAGTACGCAGCGCGGCCCAGTCGTCCACAGCTTCCGAATGAAGGACAAGCGCAAGGCCGGTTGAGTGAGCGGGAGGACCGAGGCCTCACGCATGAATGGCACATCTTCAACACGGCGGTTACGCCAGAGCCGTGGCCCGAGGGTTATCCTTAACCTTCAAATCTACGGGGGAGGCACCGATGAGCGACACGCCCGATTTCTCGAACGTCGAGAGCGGTTCCAGTTCGACCGCAACCAAGATCTACGAGGTCAAGTCAGGCGACAGCCTGTCCAAGATCGCCAAGAAGGAGTACGGCGATGCCAGCAAGTGGCCGCAGATCTTCGAAGCCAACAAGGACATCCTGAAGGATCCGAACAAGATCTTTCCCGGCCAGAAGCTGAAGATCCCGCCACTCGCCTGAGGCTGGGGTCGCACATTTGACGTGGCGGTCGCGCTGCCACGTTTGCCTCATTTCTTGATTCGAACAGGAGGACCCGCCATGCAGTCGAAACTTCGTCATTTCGCACTCGCAGCCGCTTCGGTGGTTGCGCTCGTTGCCTGCGGCAAGAAGGAGCCGCCCGCTCCGCCTCCGGCGCCCCCGGCCGCTGCGCCGGCGCCCGCTCCCGCGCCTGTCGGCGTCACGTTGTCCGCGGTCACGCTCGGTAAGGCCGTCAGCGCGGACAAGAAGGTCACGGCCGCGGCCGAGACTTTTGCCAAGGGCGACACCATCCACGCATCGATCGACACCACTGGGGCCGGTTCTGCGACGCTGGTGGCCAAGTGGACGTACTCGAAGGACGGCAAGACCGTGCCGGTCAAGGAAGACAGCGTGACCATCACCCCGACCGGCCCAGCCACCAGCGAGTTCCACATCAGCAAGCCGGATGGGTGGCCGGCAGGCGACTATCAGGTGGAGATCGTGATGGACGGCAAGACGGTCGCCACAAAGTCGTTCAAGGTTCAGTAAGCAATACGAGGCCGGCGCCAAGCCCTGGCAAGGCGCCGCAGGTCCCTGGTTCGGGTCCGCGTCGGGGAGCCAGAGATCTCAGGCGCATGGGCCGCTCTTCGGGGCGGCCCTTTGCCTTAATGGGGCGTTCGCGGCAGTTGAGAGGTGAGTCGCAATCTGTCCACGCAAACGAGTCAAGTGCAAGTCCAGAATCGCTCGAGCCGGCTCAACATGCCGCAGACCCCGATGCAGCGCGGGGTCTCTGGAATGCCCGCTTCGGCGGACGGGACAGAACCCGGTCCCGTTGATGTCCGAAGCGGTAGCACTGGCTCTTACTTCGCCTTATTGCCCTTGCTCTTGGCGGCGCCATTCGCGCTCGACACGGCCTTCACGGTCGCCTGGGTCGCGGCGGCAAAATTGGACTCTGCCACGTCGACCGCTTGTTGGGCGGCTTTGGTGAAGGTGTCATAGGCGGTGTTGGAAGCCGTCACGGCGTTCTTGAACATCGACACGACCGACTCCGACCCGGCCGGCGCGTTCTTGGCGGCGAATTCGACCAGTTGCGCCACCTTGCCGTTGCGCTCGGCGATCTGGGTTTCGACGATCTTCTTCATTTCAGCGCCGGCGCCGCTGACGATGCCGTAGACGTTGCGGTTGTAGCCGACCAGCTTTTCGAGCGTCGGCTGCGCAAGCGTGCCATTGACCGCGAAAAGTTCTTGGGCGTCCTTGACGCCAAGCAGCGCTTGCGTGGTGGCTGCCGACTCGTCCATCGCGGCCTTCACAGCGGCGAGGTTCAGGTCGACCAGCTTCTCGGTCGTGTTGAAAGCCACGTGCGAGAGCGCGTACAGCGCATCGAGTTGACTCTTCTGGAGCTCAACGAATTGCGAGGGGGTTGCGTACATTTGGTGTTCCTTCATGGGTTGTCGATAAGGGCTCAATGTGATTCGATGAGCGGTCTGGTTGGCTCAATGGTGCAGCGCACAAAACACAGTGTAGAGGCAGCCGGATGGAAGTCAACGCATTTTGGTGCGTCGCACCATGATTAGATCGAAGCCTCGGCTTTCGAGAAGAACTGTCGTTTTCGGTCTCGGCCGCGCTGGTCGCGCAGCCTCGCGTCGGCGCAGGCAGTAAGAACATCTTCTCGGACACTGCGGGGTTCAGATCCGCGGGTCCCTGGTTCGCGTCCAGGTCGGGGAGCCATCCAAATCGTGCGCTTCGGCCACCTCCGCGGTGGCCTTCTGCAATTCTGGGGCGCACGCGGGACGGATAGTCCGCGGGTCGGTTGCAGGCGTGACCGCCGTCAGCGCAATCGGGACGCCCGCGACTACAAACACCGAGGACGCGTCGATCGTCAGTCGACGAAGCAATTCGCAACCAATCCGCGCGAGCGGGTCAAGTCCAAGGCTTTCGTGTCCCACGCCACGGACATCGCAGAACTGGAAGAACGCGTTCAGCAGCCGTAGCGACGCCGCAATTCCTCGCAGTATTACTGAACCTCCCGGCGGCCCTCGCAGATGCGCCGGGTCAGTTTGAATCTCGAAAGCCGGCCTACAGTCGATGATCTCGGCGGCCCTTGGCTTGGGACGGCAGCATCGAAGTCGTCCAACGTGCGGGCCTGGAGTCCGCCCTTGGACCGCCGGGACCACCCCTAGCCTGTAAGGACCTTTACGCGCCATCCTGCGCCCTGAGCACGCCGAACCAGGTGACCCCGGACACGGCACCGCAGGTCCGGAATGTGCCGCACAACCTACGGAAGCTTCTTCTCCCCCGGCGGTCCTCAACAATGCTGAAACGTGCGGGTCAACCTGCAGCGGCTACGAAACGACTCACGATCCCGCAAGCCCGGAGAAAGCCGCAAATCTCGCCGCGTTGGTACGCAACTACTTGATTAATTGGAACGTTTCTGCGTCGGTATAGTGTGGGCTCCTTTCCCTTTGCACTGCATCCATGAAAGCGGCCCTTGCGCAGCGTTCAAGTCGGTACGACGCCGTCGCGCCGTTCGTGTTGCGTTATGGCGCCTACCGGCTGAAGGTGGTGATTGCTCCGCGCAAGCATTTCACGCGGGACAAGCGCCATTTATCCGAGGTGGACTTAAACGCGCAGGCCATTCGACTGGACACGTCGTTGGTGGAGAGGCCGGCAATGCTCGCCGAGCATTTCATGCGCGCATGCATACGCCTGATACACCACGTCAATGGCCTGTCTGACGACACCATCCGAAGCGAGGAGATCTTCACCCACAGCCTCGCCAACGGGCTTGTCAGTCTTGCCCACCGGAATCCGCACGCCTGGGTCTGGTTCAACGCGCTGCTGTCGGAACACATCACGGGCCGGGCGAGTTTTCACCGGGTGCTCACGAGCGAGCAGGTGCACGTGCGCGGCATGCCCAAGCGCCTGAATTTCGGCCGCCACGTGGTCACCCTGCACTGGTGGCCCAAGCGGCTGGCCGTCCGATATCAGGAATGGGGTTTCTTCGATTACGCGAACAACCGCATTCATTTGTCCCGTGAGTTGCATGGCCCGCACCTTGCGGTCATCGCCTTGCACGAAATCATGCACGCCATCCACCATCACGGCAGCTGCAAGACAGGAAATCGCAACCGCTTCATGCGGCAGCAAGCGGGGGCATTGACGGCTTTCATCCGTCGCAATCCCAGCGCATGGCGCTGGCTGCTGCGGCTCATCCGTTCCACCGCGCATCGGGCGGTCGAACCGGCCAGCAAGCACGCAGCTAACGACCGACGATTGGAAGGAGTCATTCACACTGGCGCGAGGAAATTCGCGACTTGATGCTGCTCGCCTTGGCGTTCTGGCCGAGTTCTAGGCCCGTCCGGCCGTCTGCGATCTGAACCTCACCCCTGCCGAACACTGAGCCCGCCGCACTCCGCAAGTCCCCGCAGATCGGGCACCTGCCCCTGCTTTCACACGGGTTGATCCGGCGGGCGTCATCTGCGCCAAAGCAGCAGCGCTATCCCCAGAGCTGACAGCATCGCGGCAACACCGACTCCGACCGCTCCTAGAAGTGAACGACCCAGAAGGAAGCCGCTGAGGACGGGTCCAAGAAAGATTCCAAAGTCAACGGCAACCCGATACAGGGCAGTTCGCCAAGCAACGCTGCCAGGTTCCGCCTCTTGATTCACAAGGCTCACCGGCAGCATCCAGGCGGCGAGGCCGGTTCCGAACATGACGCAACCGAGGATTGCCACATGCAGTGATCCGAACGCCACCGCCGCCACTCCGACAGCAAGGATGATCAGCACCCAGCCAAGCACCCTCGCGCGTGACGTGCGGTCAGCCATCGATCCAAGAGGTAGCAAGAGTGCCACATCGACGAACTGCGGTACCGCAACCAGAAGCGCTACTCCAATACGGTCGAGTTCGAACTCCCGACTGGCACGTAACGGCAGGATGAACTGTCCCACCGCCGACCAGGCAAAAGCGATCGTGGCGCCGCTGGCGACGGCGAGTATGGTCAGCCGCGACACCCGCGATTGCGCGGCTCCCGGCGGGGTTAGGACTCCGCGATGAGTACGGGAGAACAGCGGTCGCGATGTCCCGTGGGTAGCGTCCGCGGGCATGGAGCGCAAGAGGAGAGGCAAGAGCAGTACGCCGGGAACCAGGGGCGACGAAGCGACAACCAAAGACACGTTCCAGGGCCAGTCGCGTGGCAATAGCCCTGTGCCGACCATGCCGCAGAGAACGCCGCACATGCCGCTCATCTCAAACGCGTTCAGCGACAACGCATGCCCCCCGCTGGTCCGGGCGTGGCGAACGATGGCCGTAATCCCGCTGACCATCGCCAGCGCGTGGCCGACGCCCCAGAGAGTGCGTCCGAGAATCAGCGACCACAGCGGCCCGCCGATGCTCAGGCAGAGCACCCCTGCGGCTATGGACCCGGCTGCGAGCACAATTGCCCGCCGCAAGTGGTGAGTGATGAAAAGTCCTGCAGGGATATCGGCGCCCAGACGGGCGAGCCCGAACGCACCGGCGATAGCGCCGAGCGCAAAGTCGCTAATTGACCCATCGGCTCCGATCTCTGGAAGAAGGACGGGGAATGCGCCGACCGCGCACGTGCTGCTGAAGATGAACAGGCAGAGAAGGACAACGGACCGGGGCACGGGGGCAGAAAGCGCTCGCCAGCCTACGAAACTGAGCCCGACGACTGCACTGCTGCGGTACCTGCAATTGCAATGAGCGCGTTCACCTGCTCGACACTTGTTGCCCAGGAGCACACAAAGCGATGGTGACGAGGCTCCAGCCGCCAATCGCGCTGGAATCGGCAACCCTGCTCGGACAGCTTGTTGACCATCAGTTCGGGAATCTGCACGAAGACTTCGTTGCCCTGAACTGGGTGCACCAACTCGACCCCGGGCAATTTCGCCAGCCCCTGCGCGAGCAGGCGCGCCATCTCATTTGCGTGTCGCGCATTCTTCAACCACAGACCGTCATCCATATAAGCCTGCAGCTGGGCGGCAAGGAAGCGCGTCTTGGGCGTCAGATGACCTGTTCGCTTGCGAAGATAGGCGAGCGAGGTGTTGTACTTCTCGTTGAACGAAATGATCGTTTCGACACCGAAAGAGCCGCTCTTGGTAGTCCCAAGAGTCAGCACGTCGACACCGGACTTCCAAGACAGCTGCGCGGGCGTTGCGTTCACTGCGGCTGCGGCATTGGCAAATCGAGCGCCGTCCATATGCACCCCAAGGTCGTAACGGCGGGCAATGTCCGTCAGTTGCTTGATCTGTTCTGGCCTGTAGGCGGTTCCGGCTTCAGTCAGGTTGGTGAGACTTAACGCCGCAGGCTGCAATGAATGCACGACACCAATGCGGGCGTGCGACAGGTGCTTGGTGAGGGACGCGGGTGACAGCCTACCGTGCCCACCGGCCAATGGCACCTGTCGCGCGCCGAAACTGAACATCTCAGGCGCGCCACATTCGTCGGTTTCGATGTGCGCGTCCCAATGGCAAAGAATCGTTCCGTACGGTGGCACCATCGCGCCAAGTGCGATTGCGTTCGCCGCCGTGCCGGTGGTTACCGTGAAGGCCTGCAAGCGGTCGTGCTCGAAAAACTCGCGCAGCAATCGAGTTGCACGCTCGGTCCATGCTTCCGCTTCGAAATTCGTCGCAAACCCAATGTTGGCCGAAGTGACGGCGGACACGAAGGCCGGATGAACTGGAGACGTATTCTCCGACCCGAAGTCAAGCTGAAGATCGGACTGGTTCATGCGGCAGCGGGCAGCCGAAAGACGGGCATTCTTCGGCCTGGACCGTGCTCAGCAAAGTCAACCTCGACCTCTCGACCAACGAGAGAGCCATCCAGAGAGGCTCCGGGCACCTGAGCGTAGATACAGGGGCCCTCATCAAGTGCGACCGCCGCGAACACATACGGTGCCTCGCTGTTGAAGCCGTCATGATGGGTGCGTCGTATCGTCGTGTGCGAGATGATGCGACCGCGACCCGAAGCCTCGATCCAGTTCAGCTGTGCCCCCTTGCAAAAGGGGCAACACACGCGCGGATAGAAGATCGCCATGCCGCACTCGGCCAGTGCGCAGCGCTGAATCATGAGCCTGCCGCTGTTCACCCCCTCCCAGAACGGGCGAGTGAGTTCGTTCACGCGCGGCTGTGGCTTGAGGACTGCGGAGCCGGTTGTTGGATTCATCTTTGGTCTCCTAATCGACACGCTCAAGCACCGCAGCGCTGGAACACAAACCGCGTCCGTAGGCGACCATCCCGTAGCCTGAGACCACACCGCGCTTGCACTTCACCTGTCTCGCTCCTGCGCGGCCCAGCAACTGGGTCGCACCTTCATACACGCCGATCATTCCGCCAGCCGCACCCGCCTGGCCTGCCGACAATTGGCCGCCGCCGGTATTGATCGGGAAGGCACCCTTTGTCGTGATGTTGGTCGATCTGACAAACTGAAACGCGGTGCCCTTCGCGCAAATCCGTAAGCCTTCCAGTTGTATAAAGCACATCACCGGGTAGTCGTCATAGAGTTGTGCGAAGTTCAGATCGACTGGACGGCAACCGGCACGGTCATACAGCCGGTCCGCGAATCCTTCCCACCCGCCGGGCACCGAGTAGGGGTCGTTAGCCGGGTAGTTGTGGATCTCCTCGGATGCCAGGATGCCAACCTTCTGCCCCGGAAGTGTTTGTGCGACCCGCTCTGACACCAAGACGATCGCATCGCCGCCAATGCAAGGAAGCACGCAGTCATACAGGCGCAGCGGGTCCGCAATCTGCTTCGCATTCAGATAGTCCGCCATAGTCAGCGGGGCCTTGAACAATGCGTTGGGGTTCAGCAAGGCATTGGCGCGGAGCGCGATGCAGAATCGGCCAAAATCCTCTCGCGTGGCGCCGTAGCGTTCCATGTAAAGGCGCGTGTGCAGGGCGAACATGCCGTTCGCTCCGCCGAAGCCTTGAGGCGACATGAACTCGCGTACCGGACCGTTAAAACGGTCCAATGTCTCATTGTGGGACGCAACGTCAAAGGCATCGGCTGCCGCGACCACAACGACATCGCACGCTCCATCGCGAATTGCCCGGGCGGCGTGGGCCATGCCGATGATCCCCGAAGCTCCTCCATACAGGCCCTGGAAAAGGAACCTCGCTTCGATGCCGAGGTGCTCGGCGACCGTTGCGACGTTATCCGGCGGCAGCATGAATGAAGTCACCGCCAAACCGTCAACCCGCCCCCAATCCAGACCGGCGTCGCGAAGTGCCGCGCTTCCTGCGTCATAGATGAGTTTCTGAATCGTTTGCGGGGATCTCTTCGCGTAGACCGTCTGGCCAGCACCAACAATTCGCACTCCTTCGAAGACCGGACTCATCAGATGATTCCCTCTCGGCCAAGTTCTTCGAACTGCGCTGCCGTAAGACCTAGCATCCGTTTGAACACTTCCGCATTGTCCGCACCAAGCGCCCGTCCCGAGTGCCGTACCTCGCCGGGGGTGTTGCTGAACTTCGGAACGACGCCCTGCATGCGCACGCTGCCGAAGTCATCGTCCGGAACCGAGACGATGTTCTCTCGCGCCAGGTACTGCGGATCCTTGACGATGTCACGAATGTCGAACACTGGCCCAGCAACAACCTCCGCTTTCTCGAAGAGCTGCATCAGGTCGTCGCAATCACGCTGCTTGAACCACGCGGCGATGATGTCGTCGAGGGCGACATCGTTCTCACAGCGCGACGCGTTGTCGACGAACCGGGGATCGGTGATCAATTCGGGCATGCCCATCGCTTCCGCGAGCCGCTCGAACGTGCGCTGTGAACTTGCCGAGATGCCAATCCAGCGGCCATCGCGCGTCAGGTACGTGTTGCGCGGCGAGTCTTCGGATAGCCGATTGCCTTGCCGCTGTTTGACGATGCCAAGTTGGTCGAACCCGATCACCTGCGACTCCACGAGACGAAATAGCGGCTCGTACAGGCTGACGTCGATCTCCTGGCCCTTGCCGTCACCATGATCGCGGTTGTAGATCGCGAACATGGCCGACATCGCTGAAAACGTGGCGGCAACCGAGTCGGCCAGAGGGAAGCCGGGCAGTGTCGGCGGACGGTCGGGGAAACCAGTGAAAGACGGGACACCCGAGAAGGCCTCGGCGATGGTCCCGTAGCCACCGCGCTTCGAGTACGGTCCTGTTTGGCCGAAGCCCGAAACTCGGACCATCACGAGGCGCGGATTGATCTTGGAGAGCTCCGAGAACCCAAGCGCCCAACGCTCGAACGTCCCCGGTCGAAAGTTCTCGATCAGGATGTCCGTGTCGCGCACAAGTTGCCTGAAGAGTTCTTGTCCGCGGGGTTTCGACAGTGCCAGGGTGATGAGGCGCTTGTTGCGACCGATCACCTTCCACCAGAGAGAGCACCCATCCTTCATCGGTGACCAGTGGCGCATCGAGTCACCGACATCTGGCAACTCGATCTTGATCACGTCCGCACCGAAGTCCGCGAGCTGGGTGGCCGCCAATGGCCCGGCAATCATGTTGCCAGCGTCAAGGACTCGGAGGCCTTTAAGGGGGCCCGTCTTGGGTTTGCCTTCGGTTCGCTCGCCGTGCATATGCATCCGCTCTTCTGGCTGTGATGGTTTCTTAGTCGTTCACTGCGACCCGCTCAATATGGCGCGGCAGTGTCCCGAGGAAGTGGAGATCGTCCTTTCCGGCCCAAGCAGCGACTTCGGAGAGGGTTACAGCGGCGTCGCCTTGTTGACCCACGATGACCACTTCATCGCCGTAACTGGCGTCGGAGACCTCGGTCAAGTCCAGTCGCATGTGCTCAAAATGGCTGGGTGGAAGCAACGGAATTCGCTTTCCGTGCACCAGAACTCGGGCATCGGGATGCAGTTGCCGCGGCATGCCGTCGCCCCAGCCGAAAGGAGCGAGACCAATCCTCATGGGCTTGTTCAGTTCAAAAGGTGCTCGGTGCGGCGCAACGTCGGCAGGAGCGACTTCCTTGACAAGGAGCAGTCGGCTGGCCCAGCGGCGAATCGCGGGCCGGAGAGGAAGTGGCCGCGTCGTCCCGGCAAATCCCAGCCCGAAAAGGACGCGGCCAGGGTCAACGGCGTCAAGATCCATCTCCGGAAACTGCATCACCGCTGCTGTCCCAGAGACCATCCTTGTGTGCAGCGCCAGACCGGCATCCTCGATCCGTCGCACCGCTGAGTGGAACACTTCAAGCTGATGCAGCGCGTGTGGTCGCATTCGCACCGGGTCAGGCAAATGCAGGTGCGCGTAGGCACCTACGACAATGAGCTTATCCAGTCGACGCACAGCGCCCGCCAGGTGACCGGCTGCGTGTGGCATGACGCCCGCCCGTAGTCCGCCCACGTCGATCTTGATGAATGCTGTCAAGGGGCGTGTGGCTGCACTGTTCCAGGCGCTTGCTTCCTCGACACTGTTGAGAGTGATCGTCAAACCGTAGGCCTCGACAGCCTCCACTGCGTCCGGCAAACAGTTCGGGTACAGCAGGATCTCCGCGTCAACACCGGTCTGCCGGATGGCGACCGCGTCGTCCAGGGATCCGACTGCAAAGTGGCGCACGCCTGCGCCGCAGAGCGCCGGTGCAACAAGGCTGATGCCACAGCCATAGGCATCACCCTTCAGGCAGGCAAACAAGCGGGCGTTTGGACCAATTGCCTGCATCACGGCGCGTGCGTTCGCGCAGATCGCGCCGACGTCAATCTCAAGCTGAAGCGCGCGCCCTCTCATTGTCGTCAGATCCGGTATCCCTGCCGGAAGCGCTTGAGGAATGACTGAAGCCGCGGGGACTGGGGATTCTCAAACATGACCTCGGGGCTTCCCGACTCCACAATTTCGCCGTCAGCCATGAACACGACCTTGCCGGCGAAGGCGCGCGCAAACGCCATCTCGTGCGTCACGATGACCATCGTCATGCCGTCCTGCATCAGCTGACGCATTACATCCAGCACTTCTCCAACCAATTCAGGATCGAGCGCCGACGTCACCTCATCGAAGAGCATGGCCTTCGGCTCCATCGCCAGAGCACGTGCGATCGCGACGCGCTGTTGCTGCCCTCCAGAAAGCTGTCCGGGGTAGGCGTCGACCTTGCTACCGAGCCCGACCCGGTCCAGGAGTCGACGGCCGATGCCTTCGGCCTCATCGCGTCGCATGCCTCGAATGCGAGCAGGACCAAGCGCCACGTTCCTCAGCACCGACATGTGCGGAAACAGGTTGAAGCTTTGGAACACCATGCCCACCTGCGCGCGCATGGCCGCGATGTCTCGCTCCGGCCTGCGCGTTCGCTTGCCGTCAGCACCGACCACATAGCCCATGGGCTGGCCCCCGATGCTGATCAGCCCTTCCTGGTACTCCTCGAGAAGGTTGATGCACCGTAGCAGCGTAGTTTTCCCCGACCCACTGGGACCAATCACGACCACCGCTTCGCCATGGCGCACGTCGGTAGACACCTTCTTCAGCACCTGGTGGCTGCCGAACCACTTCGATAAGCCGCAAACCTCGATTTCGACCGGCGATCCCGTCGATCCCTCAGTGGACATAGCTGGCTTTCTTCTCCACGTGCCTCCCAAGGCGCGAGAGGGCATAGCAGATGACGAAGTAAACGAAGGCAACGGCACCGAACACCTCGAACGGTGCAAGCGTTCGCTCAACAATCTGGCGGCCCACGAAGGTGACGTCAGCCAGCCCGATCACTGCCACCAGAGACGTTCCTTTCACGACCATGATCGTGGTGTTGATGTACGGCGCACCAGCCACCCTCAATGCCTGCACGAGCACCACATCAAGAAGGATGCGAGGGGTCCGCATGCCGATCGCCCGCCCTGCCTCCCACTGCCCCTTGGGCACAGCGAGGACCGCCCCGCGGAACACCTCGGTCATGAAGGCACCAAAGTAGGCCCCGATGACCACGATGCCGCCGACCACGGGCTCCACCTGGACACCGGCATAGGGAAGCGCGTAGTACATCGCGAAAAGCAGGACGAGCAGCGGAACGCCACGCACGATGTACAGGTAGGACTCAACAATCCACTTCAGGGGACGCCAGGCGAACAATTGGATCGTGGCGAAGATGATGCCGAGCGAAGTCGCGAGAGCCGTCGAGGCGACCGATAGGTACAAGGTCGTCACGACTCCCTTGGTCAGAAGCGGCAGGCTCGGCAGAAGCGCGTCCATGCTCGTTGCCCTTTACTGTCGGATGCGAAGCCGAACTTCCGCCAGTCGCATAACGAGGGAAAAGAACATCGTCAGCGCAATGTAGAACAATGCTAATGCGAAGAAGATCTCGAACACGGCCGCCGTACGGTCTGCAAGGAGCCTGGCCTGGAAAGTCAACTCGGCTACCGATATCGTGGCAACCAGCGACGTGTCCTTGATGATCAGCACTCCCTGGTTCGAGAGAGGTGGAATTACCTTCCGCAGGGCCTGAGGAAGAACGACGATTCGGAAGGCCGCGAAAGGCATCAGCCCGAGAGCCAAACCAGCCTCTGCCTGTCGGTGCGAGACAGCCTGGATACCAGCCCGGTAGATCTCGGCCGCATAGGCGCCGTTCTGCAGCACGAGCGCGATCAGGCCTGCCACGAAACCCGAGAGCGGGAAACCCAGCACACCCGATCCAAAGAAGATGAAGAACATTTGTACGAGAACAGGCGTATTCCGAACCACTTCCACATACGCCTGGGCCATAGCTCGGAGGAGTCGCCGCTTGCTCATCAGCGCGACAACGATCGGCACGCCCCATGCCGCCGCCAGCAGGATTGCCGGCAGCGCAAGCGCGAGCGTCGTTGTCAATCCCTCGGCGAGGATGGGGACCGAGCGCAGCATGAAGCCGATGTCGAATGACATCGTCGACTCCTCGTCCTGGAGACGGTTCGCTTCTGATTCCTACCGCGGGGCGCGCTCACCGAGCGTGCCGATCCGCGGCAGGGAGTAGGTCCACGACTTCCGGACCTGCAAACTACGCGCGTCAGTTGCCGTACGACCGCTGCGGAGGTGGGTTGCTTCCGAACCACTTCCGATAGATCTCAGAGTACTCCGCGTACCGAGAACCCGCGGTCAACTCCTGAACCATCGTGTCCATCCAAAGCCACAACTGGAAGTCGCCCGGCTTCATGAAGATGGCATTGCCTTGGATCACGGCAAGCTTCTCGGACAAGACGCGCAAGTCTTTGTTGTTCGCTGCGTACCAATTGACGACAGGCGTATCCATCTGCATCGCCGTCGCCTGCCCCGTCTTCACTGCCGTGAACATGGCACTCGGCGTATCGAACGTCACAACTTTCACGTTCGGCAAGAACCTCTTCTGCCGGTCCTGCATCTGCGGGTTGCTTAGATTTGCCAATGTGAACTTCGAATTGTTCAGTTCGGCGAGACTCGTCACTTTCGCGTCCTGCCGTACGAGCACCGAAACGCTGGAGTCAATGTAGGGACGACTGAACGCAACCCGGAGAGCGCGATCCGGGTAAACCGTCGTTGAGGCCAGCCCAATGTCGGCGCGGCCAGAGTTAACCGCCGGCCAACGACCCTCGCTGGTCACGGTAATGAACTCAATCTTGTTCTCATCGCCTAGCAGTGACTTTGCAATCAACTTCGCGACGTCAATGTCGAAGCCAACGAGCTTCCCGTTCTCGTCGGTGTAGCAAAACGGTGGCGCCGTGCCAAACGTTGCGACGATCAGTTTTTCACGCTTGGTGATCTCGTCGAGTCGAGACGTCCCCTGAGCGGACGCCTCCGGCACGACGAAGAGCAGCGCGGTGGCCGCAATCGTCATCCCGGTGACCAGAGCAGACGCCTTCGCGACAATTGATCGGATCATGACTCCTCCATTCGATATGGTGGTGAAGATGCCTTTCGCTGGTCTTCCATTTTCCGGAAGTTTTTCTTTTATTATCTGAATTCTTGCGGTCGGTTCTCTATCGCGTCAAGCACTTTCTGCCGGCATCTAGGAGGCGGCGCACAATGAAAGCACCCCAGCAGCCACTGGACCGTACCTTCGCTGTGATCGCGGCTGTTGTTGCAAGCGACCGAGCGCTGTCCGTCACCGAGATCGCGCAGCAATGCGATTTGCCAGTGCCCACGGCGCACCGCATCGTTGCTCAGCTTGAGCAACGTGCGCTACTCAAACGCGCGCTTGCTTCGAAGAAGCTCTTGGTTGGAGCCAGCCTTGTTCGGCTTGGTGCGGCAGCGGTTGAGGCGTCGACTCGCTCCGACGAAGTGCACCGAATCCTGGAGGCGCTGGCGAGTGAACTTGGCGAACACTGCCAGCTCGGAATGCGCTCGGGGAACGATGTCGTGTACTCGGACACCGTGCGGGCTGCGCGGTCGACCGGCCTGCATTTCCAGCAGGGCAACCGCGCACCCCTCTACTGCTGCTCGACCGGGAAGCTCTTCCTTGCGGAGCTGGCTCCCAAGGAGTTCGAAGCGTGGCTCAAGACCACTCTGCGTCGACCTCTAACTCGTCGCACACTCGTGTCGGAACGCCCGCTGCGAGCCGCTGTCAAGGCAGCGCGGGAGAAGGGTTGGGCCGCGAGTAACGAAGAAATGGCTGCCGGTGTCGTCGGATGCGCAGTGCCAGTGCGCATGTCGGATGGGCGCCTCGTCGCTGGACTGGGAATCTCAATCCCCAATGCACGAATATCGTTCGATGAACTCGAGGCGTTTCGGCCTTCAATGCAACGGGCTGCGATGGCAATCGCCAACGCAATTGAGGCTTCATAGAGCCGAACGACCGGACGCGATCTTGAGACTTCCTCCACCTCTGCAAGACAACCGAGGAGAGCCGCCACCGGCGTCGGCGCATCGTGCCGCGCACCCCTCTCCAGGGGCCCGGGTTCGGTCGTCGTTCGGTTCCGGCCCTGGCAGGCAAAGGTGATGTCGTCACGTAGAGCC
>DAITAC010000021.1:0-46046 GCA_036824465.1 Burkholderiaceae bacterium
ACGGAGGCGAAATGCCGGTTACACGGATAGCAGGGGTCCGGCACTAGGACCTCTGCACCATGCTCAAGCACGGCCGCAAACGCAAGCAATAGCGCCGCCGACGCGCCGGCTGTGATGAATATCCTTTCAGCTGGCACCGAAACGCCGAACTGCTCCGCATAGTGAACCGAGATTGCCTCGCGTAACTGGCCGATTCCTGCGGCAGGCGTGTATTGGGTCCGGCCCTGATCAAGGGCCTCCTTCGCCGCGTTCAGCACTGGAGCGGGGGCAGTGAAGTCAGGCTCGCCGATACTCAAATGAATGATTGATTGGCCGCGCGCGGCGAGCTGTTCCGCTCGCTTGACGACCTCCATCACGTAGAAGGGCTCGATCGCGTCCACTCGTGAAGTTGTTTTGGACAAAATGGCCTCACAGTCAAGGGGCTTCAGTCGCGAAGTTAGTAAACACTTCTCTTGGATTTGAGGACAAAAAAAGACCCGTCATCTGAATGCACCCAAATTCGGTTGAGGAGGGAGGGAAAAACGGGACCGACTAAGGGGTTTCTTGCACTCAGGCCAATTGACGGGCCCTGCAAAACAACCAACACAAGTCTACCTTGCGTTCGTCGCAAGTCAAGTTTGTCCACGACAAAATTACGGTTTCGCATCAGGAGTTTCCGCTTCTTCATCGCGCCGCTTACAAGCCTCCAGCGCGGCGGAGGCGAGCGGCTTTAGCTCCAGTTAGTCCTTGATCGAACTTGCGGCCAAGGGCGACGACCGAATTGCGAGCGCCATAATGCACGCCCCAATCGAAGCGATCCCCATGGCCCATTCCGACAACGCCGAGCTTCGCGCAGCGGCACTCGAGTATCACGAGCATCCTCGTCCCGGGAAGATCTCGGTCACGCCAACCAAGCAATTGAGCAACCAGCGCGACCTCGCGTTGGCGTATTCGCCGGGCGTCGCCGCGGCGAGCGAAGCGATTCATCAGGATCCGGCGGCGGCGTTTCGCTACACGGCGCGCGGCAATCTGGTCGGTGTCGTCACCAACGGTACGGCGGTGCTCGGACTGGGCGCGATTGGTCCGCTCGCAGCCAAGCCCGTGATGGAAGGAAAGGGTGTTCTGTTCAAGAAGTTTGCGGGCATCGACGTCTTCGACATTGAGATCGACGAGCGCGACCCGGACAGGCTCATCGACATTATCGCGGCACTCGAGCCGACGTTTGGCGGCATCAATCTCGAGGACATCAAAGCCCCGGAGTGCTTCTATGTTGAGCGCAAGCTGCGCGAGCGGATGAAGATTCCGGTCTTTCATGACGATCAGCATGGCACCGCGATCATTGTCGGCGCCGCGGTCACGAATGGTCTGACCGTCGTCGGCAAGTCGATCTCCGATGTGAAGCTCGTTTGCAGCGGCGCCGGTGCGGCAGCGCTCGCATGCCTTGATCTGCTGGTCGATCTCGGTCTGTCGCGGAAGAACATCTGGGTGGCGGACATTGAAGGCGTCGTCTACGCAGGACGGACCGCGCTGATGGACGAAGAGAAGGCTCGTTACTCGCAGCGGACGGCGGCACGAACGTTGGACGACATTATCGAAGGCGCCGATATCTTTCTTGGCTTGTCGGCCGGCGGCGTGCTGAAGCAAAACATGGTTGCCAAAATGGCTGCGCGGCCACTGATCCTGGCATTGGCCAATCCGACGCCTGAGATTCTTCCCGAGGAAGTCAAGAGTGTGCGGGGTGACGCGATCATCGCGACTGGCCGCTCGGACTATCCGAATCAGGTCAACAACGTCCTTTGTTTCCCGTTCATTTTTCGCGGCGCGCTTGACGTCGGCTCGACGACGATCACGAAGAAAATGGAGATCGCGGCCGTGCACGCCATTGCGCAGTTGGCGCGCGAAGAGGGCAGCGATGTTGTGGCCAGTGCGTACGGGGTCAGCAGCTTCAGCTTCGGCCCCGAATATCTGATTCCGAAGCCGTTCGATCCGCGCTTGATGATGCGTATCGCGCCTACCGTTGCCGAGGCGGCGATGGCAAGCGGCGTGGCAACGCGTCCAATTGTCGACCTCGGGGCTTATCGCGATCAGTTGCAGCAGTTCGTTTACCACTCCGGCACTTTCATGAAGCCGATCTTCGACATTGCCAAGAAGGCGGTAGCACGAGGAGGACGCGCGCGTGTGGTCTTTGCCGAAGGCGAAGAAGAACGTGTGCTGCGCGCAGTGCAGGTGGTCATTGACGAAGGCGTTGCCAAGCCAATCCTGGTCGGTCGTCCGGAGGTGATCGAGCGTCGGTTGGAGCGGTTCGGCCTGCGCATGCGGGTCGGAAATGACTTTGATCTCATCAATCCGGAATTCGACCCCCACTATCGCGACTACTGGCAGACGTACCATCAGCTGACAGCGCGCCTCGGAGTCACCGCGCAGCTTGCAAAGATCGAAATGCGTCGTCGCAATTCGCTGATTGGCGCGATGATGATTCACAAGAATGATGCCGACGCAATGATCTGCGGCACATTCGGCACGCCCGACATGCATCTCGTCTATGTCGATCGTGTGATCGGTCGGCGGCCTGGCGCACATATCTACGCGGCGATGAACATCCTGATGCTGCCGGGGCGCCAGATCGCACTGGTCGATACGCACGTCAACATCAGTCCCAGCGCAGAAGAAGTGGCCGAGATCACGACCATGGCGGTCGACGAGTTGCGTCGGCTCGGCATCGCGCCGCGCGCCGCGCTGCTCTCGCACTCGAACTTCGGGTCCAGCAGGGCGCCGAGCGCCGAGAAGATGCGGCGCGCGCTGCAACTGCTGCGCGCCAGGCTCCCGGACCTCGAAGTCGACGGTGAAATGCACGCCGACTGCGCCATCGATGAATCAATTCGTCGTTCGATCATGCCCTACTCGACGTTGCAGGGTGATGCCAATTTGCTGGTGTGTCCGGACATCGACTCGGCCAACATCGCATACAACTTGCTCAAAACGGCCGCAGGCAACAACGTCGCGATCGGGCCGATCCTGCTCGGTGCCGCGCGACCGGTGCACATCCTGACGGCGTCGGCAACGGTCCGGCGCATCGTTAACATGACTGCCCTGACCGTTCTCGACGCCAACGGTGCGCGGCAGTGAGTGACACAGGACGAGCTTCGTGCCGCTGGCAAGTGCGCGGCGAGGCGGGCACAATGCCGGGCCGCTTGTCTGCACGGAGCGATCTCGGCGAGGCGGCACACGAGCGACCAAGCATTGCCGTGGGAAAGGGGCGGCGTGCATGCTGAATAGCCAGAAGGAGTCGTCGGTCAGGATTGCGGCGCTGTCGGGGCTTACCGACACCATCGTATGTTCGATTGCGGCGGCGACCTCCAATTCGTCATTGCTGCTGGCGGACGCGCTCAAGACCGGGCTCGAGTTCATGGCGGTGCTGCTGGCGTGGATGTCGATCCGGCGCATTACGCGCGGTGCCGGACAGGATTTCGAATTCGGCATCGGCAAGCTTGAAAACCTTGCCAGCCTCGTGATCGGCTCGCTCATGGTGCTGGGTGTGGCCGTCATTTCGTTCGCTGCGATTCGCAACATCATCGACCCGACACATGCAACGGGCATCGGCATCTACATCAGCCTGGCCGATCAGGTCGTCTACGGTGTTATCAACGGATACCTGATGCGTCGCGCCGCGCAGGCAGCGAAGCATGAGAACTCGCCGATCATGGCCTCGCAGGCAAAGATGTTCTTCGCGATGTTCTTCGGTAACGTCTTCATCTTCATCACGGTCTCGCTCGGCTTGGTGCTGCACCAATTCAGCTGGAGTGTGTACATCGATCCGCTCGCGGCGCTGGTGGTGGCGGCGACGATCGTGATGGCCGTGATCGAGGTGTTCTCAACCTCCTGCTACGATCTGCTGGACGGCGCGCTGGCCGAGGAGGACAAGCTGCGCATCATGCGAGTGCTGGCGGAGAACTTCGACCGCTACGACATGATCTACAGCGTGCGCTCGCGCCGCTCGGGCAGCCGGGCCTTCATCGAGATCTACCTCGGCTATGACGCCGATCGCCGCGTTGGCGATGTGGAGCGCGAGATCGAGGCGATCCGCAGCGCGGTGGTGCAGTTGATCCGCCACAGCTCCGTGATCATAGTGCTGGGTCCGGAGCCCGAAGCGCCGGAAGCGAATCTCGCCGCTGCTTGAAGTGAGTAACGTGGGCCGGTATCGCCGGACTCTGGCCTTGCGTACGTGCCGCGTTGCTCCTAATCTCGGCATCCTTTGCATCGCATTCGAGAATGATCCGTGAGTGAAATCCCGGGCGGAACAGCCAGTTGGGAAGGCCGCACTACCCTGCTTGATCGCGTGATCGATCCGGCGGCGAGTGCCGCTGGCGACGACATCGGGCACTACCTGATCGTCGTCGACGGAGCCAAGCCGGGCCTGCGAATTGAACTAGGTGAGAGCGCATTGGCCGTCGGCCGTGTCGCACCGTGTGACATCGTGTTCCAGGACGAGGAAGTCTCACGACGCCATTGCACGATCGGCGTGCTGATGGGCCAGGCCGTCGTCACAGATCTGAAATCAACCAACGGGACTTTCATCGACGGCAAGCCCATCAACGGCGTTGCAACGGTGCCGGTAGGATCCTTGCTGCAGATCGGGCGCCAGTTGCTGAAATACGAACGACGCAGCCGCAGGGAAGTGCAGGCATCGGAAGAACTGAATCGGGATCTTGACCGCGCCGGCCGCTATGTGCAGTCCTTGCTGCCGGCGCCGATAAGCAACGGTCGCATCACCACGGACTGGATCTATCTGCCATCGGCGCGGCTGGGGGGTGATGTGTTTGGCTATCACGCCTTTGATTCGCGCACGTTTGCCGTTTACCTGGTCGATGTGTCGGGCCATGGGGCCGAGTCCGCCATGCACGCCGTGGGCGTGATGAATGTGCTGCGGCAGCGCGCGCTATCCGATACCGACTTCAAGCGCCCGGCCGAGGTGGTGAAACGATTGAACGCGATGTTCCCGATGGAGGAACATGCGTCAATGTTCTTCACCATCTGGTACGGCGTGTTCGACGCCGAGCGGCGCGTGATCGATTTCTGCTCAGGCGGTCATCATCCGTCGTACCTGCTAACGCCTGACCGGAAGCAGATGTCAGCCCTTCGCACGCCGAATCTGGCGGTGGGCGTGATGCCGGACGCCGACTTCGTGGCGGGAAGCGCCGCGGTGCCTGAGGGTGCAACCCTGTATGTGTTCAGCGATGGCGTGTTCGAGATCATCACGACCACCGGTGAGCGGTGGGAGCTCGAGAACTTCCTGGAGCTTATCCCGGCACCCACGCTGCCGGACATGAGTGAACCCAGACGGCTTCATGCGCGCGTGAAAGAGGTCGCACGGCCGGGAGGGTTCGATGATGATTTTTCTCTGTTGACTGTCACATTTGGCTGAATGGCGGCCGGCATGGACAGCGCTTTGGCAATCGAGCACGTCGCGAGCCTTGAAAACCTGCCACGCTTCATGTCCTTCATCGACGACGCGTGCAAGCGTGTCGGTGCCGATGAAGACACGGCTTATGCATTGCGACTGGCAATTGAAGAGGTGTGCATCAACCTGATCCATTACGGGTACAAGGGCATGGCGCCGGGTCCGATACGAGTTTCGTTTCGTCAGCGTGGCGACCGGATTACGATCAAGATTCACGATCACGCCCGACCGTTCGACCCGGCAATGGCGCCCCAGCCTGATCTGACTTCCGATGCGGAAGCACGGCCGATCGGCGGACTCGGTTGGTATCTGGTCAAGCAGTCGGTCGATGAACTCGACTATCAGTCGGATCCGGCGCGGGGCAACGTGTTGACGTTGACCAAGCACAACGCGCAATCGCGCCAGCAGGTCACAGGGCGCAAGCGCGCCAGCTAGTAAAAGGAGAACCAGATGGAACTGTCCGTTAAACCCGCGGGAAATGTTGTGGTGGTCGAGATTCGTGGCAGCGTCGATGGCCTGACCGCTGACAAACTGCTGCAGACGTTGACCGAACAGGTCCAGGCCGGGCATGTGAGGCTCGTTGCCGATTGCGCAGGCCTTGACTACACGAGCAGTGCGGGGCTGCGCGCGCTTCTGGGAACTGTCAAACAGGCGCGGCAGAAGGGCGGCGACCTGCGCCTGGCCGCGGTGCGCGCACCGGTGCTCAAGGTGCTTGAGCTCTCCGGCTTCACATCGATCCTCAAGTACTTCCCGGACGTGAAGGACGCAACGGCCAGCTTCGGCTGAAAACCATGTCACCGGACTCGGCAAGCCGGTCGTCAGGCAATCGGCGGCGCGTTGCCGTCGTCATTGGCTCGGGCAGCGTCAAATGCGCCGCATCGCTCGGACTGATCAATGTCCTGCGACGCGAGGGCATTGAGATCGATATGCTGGTCGGGTGCAGCGCGGGCTGTCTGTATGCGACGTTGATCGCTTCGGGGCGCAGTGTGGCCGAGGCAACGGATATGACTCGGCGGCTTTGGACCAGCGAAATCACCGCGCGTCGCGACCATAAGTCGATTTTGCGTGCATTGCTGCCTGGCATGATGGGGTTCGATGCCTCCTTTGGCCTGCGCGACGATTCATTGATCATGGAGCGATTGCGGGCGGCGTTCAGCGACGAGCGCATTGAGAGAATGCAGATACCGTTGCATCTGGCTGCGACCGACTTCGCCAACGGCAATCAGGTCGTGTTCTCGAGCGGTTCGGTGGTCGACGCAATTCGAGCCAGCATGGCGCTCCCGTTCATGTTCAGCCCCTGGCGCATCGGCGACAGCCTGTACATCGACGGCTACATGTCCGATCCGCTGCCGGTCGGAGTCGCGATGAAGGAGGGCGCGGATATCATCGTTGCCATGGGTTTTGAAAGCCCATATCAGGAGCGCATCAACTCGCCCGGCCGGTTTGCTTTTCAAGTCAGTTCAATTCTGAGCAACAACCTGCTCAAGTCACAGTTCTCATTTCATGGTCTCGCGCACCATGCCGAAGTCATTCCCATCCTGCCCGAGTTCCGCCAGCGCATTCGGCTGTTCGATACCGAGAAGATCCCCGCGATCATCGAGGACGGAGAGCGTGCCGCGGAGTTGCAGCTGCCATACCTGCTGCGCCTGCTTGAGGCCGAAGAGCAGGGACACTGATCCGTTCGGTTGAGCCAGGCGCCTTGCCATCGCCGGGCGCGCCGGAGTCGAATACCATCTGCCCTGAGAAGACGGCCGCGCGACCATGTAAGGCGGCCCCGGAGCGAATCGTGAATAACGACGAGGATGCAGTGCCAAAAGTGGTGCTGCCGCCAAGCGACAGCATCGATGGCGACGCGACGCGGAATGAACGCACCGTGGTTGCGAACCACTCGGGAGTTGGTCGCTCTTTGCCTGGGCGCACCCTGCAAGCCGGCAGTGCGCATGGCGATGATGTCCCGGCACGCCAGGTCGGCCGCTACGAGATCCTCGCCAAGCTGGGCGAGGGCGCGATGGCCACCGTGTACAAGGCATTCGATCCCGGTATCGGCCGTGAGTTGGTCATCAAGTTCCTGCACTCCGACCTGTGCGTCGATGCGGAATACCGTAACCGCTTTCTGCGCGAGGCCAAGGCGGCTGGCGCGCTGTCGCACGCGAACATTGTCACCGTGTTCGATGTGGGTGAGATCGAGGGTCGGCCGTACATCGCAATGGAACTCGTCGATGGCGGGCCACTGTCGGATCAGTTGAAGAAGGGCGAGGGCCTGCCGCTGCGCGACGTCGCGCGCATTGGCATGCAGGTTGCCAATGCGCTTGACTATGCGCACAGCCGCGGCATCTTTCATCGTGACATCAAGCCAAGCAACCTCCTGCTGCTCAAGGACAACGCCACGGTCAAGGTGGCGGACTTCGGCATCGCGCACATGGCGGGCCAGGAGGCGGGCGACCGCACGCGGGTGGGCACGGTAATCGGCACGCCGCACTACATGTCGCCTGAGCAGGCCATGGGCTCAAAAGTCGACGGCCGCTCCGATCTGTTCTCGCTCGGCGTGATGCTGTATCAATTGCTGACTGGGGCACGGCCTTTCGAGGCCGACAGCATGGTCACGCTGGCGCATCGGATTGCACGCGAAGACCCGAAGGCGATCGATGAGTTACGCAACGATGTGCCCGCGGCCCTGCGTCGGATCGTCGAGCGTTGCCTGAGAAAGCAGCCCGTCAAGCGCTTCCAGACCGGACGCGAAGTCGCCGACGCGCTGAGCAAGGTCTGGCGCGACCTCGACGAGGAGGCCGACGGCCGCGGGCGCCCGCGCCGCATTCCGTTGAAGTTCAAGCTTGCGCTTGGCATGGCCGCGCTGGTTGCAATCACCATGGCGGTGACCTCGGTCTTTGTCACGCAACGGCAATATCAGACGCTGCTCGCGCAGACGCTGGATCACGGCGCATCGTTGACCAAGATGATCGCCGTTGAGAGCGCGGCCTCGGCACTCTCCGAAGACTGGGTCGGCATCGACGTGTTTGTCCAGGAGGTGGGGCGCGCGCTTGCGCTCAAAGCGCTCATGGTCAGCGACGGCGAAGGCGTGGTGCATGTTAGCGCCGACGCGGCCGATGTGGGCAAGGCGGCCGCACCGCTGAAGGGCGAGGAACTGACGGCCGCCGAGCGAGATGTCCGCGTGTATCGAACCTCGGCGCGCGGGGGCGAGTCGGTGTTCGACTTCGAGGCTCCGATCACCTTTCAGAAGAAACGCGTTGGTGTTGTTCGCTTGAGCTTGCCAGAAGCGCCGCTGGCAAGCGCGGCGCGGCAGAGTCTGCTGCTGCTAGGACTGCTGCTGGTGATCACCGCCGCGACGGTGGGTCTGGCGACGTACGTGCTGGCTGAGCATTACGCCAAACCGCTGCGACTGCTGCGCGAATCACTGGACGAGATTCGCAATGGCCGCTATGGCTATCGGATCTCCGAAAAACGGGCGGACGAGTTTGGCGAGGTCTACCAGGCGTTTGACGCAATGGCGGCGCGACTCGAGCGCGACGCGCCCGGTCAGGGTGACGGGGCGAAACCCATCGGGAAACCGGCGCAATGAGTGTCTGCGGACGGCATTTTCCGCGCTCTGCCCGATGCGTCGCCGTGATCGGTATTGCACTGCTGGCGGCGTGCGCCACGCCGCCCGAGCCGGTACAACGCCCCGCGCCGGTGGTTGTTCCGGATGCCCGTCCCGACTCGATCATTGCGCGCAATGACAACTTCTTGATCTATGCACCGGAGGAAGGGGACACCCTGGCCTCGTTGGCGCGGCGCTTTCTTGGCTCCGAAGCGCGCTACTGGGAGATCGCCGACTTCAATGGCATCTCGCGGATCGAACGCGGGCATATCGTCGTTATTCCTCTGCGGCCAGTCAACCCGAAGGGCGTTACAACGGCCGGCTACCAGACGGTTCCGATCCTCACGTATCACCGTGTCGGCCCCCGAGTGAACCGGATGATCGTGACGCCGGAGGCGTTCGAGGTTCAGCTTGAATACCTCAAACGCAACGACTATCGCGTGATTCGGCTTGCCGATCTTCCCGAATTTCTGGAAGGCAAGCGGCCGTTGCCCAAGCGTGCCGTTGTCATCACGTTCGACGACGGCCATGTGTCGTCATTCCAATACGCGTTTCCACTGCTGAAGAAATACGGATTCCATGCGACGTACTTCCTTTACACCGATTTTCTTGGCGCGCGCGATGCGTTGACGTGGGCACAGATCCGCGAGATGTTCGAGTCGGGATTGATCGACTTTGAGGCCCATTCCAAGACGCATGCGAATCTGATGCAAAAAGGGGCCGAGGAATCAGAGCAGCGCTACCGAGAGCGTCTCGACGTCGAAATCCGCCAGCCGCGCGACCTCATTCAGCGTCACCTGCAAACCCTCGTTACCCAGTACGCGTACCCATACGGCGATGCGAACGAAGCCGTGATCGATCGGCTGACGCAAGCCGGCAATTACAGGCTCGGTTTGACCGTCAATGCGGGGGGCAACCCGTTCTTCGCATACCCGTTCATGCTGCGTCGGACGATGGTGTTTGGGGAACATGATCTGGCGACATTCAAGTCGGCGTTGCAGGTGTTCCGCGAGGGCAATCTCAGGTGAAGGCGCCGTATCGGCCGGCACTGGCGTTCCTCACCATGCTTCTCGCTGGTTGCGTGACGCCGCCCGCGCCGATCGCGGTGTCACCAGAATCGGCACGAGCGTCCCTGCCCTCACGCGAGCAGACGCTCGAGCGCGACTATCGGGCGCGTGCTGCCGCATTGATGAAAGACGGTCGCTGGGCCGATGCGAAAGTCCAGTGGGAACTGCTGCTGATGCTGCGTCCTGGCGCGATGGAATACCGCGCCCAGCTGGACTTCACGCGAAAGCGCATCGAGGAAACGGCGACGGAGGCGAATGCCAACGCAGCAGCTGCACGCAAGCGCAGTGATCTTGACACCGCCACTACGCAATACCTGCGTGCATTGGCCGCTGACCAGGAAAACGCGATCGCGGCCCAGGGTCTGCGCGAAATCGAACGGGATCGGACCCGTCGAGCGTATCTGAACCGGCCGCCACGTGCGGTGCTCGGCATCATGACCGGCAAGCCCGGCGCTCCGGTCGAACTGGAGTCCGATTACATGCAGCGCCAGAAGCCCGGCAACGGTGATGAAGCTGTGCGGCCGCTGCGACGCTGATTAAACGTCGGCGTGGGCTATTTGACCTGGTTCAGCCGGCGCTGCAACTCAATGGCTTCCTGGCGGCGTGCCTTGGCAAGGTCATTGTTGGGGTCAAGTTCCAGCAGCTTGTCCCACTCCTTGATCGCGGTGGTCAGATCCTGCTTGCGAAACGCGGCGATTGCATTGCGCTGATAGCGCTCGATTTGCGCCTTGACCTCGGCCGCTCTCATCGCTCCGCGGGAAGAGCCGAAATTTGACGGCGCGCCATCGCCCGGCGCGACCGGCTTTGCCGGCTCGGTCGCCGTCGTATCAGCCGGCCGTGCGGCGCGCTCCGGTGCGGTCAACGCCATCTTTCCCGGGACTTTCAGGATCTGTCCCGCGTACAGCTTGCTCGGCACCCGGATCTGGTTGTAACGCGCCAGCAGATAGAACTCGCAACCATCGCCTAGGGCCCGCTGGGCGATGGACCCGAGCGTGTCGCCGGGCCGAATGGCATAGTTGGTCGAGTCCCGTCCCAGCGTCGCTATCGGGTCCGCCGTCAGACCGCGCAGCAGGCAGGTACCCGTCTTGTTGCCCGGGTCGAGGGTAAGCGCTTGCGTGATTTCCTCACGCGCGCTTTCTTCATTGCCTTCGTTCAGTTGCTCGGCCGCCTGTTTCAGCAACGCTTGCGCCTGGGTCTTGGCAGCCGGCGAGCCCGGCGCCGGTCCCTCCGGCGCCCTGGGCTCCGCCGCGGCCGGAGTGGAAGGAATTGAGGTGGCAGAGGATGTCGAATCCGAACCTGTCCCCGTCTTGGACGAGTCCGACGGCGTCTGGCATGCCGCAACCGCGGCACATGCGAAGGCAAGAACGAGGCGATTTTTCATAGTTACCGTGCGCACTGCAAGAGCGCCCGGAAGGAGATGATAAGCGCGCTACGCAGGCAGCGGAACTAGAGCCAAGCTAGTCCTTTCGTGAATCCCTAACATGGAGCGGCGGCACAACGCCGGGCAGCCAACCCCGCTGGTGCGGCCGTCGCTGGAACCGCACAATGCGGGAATGTTCAACGCCGCTCCAGGCCGTGCGCACCTGAAACCCTCGCCGGCAGGACTGGTGCTGCTAGGTGGTGGCGCACGTGCGGCGTATCAGGTCGGTGTTCTGAAGGGCGTGGCGTCGCTGCTGCGAGACGCGCGTCGCGGAATGGACCCGCACCTGGCGCGCGCACGCAATCCGTTCCCGATCATGGTCGGAACTTCGGCTGGGGCGATCAACGCGGCTGCGCTCGCCTGCCGCGCTGACGATTTCACCGGTGCCGTCGATCAGCTCGTTCGCGTCTGGGAGGCATTCCGCGCCGACCAGGTTTATCGATCCGATGCGCTGGGCGTTCTTCGCAGCGGCGCGCGCTGGCTGTCGCTGTTGTCGATTGGCTGGATGGTGCGACGTTCCCTGAAGTTGCGACCCAAGTCGCTGCTCGACAATTCACCGCTGCGCGAACTGCTCGATACGCTGATCGATCTGGACGGCGTCGAGCGCGCCCTTCAGCGCGGTCATCTGCGTGCGCTGGCGGTGACCGCGTCAGCCTACGGCTCGGGTCGCCACGTGACGTTCTACCAGTCGCGACACGCCTTCCCGATCCCGGGCAAGCTGCAGCGGATGAGTCTGCACGCGCGCATCACGCATGATCATCTGATGGCCTCGAGCGCAATTCCGTTTGTCTTTCCCGCGATTCCGCTCGAGCTCGACACCGGGGCGGCGACCGTGGTGGAGCACTTCGGCGACGGCGCGATGCGCCAAATCGCGCCGATCAGCCCGGCAATTCACATGGGGGCCGAACGCGTGTTGATCGTCGGCGCCGGCCAGCTCGGCAGCGCAGGGACATTGAGCGACGTGAATCCCGCCGCGTACCCGAGCCTCGCACAAATCGCCGGCCACGCGCTTTCGACGATCTTTCTTGATGCGCTTGCGACGGACATCGAGCGGCTTGAGCGACTGAACTGCGTGGCCGATCAGTTGAGCGCAGAACAGCGCCACTCACTTCGCTTAAAGCGCATCGACGCGCTGGTGATCGCGCCCAGCCAGCGGCTGGACCTGCTGGCGCGTGATCACGCGCACGCATTGCCGCCGGCGGTGCGCGCGCTGCTCGAAGTGCTGGGCGCGCACGGAGGCAGCGGCGCAGCACTCGCCAGTTATCTGCTTTTTGAAGGCGACTACACGCAGCGATTGATAGAACTTGGATGTGCCGATACGCTGGCGCGACGGGACGAAGTGCAGGCCTTTATGTTCGAACAGGAAACGACTCCTATCCGCGCCGATGTGTCTGCCTGATCGCCTGGCGGCACTGCTGCTGATTGTGTTCTTGTCTTTCTCGGGCGTCACCGGCGCGCGCGAGGATCGCAATCGCGCCGCCATCGGCGAAATCGCGGCGGCGGAACTGCCGCGCCAGGCGCGCGATACGCTGGCGCTCATTCGCAACGGCGGCCCATTCCCCTACCGCAAGGATGGGACCGTCTTTCAGAATCGCGAGCGCCTGTTGCCGGCACGCAAGCGCGGCTACTACACCGAATACACGGTGCCAACGCCATCGGCGCATGATCGCGGCGCGCGTCGCATCATTGCGGGCAAAGGGACGACCGGGGATGCGGCAACCAGCGGAGAGTATTACTACACCGACGATCACTACGAAACGTTTCGCCGGATTCGCGAATGACCTGGAGAAGTGGCTGACGGACATGAACAAGCGCTCGCCCGCATCGCTCGCCGATCTCCCCGCGCATATCGTCGCGGCACGCAGTGCGCTCAACGTCGATGAGCTGCGCCGCTGGGCGGAGGCGGCCGGACATCGCTTCGTACTGGCTGATTTTTCCGGCTGCGATGGTCGCAAGGCGGTGATGAGGGAAGTGGGCCGTGCCTTCGCGTTCCCGGACTGGTATGGCGCCAACCTCGATGCCATGTACGACTGCCTGACCGATCTGGCCGAGCCCGGCGCGCAGGGCCTGCTGGTCGTGCTCGATCACCTTCCTCGTACGACAGGATTCGACAAGGACCAGCGCGCGCGGCTGCTCGAGGTCTTTCACGATGCGCTTGAGCCGTTCGCAGAGGTGGGCGTCCCGCTGCGCGTGTACTACCGGTAATGCGCGCTCAACGCTGCATCAGTCTGCTCAGCACGCCCAATGCGTCTTCGATGCCGCCCTGTGGTGACTGGCCCTGCGGCGTGAGCTTGTCGATCATCTGCGGCAAAATCTCTGCCATCTGACCGCCGAACTGATGCGGGTCCATGCCGGCCTGTCGGGCCATCTGCTGCATTCCGCCATGGCCAAAGACCCGCGTGAGCTGCTCGGCCGAGATCGGCATGTTCTGCCCGGTGGAAATCCACGACTGCATCTGCTGGCCGAGTCCCGCCTGCGAGAACTGCTCGACAAGGCCCGCGAGGCCGCCACTTTGACCGCGGTTGCTCAACAGCGATCCGAGTATCTGCATGAGCGGGTTGGCACCGCCGGAAGTCTGGTCACCACGCATGAATCCCTGCAGCGCCTCGGTAATTGGTTTTTCAAGCATGATTGGCCTCTTTGCTTGACTGCGGGAAGTTTTTGTCCGCACCGTCTCCGTGCAGTGTCTGGAGTGCGGCGAGAGCGGCCAATCCCGCGGTCTCGGTTCGCATCACGCGCGAACCCCATCGTACGCGCCTGAAGCCGCGCCGCTCCGCAAGCTTCAATTCGACATCGGTGAATCCGCCCTCCGGCCCGACGGCGATCGCGGTCTGCGCTGCCGCTGCTGAAGCGAGGCCGATCGTCGCATCGGGCGCAAGCAAATAGCGCTGGTCTGCATCGTCGCTCGACGCGAGCGCGCCGCCGAGCGTCGATTCGAACTGCAGCAAGGGGAGTCGGTTGCGCCCGCACTGACAACAAGCCGCGACGACGATTTCGCGCCAATGTGCACAGCGGCGTTCGATGCGCTCGCGATCAACGCGTATGACGCTGCGCGAAGCAGGCGCAACGATGATGCGCGCCACGCCCAGTTCAACCGCCTTCTCGATCACCCAATCGAGCTTGTCATTGGCTATCAGTGCCTGGATCAGCGTCAATGACAGCGGCGATTCCCGCTCGACCGGATCAAAGCGCTCGATCTGCGCCTGACCGGCGGCGCCGATCCGGGCCGCATACTCGCCGCCGCGTCCGTTGAAGAGCGTGATTGCATCGCTCGCGCGGAGCCGCAGTACTCGCTGCGCATGATGGGCGACGGCGTCAGGCAATTCGATACTGCGACCCACTTCAAGTTCGATGTCGACGAAGAATCGCGCGGCCGCCATGTTGTTGCGTCATCGCACCGCTTCAAAGCGGGGCGTGCTACGCAGCGAGCTTCGTTGCCACAACGGGAGGGGCGTCCGTCAGTTCCTTGACGAAGGTCGGCAGGCTGAATAACGCGGCGTGCAGCTCGGCGTTGTAGTACTTCAGCCCGGCAAGCTTGCGCTCGCGCATCCGTTGCGCAATGGTCTCGTTCGCTAGCTGGCGTGGATTGGCGCTGTCGCTCGCCACGCCAAGGCACCAAAGTGACCCATAGAGCGGGATATACAGCGTCAGCGGATGAACCTGCTTGAACACTTTGCGCAGGTTGGCGGCGTTTTTCTTCACCGTCGCAGCCTGAAAGACCGGCGAGCCCAGATGCATCGTCATGATGCCACCCGGATTCAGCACGCGCTGGCACAGGCGGAAGAATTCCTCCGAGTACAGATGAAACGCTGGCGTATCGGGGTCGGTCAGATCCAGGACCACAAGATCGAACTTCTCGCTGCAATTCTTAACGAACTCGAAGCCATCGCCGAGCCTGATTTCCAGACGCGGATCTTCGAGCGCGCCTTTGTTGATCTCGCGCAGCCATTTCTTGCTGACGTCAATGACGACCGGGTCGAGCTCGGCCACCACGATGCGCTTGACACTCGGGTGTTTGAAGATTTCTTCCGAAGAGCCGCCGTCCCCGCCGCCAATCACCAGCACACTTTGCGGATTCGGATGCGTGAGCAGCGCCGGATGGGTCATGCATTCGTGATAGAAGAATTCCTCGCCCTCGGAGGTCATCAGGCGGCCATCGAGTCGGAAGAGCTTGCCGAACTGGTGCGTGTCGTAGACCTCGACGCGCTGATACGGCGATTGCATCGTCGCAAGCTGCCCCTTGGCCGTATAGCCGTAGCCCGCGTGGGCATTGAGCCAGTCGAAGATCAGCTCGTCCTTCTGCTGCCCGGCTTGCGAGATGCCTTTTACTCCCGGCGCATCCAGACGCGCGGTGGCCGCGACATCGACCGATGTCGCTGACAGATCACCGCGAGCAATGCGGTTGACAACCTGCTGCCGCGGACGGAACGCCACCATCAGCGTGTCGAACAGTTGCTGCGCCTTGCCGGAATTGTCATCCGTGAAATTGCATACATAGACGTCAAGCGTGACGCCGCGGCGTTCCGGCCAGGTGTGAATTGCCAAGTGCGACTCGGCCAGCAGCACGGTGCCTGTAATGCCGCCCGGTTGTCCCTGCCAGTCGGGAAACACGTGGTACTTCTCATCGACGATGGTCAGTCCCGCGTCGATCGTGGCGTCCCGGCACAGCCTGGAAAGTTTGTCGAGATCGGTGAGAAAGCTGGCGCTGCAACCGCAGTCGAACAGATCGCCAGTCAGGTGAAGCCCTTGCATCTTCGTCCCCCAGCAGGTCCGCCCAATCGACCTGAATCACGGCTATGAACCGCAACCCATCGGTCCGGGATCCCTGCGCTGGTGCGCGGCGCTTGGATCATTGCAGTGCGAACACTGCGTCGATTGGATCTGGCGGGGGAGAATGCCGATACGACTGGCGCCCGTTGCTTCCGGATTTCCGGACCGAAATTTGAGTGCGAATGCTAATGGAAATTGCCGGACGGCGAAAGTGATTCAGCGCAACTTTCGCTCGAATGGAGCGACTTGATCACGGCAAGTGTGACGCGTATTTATCGGCTGCGGCGCCTCGATCCCGCGTATCGCGCCTGATAGACTTCATCGCCAACACCGAAATCGCCTCGCTCCGGTCCAAAGGCCGGACCACGCCTCAAATCCGATCCCATGCCAGACACTGCCGCAGCGACCCGCAGCGCGCTTGAGCGCGACATGTGCAATGCCATCCGCGCGCTCGCGATGGATGCTGTGCAGAAAGCCAACTCCGGGCACCCGGGCATGCCAATGGGCATGGCGGAGATCGCGTTTGCGCTGTGGACGCGGCATCTTTCGCATAACCCCGCGAATCCCGCGTGGGCCAATCGTGATCGCTTCGTCCTGTCGAACGGCCACGGGTCGATGCTGCAGTATGCGTTGCTGCATCTGACGGGCTACGCACTTCCGATTGAGGAACTGATCAATTTTCGCCAGTTGCACAGTCGAACGCCGGGCCATCCCGAACTCGGCGTGACGCCGGGAGTCGAGACCACGACCGGGCCGCTCGGACAGGGGTTTGCCAACGCGGTCGGCATGGCGCTGGCCGAAAAGCTGCTCGCCGCCGAGTTCAATCGGCCCGAATTCGAAATCATCTCCCACCACACCTACGTATTTGTCGGTGACGGTTGCCTGATGGAGGGCATCTCGCACGAAGCGGCTTCGCTGGCCGGCACGTGGAAGCTGGCCAAGCTGATCGCGATCTACGACGACAACGGGATTTCGATCGACGGCGAAGTCAAGCACTGGTTCACCGACGACACCGCAGCGCGCTTCCGCGCGTATCGCTGGAACGTGATCGGGCCGATCGATGGCCACGATGTCGGCGCGATCGATCTTGCAATTGCGCAGGCGAAGACCAGCGATCGCCCGACGCTCATTGTCGCCAAGACAGTCATCGGCAGGGGTTCGCCAAATCGCGCCGGCAGTGAGAAGGCGCACGGTGAAGCGCTCGGCGAAGCGGAAGTTGCCGCTACGCGTGCCGCGATCGGCTGGCCGCATGCGGCGTTTACCGTGCCGGCGCAAGTCCGAGCCGCTTGGGACGCACGCGCTGCGGGTCAGTCGCGCGAGCAGACATGGCAGCGGTCCTTCGACGCCTATGCGAAACGATTCCCGGTCGAGGCGGGCGAGCTGCAGCGACGACTTCGGGGCGCACTGCCCGCCAACTATGCAAAGGTCGTCGCCGAGGCATTCAGTTCCGCCGCGCGCAAACGCGAAACCGTGGCAACGCGCAGGGCCTCGCAACTCGCGCTCGAGGTGCTTGCCGAGGCCGTGCCGGAGATGCTTGGCGGGTCCGCGGATCTGACCGGCAGCAACCTCACGCGCTGGAGCAAGGCGACCGCGCTGCATACGGACGGCGATATCAAGGCGGGCCGCCACATCCACTTTGGTGTGCGCGAATTCGGCATGAACGCGATCGCCAACGGCATCGCACTTCACGGCGGGTTCATCCCGTTCGTCGGCACGTTCCTCGTATTCTCCGACTACGGCCGCAACGCGCTGCGCATGGCAGCCTTAATGAAGCTGCGCGCGATTTTCGTCTTCACGCATGATTCGATCGGCCTCGGCGAAGACGGGCCCACGCATCAGGCGGTCGAACACGCCGCTTCGCTGCGACTGATTCCCAATATGGAGGTGTGGCGTCCATGCGATACGGTGGAAACGCTGGTGGCGTGGGCCTGTGCGCTTGAGCGGCATGGCAAGGCAAACGCGGGGCCGACCAGCCTGCTGCTGTCGCGCCAGGCCGTCGCGTTTGTCGCCGGCGAGCGCGACATGGCTCCGATTCGTATGGGAGCCTATGTGCTGAGCGAAGCCGGCGGCGGCTTCAAGAACGCACGAGCGGTGCTGATCGCGACCGGCTCCGAAGTGCCGCTTGCCGTCGAGGCCCAGAAAACTCTGGCCGAGCAGGGGATCGCGGTACGGGTGGTGTCGATGCCGTCGACCACGGTGTTTGATCGGCAGAGCGTTGCCTACAAGTCGAGTGTGCTGCCGGAGGGATTGGCGCGCGTGGCAATCGAGGCTGGCGTCACCGACTTCTGGTGGAAGTACGTCCGGGCGAGCGGCGCCGTGCTCGGCGTGGATCGATTTGGCGAAAGCGCGCCCGCGGGCGCGGTGTACAAGCAATTCGGCCTGACGAGCGACAACGTTGTCGCCACCGTGCAGGCACTTCTGGGTAAGGGGAAGAAATCATGACGATCAAGGTAGCCATCAACGGTTATGGCCGCATCGGCCGCAACATCCTGCGCGCGCATTACGAAGGCGGCAAGAAGCACCCTATTCAGTTCGTGGCGGTCAACGATCTGGGTGATACCAAGATCAACGCGCACCTGACCAAGTACGACACGACGCACGGTCAGTTCCCGGGCACGGTTGAAGTCGACGGCGACTCGCTCGTGATCAACGGCGATCGCGTCAAGGTGCTGTCTAACCGGAACCCGGCCGAACTGCCGTGGGCCGCGCTCGGGGTGGACGTGGTGCTTGAATGCACCGGGTACTTCACCAGCAAGGAGAAGGCTGTCGCGCACATCAAGGGCGGCGCCAAAAAGGTGATCATCTCCTCGCCGGGCGGCAAGGACGTCGACGCCACGATCGTCTATGGCGTCAACCACGGGGTGCTGAAAGCGTCGCATACGGTGATTTCGAATGCATCCTGCACGACCAACTGCCTGGCGCCGATGGTCAAGCCTCTGCAGGACAAGATCGGGCTGGTCAATGGCCTGATGACGACGATTCACGCGTACACCAACGACCAGGTGCTGACTGACGTTTATCACGAGGATCTGCGTCGCGCGCGTGCTGCCGCGCACAACATGATTCCGACCAAGACCGGCGCTGCCGCCGCGGTCGGCCTCGTGTTGCCGGAACTGAATGGCAAGCTCGACGGCTATGCGATCCGTGTGCCGACGATCAACGTATCGATCGTCGACCTGTCGTTCATTGCCGCCCGCGACACCACGGTGGATGAGGTCAACAGCATCATGAAGGCCGCGGCTGACGGCGAACTGAAGGGCATTCTCGGCTACAACACGGCGCCACTGGTATCGAGCGACTTCAATCACAACTCGCTGTCGTCGGTGTTCGATGCGACGCTGACAAAAGTCTCCGGCCGCCTCGTCAAGGTCTCCAGCTGGTATGACAATGAATGGGGTTTCAGCTGCAGGATGCTGGACACCACCGTCGCGCTGATGAACGCCAAGTAAACCCGGCATTTCGATCGCCCTGCTCACAGTTTCGGCATGCAGCGCAGCTTCGGCCAACATGCGCAGCGCCGAGAGTCGCATCGATTAGTGCATTTGCCGGGCGGTTCGCCCGCAGCTCCATCCATCCCGTCGACGCATCGATTTGTTACATCGGTGCGAGCGGTCTCTCGTTAGACTGGCTCAATGCCACAAAACGGACGCGCTGTACGTGGCCGGAATCCCCCGGCGTCCCGCCTGCTGCTGGCGGCTTGTGCGGTCATATCTTCCTGCGCTGTCATGCCGGAACAGTCCACGCGCATCATCGTCACTCTGGCTCCCGGCGTCGAGGTTGCCGATCGCACAGCGTTCGAACGCATGGTGCTGGAGCGAACTTCGGTGAAACTGGTCTATGCCGCCGCGGTGGCCGATCGTGTGCATGCATTCACCTTGCTCTGCGAACCGGTTGACGCAGGCTGTGCGCACGCAAAAGAAGTGCTGATGGACTCGGACCTGTTCACTTCAATCGCCGACGACAAGCGGCGTGGCAGCTATCGTTGATCGCGGCAGGAAGGAAACGCACATGAAGGCAAGTCGAATTCTCATCGGCACAATCATCGCTGCAGTGGCCTTGATGGCCGCGTCCGCGCACGCAGAGAAGATGGCGCGCGTCATGCGGCCCTCGGGCTCAACCGACCGCATCATCGTGAAGTTTCGTGACGGCGTGGCACGCGCGCAATCGGTGACGAGCGAAGCGGCAGCGACCGACCGAGTTGCTCAATTGGCGACGCGCGCCGGGGTTCGCATGCGGCTCGCGCGCAGCGTGTCGCCTCAGATGCACGCGGTGCGTCTCGAACGGCCGCTGGAGGGCGCGCAACTGCGGGAGATGATCGCGCAGATTGGACGAGATGCCGCGGTCGAATACGCTGTTGCCGACCAGCGCAAGTACCGATCGCTGATCCCTAACGATCCTCGTTACGGCACGGGCCAGGTTTCGCAGGAGTGGTGGCTGACGCCACCCAGCAGCACCTTCGTCTCTCCAATCGATGCCGAGCGCGCGTGGGATATCACTACCGGAAGTCCCGCGGTGGTGGTAGCCGTGCTCGACAGCGGGGTCTTGTACGACCATCCTGATCTCGGTCGATTTGCGCAGGGTGGCAAGGTATTGCCCGGCTACGACATGATCTCCGATCCGGCGGTCGCCAACGACGGCGACGGGCGCGACCCCGACGGCTCCGATCCGGGTGACTGGATCACACAAGCCGATCTCTCCAACACCACATTCAGCGACTGTGAGATTTCAGACAGCTCCTGGCATGGCACGCATATCGCGGGGATCATCGGCGCGCAAACCGATAACGGGGTTGGCGTCGCCGGAATCGGTTGGAAGAACCTGGTGCTTCCTGTGCGGGTGCTGGGGAAGTGCTTTGGGTTCGACTCAGACATCATCGCCGGCATGCGGTGGGCTGGCGGCCTCAGCGTCCCGGGCATTCCAGTCAATCCGAATCCGGCTCGCGTCATCAACATGAGCCTTGGATCGCAAGACGCATGCACGAACGCCTATCGCAGTGCACTTGATGAACTGAAGGCGGCCGGCGTGCTCGTCGTTGCAGCCGCGGGAAATGAGGGCTCGGGTGCGTCCGCTTCTCCCGGCAACTGCCCGGGCGTGATCTCAGTCACTGCACTTCGTCATGTTGGCACGAAGGTTGGATTCGCCAACTGGGGTACGGATGTGACGATCGCCGCGCCAGGTGGCAATTGCGTCAATCTAAGTGGTGATTGTCTCTATCCGATTGTCTCGACCAGCAACGCGGGCAAACAGCAGCCGGGCGAGATGACCTACGACGGCGGTCTTGGTACCAGCTTTTCCACGCCGATGGTGGCTGGCGTGGCGGGACTGATGATTGCCGCCAATCCGACCATCTCGGTGGCCGACCTGACCCAGCGGCTGCGGCTGACGGCCAGAGCCTTTCCTGCGGCGGATCCGTCGCTACTCAGCTGCAGTAATTCGGACTTTAAGGCCGACGCCGCGGGCAATCTGCCCAACGATGGTCAGTGCAACTGCGATACGTCGAGCTGCGGCGCCGGCATGCTTGACGCGGCGGCCGCGGTACGGTCTGCGAACAATCCTATTGCTCTGATCGCGGGCCCCGGGAGCGCCTCGGCGGGCCAGTCGATCACAATCGACGGCAGTGCGAGCGTGGGATCGCCGGGAATCGGAACAATCACGTATCGATGGCAGGCCACGGGTGACGGGACTGCGACTCTGGGTGCGACGAACGGCCCGACACTGAATTTTTCCGCAACAGCCGGCTCCTACAGCGTCACGCTCACGGTCACCGATGCGAGCGGACATTCCGATTCACGAACGGTTGCGCTCCAGGTCACGGGTAGCACGAGCAACGGAGGCGGTGGCAGCGGAGGCGGTGGAGGGTCGGTGGACGCCGAGCAATTGCTGGCGTTGATGGCCTTTTGTCTTTTCGGAGCACTCAGGGCACGTCGCCGCGAATGAGGCGCTTGCGCTCGTTCAATCCGACCAGCGCCAAACCGACCAGCGCGCCGCAGGCAGCGCCGATCAGATGCGCCTGCGGCACGGTCGTGGCACCCAGCCATGCCACATAAGGTGTCGCGCTACCAACAGGTCTTTCGAACCCGACCTTGATCCACCCGGCACTTACCAGCACCGCTGGGAACAACCAGGAATCGCGCGGAGAATGCAAGAAGGACCGACCCAGTCGCACCGTCGAGCCCGCGAAGAACAGCGCGTGCAGTGCGCCCGACAGGCCACGATACCAGGCGATGCCGGGAAACAGCAGCAACAGTCCGACACCGACGCAGAGCCCGCCCAAGGTCAGCGCGAACAGCTGATGCGATGCTGAAAGATCCGACGCGAACAGTCGCGCGATCAGATACCAAGCCGCCGCATTGAGGAGTGCGTGCCGTGCGTTGACGTGAACCAAATGCGCGGTGAGGAGTCGCCATGGCTCAGTTGCGATGCTCGCGCGTCGATACTCGAGAACTGCGCTGGCATCGGGCACCCAGAGCAGCGCGAGCACGAGGATGGAACCGACGCAGGCGGCAATCTCGGCGCGGGACGGCAGCAGCATGACAGTCGCAGGTCGCGATCGGAGATGAGTGCTTCGTATAATGCCCAAGATCCTTCCTGCTATGCCGCGAAACCTCTCCATTGTCAAGCGCACAACGAACCTCGAGCTCACTTCCATGCACGTCATCACTCTCGAATCACTCGCAGCCAAGGGCGCCCTGCGCGGCAAGCGCGTCTTCATTCGCTCCGATCTGAACGTGCCGCAGGACGACACCGGCAAGATCACGGACGACACGCGCATACGCGCTTCAGCGCCGGCGATCAAGCTGGCGCTCGATGCCGGGGCCGCGGTGATGGTCACTTCGCATCTGGGCCGTCCGACCGAAGGCGAGTTCAAACCTGAGGATTCACTGGCGCCGGTGGCGAAGCGACTGAGCGAACTGCTCAGCCGCAACGTTCCGTTGGTGGCCAACTGGGTTGATGGCGTGGCCGTGACACCTGGCAACGTGGTGTTGCTGGAGAACTGTCGCATCAACAAGGGCGAGAAGAAGAACAGCGATGCGCTGGCGCAGAAGATGGCGGCTCTGTGCGATGTGTATGTGAACGATGCGTTCGGCACGGCGCACCGGGCTGAGGCGACCACGCATGGCATTGCGAAATTCGCGCCGGTTGCGTGCGCCGGGCCACTGCTGGCGGCGGAGATCGAGGCGCTGACCAAGGCGCTCGGGAATCCGAAGCGGCCGCTGGTGGCGATCGTTGCGGGTTCGAAGGTCTCGACCAAGCTCACGATCCTCAACAACCTCGCGGCCAGGGTGGATCGTCTGATCGTCGGCGGTGGCATTGCCAACACGTTTCTGCTCGCCGAAGGCATGTCGATCGGCAAGTCGCTGGCGGAACCCGATCTCGTCCCCGAGTGCAAGAAAGTGCTCGCCACGCTGGCGGCCAAGGGCGGCACACTGCCGTTGCCAATGGATGTCGTGGTGGCAAAGGAGTTCAAGTCGGACGCCGAGCCCCGACTGACGCGCGCTGACGATGTCCAGGCGGACGAGATGATTCTCGACATCGGTCCTTCGAGCACACTTGGACTGACGCACCTGATTCAGGATGCGGGCACCATCATCTGGAACGGACCGGTTGGCGTGTTCGAGTTCGATGCGTTCTCCAACGGCACGCATCAGCTTGCGCTGGCGATTGCGACTGCCACCGCACGCGGCGCATTCTCGATCGCCGGGGGTGGCGACACGCTGGCAGCGATCACGAAGTACGGCATTGCGGATCGTGTGAGCTACATCTCGACCGGTGGCGGCGCATTCCTGGAATTCCTCGAGGGCAAGACCCTGCCTGCGATCGAGGTGCTTGAGCAGCGCGCAAAGGCCTGAATCCATGCTACGCAGCACCAAGATCGTCGCGACCCTTGGCCCGGCATCCAGCGATCCGCTGGTGCTGCAACGGATGCTGGCGGCGGGCGTCGATGTGGTGCGCTTTAACTTCTCACACGGCAAACCTGAAGATCACCTGGCGCGCGCGAAACTGATTCGTGCGGCGGCCGATGCGTGCGGCCGCGAGATCGCAATCATGGGAGATTTGCAGGGACCGAAGATTCGTGTCGGCCGGTTCGAACACGGCAAGGTCAGCCTGGTCGCCGGTGCGCGCTTTGTCCTCGATGCCGAGTGCCAGATCGGCACGGTGGAGCGCGCCGGCCTCGACTACAAGGACCTGCCGCGCGATGTGAAGCCCGGCGATGTGTTGCTGCTCAATGACGGGCTGATCGTGCTGGATGTCGAGCGCGTAACCGGCACCGAGATCTACACGGTGGTCCGCCTGGGCGGCGAACTGTCGAACAACAAGGGCATCAACAAACAGGGTGGGGGACTGTCGGCGCCGGCGCTGACTGCCAAGGACGTGCGCGACATCGAAACTGCGATGGAGTGCGGCGCCGATTACATCGCGGTGTCATTCGTCAAGAATCGCACCGATGTCGAGATGGCGCGGCGTCTTGCCGTGATCGCTGGCGAGCGCCACGGTATCAAGCCGCAGGTGATTGCCAAGATCGAGCGCGCCGAGGCGATCCCGGTGCTCAAGGACATTGTCGACGCGGCCGACGGCATCATGGTCGCGCGCGGCGACCTGGCGGTCGAAGTCGGCAACGCGGCCGTGCCCGCGTTGCAGAAGCGGATGATCAAACTGGCACGCGAGGCCAACAAGCTCGCGATCACCGCTACGCAGATGATGGAGTCAATGATCGTCAACGCATCGCCGACGCGCGCCGAGGTCAGCGACGTTGCCAACGCAGTGCTCGATGGCACCGATGCGGTGATGCTGTCGGCCGAGACCGCGACCGGCAAGTACCCGGTTGAAGTCGTCGAGACGATGGCAGCCATCGTCGAGGCGGCGGACCGCTCCGAGGCGGTCGAACTCGATACCCAGTTTCTCGACCAGACCTTTGCGCGCGTCGACCAGTCGATCGCCTACGGGGCGCTTTTCACCGCCTATCACCTGCGCTGCGCCGCGATCTGCGCGCTGACCGAGTCCGGTTCAGTCACGTTGTGGATGAGTCGACACGACATCGACATCCCCATTTTCGCGCTCACGCAAAGCGTGGCGACGCAACGGCGGCTGGCGCTGTATCGGAATGTGCAGCCGCTGCACCTGCCGATGTCGAGCGATCGCGACACCACGCTGCGCGCGGCCGAGCAGCTTCTGCTTGAGCAGGGCCGTGTGAAGCGCGGCGACCTGATCGTGATGACGGTCGGCGAACCGATGGGTCAGGCAGGCGGTACGAACACGCTCAAAATTGTGCGGGTTGGAGAACGTATCTGACGCGGCAGTCGATCGCCGCGATTGAAGCCCTCGCTCACCGACCGCGTGGGGCGATTGCGTGAAGCACGACGAACGACTCCTCCGAGCAGGGATTCGCGACGCGGCCGTGCTATGTGCCGCGCTGTTTCTTGCCGCCTGCGCGCAATTTCCGACGCGGCCCGCGATCGGCCCGATTGTCGATATTCCGCCCAGCGTCGCAGCGCCTGCGACCGCGTCGCTTTCGTCGTTCTACGCGACGGCGTCGGCACGACGTGACACCGCCGAGCGCGTGTGGAGCCTGATCGACGAGCGTTTCTACGACCCGAAGTTCAACGGCAGCGATTGGCAGCGCACACGCGAGCGCTTTGTGCCACGGGCCGAATCGGCGCGCAGCGACGCTGAGTTCTACTCGGCGCTAAAGGCGATGGTCGGCACGCTGCGGGACTCGCACACGCAGGTGCTGACGGCGCGCGAGACAGTCGATCGGCGTCGCTTCGTCTCGCCGCGGCTGGGGTTCAACATCGGCTGGATCGAGCAGCGCGTGACGATCGTGGAGGTCGAGCCTGATTCGCCAGCATCTGCTGCGGGAATTCGCGCCGGCGATGTCATCCGCGCCGTCAACGGCACGCGCTTCGATGAAGCATTCCTGCATGCGGCTCGAAACACGCTTCGCGAAGCCGAACCGGTCGCCGTCGAACCGACGCTCGACCTTGCGGCCGAGGCACGTCCGAGCGCGGCGGATGGTGAGCGCGAACGCGTGCTGCGGGCAGCGGCGCGCGTTGTGCGAAGTGCCGCCGGAACGCCACCCGCGCTCATTCCGGTGCAGTTCGAACTGGAACGCGACGCCGGGGCTGTTGCCAAAGCGACCCTGACCGCTGCGCTGGCAACGCGGCCGCCAAGCGCCGAGTTCCGCATGCTCAATCAGAGCGTTGCCCTGATTCGATTCACGCGGTTCCTGCCCGAGGTCCGTCACGCGGTCGAGCGCGCGTTGCTCGAGGCGCAGCCGGCGCGCGCGATCATCATTGACCTGCGCGGCAACGGCGGCGGCCTGTTCGAGTTCTATCGCTGGTTTGCCGGCCAATTCCTGCCCGAACAGCGCACGGTGATGCGTACTTTGCGGCGGGAGCGAACGACAGGGCAGCAGGACAGTGGCGAAGTACGTGCGGGTGGCATCGAGGCGCCGCTGCTGCAACCGCTCGCGATTCTCGTCGACTCACGTACCGCCAGTGCAGCCGAACTTACCGCGGTGACCTTGGTTGAACAGCGGGGTGCGCTGCTCGTCGGCGATTCGACCTGCGGCTGCGTGGTCGGCGTGCGCGCGGAGTACGTGCTGCCGGATGGTGGCGGTCTGCGCATCAGTGAAACAGGTTTTGTCTCGGCGCGCGGAGCACTGATGGAGAGACATCCAACCGTCCCCATGATTCGGGTCGCGCCGACCCTCGCAGACCTCAGAGCCGGGCGCGATGTCGTGCTGGATGAAGCGCGCCGCCGACTTCTGGCAAGCCTGCAGTGATGGGGGTCAGATCAGGTACGGCGTGCGCTCGAGTGTACGAGAGGCATCCATCTAAAATGCGTGCGACGAAGACTCTGACTTGACCCACGGATCGCAACTGGAGAATCGCAATGGCCCTTGTATCGATGCGTCAGCTTCTGGATCACGCCGCCGAAAACGGGTACGGCTTGCCAGCTTTCAACGTCAACAACCTCGAGCAGGTGCAGGCAATCATGGAGGCCGCCGCCGAGGTCAACGCGCCGGTGATCATGCAAGCGTCCGCCGGCGCGCGTAAGTACGCTGGCGAGAATTTCCTCAAGCACCTGATCATCGCAGCGGTCGAGAGCTACCCGAACATTCCGGTCGCCATGCACCAGGATCACGGCCAGAGTCCGGCGGTGTGTGAAGGTGCGATCAAGCTCGGCTTCTCCAGCGTGATGATGGATGGTTCGCTGCGCGAAGACGGCAAGACGGTGGCCGACTATGACTACAACTGGCAGACCACGCGGAAAGTCGTCGAGATGGCGCACGCAATCGGCGTGTCGGTTGAGGGCGAGCTTGGCTGCCTTGGCTCGCTTGAAACGATGCGCGGCGACAAGGAAGACGGCCACGGCGCCGAGATCACGATGACCAAGGAGATGCTGCTGACCGACCCCGATCAGGCGGCGGACTTCGTCAAGAAGACGCAGCTTGACGCACTTGCCATCGCAATCGGCACGTCGCACGGCGCGTACAAGTTCACCCGCAAGCCGACTGGCGACATCCTTGCCATCGAGCGGATCAAGCAGATTCACCGGCGTATTCCGAACACCCACCTCGTGATGCACGGATCGTCAAGCGTGCCGCAGGACCTGCTGGCCGAAATCCGCAAGTTTGGTGGTCAGATGAAAGAAACCTACGGCGTGCCGGTCGAGGAAATCCAGGAAGCCATCAAACACGGCGTGCGCAAGGTCAACATCGACACCGATATCCGGCTTGCAATGACCGCCGCGGTCCGCAAGTTCCTCTACGAGAATCCCGGCCACTTCGACCCGCGCGATTATCTGAAGCCGGCGCGCGCTGCCGCCAAGGCGATCTGCCGGCAGCGCTACCAGCAGTTTGGCTGCGAAGGACAGGCGGGCAGAATCAAGCCGCTTCCATTGCAGTCGATCGCGCATAAGTACTCTACCGGTGAATTGAGTCAGCACGTGCACTGAGACTGCGCAACAGATGAGACCGACGGCGCCTGCGGGCGCCGTTTTTCCTGCGCTGTCGACTTGCCGGCAACAGGTTTCGCGGAGCAAGCGTTTGATGCCATTCGTCAACACCCTTCGGTCGCCGCCGCGCGATCCTTCGCTTGAAGAGTCCGAGGGGAATTCCATGACTGCCAGGAACAAATGGGTGCATGCCTTCAGCGAAGGCGACGGCCGCAACAAGATGCTGCTCGGTGGCAAGGGTGCGAATCTGTGTGAAATGACCCGCATCGGACTGCCGGTGCCGCCGGGCTTCATCGTGACCACCGAAGCCTGCCTTGCGTATCTCGACGGTGGCCGCCTGCCGGACGGGTTGATGGACGAAGTGCGCAGTCACGTTGCGCGGCTGGAGTCGGCGATCGGCAAGCGCTTCGGCGCGGCGCGTGACCCGTTGCTGGTGTCGGTGCGATCCGGCTCGGCGATGTCGATGCCCGGAATGATGGACACCATCCTGAATCTGGGCCTGAATCCGGCGTCACTCGAGGGCCTGATCCAGGCCACCGGCAATGAGCGCTTCGGCTGGGACGCGTGCCGGCGAATGATTCAGCTTTTCGGCAAGGTCGCGCTTGGCGTTCCGGACGAACTGTTCGACCACGAGATGATCGCGCTGAAGCAGGAGACCGGCGCACACCACGATGTCGATCTCGATGCACCACAACTGCGCTCGCTCGCGCGGCGCTTCCTCGACGTCGTATCCGGGCACACCGGCCGGCCTTTCCCGGAAGATCCGTACGAGCAACTCGAAACCGCGATCGCCGCTGTGTTCCGTTCGTGGAACGGCAAGCGCGCGATCGACTACCGGCGCCAGTTCAAGATCACGCCGGCGATGGCCAATGGCACCGCCGCCAACGTATGCACGATGGTGTTCGGCAATCTCGGCAACGACTCGGCCACCGGTGTCGGCTTCACGCGCAACCCGGCGACCGGCGAACGCGTCGTGTTCGGCGAATATCTGACCAACGCGCAGGGCGAAGACGTGGTGGCAGGCATCCGCACGCCGAAACCGATCGCTGCGCTGGCGCAGGAAATGCCGCAGATGCACGCGGAGCTGATGGATCTCGCCGCAAAACTGGAGCGCCACTATCGCGAGGTGCAGGATTTCGAGTTCACCGTCGAGCGCGGCAAGTTGTATGCGCTGCAGACGCGCAACGGCAAGATGAATGCGCAGGCGATGGTGCGCACCTCGGTCGAGATGGTGCGCGAAGGCCTGATCGACGAACGCCAGGCGCTGCTGCGCGTGCCGCCGGCGATGTTCGAGCAGTTGATGGTTCCGCGCCTCGATCCGGGATTCAAGGGACAGCCGCTCGCTACCGGGCTGCCGGCGTCACCGGGCGCGGCGGCGGGTCAGATCGTGTTCGATGCGGACACGGCCGAAGCGCGGGGCAAGGCGGGCGAGAAGATCATCCTCGTACGCGAGGAAACGAAGCCGGAGGACATCCATGGCTTTTTCGCCGCGCAGGGCGTGCTGACCTCGCGCGGCGGCAAGACATCGCATGCCGCGGTGGTCGCGCGCGGCATGGGCAAGCCGTGCGTGTCGGGTGCGGAAACGATCGTGGTCGACGTGCGCAACAAGGTCGCCCATGTCGGACCCGCGGAACTGAAAGAAGGCCAGGTCATCACGATCGATGGCTCCACCGGCGCGGTTTACTTCGGCGAGGTGCCTACGGTCGAGGTCGAATTCACGCAGGACATGGCAACACTGCTGAAGTGGGCCGACCAGGCCGCGCGACTGGGTGTGCGCGCCAACGCCGACACGCCGCGCGACGCGCTGCGCGCGCGCGAGTGGGGCGCACAGGGCATCGGCCTGTGCCGCACCGAGAGGATGTTCAACCAGATGGACCGTCTGCACGTCGTGCAAGAGATGATCCTCGCCGAGACGCCGGAGGCGCGCCATGCCGCGCTCGAGCGGCTGCGGCCGATCCAGAAGGAGGACTTCAAGGGCATGTTCAAGGCGATGGCGGGGTTGCCCGTGACGGTGCGATTGCTCGATCCACCGATGCACGAGTTCCTGCCAACGGTGGCGCAACTGGAACTCGAAATCGCGCACCTGAGGCACTTCCGCGAAGCGATCGCAAGCCTCGAAGAAATGCCCGAGACACTCAAGCTGCTCAATCCGCGGCTGCACCATCAGTACGAAGGCAGCCTGACAAAACTGCTCGGCGGACTCAGCGAGTTTAAGGAGTCGCACCTCGATGATGAACTGATCGCCAAGAAGGCCGACGTGCTGCGCAAGGTCAGGGCGCTGGCCGAAGTCAACCCGATGCTCGGCCATCGCGGCGTGCGGCTGGGGATCTCGCATCCGGAGATCTACGAGATGCAGATCCGCGCGATCCTCGAGGCGGCTGCCGACTGCGTGCGCGAAGGCATCGCGGTGGCGCCGGAGATCATGGTGCCCCAGGTGGTGACGGTGGAAGAACTCAAGCGTATCGCAACACTCGTCAAACGCGTGCAAGCGGAGGTGGAAGCTGCGGCAGGTATCAAGGTGCCGCTGCGCTTTGGCAGCATGATCGAAGTGGTGCGCGCGTGTCTGCGCGCGGCGCGCATCGCGGAAACCGCGGAGTTCTTCTCGTTTGGCACCAACGATCTCACGCAGGCGACGTTTTCGTTCTCACGCGAAGACGCGGAAAACAAGTTCCTGCCCCTGTACTACGAGGCGGGCCTGCTGCAGGACAATCCGTTTGAAGTTCTTGACGTCAAGGGCGTGGGCGAATTGATGAAACTGGCAATCGCCAACGGTCGCGCGCAGCGCCCGGAACTGAAGGTCGGCATCTGCGGCGAACACGGCGGCGAGCCGCTGTCGATCCGCTTCTGTCATCAGGCCGGTCTCGACTACGTGTCGTGTTCGGGCCCGCGCGTGCCGATCGCGCGCCTGGCCGCGGCGCACGCCGCCTTGCTGGACGATGAACACCGTACCCATTGAGTTGTCTTGACCAGGACGCGACGGTACAGGCGATGTCCGAGCAAACTTGATCGTATTCACTGACCGGTCGCGTTCGACCCGATCCGGTCACCGGCTGTTCCACGAAGCAGTTGGTCAGATACTGTCGGAACTCTTTACAAAGCAAACAACATGATCTCGTCTGAGTCATGAAAATCAATTGGTTGGCGTCACGGCACGATTCTTGCGGCTATAGCCTTTCGGTAACTATTCGTCGTTCTAAAGGAGGAAGGCGACCGGGCCAACGACGTTTCCTTCCGTTGCTGGTCGTTCACGAAAAGCGCCCTGTTGCTGCCAGCGCTGGGGGGGCGTGACTTCTTTGACGAGCGCCAGCCCTTGGGTGCGTGCGCTTCTGAGCGTCGTGGCCTCGACACGACCACGGGAAGCATGACTCCGGTGGCCCAACCATCTCGACCCTCAAGAACGAAGCGACCATGGAGAAACTGCTTGTGACGCTTCAGGGCGTCGCGCTGCGCGAAGTCAGTCTGTCTCAAGACGAGACTACGATTGGCCGGCGAAGCCGTAATCGCCTGGTCATGGACAGCCTCGGCGTCAGCGGCGAACACGCTGTCGTGCGCCGCCACGGCAAGGACTTCTACATTGAAGACCTGGGGTCCACCAACGGCACCCTCGTCAATGGCCAACCGGTCAGAAGGCGGGTTTTGCAGTTGGGCGACAGCATTGAAATTGGCGAGTACCGACTGAAGTTCCTTGCTGACAGCGACGAGCATGGGATGGACGGCAACGCTGACCACGTCCCATCGCAGCCCCTGCCGAGCAGCTTCTTCGATCAAGAGCCAAAGACAATCCAGATTTCACCGGCTGTTCGTGTCGATGAAGCTCCTGCGCGCAATTCGCCGCGACTGCGCATCTTGTCCGGCACTAACGCAGGCCGGGAACTTCAGCTCAGAAAGATCCTGACGCGGCTTGGGCGCCTTGGATATCAGATCGCGGTTATCACGCGCCACCCGAACGGTTACTTCATCGAACACCACCGTGGCGAAGTCTTCCCCAAGGTCAACGGGATCAATATCAGCTCGACAGCCTGTCAGCTTTTGGACAACGACGTCATCGAGGTGGCGGGCGTGACGATGGAGTTTCTGGATGACGGGCACTCTGATGCACTCAGGCGACGCTCGCAACCAAAGTCTGAGCCAGTTGCGCCGGCCGCAATCTCGGAATTGATGAGAACGTCGGCAACGCCCACGAACCCGACGCCAAGAAGCGCCAACGTGGGCGGAGATTACCTACGGCCTGGTCGAATCGGAAAAACGGAAGCTCAAAATTCGCCGACACGCGTAGGCTCGAAGGTGCGGCTGTCTCTGCCCCACTCCGCGACTGATCGGCTGCGCAACCTGCTGAACATCCGCACGCCCCGAGCGCTTCCAAAGCGTGGGCCGCGGCCGAATGCCGGTTCGCGGATCTGCCTCGAAAACCTGCGCATGACAGTGCAGGCTGGAATGACTGCCGAACTGTGGCGCTGGCTGCAAGAAGCTGGGTGGCGCGAGATCACGTATCGGCCCGATCGGCGCCGCTATTGCGAGATCCCGACAGAGAGCGTCTCTGAGTTAATCGACTGCGCCGCGGAGGAGCGACGTGATGTCCTGGACTCGTGCATCGGGCGCGCTCGGGAGGGTTGACCGCCCTTCCAACGCTCCCAAAGCTCAACCTTCTTCTCCCGTGACAATCCAGGGCGTCCAATCTTCGACATGCGCGGATCTCCCACTCGCAAATTGAATCAGAAGGTGCTGCATCGATCAGTTGAACCCGCCGCCGATTTCGGCCGATCTCGATCCACCATGATCTGACGCTGACTAACCGATAAAGCCTCGATTGCGACAGTCGGCTTGGCGCGATCAGCAAATCGAAGCACGGCCTGAAGGCGACGTTCTCTTCGGCGCCTGCGCGCTACGAATGGCTCATCGCCTTGACTGCCTCATCGCGCAGTTCGCGGCGCAGGATCTTGCCGACATTGGTCTTCGGCAGTTCCGCCCGGAACTCGATGTACTTCGGCTTCTTGTATCCGGTCAATTGCTCGGTGCAGAACTTCGCGACGTCGGCTTCGGTGAGTTTTGGATCTTTCTTGACGATGAAGAGTTTCACGGCCTCGCCCGAATTCTTGTCCGGCACGCCAACCGCGGCCGCTTCGAGCACGCCTGGGTGCATCACCGCCACGCCCTCGATCTCGTTCGGGTACACGTTGAAGCCGGATACCAGGATCATGTCCTTCTTCCGATCGACGATCTTGAAATAGCCGCGCGCGTCCATCACACCGATATCGCCGGACTTGAAGTAACCGTCGGCCGTCATGACCTTGGCCGTTTCGTCCGGCCGTTGCCAGTAGCCTGACATCACCTGCGGACCGCGAATCGCGATCTCGCCGGGTTGCCCCAGCGGCACGTCGTTGCCGTCATCGTCGAGCAGCCGGATCTCGACGCTCGGCATCGGCAGTCCGATCGTGCCGGAATAGGCATCCGAGTCGCCGGGGTTGCACGTCACGGCGGCTGAAGTTTCCGACAGCCCGTAGCCTTCGATGATCGGACAGCCGGTGACCGCGAGCCACCGCTTCGCCACCGCCTCCTGCACTGCCGAGCCCCCGCCGTTGGAAGCGACGAGTCCTGAGAAATCCAGTTTTGCAAACTCGGCGTTGTGCGCGAGCGCGTTGAACAGCGTGTTGACCCCGGGGAAGATATTGATCTTGTGCTTTGCCAGTTCCTTCACCATCCCTGGAAGATCGCGTGGATTGGGAATCAGCACGTTCATCGCGCCGGTGCGCATGCCGAACAGCCCACAGCAAATGAAGGCGAACACGTGGTACAGCGGTAGTGCGCACACCAGGGTCATCTGGCCGCTGAGCGGTTTGCGCCTCAACGCGGGTTGCAGCCACGCTTCGGACGCCAGCAGGTTGGCGATGATGGTCTGGTGCAGCAGTGTCGCGCCCTTGCTCACACCGGTCGTGCCGCCCGTGTACTGCAGGACGGCGGGGTCGTCCGGCTTGATGTCAACCGCGGCGAGCTTTTTATGGCGCCCAGCTGAGATCGCTTCGTTGAACCAGTGCGCGTCCGGCAGTTGATACGCCGGCACCAGCTTCTTCACCTTGCGCACCACGTGATTGACGATCAGGCGTTTGGGGAATCCGAGAAGATCGCCCATCGCTGCCAGCACAACATGCTTGACAGGTGTCTGGGCGATGACCTTCTGCAAGGTGGCGGCAAAGTTTTCCAGAATGATGATTGCCTGTGCACCCGAGTCCTTGAGCTGATGCTCGAGTTCGCGCGGCGTGTACAGCGGGTTGACGTTGACGACGATGAATCCGGCGCGCAGCACCGCGGCGACGGCGACGGGATACTGAAGAACGTTCGGCATCATGATTGCAACGCGATCGCTATGCTTCAACCCCCGGCTTTGCAGCCAGGCGCCGAGCGCGCGCGACAACGCGTCGATGTCACCGAACGTGATGCGCTTGTCCATGCAGACGTACGCATCGCGCTCGCGGAACCTGGCGAAGCTCTCTTCAAGCAACGCGACCACGGACGTGTACTGACTGAAATCGATGTCGGCAGGGACTCCCGCGGGATAGTTCCTGAGCCAGATGCGGTCCATGTGCGTCTCCTCGGATTCGTTTCTTTGGGTGATAGGGGATCTCTTGGATTCGCGGTGCGGCCGGCATCGAATATCAGGCGAGGGTGGCGTGGGCACGAATGCGACCGGCCCTCTCGTGCCATGCCGTAATCTCGAGCGTTGTGCCCGCCGTGCCCTTGATCACCCAGTCGACATGGGCGATGTCCTGCGTGGGTTTTTTCACCGGCCAGAAGCTGACCCCCGTGTGCAGCGTGGACCATCCCTCCAGCTCGCCCAGTTCCTCACGTACCTTGCCACTGACGAGCGTGGTGCCCGCGGGCAGCGCAATCTCCGCCAATACGCCGCGCAGCAGCTTGCGTTTCAATGCCATCTGGCTCACGTAGGTCGGAAGCCACCCCGAGTTCTGCACCACCAGTCGCACGCGCCAGGTGTTGGCGCCGGCGCGGGTGACCTGCACGTCGCGCAAGTCCAGCTTCGGCGAGATCAGCGCGTTCCATAGCAACCATTGCGGGAATCGCGCGATTTCGCCCTCGCGTCGATTCGGTGGCGGATTGACGAACACCGCCATTCGATTCCAGCCACCGATTTCAACCCGACCCAGTTGCGGATGATCGAACGGCTGCCACGTCACATAGCCCTCGCCGGGCGCAATCTGATCGGCCCATTTGAGCATCTTCAGATCATCTTCGATCGGATGCTCGCGGTACCAGTGAATCCAGTCCTTGCCTTCAATCCCGGCTTCTTTCTTGGGGTTCCAGATCTCGATCACCCACATAAAGCAGCCGAGGTGTTCATACAGCCAGTCGAAGGTGCCGCCGATGTATTCGCCCGGCCGGTAGGCAAAGTCGTGATAGATCGAAATCGCCGAGTAGCCGGTCAGCTCCTCGCCGATCTTGCCGGCCTTCTGATAGACCCATAAGTCCTCCGCGATCATCTTGTCATCCGGCAGATCCGCATGCGGTCGCAGGAGCACGCCGGAGTACGTATGCAGGCTGGTCCCGCCACAGATGTTCGGATGGGCAAGGATGAACTCGACCACGGCGCGAATCTCGGGTTCCGAGGTCGGATACGGTCCGGCGCCGAGTTGCTCGAACTCCTGCCGCCACCTGGCCGGGAAGTTACGATTCAGGTCGAGACTCTGCGCGTTGCCCATCACACCGGCCAGATCGATACTGACGCCGTCGTAGTTTTCGACGCGCCCTTCGTGCATCACGCGGTAATACTCGCCGCCAGGCGCATCGGTCGGATCGCGCCGAACCAGCAGGCGCGGCTCCTGCGGGTGTTTCTTCCACGGTCCGTTGGGATCGGCAAGGCGCATCTGCAGGATGCGGCCGTCGCCGTCGATATCTTCGGCGATCAGTCCTTCGACCGGATCTTCGTCGAACGGATAGCGACGGGTGCTCGAACGCACATACCTCGGCCGGTCTGCCATCGCCCACTCGGCGCCATCGGGATTGATGCGTGGGCAGATGTAAAACACGCGCGTGTCGAGGCAGCGCTTGATCTGCGGATCGCTCTCGCGCCCCTTGAGCAGCCAGTCAATCAGATACAGGCACGTCGCCGATGCCGACAGTTCGACCGAATGAATGTTGCCGTCGACCCAGTACGCGGGTTTGTCGGCGGCGGGACCTGTGGCGGTGTTGGTGACGGTGACCACCGGGATGTCACGACCTTCATGACTCTTGCCGATGAACTGCAGCGACACGAATTGCGGCATCTCTGTTTCGAAGGCGCGCAACACCGCAATCAACTCGTCGTATTTCAGGAAGCGCGAGAAATCCAGCACAGGCATGGTGTGTTGTCGAAAGCAGAAGGATTTGAGGGCGCGACTGTAGCGCGCCCAACGATCGCCGCCGCGCCGCAGTGCACCAGCAATGCTCACCTGAAACTGACCGCCGACAGCGCCGGTCAGTGCAACAGATGCACCGGCGCGCGCAGTAGGTCGTGATGGACCATGGCGCAACTAAGGCTGCGCGGTCGGACCCTGAGGACCGGCATCGAAATTCCCTGCCTCGAACTGCGCCACGGGTGAGTCAGAGGGCGGCAGATATGGACCGCTCGTTGATGTCGCGAACGGTCAAGGGCGAATTCACGCACGTCACCGCGGCGCAGCGCGCAACAGCGACACGCGGGTGCGCAGTACTGCCGCGCAGATGTGCTCAGACCTTCTGGCTCAGGTCTTCCACTTGATCGAGCAGCCGATGCTCGCCGTCTGCTCGGCGGGGCCGATGCCGGTGGCGGCGATCTGCTTCATTGCTTCGTGGAGTTCGCGCCTGGCCCCGGCTGCAGCGGGTGCGCGGCCCGACGCATCGAGCCGGCCGCGGTACTGAAGCTTCATCTCGCGGTCAAAGCCGAAGAAGTCCGGTGTGCACACGGCGCCGTAAGCGTGCGCAACCTGCTGCGATTCATCGTACAGGTAAGGGAGCGTGAATCCGTGCTCGCGCGCGAACTTCTTCATGTTGTCGAATGAGTCTTCCGGATAGGCGACCGCGTCGTTGGCATTGATCGCGACGCAGCCGATGCCAAGCGCCTGCAGTTCCTTGGCGTCGCGAACGAGCCGGTCGACCACCGCCTTCACATACGGGCAGTGATTGCAGATGAACATTACGACCGTGCCGTTCGCTCCGGCGATCTCGCGCAGCGAGTGCGTGCGGCCATCGATGCCGGGCAGCGCGAAGTCCGGTGCGGACATGCCGCGCTGGATCGGATCGGCGGTTGCTGCCATCGTCAGTCAGTCGTCGCGAGTTCGGGTTCGATCACTCTACCTGTGCCGACCACTGCGCGCGCGCACGCCGCCACGCGCGAAGGCGTGATGCCGAAGTGCTCGTACAGCTTGCCGGCAGGTGCCGATTCTCCAAAGCGCGCGATACCGATCACGTCGCCCTCGAGTCCGACGTACTTGCGCCAGCCGTCGGGGTGTCCGGCTTCGACTGCGACGCGCGGCACGCCGCGCGGCAGTACGTGTGCCTGCCACGCACGGTCCTGGCGGTCGAACACCGTGGTCGACGGCATCGACACGACGCGCGTACCAAGACCTTCCGCTTCGAGCGTCTGGCGTGCCTTCAGCGCGATCTCGACTTCGGAGCCGGTGGCGATCAGGACCACAACCAACCGCTGCTCGCTGTCGGCCAGTACATAGCCGCCGCGCGTAATTGCGACATCGTCGGCTGCGCACGCCACCTGCGTGAGGTTTTGCCGCGACAGCAGCAGTGCGCTTGGGCCATCACGGCGTTCCACCGCTGCGCGCCACGCGACAGCGGTCTCGACCTCATCGCAGGGCCGCCAAACGTCGAGGTGCGGAATCAAGCGCAGACTCGCCGCGTGTTCCACCGGCTGGTGCGTCGGCCCGTCTTCACCGAGTCCGATCGAGTCGTGCGTGAGCACGAAGACAACGCGCCGTTGCATCAATGCGCTCATGCGCAGCGCCGAGCGTGCGTAGTCGGTGAACACCGCGAACGTGCCGCCATACGGAATGAAGCCGCCGTGCAGTGCAAGGCCGTTCATCAACGCCGCCATGCCGAACTCGCGTACGCCATAGTGGACGTAGTTGCCAGCGCCACTGCGGTCGATCGACGCCGAGTCCTTCACCGCAGTCAGGTTCGACCACGTCAGATCGGCCGAGCCGCCGAGCAACTCCGGCACCGCCGGCACCAGCCGTCCGAGCGCGTTCTGCGAAGACTTGCGCGTGGCGGTCGGCGCGGTCACGTCGCGCGCGGTCGCGAGCAGCCGCTGCGCGGTGGCATTCCAGTCGGCCGGCAGTTCGCCGCGCATACGGCGCGCGAACTCATCCGCGAGCGCCGGATATGCCTGCGCATACCCAGCGAAACGACGCTGCCATTCATCCTGAGCGGCGGTGCCCTTGGCGAGCGTGTTCCATTCGTCGCGCAACTGCGCGGGCACCTCGAACGGCGCGTGCGGCCAGCCGAGCGCGGTGCGCGTCGCCGCGGTTTCGTCTGCACCGAGCGGGGCGCCATGCACCTCGTGCGTACCGGCGGCCTTCGGCGCGCCCCAGCCGATCGTGGTGCGGCAGATCACGAGCGTCGGCCGCGATTGCTCGGACATCGCGGTATCGATCGCGGCGTCGATTGCGATCGCGTCGTGTCCATCGATGGGCCCGACCACATTCCAGCCATAAGCGCGGAATCGCGCGGCGGTGTCATCGCAGAACCAGCCCTTCACGTGGCCGTCGATCGAGATGCCGTTGTCGTCGTAGAAGCACACGAGTTTGTTCAGGCCGAAAACGCCGGCCAACGAGCACGCCTCGTGCGACACGCCCTCCATCAGGCAGCCGTCGCCGAGGAAGACCCAGGTGCGGTGATCGACGATGGTGTGCTCAGGTTGGTTGAAGCGCACGGCCAGCAGCTTTTCCGCCAGCGCCATGCCGACCGCGTTCGCGAGTCCCTGTCCGAGCGGGCCGGTCGTCGTCTCCACGCCTGGCGTCAGCCCGACCTCCGGGTGTCCGGGGGTCTTCGAGTGCAACTGCCGGAAGTTCTTCAGCTCGTCGAGTGAAAGGTCGTAACCGGTCAGATGCAGCAGCGCATACAGCAGCATCGAGCCGTGGCCATTGGACAGCACAAAGCGATCGCGATCAGCCCATGCGGGGTCGGCCGGGTTGTGCTTCAGATACCGGGTCCACAGCACCTCGGCGATATCGGCCATGCCCATCGGCATGCCCGGGTGCCCGGACTTCGCCGCGTTGACCGCATCGATGGCGAGAAAGCGCAGTGCGTTGGCGCGCGCTCGCGCAGCCGCTGCGCGTTCGGAGAATTTCTGTGGGGCGTTCATCGTGGTCGCTTTCTTCTAGACGCGCTTCTTCAGGTCCATCAGCCGCAGGATCATCGGCGTGAAGATCAGTTGCATCGCCAGTCCCATCTTTCCGCCCGGAACGACCAGATTGTTCGGACGGCTCATCCACGAGTCGTGCAGCATCGACAGCAGATAGGGAAAATCGATGCCCTTCGGATTAGCGAATCGGATCACGACCATGCTTTCATCCGCGCTCGGGATATCCGCCGCGATGAATGGATTGGACGTGTCCACCGTGGGTACGCGCTGGAAATTCACGTGCGTGACGCCGAACTGCGGAACGATGTGGTTTACGTAGTCGGGCATGCGGCGCAGGATCGTGTCGACGACCGCCTCCTGTGAATAGCCCCGCATCTTCTTGTCGCGGTGCAGCTTCTGGATCCATTCGAGGTTGATGATCGGCACCACGCCGACCAGCAGGTCGACGTGGCGGGCGACGTTGATCTGGTTGTCGACGTAGGCGCCGTGCAATCCTTCGTAGAACATCAGATCGGAACCGAACGCAATGTCTTTCCAATCCGTGAAGTTGCCGGGCTCGATCCCATGCTCGGTGGCTTCCGCGGCATCGTGGATGTACTTGCGGACGCGGCCGGTGCCGCGCTCGCTGTAGCCCTGGAATAGCGCTTCAAGCTGCTCCAGCAGGTTCGAGTACGGACCGAAGTGCGAGAAGTGCTTGTTGCCGACGGCTTCGGCCTCCTTCATCTTCGCGCGCATCTCGATCCGGTTGTAGCGGTGGAAAGAGTCGCCTTCGACAATCTGTGCCTTGATGCCCTCGCGCCGGAAGATGTGCTGGAAGCTTTGCATCACCGTGGTGGTGCCGGCGCCGGACGAGCCGGTTACGGCGATGATCGGATGCTTTCTCGACAACTGGTTTCTCCCTCGATGACGTTTTGATTCCTGGATGCGCGGTCCGGATCACCGATCGCGGATCACGTCAAAGCCTCTGGCCGGTATAGCGACCGCTCGTTGAACAGCGGCGAGACGTAGGGCTTGTCGGTACCGGCGTCGAACTCGGCGTGGTAACGCTCAATGCGCTCGACCTCGTTCTTCGAACCAAACACAAGCCCGATGCGCTGATGCAGACTGCCGGGCTGCACGCCCAGCACCGGTTCGCGTCCGGCACTGGCGCGGCCGCCGGCCTGCTCCATGATGAAGCCGATCGGATTGGCCTCGTACAACAGGCGCAGGCGGCCGGGCCTGCCCGGATCCCTCGTGTCGCGGGGATACATGAACACTCCACCGCGCATCAGTATGCGGTGCGCCTCGGCCACCAGGCTGGCGATCCAGCGCATGTTGAAGTCTTTCGCGCGCGGGCCGGTCTTGCCGGCCAGGCACTCGTCGACGTAGCGCTTGATCGGCGACTCCCAGAACCGGCTGTTGCTGCTGTTGATCGCGAATTCCTGGGTGTCGGCCGGCACCCGGATGTCGGGATGCGTGAGCTTGAACTCGCCGAGGTTGGGGTCGAGCGTGAAGCCCGCCACGCCGCTGCCAACGGTCAGTACCAGCATCGTCGCCGGGCCGTAGATCGCGTAGCCGGCCGCTACCTGCGCGGTGCCCGGCTGCAGGAAGTCGGCTTCGGTGATATCAGGCCCGCTTTCGATCACTGCCTGCGGCGCGCGCAGAATCGAGAAAATGCTGCCGACCGAGACGTTGACGTCGATATTGCCGGAGCCGTCCAGCGGATCGAACACCAGCAGGTACTTCCCGCGCGGATACTGACGCGGGATCTGGTAGGGCTCTTCCATCTCCTCCGAGCCCATTCCGGCAAGGTGACCTGACCATTCGCTGGTGCGAAGAAATATCTCGTTGCTGACGACATCGAGCGGCTTCTGCGCCTCGCCCTGCACGTTGATCGGGGCGTGCTCCTGCGCGGCGGCCGCGAGCTGACGGCTCATCGGATCGCCCAGTTCACCAAACGCGACCGCGCGCGCAATCGCCTTGGTGGCGAGCGCGACGTCGAGGATCAGCGCGTTCAGCGCGCCGCTCGCCGACGGAAAGCGCTGCCGCTGCTCGATCAGGTACTGCGTCAGGGTGCGTCGGTTCGACAGGGGCATGGGGACTCGCTGGGTTCAGGACACGGGGGATTGGAATACACGGCTCGCCAGAATGTCGGCGGCTGCGATGTTCGTCAGATCGGACTCGGTGAGTTCGCGCTTGCGCTCTGCATACAGGCGCGAAGCGGCACGCAGGCGTGCGCGGTCCAGCGCGTTGCGCACGCTGCGCGCGTTGGCGAAGTGCGGCTGTTGCATCCGTCGTGCGAGATACTGCTCGAACGCCGCGCGTGCACCGTCGCCGAAGCGGTAGTGCTGCGCAGCAAGCATGCGTTCGGCGATCTGCAGCAGTTCGGTCTCGCTGTAGTCCGGAAAGTCGATGTGGTGTGCGATGCGCGAGCTCATGCCCGGATTGGACTTGAAGAAAGTCTCCATCCTGTCCTTGTAGCCGGCGAGGATGACGACGAGGTCATCGCGCTGGTTCTCCATCACCTGCAGCAGGATCTCGATCGCCTCCTGCCCGTAGTCGCGCTCGTTCTCGGGGCGATAGAGGTAGTAGGCCTCGTCGATGAACAGCACGCCGCCCATGGCCTTCTTCAGCACTTCCTTGGTCTTCGGCGCCGTGTGGCCGATGTACTGGCCCACCAGATCGTCGCGCGTGACACTCACGACGTGACCCTTGCGCACGTAGCCCAGCCGGTACAGGATCTGCGCCATCTTCAGCGCGACCGTCGTCTTGCCGGTGCCGGGGTTGCCGGTAAAGGACATGTGCAACGATGGCGTGGCCGCCTCGAGTCCGAGCTGCTTGCGTGCGCGCGCCACCACGAGAAAAGCGGCGATGTCTTCAATGCGCTTCTTGACCGGAGCCAGTCCAACGAGTTCGCGGTCCAGTTCCTCCAGCACTTCCTGCACATTGGTCTCGTGCAGGATTGCCTGCAGGTCGACGGTCGGCGCGGCGGGGGCATTCATCGCAACGGGTTTTCTGGGCGTAGTGGTGGCGGCTTCACGTGCCGACGCGCATCAGTAGCGCTGGCCCGCAGGTTTGTCCGCCGCGTAGCCGCGCGTCGAGTAGCGCTGCATACGGCCGGCGGCTTCCTGCCGCTGCAGGCAGAAGCCTGGCTCGTCTGCGGGCCGGCTGACGATGAACGACAGGCACATCGACTCCACGCCGCGCGTGTTGTCGAACGCGTTGACTTTGATGTAGTGGTTCGGGAACGCCTTGCGGCAGGCGTTGACCTCGTACAGCACCGCCGCACCATCCTTGATGGTGAACATCGGCAGGCCCCACATCTCCCAGTAAACGTTGCGCGGGTGCGGGTCATCGGTGTATTCGACCGACAGCGCCCAGCCCTGGGACAGCGCGTAGTCCACCTGCGCGCGGATCTCGTCGTCAGTCAGGTCGGGCAGGAACGAAAACGTGCCTTGTGTGATTCTCATGGTTCGCTTCCTCAGGTTGCGGTCGGCGTCACTGCATAGTCCGGCGTGTCGGTTGACGTGTAGTTGAAGCTCACGTCCTTCCACGTCTCGAGTGCCTGCGCCAGCGGCGTGCACCACTTGGCTGCGGTCTCGAGGATCTGCGGACCTTCGTTGGCGATGTCCTTGCCTTCGTTGCGCGCCTTGACCATCGCTTCGAGCGCGACGCGGTTGGCGATCGCGCCGGACTGGATGCCGGCCGGATGCCCGATCGTGCCGCCGCCGAACTGCAGCACCACGTCGTCGCCGAACAGCGTTAGCAGTTGGTGCATCTGGCCCGCATGGATGCCACCAGAAGCCACCGGCATCACCTTGCGCATGTCCACCCAGTCCTGATCGAAGAACAGACCCCGTTGCAGGTCCTGCTTCGTATAGCTGTCGCGGCACACGTTGTAGTAGCCCTGTACCGTCATCGGATCGCCTTCGAGCTTGCCGACCGCGGTACCCGCGTGCAGGTGATCCACGCCCGCCAGTCGCAGCCACTTGGCGATCACGCGGAAGCTCACGCCGTGATTCTTCTGGCGCGTGTAGGTGCCGTGGCCCGCGCGGTGCATATGCAGGATCATGTCGTTGCGGCGCGCCCAGTTCGACATCGACTGGATCGCGGTCCAGCCGATCACGAGGTCGATCATCACGATGTTCGAGCCCAGTTCCTTGGCGAACTCCGCGCGCTCGTACATGTCCTCCATCGTCGCGGCGGTCACGTTCAGATAGTGGCCCTTGATCTCGCCGCTGCCGGCCTGCGCCCTGTTCACGGCTTCCATGCAGAACAGGAAGCGATCCCGCCAGTGCATGAAGGGCTGCGAGTTGATGTTCTCGTCGTCCTTGGTGAAGTCCAGCCCGCCCGTCAGCGCTTCGAACACGACGCGGCCGTAGTTCTTGCCGGACAGGCCAAGCTTGGGCTTCATCGTCGCGCCGAGCAGAGGCCGTCCGTACTTGTCCAGGCGCTCACGCTCGACCACGATTCCGGTCGGCGGCCCCTTGAACGTCTTGACGTACGCGGCCGGAATGCGGATGTCCTCCAGCCGCGCCGCCTTCAGCGGCTTGAAGCTGAATACGTTGCCGATCAGGCTCGCCGTCATGTTGGAGATCGAGCCCTCCTCGAACAGGATCAGGTCGTAGGCGACGTAAGCGAAGAACTGCCCCGGCTGGTTGGGCACGGGATCGACTCGGAACGCCTTGGCCTGGTACGACTCGTGCGCGGTCAGAAGATCGGTCCATACGACCGTCCACGTGGCAGTGGACGACTCGCCGGCGACGGCGGCGGCGGCCTCCTCGGGATCCACGCCCTCCTGTGGCGTGATCCGAAACAGGCAGATCACGTCGTTGTCCTTCGGCTCGTAGTCGGGCCGCCAGTAGCCCATCTGCTTGTACTTAAGGACCCCGCCCTTGTAGCGCTGCTTCAGATCGGTGATGTGCCCTTCGGCCGGCTTGTTCATTTTCGTCTCCGTGGTGCGCGTCCGCTGCTGCGGTCCGCGCAGCGACTGAAAGTTGCGTACTCGGTGGTTGCCACGCTAAGGCCCGACACGTATAAGCACAATTCAAAGCTAGTTCATCAATAGATCAGCAAAACCTGATATCACTGGAATCCGAAATGGCTTCCGCGATGCGAAACGTGACACTGCACCGCCTGCGCGTCTTCGAGGCGGTGGCGCGCCTGGCGAGCGTGTCGGGCGCGGCGAAGGAACTGCACCTGACCCAGCCCGCAGTGTCGATGCAGGTCAAGCAGCTCGAGGAGCAGGTCGGTCTGCCGCTCACCGAGCGTATCGGCCGCAACATCCAGCTCACTGACGCGGGTCAGGAATTGGCACAGCACGCGCGGCGACTGGCGCAGCAGATCCGCGAGGCCGAGGCCGCGCTCGATGCGCTGAAGGGCCTGCGCGGCGGGCGCATCGAAATCGGCGTGGTCAGTACCGCCAAGTACTTTGCGCCGCGGCTGCTGGCCGAGTACCGGCGTCGCCATTCGGAGATCGAACTGCGGCTGGCGGTCGCCAACCGCGCCGACGTGGTGCGGATGCTGGCCGATAACGCGATCGACCTGGCAATCATGGGCACGCCCCCGCAGCACATCGAATGTGAGGCAACGCGCATCGCCGAGCATCCGCTGGTGTGGCTGGCCTCGCCCGAGCATCCGCTGGCGAAGCTGAAGACCGTCGAGCCGGCGCGGCTGGCGCAGGAAGCTCTGATCGTGCGCGAGCCCGGCTCCGGCACGCGCGGCGCGATGGATCGCTATCTGCGTTCGCATCGGATGCATCCGCCGCAGGTGCTGGAAATGAGCAGCAACGAAACGATCAAACAGGCCGTGATGGCCGGGATGGGCATCGCGTTCCTGTCCGAACATACGGCGGGCCTGGAACTCGCCGCGCGGCGGCTTGCGCGCCTGCGCGTGAAGGACACGCCGATCGTGCGCCACTGGTACGTCGTGCATCGAACCGACAAGCGCCTGATGCCGGCCGCGCGCGCGTTCCGCGATTTTCTGCTCGCTGAAGGTGCGCGTCTGATTGAAGCGCAAATGGCACCGATCAGAGGCGCCGCGCGATCGAAGAAACGCTGATCTTGCAATGCCGATGCGCCGTGACGATCCGCCGCGCTTCAGGTGTTTGACCGCGGTGTTCCGGTCGATGACATCGGCGCGCTGGCCGGGCGTGCAATTGTCGAACGCCGCTGATGCCTTGTCCTCCTGCTTCGATGTCGCGACCGCCGCGCTCGCATCGCGGCTGCGTACTAGACTTGCTGCCTTCGCGATCGAGGAGGGCGCATGGCCGCCGGCCTGCTGAACACCACCATCAAATCCTTGCCGCTCGTCTACCGCGGCAAGGTGCGCGACTCCTACGCGGTGGACGACGACAAGCTGTTGATCGTGACCACCGATCGGCTGAGCGCCTTCGACGTCGTCATGGCGCAGCCGATCCCCGACAAGGGGCGTGTGCTCAACGCGATGTCGAATTTCTGGTTTGCGCGGCTCGGCTCGAT
>DAITAC010000103.1:0-4887 GCA_036824465.1 Burkholderiaceae bacterium
CGTCATCCGCTGCTCCTCGCTCGGCATCAGCACGCGCACGCTCGGGAAATAACCCTGGTAAACGACGCCATGCAGTTCGACCTTGTTCTGCACACGCAGGTAGCGGATCAGGTACTCGACGATGTTGTCGGTGATGCGCTGCCCCGGCACCAGCACCGGGATGCCGGGCGGGTAGGGGACGATCTGGTCGGCGCAGATGCGGCCTTTCAGCGCCGCATTGGCCTGGTCGTTGTCGTCGAGCAGCGGGATCAGTTCGCCGCCGCAGTAGTACGCATCGCGCGGCAGGTAAGCAAGTTCCGTGAACGGCGGCAGGTCGGGCGTGCGGTACAGGCGCCGCGGCGCGCGCTTTTCGCGGCCGATGCGCATCAGCGCGTCGTACAGGCGCGAGCACTTGGAGCGCGTGGTGCCGATCGTCAGCAGCAGCGTGATCGTGTTGAAGGTCGATTTTTCGATCGTGATGTTGAAGCGCGTGAAGAGTTCCTGCTGCAGTTCGTCGACCGTCATCCCGCACGACGAGATATCGACGGTGATCTTGGTCGGGTCGAGCCGGATGCCGTCGTCCTTGACCTCATCCGGCAGCAGATCGTCGAGTTCGAGCACGCGGAATACGCCGGTCGAATTGATCTGCTGCCGCAGTTCGGCGGCCAGCATCAGCGTGCGCTCGAGCAGCTTGTAGCCCTCCATCACCGCCTGCTTGCGACCGACATCGAGGCTCGCGATCATGCTGTACATCGGGCTCGTCGATGTATGCATGTTGAAGTTCTCGCGGAACAGGTGTTCCTTGAAGGTCGGGTCGTTGACGTGGATGAACGCCGCCTGCGAGAACGCCGTCAGCGTCTTGTGCGCAGACTGCGTCGCGTAGTCGGCCCCGGATTCAAGCGCCGTCGGCCGCAGGTCCGGGTGAAAGCGCGCGTGCGAGAACCACGCCTCGTCGATCAGCACCTTGATGTTCTTCGCGTGGGCCGCCTCGATGATCGGCTTGAGGTCATAGCGCAGGCCGTCATACGTGCATGAGGTCAGCACCAGCAACTGCGCATCGGGGTGGTCTGCGATCGCTTTCAGGATCGTCTTCTTGGGCACCGTGCCGAACACGCCGTACTTGCGGTTGACGCTGGAGTCGAGATAGATGGGGCGTGCGCCCGACAGCACCACACCGTGATGAACGCTCTTGTGGCAGTTGCGATCGAGCAGCATCTTCTCGCCGGGCGCGATCAGCGTCTGCAGGATCACCTTGTTGGCGGTCGAGGTGCCGTTGGTGGCAAAGAACGTGCGGCGCGCGCCGAACGCCTTGGCCGCCATCTGCTGCGCTTCGGCGATGACGCCGGTGGGCTCCATCAGCGAGTCGAGCGCCTTGACCGACACCGACAGGTCGGCGTCGAACACGTGTTCGCCCATGAATTCGTAGAACTCGTTGACCCACGGACTGCCCCGCAGCGAATCACCGCTTGAATGCCCCGGCGTGTGCCAGGCGTCCTTGGCGGCGAGTACGTAGCCGCGCAGAGCGTCGTAGAACGGCGTGCGCGCGCGTTCGGCGATCTGTGCGTTAAGGATCCGGTACATGCCGCGATGGTCGCGCTCCTCGCGGTAGAAGTAGCCGTCCACGGCCTCCGCAAACAGCGCGTCGACGACCTGATCTTCCTTTTCCTTTTCGATCAGGATGTACAGGTCGAGCTCCGGACGCAGCGCCGTGATCTTCTGCACCAGCTTCAGCGCGCTGACCTGCAGACTCCGATGCGAATCCTTGCCGTTGCCATTCTTGCCGGTGGCCTTTGCAGAGGTTCTGGCAAATGCGCGCCGCGCGCCTTCCTGCACCGCATACAGCTTGTCGTCGACGATGACGACCTGAATGTCGCCGTCTTCCTCGATCTGATGCAGCCCTTCCTTGGCGGTCAGCGCGCCGATGAAGGTGATGCCGAATGGGTTGTCGAGTGAACGCGCCGCCGCGTTCAATCCCTTGAGCAATTCCTTGAGAATCAGCGGCTCGTCGTTGATGACGAGGACTTTGGAGACCGGGCCGGGCGACATGCCAATGAGGGGCGAAAGATTCCGAGGGTGGAACGCTCGCTTTATGCGCGAAATGACCCTTGAACGCAAGCCGAATCAGGCGTTTCGGATGGTGAGCGTCGGATTACCCTGACACAGGCGCTGCTGGTGCGAGGCTTCGGCTTCCGAGGAACGGGAATGCACGTCACCGAAGATACAATCCGCGCGGCGTGTCGATCGGCGTGCTTGAACTGACTACGGTGCCACCGCTCCCGCGCTCATGTCTGATGTCGCTGCGCTTCCGCGTCTGGAATTCACCGATTTGACTGCCCCGTCGAACCCCAAGGCGACCGCGCCACGTGAATTCTTCATTCACGGTGTGACGGTGCATGGCAGGACGTTTCGTCCGAGCGACTGGGCCGAGCGTCTGTGTGGGGTGATGTCGTGCTACCGGCCGGGCGGCATCGGCGCCGGCCGCGACGCGTTCATCGGCTATTCACCGTACGTCAGGCCAACCACAATTGGTGGCGTCAAATGTGTGATCGTTGATGAGCGCCTGCGCGGCATCGAGCGCATGGCATTCGATTTCGTGATGAACTTTGCCAAGGACAACGAGCTGCCGGTCTTTGAGGGCTGTTCGCTGCCCGCTCCCGACGGGAAATAGTGGGCGGAAAAAGCGAAGGGCGCGTCCCGCCCCACGGGAACGCGCCCTTCGCTTTTACCTGGTTGCGATCAGCCCATCGCTTTCAGCGCAACGGCCAGTCGGCTCTTGTTGCGCGCCGCCGTGTTCTTGTGGACGATCTTCTTGTCCGCAATCGCGTCGATCACGCTGGTGGCTTTCTGAAACACCTCCATCGCCGCCTTCTTGTCGCCGGCTGCAATCGCCTTGCGGACCGACTTGACGGCGGTGCGCACGCGCGAACGCTGCGCCACGTTCTGCGCATTGCGCGCCGTGTTTTGCCGTGCACGTTTGCGCGCTTGCTTGGTATTGGCCATGTTGATTCCTGAAATCGTGGCGGCGTCAGCGAGACGACCAAAGGTTTCTGATCGAAAGCGGGCGCCCGAAAAGCCCTAGACTATATCAGAGCGGTCCTTCACGAACAAAGCCCGAACCCCTGGCCCGCTGCTGGACCCGTGCCTCCTTGAACCTCCTCCGCGCTGCCGCCACGATTTCGGGCCTGACGATGCTGTCGCGCATCACGGGCCTGGTGCGCGATCTGCTCATTTCCCGCATCTTCGGCGCGTCCGCCGAAACCGATGCGTTCAACGTCGCTTTCCGCCTTCCCAACCTGCTGCGCCGTTTGTTCGCCGAGGGCGCGTTTCAGCAGGCATTTGTGCCGATGCTGGCGGACGTGCGCAGGCAGCAGGGTGACGATGGCATGCGCACGCTGGTCGACCGCGTTGCATCGGCGCTGTTCTGGACCCTCTTTGCTGTCTCGGTGATCGGTGTGGCGCTGGCACCGGCGCTGGTGTGGATGATCGCGTCGGGCCTGGCAAAGAACCCTGCGGCATTTGATCTGGCCACGGTGATGACGCGCTGGATGTTCCCGTACATCCTGTTCATGTCGCTGGTCGCGCTGGCAGCGGGCGTGCTCAACACGTTTCAGCGCTTTGCCATTCCCGCCGTTACGCCCGTGCTTCTGAATCTGTCGTTCATCGTGTGTTCGCTCGCGCTCGCCCCGCAACTTTCGCAGCCGATCATGGCGCTCGCATTCGCGGTCGTGATCGGCGGTGTGCTGCAGCTTGCCCTGCAGGCGATCGTATTGCACAGACTGGGCATCCTGCCGCGCATCGGCAATGTGCGCGTGGCATTTGCCGATGCCGGCGTGCGGCGGATTCTCAGGCTGATGCTGCCGGCGATGTTTGCGGTGTCAGTCGCGCAGTTGTCGATCATCATCAACACCAATATCGCCTCGCATCTGGCAACGGGCAGCGTGACGTGGCTTGCGTTTGCCGATCGGCTGATGGAATTTCCGACGGCGTTGCTGGGTGTGGCGCTTGGCACCGTGCTGCTGCCGGCGCTTTCGAAGGCCGGCGCCGAGGGGCGCGCCGACGACTACAGCCGCCTGCTCGACTGGGGCCTGCGGCTGACCTGTCTGATCGCGTTGCCTGCTGCGCTGGGGCTTGGACTGCTGGCGGAAGGTCTGGTCGCGGTGTTGTTCCAGGGCGGGAAGTTCAGCGCGCATGATGTGTCGCAGACCGCGCTGGCGCTGATTGGCTATGCGGTCGGCCTGCTGGGACTCATTGCGGTGAAGATCCTGGCCCCGGGCTTTTACGCGCAGCAGAATGTGAAAACGCCGGTGAAGATCGCCGTGATCTCCCTGCTGGTCACGCAGGCGGCGAACGTCGTTCTGGTGCCGACGCTTGCGCACGCCGGACTCGCGCTGTCGGTCGGTATTGGCGCGCTCGTGAACGCCGCGCTGTTGTTCGCCGGGCTGCGCCGTCGCAGGGTGTACCTGCCGCAGCCGGGCTGGCTCGTATTCACGATCAAGCTTGCGGCGGCCCTTGCCGCATTGGCCGTGCTGCTGTGGTTCGCCGCGCACCGCATCGACTGGGTTGGACCGCACCATGCCTGGGCGGTGCGCGCGCTGTGGCTGGGCGGTGTGATCGCGGTCGCGATGGCCGTTTATTTTGGCGTACTGTGGCTGCTCGGATTCCGGCTGCGGGACTTTTCGCAGCGTTCGCAATGACGCCGTTCGAGACTTTTGCCGGGCTGGTCGATGCGCAGCGGGGCGAATCGCTGCCGCTGCTGAGAAGCGTGGCGCACCTCGCGCAGTACGCCGATGCGGCATTCAATCCCGACGCGACCGTCGCCCTTGTGCAGCAATGGAGCGCGCAACTGCGTGATCGCATCGCGCCGGATACGTCGACGCTGAACCGCCTGCGACTGCTGAATCATTTCTT
>DAITAC010000103.1:4987-14208 GCA_036824465.1 Burkholderiaceae bacterium
CGCGGCCGCGCCGAGTACCCGCTCGAGCTGTACCTGCGTGCCGCGAGCGATCGAGCGATCCTCGCCCGCTGGCTGAGGAATCTGAAGGCGGCTCACGCCGGCAAGGAGGATTGGCCCGCGTTGCTCGAGGTGATCAATCGCCTGATCCTGCTGCTGCCCGATGACGCAACGGAACGCCGCGATCGCGCTCTGGTATTCGAACGGCTGGAGTGTCCGCGTGGAGCGGCGGACGATCTGATCGCGTACCTGTCGATGACGCCCGATCCGCCCGACGCCGGGGAGATGCGCCATCGGCTGGCGCAGATTCAGCGCGCCGCACGGCAGCTCAACTAAAACCGCGCCTTCCCTCACGCGCCTGCCTGCGCGCGTGAGTAGCCGATTCACCGGACCGCGTTGCGCATCCGTGGGTCATCTGTGGGGCCTGGATTCCTACAGTGATTTCCGCCGACACCCGTTGGCATCACCCACGGAGGAAATCATGTTCAAGTCCTATTCGTATGAGCAGTTCGAGAAGTCAGGCAAGGGCAAGTCGCCTTTCGACGCCGTCTTTGCGGCCGTTCTGGTCGCCGCCTGGACCGGCTTGATCGTCATTCTCCTGCAGGGTCCGGGCACAGCTATCGCGCAGGAGGCGACTGCCAGCGAACCGACGCCTGAACAGTCGGCACCGGGCGCGGTCGAGGATCTCGCCGCCCGTCAGCCGGTCAATCTCGAACAGGCCTTCTGGCTCTGCGACTACGCTGCGACCAGAATGGCGATCGACACATACGCGGCGGCCGGCTGCAGTGAGATCACCGAGGATCTCAAGAAGTCGATGTTCAATGGCGACTTCGACGCGATGCTGACCTGGTGGCAGGAAAACAAAGCCGCCGAGCACGCCGCGATCGATACCGCGGATCCGCTTTCCACACCTTGAACCAAACGACGGCTCGCGACGTCAGCGCGCGAGCAGCGCGAACGGGCGGCATGTCACGCATGCCGCCCGCACCGCGTTTTTGCCAGGCCGGCCGCGATCGGCGGATCAGCCGCGAAGCCCGAAAGGGCAGGCGCCTGTGCTGACCAAGTCACGCATCTGTCGCTGACTCCCGATCCGCGCGACCCAACCGAAATCCGGAACCGACTGGCACAGGTCCAGCGCTTCGCGCAATGTCTGAACTGACACCAGACTGTTCGCGCGCGTTTGCCGTGCCTGATGCTTCGATCAGCCCAGCGTCGATGTCGATCTGTGGGCAATCTGTGGGCGACGCCTTCCTACCGTGAGATCTGCCGACGCGTGTCGGTATCAACCACGGAGGACATCATGTTCAAGTCTCACTCAAATGCAGAGTTGGCCACATCGGGCGACCACGACCGGTCTCCATTCAAAGTCGGGTTGGCCGCCGTATTCGCCGCAGCGTCGATCGCGTTCATCGTTGTTCTGCTGCAGGACCCGGGCGCGCCGAGCGCACGCGAGTCGGCGGCCAGCGAAGCGGAGGTACAGCATCCGATGCCAGGTGCGATCGAGGATCTGACCTTTGGTCCGCCGGTCGGTGAGTTGCCTTCACTGCGCAAGGCGCCGGCCGCTGCCGAGGAGTATCGCGGCGTCGATGTGGAAGACGTGCCGCTCGACCCGGTACAAAGCGGCTCGAACGGCTGATCGGGCGCGAGATGCGAAGGACCAGGGGCACCGCCGGGTCGACAGTTCCCGGTCCAGCCGATCGCGCTTGTCGCGTCGTCGGTCCGGATTCTGATGGCGGTGCCCGCCGCAAGGCAGGCTCGTCGTCGCCTGATGGCGATTGACGCGGTTGCGGCGCGCCCCTAGTGTCCGCCTCGGTCACAGCGCAAGGTTCGGTTTGAGTCTGCGTACGCTCCCGCATGCAATCAGGCAAGAACGCAATGGACCCGTTCAAATTCACTCCGCCGTCGCTTGACGGAACGTTGCCGCGGCGTGCGCTGCTCGAACGCCTTGCTGCCATTGCCGCGCCGGCCAAATGGCTCTGCGCGCCATCGGGTTCCGGCAAATCCACCTTGATCGCCGCCTATGCGCGGGCCGCGAAGTGCCCGGTTATCTGGTACCGCTTCGATGCGCGCGATGACGACCCGGGATTCTTCTTTCCTGCGCTTGCAGGGACGCTCAGCGAGCGCTCGCAGCGCGCCGCGCTGCCGCGCTTCAGCGACGCGGACCATGGGCACGAGACCGCGTTTGCCGCGCGCTTCTTCAACGCCGCGCTGGCGCGGGAAACGGGACCGGCATTGATCGTGCTCGATGACGTGCAGCGCGCCTCGGCCGACTGGCTGGTTGACGTGCTGGCGCGCCTGGTCGAGCAGATCCCGCCCGGTGTCGAGGTCGTGTTCATCAGCGACGCGCCGCCGTCGCCGCCGTTCTTCGATGCGATCGTCGCGCGGCGGCTGGCTCTGGCGAACGATATCGACCTCAGCTTCACGGCCGACGAGTGCGACGCGATTGCGCAGCTGCTCAGGTTGTCAGCAATGCGCGGCGAAGATCTGCTCGCCGTCACAGGCGGACACGCCGGCGCGGTAGTACTTGCATGCGAGTTCCTGCGCAGCAGTCGGTCCGCACGCGTACCAGCCGAGTCGGTGACGCGGCAGATTCACACCCACCTGCTCGGCAAACTGGTCGATCAACTGCCACCGGAACTGCGCGACGTGCTGTTGCGCACCAGCAGCCTGCCGCGCCTGACCGCTTTGTTGGTCGGGCGTCTGTTGAATCGCGATGACGCTGACCGCCTGCTCGAAACGCTGGCCGAGCGCGGGCTGCTGATGCGGTTTGCGACCGACCAGGGCATGGCGTATGAAGCGCACGGTCTGGTCCGCGCCGGCGCGCAGACGCTGGCGCAGCAGGAACTTGGCGCAGCAGGCGCCAAGTCGGTTCGCGAACGTTGCGCCGAACTGCTGCAGGCAAATGAACTGCTCGAAGATGCGTTCGCCTTGTGGGTCGATCTCGGTCAGCAAGAGAGGGCGCTTGACGTTCTTGAGCGTCTCGCGGCGCGCTTCGCGCAACAGCGCCAGTCGCACCTGTTGTTGAAGGCGATCGAGCGGCTCCCGGCCGCCACCGTCGCGCCACGTTTCTGGATTTCGTTCTGGGCCGGGCAGGCATTGCTCGGCGTCGATGAGCGCAGTGCCGTCGGCTGGTTCGGCCGCAGTTTCACGGCGTTCGAGGTGGCCGGCGATCGGTGCGGCATGGCACTCGCCGCGGCAAGCGCGCTTTCGGCGCTGAGCTACGACATGTCGGATACGGGAGCCATCGGCCGCTGGCTGGAACGATTCGCCTCAAGCAAGGCGGCCGGCACGGCAATCGAAGACAGACGTCTGCGGGCAATCTTCCTGCTCGGCTTCGTGTGCGAGGCAAATCTCGCTGCCGACGCGACCGCGGACGCGGCGCAGAACGAGGCCGCGTTCAGAGAGCTCCTCGATCTCGCCCTCGACGCCGAGGCCTGGAATTCGCGCGACCAGATGCTGACGGTGGCCACGCTGCTCGTCGAGCATGCACTGCGCTTCTATCCGCGCGCATTCGCGCACAGCGTCATCACGGCGACGCGCCCGCTCGCCGAGGACGCGCAGAACAACGCCGGGCTGCGTGCATTCTGGTGGCTCGAGGTGGCGCAGATGCACGCGGATGCGGGCGACGCGGTGCGAGTGAGCGAGTTCCTGGCCGCGGTGGAGCGGTTGGCTGCAGAGGCTGACTCACGCACGCTGTGGTTTCAGTTCTGGCAATTCAAGACCGACTACGCGCTGCGCCGTGGCGAGACGATCGCTGCGGACACCGCGATGGCCGAGTTCGAGCGGCGGTGCGCCGGCGGCACGCCACGCGAACTGGCAATGTGCGCCGTCATGGCCACGCGGCTGCTGCTGCAGCAACGCCGGTTTCCCGAGGCGCTGGCGCGCGCCGAGGGGGCACGTGCCATCGCCGAAACGGCAGGTTTCGTCGGCGTCGACTTCAAGCTGTATGAGATGACCTACGCCAATGCACTGGCGGCCAACGGCCGCCTGGCAGAGGCGGCGCAGTGTCTGCATGTTCTGGCGTCGCGCGTGCCGCAGGGCCAGCGGGACTACTACCTCTCGATGGCGCATTGCCTGGATGCCTGCAAGGGTGGCGAGATCGATGTCGTATCGCTCAAGCTCGGCATGGAGATCGGCAGTTCACTCGCGTTCCTTGGCATCCTGCAGCGCACGCCGGATCTGATGAGCCGGATTTGCGCCGCCGCGCTCGAAAACGACATTGAACCGGAGTATGTCCGTCGCGTGATTGCACACCAGCGCCTGACTCCCCCTTCCAGCGCAGGGCCAAGGTGGCCGTGGCGGGTCCGGGTCTGGGCGCTCGGGCGGTTTCAACTCGAGCTTGACGGCAAGCCGTATCGGCCTTCGCACAAGGCGCAGGACAAGCCGCTCGACCTGCTGAAGTTGCTGCTGGCTTGTCAGGCGAGCGGTGTACGCGAGCCGGAGAAGCGCTGGCTGGCCGAGCAACTCTGGCCGGACGCCGACGTTGCCAACGCGAGAAAGTCGCTGGACATGACGGTGGCGCGCCTGCGGCGTGTGCTCAGCCTTGAAGAGGCGATCGACTCCGTGGAAGGGCGACTGCTGTTGTCGAAATCGTACGTTTGGACCGACGTGTCGCTGTTGCAGGAATCGCTGGCCGCGATGGCCGTTCGCAGGGATGCGCGCATTGCCGGACGTGACAGCGAAGGCTCGATGGAGGTCGAGTTGAACGCCGCGTTATCCGCCTACGGCGGGCAGCTGCTTCCCGGCGAGGACGAGACGCCGTGGCTGCTCGGTGCGCGCACCCATCTGTCACGCGCATTCTGCGCGGCCGTGGTCGCCTGCGAGTCGTTGGTGCGGCCCGACGGCCGCGATGCGTGGCTGATGGCGCTCGAGCGGGCGCTGCTGGTCGAGCCGGCGGCCGAGGACCTGGCGCGCGCGGCGATGCGCGCATACCTGGGACAAGGTAAGCATTCCGAAGCATTGCGCGTCTATCGTCGGCTCCGCGACATGCTGTCGGTCGTGATGGGAGTTACGCCGTCGGCGCAAACCGACGCGTTGCGACAGGAGATTTACCGCGCAGCCGAAGCGGGCAAGGCTGCGGTTCAAGAGGCGAACCATGTTTCGCTGCCGCCCGCGTGAACGGATCGTCGACGATCAAGGAGCAGTTATGCCCGATGAAAACCAGACCCAGGCCGCCGGCGCGAGCCTCACCAGGAATGAACTGGACGGGATTCTCAAGAACCTCAATACGTTTGCGTTGTCGCTGCGGGACGCGGCCAAGGCAGTGGAGAGCATCAGAAACCAGCTTGACGCGCTTCGCGATCGGCTGCCTCCGGGTCCGGGTTCTCCGAATCCGGCCAACCCGTGACCTCGGGTTGCCCTTGAGGCGGTGAGATATGTAGCGCGCTTGCCCGCAATGCCGGCGCGCTGATCGATCGACGGTGCACGGAAGGCATGCATGATGAGTAGTCCACCACGCTGGCCACGCAATCCCTTTGCGCTCGCCGATCTGCTCGCCGCGATCCGGCGACGACGAATTCAATGGTCGGTGGGCAATCAGGTCGCTGAACTGGTCGATACGTTGCGCATCAAGCCCGAAGGGTGGAACCTCGCCGGGCACGGACCGATCACGCTGCTGAACGCCTACGTCGAAGGAGGCTGGCTGGAAAAAGGCTTCGAACGCGCGAGCGACGCGCTGGCCGTGTTGCGGGAAGAAGCACCGTCTCTGTTCGACAATTTCGATGCCGCTTTGCTCGCGCAGGTCGTTCCGTATCTGTGCCCGGTGCGGGAGACATCGAACCGACCGCCCGGAGCCGAAACGGATGCGATCACCGAACCGAACGCGCTGCGCTCCGCCGGCCCATCAATGCTCGATGCCAGCGGCGCATCCTTTCTCGATCCCGTGCAGGGGGTCATGCCGGATTGCTACCTGATCGCATCGATGATTGCGATCGCATGGGCACGACCGGGGCCATGGGCGAATCGCCTGCAAAAAGCGACCGCTGCAGTGCAGGCGACGTCGAATTTCGACTGGTCGTTCTTTCCTGAGCAGCGATCATTCGCGGTTGCGCCCGGCGTTCCGGTCTTTACCGATCCGCAAGACGCGACGCACCGTGTCTTCACCTACGCGCGTTCGAAGGACGCCGGTGAAGCCTGGCCGGCGATCGTCGAGAAAGCCTTCGCTTTGCGGCTGAACCACCCGGATTCAACCCCGCCGCCGGATCTGCCCCTCGATCAGTACCACGTGCTGCAGAACCGGGGTAGCGCGGCGCTCGAGAGGTTCAAGTGGCCGCAACAGGCATGCGCCGCGCTGTGCGGTGGGACGCCGCGACCGGTTGCGGGAGATCTGAAGTCGGTCGACTCTGAGGCGACGGCCGAATTTCGCACGCTCTGTGAAGACGGCGCGGCGGATGACTGCGCTACCACGCAGCCGATCATGGCGGTGACATGGGACGTCCGAGGTGCGAGCGACACCGCAGTGCTGTTCAAATCGGAGCACATTGCCAGCGGCTTGGTGCCGGAACATTGCTATGCACTGCTCGGACTGGCGCGGCGCGCGGGTGAAGAGTTCATGGTCGTGCGAAACCCGTGGTCGAAGGACACTGACCCGGCCCTGGGCAGCTACCTGACGGGTGCGTGGTCGCCGAAGCTGGGTTTGGTCGAGCGGCGCGTCGAGTTGAACCGGTTCGGTGTGTTCGCCATCCCCGAAATCGAGTTCATGCGTTACTTCCGCAGCTACTGCACGGTCGATGCGCCGCAACTGGAGTGACTGACGCCGCCCCAGCCGCGGTTACGCATCGCCCGCCGACTCAAACGTGGGCCAACATGGCCTCGGCACTGCTGACTTCGAACTTGCCCGGCGCCTCGATGTGCAGCGACTTCACCACACCGTCGACCACGTGCATGGAGAAACGCTGGCAGCGCACACCCATGCCGCGGGCCGTGAGATCCAGTTCGAGTCCGAGCTTCTTCGTGTAGTCGGCGGAGCCGTCGGCCATCATGCGCACCTTGCCTGTCGCCTGCTGGTCCCGTCCCCAGGCGCCCATCACAAATGCGTCGTTGACCGACAGGCACCAGATCTCGTCGACGCCTTTTGATTTCAGCGCATCGTAGTGCCGGATGTATCCCGGCACGTGCTTCGCCGAGCAAGTCGGTGTGTACGCGCCGGGCAGGCCGAAGATCAGGATGTTCTTGCCCTTGACGAGATCCTGCACCTTGAAGGTGTTCGGGCCCAGCGAGCAACCCGCGGATTCGACCTCGATGAATTCCGACAGCGTGCCCTCGGGCAGCGTGTCGCCGACTTTGATCGTCATTTACATCTCTCCAAAGAGAATTGGTTGGAACGCGAAGTCTATCTAGTCGCCGAGCGCAATACCCTCACGGCGCGGATCGGCGCCTCCCGCCCAGCCGGGACGCCCGTCGGGCAACTGCACGCGGACGATGCCCTGCAGGCCGCTAGTCATCTCGATTTCGCGCACTTCATGTCCGCGTGCTTTCAGGCCATCGACCAGCGCGCTGCTCACCATGCCGCGCTCGACCTCGGTCGGCCCGTTACGGCTGCCGAAGTTCGGCAGCGAGATCGCCTGCTGGACATCGAGATTCCAGTCGAGCAGGCCAACCAGCGTTTTGGTGACGTAGCCGATGATCTGCGAACCGCCGGGCGAACCGACGCTGGCCACGAGCTGATTGGTTGCGCGGTCGAACACCAGTGTGGGCGCCATCGAAGAGCGCGGGCGCTTGCCTGCCTGAACGCGGTTGGCGATCGGCTTGCCGCTCTCGCTCGGTGCGAACGAGAAATCGGTGAGTTGATTGTTGAGCAGGAAGCCGCGCACCATCATGCGCGCGCCAAACTGATCCTCGATCGTGGTCGTCATCGACAGCGCGTTACCGTATTTGTCGACGACCGAAATGTGCGAAGTTGCCACGCGCGCTGGCGAGCCATCCTGCGCCCATGCGATCCGATAGCCCGCCGGCACGCCGGGCTGCGCGCGCCCCATGCTTTTGTCGGTGACGAGCTTTGCGCGATCGGCCAGGTAATCGCGGTTAGTCAACGCGAACATGTCCTGCGGCACGAAGTCCGGGTCGGAAACGTACAGGTTGCGGTCGGCGAACGCGAGCCGTCCGGCCTCGCTGAACAGATGCACCGCGTCGGCCTGCGGTTCCAGTTTGCCGTTGACCGTCTGCGGCGGCACAACGCTGATGTTGCGGTTGGAAAAGATACCAAGCATCTGCGCCACCGCGATTCCGCCCGATGATGGCGGTGGCATGCCGCACACGCGCCACCGTTTGTAGTCGGTGCACAGCGGCGTGCGCTCCTTGGCAAGGTACGCGGTGAAATCGCTCTCGACGAGCTTGCCCGCGTTCGGATGCGTGCGCACCGCCCGCACGATGTCGCCCGCAATCGCACCTTGGTAGAACGCGTCGACGCCGTTGGAAGCGACCGCACGCAGCGTCTGTGCCAGGTCGGGATTGCGCAGGATCGTGCCGACCCCTTTCGGCGTGCCATCGGCAGCGTAGAAATACGCGCGCGCCGCGGCATCGCGACTCAGGTATTTCTCCGCCGTGAGCAACGCGTTCAGCCGTGGCGACACGGCAAAGCCATCTTCCGCCAGCTTGATCGCCGGCTCGAACAGGCGCGCCCACGGCAGCTTGCCGTGTTGCTTGTGCGCCGCTTCCAGCAGGCGCAGCACGCCCGGTGTGCCGACGCTGCGACCGCCGACGACCGCGTCGTAAAAGGCCATCGGCTTGCCGTCGATCTGGAAGAGATTCTCATCGGCCGCCATCGGCGTCGTCTCGCGGCCATCAAATGCCTGCACGCGCGTGCCGTCCCAGTGCAGCAGGAATGCGCCGCCGCCGATTCCGGAGCTTTGCGGCTCGACCAGCGTGAGCACCATCTGGATCGCGATCGCCGCATCGACCGCACTGCCGCCAGCGCGCAGGATTTCGCGGCCGGCGTCGGTCGCCAGGGGATTCGCCGAGGCCGCCATGTGCTGCGCGGCGGTCGCGGTGGTCAGCCCGGCCCGGAATCCCGACGCCGCTTCGGGCGCGCCGGATCGATCAGCCGGTGTGCTGCATGAGGCCAGCACCAGAGCCGCGCCGACATTCAGTGCGGCGGTTCCAAATCGCCTCAACATGGTGTCTCCCGACAGTGCGGTGCGCCGGTCTTGGCCGGCGCCCGCCATTTGGTCTTACTTCGGCTGCAACCGAATCGCGCCATCAAGGCGGATCGTTTCGCCGTTGAGCAT
>DAITAC010000194.1:0-4366 GCA_036824465.1 Burkholderiaceae bacterium
CATCGTCGGCGCGGTCAAGATGCCAGTGCTGACGGCGCGCCTTACGGCGGTCTAGAAAACCAGGGTCCTGACGCCAGGCTCGATCGTGGCACCGATCACGGTAGCGGCGCCCGCAATTGCCTCCGCCTCGGCGATCAGCGCCTCGCCGCGCCGGTGTTCATTGAGTGCCATGGCGCACGCATACAGCTTGACGCCCGCGCTTCTCGCGTCGCGGATGTAGTCGAGCACCGTCTTGCTCTGTGCTTGATCGGTGTGCGCAGCGCTGGCGACACCTTCGAGCAGCCACCGCACCGTGCTCGACGTGAAGTGCATTTCGACCTCGACCTCCAGCGCGCGTGCGGCTAGCGCGTAGACGAAGGGGGCGGCGGCAAGCTGCGCACCGGCGGGTCGATCCGGCCCGCAAGACCACAGAACGATCACCAGTCGGTCAGCCGCGCTCATAGCCAGCGCCTTGGGTCGTAGACGCCATCTGCGAAGTCCTGCACCGGCGGCTTGAAGCGGTCCAGCCGCGGCGCGAGCCAAGCCCGGTACGCCGCAGCATCGAGCAGCAAGGCCTGCTCTTCGGCGAACTCAGTCGGCCGCACGCGGAACAGCCAGCCCTCACCATACGGATCGCGCGTGACAAGACCCGCGTCGCTCTCGACCGCATTGTTGGCTGCGAGAATCGCGCACGACAGCGGCGCATGAATCGCCACTGCGGTCTTGGCGGTCTCCATCACGCCGAGCGAGCGATCCAGCCTGACCAGCGTGCCGACCGGCCGCGGCGAGAAGAACATGAACTGACCGTGCAGGGTGACCAGATGCGTGGCGCCGATCGTCGCCGTGCCGTCCGGTTCGAGCCGCAACCACATGTCCTGCTCCGGCGCGTAAAGCCGGTCACCCGGCAGTGAGTCCAGCTGCAAGTGCAGCGCCGTCGTCATGCTTGCGCGAAGAGACTGTGCATCCTGCATCAATTGTGGCCGAAGGAGCGCGAGAGGGTCCACCGAGCCCCTTCGTTCATTGCCTTGTGACCGCGCCGCGCCCAGCCCGGCGGCCGCCACGCGCGCAGCGAGTGGCGGAAGAGTATGGGAGTCGAACCCACCAGGGATTGCTGGCAACCCCTACCAGATTTGAAGTCTGGCCGGACCACCGGGTCGCGGCACTCTTCCGGATGCACGGCGGCGCAAGTCTACGCAACGCTTTGCAGCACAGACGCGCCGGCGTCGCACGGTCTGGCAGCGGGCGCGGCTTGCGACGGCTCGGCCGCGCGTCTGCCCAAGAAACAGATCAACGAAGACGGGGCCCGCCCCCGGAAACTGCTACTCATGGACTTCGCCCTGAACTCACAAGCCACGGGTTGTCGCGGCGCGCGACATGATCGTCGCGGACGCGACGCGTGTAACCGACGCGGTCGAAAAACTCAAGGATCTGGATCGCAACTTTGCGACCGACCCCGATGCGGTCGCGAAACTCCGCCGCGCGTGCCATGCCATGCTGCGTGATCAGTTCCCCCGCAATGTCGGCCATCTCGCGCACCGCGTCGGTGAGGAAGAAGTGATCGTGTGCGACCAACGTCACCTCGCCCACGCGCGCGACGCGTTTCATCAAAGTGCGCACTTCACCTTCGGCGATCACCGTGTCGCGCGCGATGTCGCGTACCCGCGGCGGATCGAAGCGATCGTTCATCAACAGCGGCTTGATGCGCTCCCAGCGCACGCGCTCGTCGCGGCCAAGTTCGGCCCTGTGCGTCGGCAACGCGAGAAAGGCGCCGCGACGAGCCAGCAGGGCTTCGCTCAACAACTCGTCGACCAGATCGGCAAACGCGTCGGCCGCAAGCGCCGGCGCCACCATGCGGCGCAGCCGGTTCTGCTCCAGCCCCGGCATCTCGGGCTCGCGCTCGTGCGCGGCGGCAACGGCGGCGAGCATCGCCGTCCGCAACCCGTTCCAGCGCGCACGCGAAAATGCCATGCCGGCAGCGACGCGCGCATCGGCCGCCTGCAGCATCGATTCGAGGTCGCGTGCGGGCAGATTCCAGCCGCCGGCAAGCCGGGCAATCGGGAGCGGCTCAAGTCCAAGCCAGGCGGCGAGTGCATCGTGCTCGGGGCGTTCACGCAACGCCCGCAGCAGCGCCAGCCTTTCCTGTTTCCGCTTGCCGCGCGTCGGCGGCGTGATGTCAAGCACGCAGCCGCCGCCAAGCGTGCGGCGCGCGCTCGCGTCGCGGATCACGAAGCGGTCACCCTTGCACACGGCAAGCGGCTTATCGAGCGTCACGGACACCAGATGTTCGGCGCCAGGCTCGATGCGCTCGCCGTCGAGCACTGCAACGCGCGCCAGGACGTCGCGCGTGCCGTGATGAAGATGCACTGAACTCCACGGCGCGAGCGCCTTGGATTCGCGGGCGGAAAGCTGCAGCGTGGCATCGAAGCGCGCCGTCAAATTCGCAAGCACCTCGGCCTGGACCCAGTCGCCGCGCTCGACATCCTCCTTGGCGATGCCGGCCAGGTTGAGTGCGCAGCGCTGTCCGGCGCGCCCGACTTCAGCGGCGCGATCCTGCGCATGGATCGAGCGCACACGCGCGCCGAGGTCGCCGGGCTGCAGCCGCACCGCATCGCCGACGCGCACTTCGCCCGCATGCGCGGTGCCCGTGACGATGGTGCCGATGCCCGCAAGCGTGAACACGCGATCGATCGCGAGGCGAAAGTGGCCGCTGTCGGCACGCAAATGCTTCTGCGCGGCGCGTGCGCGAAGGAACTCATCGACTACAGTCACACCTTCGCCCGTCAGCGAAGACAGTGGAAACACCGGCCACACCGCCTGCGCGCTGTCAACGAGCCGGCTTCTGAGTTGTGTCTGCACTTCAGCGACGCGCGCTGCCCCGACCGCATCGATCTTGGTCAGGGCGATCGCGCCATCGTCGATACCGAGCAGGCGCAGGATGTCGAGGTGCTCTTCGGTCTGCGGCATCACGCCGTCGTCGGCCGCCACCACGAGCAGCGCGAAGTCGATGCCAGTGGCACCTGCCACCATCGTGTGCACGAACTTCTCGTGTCCCGGCACGTCGACGAATCCGAGCACGTCGCCGTCGACCGGGACGTACGCGTAGCCGAGTTCGATCGAGATGCCGCGCTTGATCTCTTCCGGCAGCCGATCGGTGTTGCGCCCGGTCAGCCGCATGATCAAGGATGTCTTGCCGTGATCGATGTGGCCCGCAGTGCCGATCAGCATCTACTGCTCAGATTCGCGATGAACAATGCCTCGTCGCGTGGCATCAGACAACGCAGGTCGAGCCACAGCGCCCCATCGTTGATGCGCCCGATCACGGGCATCGGCAATGCGCGCAGGCGCGCTTCAAGCGTTTCGAGCACTCGCCCGCGCGCCCTGCCTTTCGGCGCAGTCACAAGCGCGGCGGACGGCAAGCGTTCGACTGGCTGAGCGCCGCTGCCGATCTGGCTGGCGCAGTCGGCAATGCGCACGTCGAATGCTTCACCGGCGAACTGAGACAGGGATGCAAGCAGTCGTTCGCAAGCGGCGTGGATGTCGCCTCGCGATCGCGTCAACAACGCCAGCGTTGGCAAACGCTCGGGCAGTCGATGCGCGGACGCATAGATCCGCAGCGTGGCCTCGAGGGCAGCCAGCGTGAGCTTGGATACGCGCAGCGCGCGCTTGAGCGGGTCGCGCTTGATCTTCGCGATCAGATCCTTGCCGCCGACGATGATGCCCGCCTGAGGACCGCCGAGCAGTTTGTCGCCGGAAAACATCACGACGTCCGCGCCGGCGCTCAACGCATCCTGCGGCAGCGGTTCGCGCGGCAGACCATGGTGCGAAAGATCGATCAATGCGCCGGATCCAAGGTCAACCGCAAAGGGCACCCCGCCGGCATGCGCGATGCGCGCCAGCTCGGCCTCATCGACGGCAGTGGTAAATCCGGTCACCGCGTAGTTCGACGTGTGCGCCTTGACGACGAGCCCGGTCTTCGCGTTCAGTGCCGATTCGAAATCACGGGCATGCGTTCGATTGGTGGTGCCGACCTCGACGAGCTTGCAACCGGCCGCCTTCATGATGTCGGGCATGCGAAACGCGCCGCCGATCTCGATCAATTCGCCGCGCGAGATCACGACCTCTTTCTTCGCGGCCAGCGCCTTGAGCGTCAGCAGCACCGCGGCGGCGCAGTTGTTGACAACCGTGGCGGACTCTGCGCCGGTCAACTCACGCAGCAGATCGACCACAACGTCGTCGCGATCGCCCCGGCCGCCGGTGGCCACGTCGTACTCCAGTGCGGTGTAGCCGCGCATCGCGCCAGCGACGGCGTCGATCGCTTCGTCGGCCAGCAGCGCGCGGCCAAGATTGGTGTGGATGACCGTGCCGGTGAGGTTGAACACCGGTCGCA
>DAITAC010000022.1:0-45748 GCA_036824465.1 Burkholderiaceae bacterium
CAGATCTTCGGCCCCAGGGACGAGTCGCTGGTCTTTTCCGATGACATCGAGAACGTCCCCGAGGAGTACCGGCAGGTCGGCACCTCGATCCTCATGGAGAACGACAGGGGCCAGACGCGCAGCTTTCTCGTGACGCATATGGACGACGAACGACTGACGGTCGATGGCAACAATCCGCTTTGCGGCAGGCAGGTCGTCTTTACGCTCGAGATACTGACCGTGCGCGACGCCACTGATGAAGAGATCAGAGCGGGCGGGGCGATCCATGCGGGCGCCGATATCGACCCGTCGCTCTTGCGACCTGTTTGAGCGGCGGTGGTGAATGGCAACGAACGAACTTCGGGCATCGTTGATGGCACTTGCAGCCCTCACTTCACGGCAAGAAAGGTGACTTATGAGCGAGCAGAAGCAGCCCCCCGCCAAGGTTCCTGACGGCGTTACGCGTTATCTGACAACGCGTCAGATGCCGCCAAACGAAAAGGGGTTCGTCGGTTTCGAAACCATCTGGAAACCGTTCCAGAAGGAAGCCGAATACAAGACACCGAAGCAGCCGTAGGCGTCATGCCGGGACACGGATGAGCCGGTTCGCGCGCCCAGGATGCGAACCCACGAAGGGGATTGCCTCAACGGCGATTGCTTGGTTCACCGTCTGCGATGGGAGTGGTGTGCGCAGCATGTCGACCCCAGGAACATCACCCGGAACCAGGGCGCATCGCGGCCAAGGCGGCGGTGAAGTACGTCGGGGACCACGGGCGCGAGCAGCCGCAAGTGAGCGACCAGGAGTTCCGCGAGCTCGAGCGCGTGGTCTACCAGCCGCTGGAGAACTACCGGGTGGGCCGCAACGAGATCGTTGCCGGAACCGTTTCGCCCAGCTACCTGCTGCCGATCCACGGTCTTCAGCGTCTCGAGAAGATCATGGACGAATATGTCGGCGGCATCAGCACCCACTACATGACCAACGGCACGCTGCTCGAGCGCGGGCTCGAGCTGCTCGGCATGCTGAAGGAAGACATGGGCCGCATGGGCGCCGAAGACCTTCACCAGCTTCAGCGCACATGGGACCTGAACCACCGGCTGTTGGCCTCAGAGTCGGTGACTCATCGCACGCTGTTCCGCAAGGAAACGCGCTGGACGGAGTATTACTACCGGGGTGATCACATGAAGCTGGACGATGAGAACTGGCATTGCTTCACCCTGTCCCGCTACGACCGGAATAGCGGCAGGTGGGGAATGGAGAAGGCGCCCGACTACCACATCATCGACTGACGGGGCTGAACTTCGAGCTTTCGAAAACGTGATGGCCCGCTTGGCGTCCCGTTGCCGGCTCTCGCGCCGCCGACGCGAACTCGCCCAACGGGTCGATAAGGGTCGGTCCTTAACGGCCTGAGCGATCACATCAACAAACATCGGTCAGCGACCCACTGCGCTCGAAGCGGCCGGTCCGGCTGCGCGAAGTTCGGCGCCTCAACGGCGTCCAACACTGAGTTCAAACGAACCAAGAGCCTCGCGCCTGCTCAGCTGCGCTCCTCTCGCCACAGCAGATACTTCATCGTCGCAGTCGCGCCAAGGATGATCGACAGGAGCGCGAGGATCGAACCCAGCGCGAGCGTGGAGACGCCCGAGATCCCCTGCCCGATCGTGCAGCCGAGTGCGGTCACGCCGCCGAAGCCCATCAGCGTGGCGCCGATGATGTGATCACGCGTGTCGGTGGCCGAAGCAAAACCTTCCAGCCGGAACTGCCTGGTCGCCAACGCCCACGCGGCGGAGCCTGCGATCACGCCGAGCGCGGAGGCTATGCCGAAGCTCACCGCAAGCGACTTGTCGGTCCACAGCATCAGCAGCTCGAGCGTGTAGGCCATCGGCGCGACGAAGCTCAGCGACTCGGCCGCGCGCGTGTTGGTGGCGAAGAACACCATCTCCATCGTCTCCGGATTTTCGCCGTACCCGATGTGTCCGCTCAGATACCAGCCGGCCGTCACGATGAGCCCGATGATCACGCCGGCACCGATCTGTGTCGCATTGCCGCGGAAGCGCGCTTCCGCGAATACGAATGCGAGCAGACCGCCGCCGATCAATCCCGCCACGACGGCGAGCGCGGTCTTCACCGGCAAACCGCTCGCCCTGGCGAGCAACGCGGGCAGGTCTTGCCCCTTCAGGCCATACGCGGTCAGATCGAGCGCGAAGCGGTCCAGGTAGTCGACCCGCCATTGCCCGAACAGGCCCTTGATCGTCATGTAGGCGGAGATGCCGACAAACGCGAACACGACGACCGAACGCAGACTGCCGCCGCCGATGCGCAGCAGAGTCTTGTTTGCGCAGCCGCCGGCGAGCGTCATGCCGATGCCGAAGATCAACCCGCCGACGATTGCCGACAGCCAGGCGAGCCGCGGGCGCGGATAGATCGACTTCGACAAATCGACCAGCCCGAGGCCGCTGAGCACGCTGGCGCCGATGACGGCTACCGCAATCGCCAGCAGCCACATGCGCATGCGGCCCCAGTGCTGCATGTTCACAACATCGGAGATCGCGCCCATGGTGCAGAAGTTCGCGCGATTGGCCACCAAACCGAAAACGAACGCAAGCGCGAAACCGCCCCACACGACGACGCTCGCGGCGCTGATGGATCCGGTCACTGTCTGCCTGCCCCTGTTTCAATCACCCGGCACTGTGAATCAACCGCAACCGCCATTGCCACACGCACATCCGCCGCCACCCGCCGCGCCGGGCTCCGCCGCTGGCGGGACCCCGGGCTCATCGCGAAGCGCGCCGGCGCGGTAGAAGACGAAGCGCTGCTCGCCCGGCGTGATCTCGACGAAATCGATCACGGTCCCCTCGATTGCCTCCAGCGACGGCGGTGACACCAGCAACGTGATGCCGGCATCGGTGACGACTTCCTCGTCCTGCTCGCGCCGCTCGTCGAAACCCATGCCGTACTCGGTTTCCCCGTTCGCGGCGCGCCGCGCCGCCACCCGCAGGCGGACACCCTCCTCGGTCTGATTGCTCAGCGCCGCCCTGATCTGCGCTGCTGCCGCCGGCGTGACCTCGATCATCTTTCCTCTCCCCCATCAAGCGGCGAAGACGCCGCGGTGCGCCGGTTGGATGCGTCGCCCGGATTTGGCTGCTCTCGCAAAGGACACGAAACGCGCTGGCCAGTCGTGGCCGGCGACGCTGCGCAAGTGCGTGTACGACGCCAGCGTGTTCCGATACACGATTCCATCATGCTCGCCATCGATGCCGTGACCGCGCTGGACCTGAAACGCGAAGCGCAGTGCCGGATCGAGATTGATCAGCCTGGAGTGATGAAACTCGTGCGCCTTGATCAGGGTTGTCACCGGTCGCGGCCAGGGACTTGCGTCTGTCTCTCGCAGATGCACGTAGCCGCGCCCGACCGGGCGCTCCTGCATGGCGACGTCGGCCGCGATCGCACCGACCATCGGATGCGTGGCGCCGTGCCAGCTGATCGAGCGCGCGAGGTACATCAGTCCGCCGCATTCCGCGTAGGTCGGCAATCCGGCGTCGACGGCCGTGCGGATGTCGGCCAGCAGGCTGCGGTTGGCCGACAGTTCAGGCGCCAGCACTTCGGGAAACCCGCCGCCAATGAACAGCGCATCGATCGGCGGCAGGTGCGGATCGTTCAACGTGTCAATGAATACCAACCGTGCGCCGGCGCGTTCGAAGGCGTCCAGATCCTCGGCATAGTAGAAGCCAAACGCGCGATCGCGCGCGATGCCGACCGTCAGGTCCGGCGTCGGTAATGGCGCGCGCTGTCGCATCGGTGCGGCATCCGATGAACCGCACGGCGCAAGCACACGGTCGAGATCGACCACGGCAGTGATTGCCTGCGCCAGTCGATCAATCAAGGCCCGCGACTGGGCAAATTCGCTCGCCGGCATCAATCCCAGATGTCGCTCCCGGATCGACAGCGAAGCGTCTTCCTGCAAGGCGCCGAGCACCGGCACATCGGTGTAGTGCTCGATCACCGCACGCAACTTGGACTCATGACGGGAGCCGCCGAGCCGGTTGAGGATCACCCCGGCAATGTGCACGTCGCGGTCGAACGCCTGGTAACCGAGAATCAGAGGCGCAATCCCGCGCGTCATGCCGCGGGCGTCGAGCACAAGCACGACCGGCAGATCAAGCAGGCGTGCCACGGCGGCATTGCTGTTGCTGCCGTCGAGCGACAGGCCGTCGTACAAACCCTTGTTGCCCTCCACGAGCGCGATTTCCGCGCCCGCGCAGGCCTGCGCAAATGCGCCACGCACTTCGTCCGGCGGCGACAGGTACAGGTCGAGGTTGCGGCATGCCCGCCCCGCGGCGGCAGTCAGCCACAGCGGATCGATGTAATCGGGCCCCTTCTTGAACGGCTGCACCGCATGCCCGCGTGTGCGCAGCGCGGCTGCCAACCCGATCGCAACGGTTGTCTTGCCGGACGACTTGTGTGCAGCGGAAACGAGGAAACGGTGCATGCGTGCCTGCAGGTCCGCCGGTCGCCGCAGCCTCAGGGCTGCGGACTAAGCGTCTGATCGAGCCGCTCGGGTAACAGCGCCAGCGCACGCAGCACCGCCGCGATGATCGCCGCCGCGAGGCCGACACCGCCCAAGCCGAACAGCAGCTCAGCCACGCTCGGCGTGTACGGATGGATTTCGCCGTCGAAGAAGCTGCTCGATTCGACCATGCCCGGGAACAGGATCTGCGGATACGCCTGCCCACCGATGACGATCACGTACACCTGCGCCAGCCCCCCCAGCACGACCAGCGCGCAGGCCGCGGCGATGGCCCCGCGCGAGATCTGCGAGCGCATCAGCAGCGCCAGTGGCGCCACACCGCCGACCAGCACCTGGCCGAGCCACAACAGAACTGTGTACACACCGCCATCGAAGAGCAGGAACTGCCCGACGTCGTGGGAGCGCGCAACGTAAAACTTCGAAAAGTAGAACAGCGCCGCGCCATACAGAGACGCGCCGACACTGATTGCGAGCAGGTTCTTGAGTCGGCGCAACAGATCCTCTGCGATCGGCCGGCCGTCCCAGCGGCAGGCGGCGAGCAGTACCAGTATGAAGACCGCCGTGCCGTAGGTCGCGGAAAGCACAATGATCACCGGCACGAGCAGCGGCGAGTCGTAGGCTGCACGCGCGACCATGGCACCGAACATCAGGCCCGTGCCGGTGGCGAGCAGGAGTTGCCAGAAAAACGCCACGATCGCCGCCGCCTTGGCGTACCGGTTCATGCGGCGCTCGAGCAGGAACCAGAAATAGATCGCCACGCTGGCGAGGAATCCGTTGTAGAGAACGACCCTGAGGGCGAAGATCGAACTGGTGTTCAGATGCGTCATCGCCACGACCATCCGGTCGACGCGCGCCAGATCCAGCATCAGCAGCGCCAGGCCACCGACCAGCAAAGCCATCGAAACCAGCGCCGACAACGGGGCGATCGGCTCGTAGACCGCCTTGCCGAATACCGACGCCGCCATCGCAACGTTGAGCGCGCCGATGGCGGCAACGATGAGAAAAACGGCAAACACATGCGGCAAACCCCATACGATCTGGTTGTCCATGCCGGTCACGATGTGCCCGTAATGCTCGACGTAGAAGAACGCCGCGGCACCCAGCGCAAGGGGGACGGCAAGCCATGCCATCAGTCCCCAGAAGCGCCGGTCTGTGCCACTGAGCTCGCGGTAGACGATCGATGCCGCCATGTCACAGTCCCTGATAGCGCACGGCGGGATTGAGTTTCAGGTCGGCTCGTATCTTTGACGTGCCGAATTTCGCGACGCGTTGCGCGATCTCGCTTTGCGGATTGTTCAGGTCGCCGAAGATCATCGCGTTGTGCCCGGCTTTGGTACAGGCCTCGACGCATGCGGGCTGTCGATCCCGATCGATGCGGTGCACGCACAGCGTGCAGCCCTCGGCGCAGCCCTTGCCGCGCGGCACGTCCGGGTTCTGGTCGGTCACGTCGTCAAAGACGATCGAGCGCGCCTTGTAGGGGCAGGCCATCATGCAATAGCGGCAGCCGATGCAGGTGTGCCGGTCGACCAGCACGATGCCGTCGGCGCGCTTGAACGATGCGCCGGTCGGACAGACATCAACGCAGGGCGGATGCTCGCAATGCTGACACATCACCGGCACCGAATGCGTGCGCCCGCTGCGTCGGTCCTTCAACTCGACTTTGCGTATCCACTGGGCGTCAGTGCGTGGACGTCCAGTGTCCTTGATGCCGTTCTCGGTGGCGCAGGCTTTCACACAGTCGTCGCAGCCGGTGGCGCATTTGTCAGTTTCGATCAACAAACCCCAACGAACCTGCTTCGAGGCGGCCTGTTCAGGCGCACGCGCACTGGCGACCTCGATCAGCCGGACCCCTGGCGCGAGCATCACTCCGCCCAGAGTGGCTGAGGAGATGGCGAGAAACCCGCGCCGGCTGAGTCCGCTTCCTTCGTTCGTGCTCATGGCTTCGCCCCGGTCGCCAGCTTTGGCCTGGAAGTGTGGCACTCAAAGCAATCGAGCTTGACGCCTGCGTAATCGTGGCAACTCTGGCAGAAGCCTTTGTCGCCGAGCACGCTGCCGGTCCGCGCGCTTGCGTGGCACTCGATGCAGCCTTGCAGGCTGTGCTGGCGCGTGCGGATACCGTCGCGCACCGTCAGATCGCGCTGGTGCCTGAGCATGTCCGGGTGTCCCCGCCGCATGGTGGCAGTGTCTTCCACGCACCGGCCCGGCTTCTCGATGTTGATGGCCGGTTTCGGCACACGCTCGGCGGTCAGAGCGAGCGCGGGCACAAGCAGCGCGATGAGCAACGCAAACCCAAGCCGAGTCCCGTCCAGGCGTAAGGACGAATGCTCCTGCGCCCCGGTCAAGGAAAAGGCCGGCGCCGGGATCGGATTGGGCAGCCAACGCACAATGATTTCCCGCGATCTACTCGCCCAACCCCATCTGGATGTATCCGGTCGGGCACACATCGGCGCAGATATGGCAGCCGACGCAGCGGTCGTAGTCGGTGTAGACGTAGCGACCGGTGGTCGCCTCCTTCTTCGGAACTTTCTTGACGGCAATCTGCGGGCAGTACACCACGCAGTTGTCGCACTCGAAGCACTGCCCGCAGCTCATGCAGCGCTTGGCCTCGGCCACCGCCTGCTGTTCGTTCAGTGCGTCCAACCGCTCTTCGAAGTTCCCAAGTGCGGATTCGCGGGTCAGCGTGATGAACCTGCGGTGGTTGCGCGCGGTGAACCCGAAGTGGCCGAGGAACAGCTGGGAGTGCGGAATCACGTAGCGGTCCGAGCGGTCGTCGAAATTGTGGATCGCGCCGGGGTTCTTGTCGGTGCCGTGCAGAGGCTCCTTCACCTGCGGCAGCTGCACGCCTTTCTCGACGTACTTGCGCATCAGATCGAACGAATGCACATCGATCTTTGGCCGTTTCTCCTGTTCCTCGCCCGCGAGAAAGCGATCGATGCCTTCCGCCGCGATGGCGCCATGCCCGATCGCCGTTGTCAGCAGATGCGGCCGCAGCACATCGCCGCCGGCAAATACCCCCGGCTTGCCGCTCACCTGATAGTTGCGATCCGCACCGATCCCGCCCTTGCTGTCCTTGAATTCCTCCAGCCCCGTGAAGTCGACCGCCTGACCGATCGCGGACACGATCAGATCGCATGCAATGTCCTGCTCGGTGCCCTCTTTGACCTTGATCTCCAGGCGCGGGCCGATCATCTTCGCTTCGCACTCGGCCACGCGCAGCGCAATGGCGCGGCCGTCGGGTCCGCGCACGAGGCCTATCGGGGCAAGGCCGCCGCGGATGTCGATGCCCTCGGCCTGTGCCTGCTCGACTTCGTGCTTGTTCGCGAGCATCTTGTCGACCGGGAACACCGTTGTCAGCGTGACTTCCGCGCCCTGCTTGACCGAGATCTCGGCGACGTCATGCGCCATATACCCGGCGATGGCGCCTTCGAGATCGGTTGGCTTCGCGTGCTCGATATGGCCGAGACGGCGCGCCACCGTAGCCACGTCGATCGACGTGTCGCCGCCGCCGACGACGACGACGCGCTTGCCCACATGCTGCAGCCGGCCGTCGTTGAACGCGCGCAGGAATGCGGTGGCGGTCACCACGTTCGGCGCCTCGCAATCAGCCACTGGCAGCGCGCGTCCGGCCTGCGCGCCCATGCCGAGGAACAGCGCGTCGAATTCAAGCCGCAATTCATCGACCGTGATGTCCGTGCCGATGCGGCACTTCAGCCGCGCCTCGACGCCGAGGTCGAGGATGCGCTGGATCTCGGCGTCGAGCACCTCGCGCGGCGTGCGGAAACCCGGAATGCCATAGCGCATCATGCCGCCGAGGAGTTCGCGCTCGTCGAAGATCGTCACGGCGTGGCCCTTCAGCGCCAACTGGTAGGCACACGAAAGCCCTGCCGGGCCGCCGCCGATGACCGCAACTTTTCTGTCTGTCCGTTTCTGCGGCGCGTTGAACTTCAGGTTGTTCTTGATCGCCCACTCGCCGAGGTAGTGCTCGACCGAGTTGATGCCAACATGGTCCTCGACCTCGTTGCGGTTGCAGCCGGTCTCGCACGGCGCCGGGCACACGCGACCCATGATCGAAGGAAACGGATTGGCCTCCGTCAGCCGGCGCCACGCGTACTCCTGCCAGCTCATCCCCGACGGCGGCTTCTCCATGCCGCGCACGATGTTGAGATACCCGCGGATGTCCTCGCCGGACGGGCAGCTGCCCTGGCATGGCGGCGTCGACTGGATGTACGTCGGGCACTTATGCGAGTGATCGGCGCTAAAGATCTTCTGGTGCAGATCTTTCCACTGATAGTCGCCATCCTTGTACTTGCGGAAGGTCAGCGGCTGGGTTTCGCTTTCGGTGGTTGTCGACATCGATCTTCTCCGGAAACTCAATGCGATGCAGCGTCCAAACGGATCGCGGTGCTGACCAGCTGATGAACGCCGCCGACCATGTTCATCTTGAAGCCGTAGTACGGCAGCACCTTGCTGAACTGTGCCTTGCAGATGGCGCAGATCGTGGCCATGAAGTTCACACCTTGCTGATCGGCCACCGCGCGCAGCGCCTCCATGCGCGGCAGCGCGCCCTTTATGCGCAGGTCGAGCAACTCGTCGGTCAGCAATCCACCGCCGCCGCCGCAGCAGAAGGTCTTCTCGTGCGTGGTGTCCGGCGTCATCTCCACGTACTTGTTGGCGACGGCACGGATGATTGCGCGCGGAATCTCGAACTGCCCGCCGGCGTGATCTCCCATGCGCGAGCCGCGCGCGACATTGCACGAGTCGTGGAAGGTGACGACGCGATGGTCGTTGGCTTCGCGGTCGAACTTGAGCGCGCCACGCTCGATCAGGTCCCAGGTGAACTCGCAGATGTGCATCGGCTGGCGGTAACGCAGGTCGAGCTGCTTCTGCAAGTGGATGGCGAACGGGTCCTTGCCACCGGCGCCGATGCCGACCAGCGTGTTCCAGAAACTGTACGCGACGCGCCACGCGTGGCCGCATTCACCAACGACGATGCGCTTCACGCCGAGCTCGAGCGCCGCTTCACGGATGCGCAGCGCGATCGCGCGCAACTGATCGTAGTTGCCGATGAACAATCCGAAGTTGCCGGCCTCGGAGGCCTTCGACGACAGCGTCCAGCGGATGCCGGCGGCGTGGAACACTTTCGCGTAGCCGATCAGGCTGTCCACATGCGGCTCGGCGAAGAAATCCGCCGACGGCGTGACCAGCAATACCTCGGCGCCCGCCTCATCGAGCGGGAAGCGCACGTCGGCGCCGGTTTCTTCCTTGGTGTCCTCTTCCAGTCCGGTCAGCGTGTTGGCGAGCGCCGGGCCCGGCAGGCCCAGGTTGTTGCCGATCTTGTGGACTTTGCCGATGACCTCGTTGCTGTATTTCTGCCCGTAGCCGACGTGGTCGAGGATGTCCTTCGCCGCCATCGTCACTTCGGCGGTATCGATTCCGTACGGACAGAACACCGAGCAGCGCCGGCATTCCGAGCACTGGTTGAAGTACGTGTACCACTCGTCGAGCACGTCCTTGGTCAGGTCGCGCGCGCCGACGAGCTTCGGAACGAGCTTGCCCGGCAGCGTGAAGTAACGCCGGTACACGCTCCTCATCAGGTCCTGGCGCGCGACCGGCATGTTCTTCGGATCCTGTGTGCCGATGAAGTAATGGCACTTGTCCGCGCACGCTCCGCAGTGCACGCACGAATCCATGAACACCTTCAGCGACCGGTACTTGCCGAGCAGCGTGCCCATGTGGGCGATTGCGCGCTGCTCCCAGCCAGCGGTCAGTTCACCCGGAAACCCGATCGCCTGCTGGATCTTGTCATTGGCCACATAGGGCCGCGACTTCTCCATCGCCCCCGGCAGAAGCGCCGGCGGCGTCGGGAACTCGCGCAGTGCGGGAGCAGTAACGTCGGCCATCGTCATCGGCTCCGCTCAAGATCGGCCGCCCACGGCGCCAGATGGCGCGCCTCGCGCGGATCGTCGACCATGTTGCGCGATGGCGAGAAAAACAAGCCGGGCGCATGCAGCAGCTTGGAGAACGGGAACACGAGCATCAGCGCTAGCACCAGCAGCAGATGGACGTACAGCACACCGTCGGACGGCAGCGGCTGCCAGTCGAACACCAGCAGGCCGAGAAAGAACGCCTTCACGCCAACCACATCGGTGTGAAACAAATACTTCATCGCCAAACCCGAGGCGGCGATCGCGAGCAGCAGCACCAGCATCAGGAAGTCCGACGCGGTCGAGATGTACCTGATGCGGTCGACCAACACGCGCCGCGCCAATAGTCCGGCCAGACCGGCCAGCATGCCGAGACCGCCGGCGATGCCGAGCGGCTGCAACAGGGCGACCCAGCTCCATACCGGCTCGGTGAAATAGCGCAGATGGCGCACCAGCACGAGCGCCAGGCCAGCATGAAATACCCAGCCAAACAGCCACGTCCACAGGCTGCCCTTGAACAGGCTTTCGAACAACACCACCTCGCGCGCCATGCGCAGCACCACGCCGCCGCGGGTAATCGGCGCCGGCGTGGTCGGGATTTTCAGCGGCGCCGGCGTGCGCGCGTAGTCGACGACCCGCGCGATCAGGCCGCCAAACAGCACCACGGCCGCGGCGTAAAAAAGCAGCGCGAAGAGAGTCGTCGCCGCCAACACAATCAATCCCGCTCGTGCTGCGGGGCGACGCGCAGCGTCGACCCCACTCTGCGAATCGTCAAACGCAGCCGGTCGGCTTGGGCAGGCCGGCGATCTTGCACGCCTGTTTGGCCGGCCCATAAGGAAACAGCTCGTACAGGTACTGGCTGTTGCCCTTGTCCGGTCCGAGCGTCTTGCCGATCGCCTTGGTCAGTACGCGCACGGCCGGCGCGACCTGATATTCCTCGTAATACTTGCGCAGGAAATTGACCACCTCCCAGTGGTTCTCGGACATGTCAATGTTCTCGCCCTTGGCGATTGCATTGGCGATGTCTTCGTTCCAGTCGCCCAGGTTAACGAGATAACCTTCCTCGTCGGTTTCGAAACTCTTGCCGTTGACATCAATGGTCGGCATGCCGGTCTCCTTCCAGTTTCAAGAAATGCCTGACTTCCTAGAACCACGATTGATTGTTGTGGTGCTCGAGCACGAGATCCACGAATCCCTCATAGTCAACTGTGCTGACGCCTTCGATCAGGCGATCCGCCACACCGCGCGCCTGCAGGTCTGGCATCAGCGCATACACCTTCAGCTTCGCCATCGCCTCGCGAACGCGACCCTCCCCACCGTTGCCGCGGGTCGCCGCGTAAACGGCGTCTTCAATCAGCAGCAGCGCCCCTGACTTGGCCAGCCGCAAAACGCTGTCCAGGGTCGGCCTTTCCAACGGTGAACTATTCACGATGTGCAGCATCGATTGCGCCCTCAGAAGCTCAGCACCACGTCCTGCTGTTCCATCAGGTCCGCGAGCGTTGTCGAATCGACGACCTTCACATCGGTGATCAGGTCCTCCGCCACCAGACCACGCGCAGCGAGCGACTCGGACTCGACGTACAGTTTGTCGATGTCGTAGTCTTCCAGCGCGCGATACGTCGGCGAAAAGTTCTTGGTGGCGATCGCCTTCGTCTGCATGCCCTTCTTCAGCTGGTAGACACCGTCGTCGATGAAGACCACTGAGACATCCTGCTCGAACGCCGCCGCAATCAGCACGACCTCCAGGCTCTCCAGTGCATAGATGGAGCCATGCGGCGCCTTGCGGTTCACGAGCATGAACTTCTTGACCGTCATCGATCAGTCTCCAAAGACGACCACACGGTCCGCCTTGATGCCGGAGTCGATCAGTTGCCCAAGCCCGGAGATGCGAAACCCGGGCGCGAGCGTCTCGGCAACCAGTCCGCGGCGCAGGCCGGCAGCCACGCAGACGACGAGATCGACCTTGTGCTCCTGGGCGAGCTTGGTCCAGCGCGAAACGATGTGGCGGTCATCCTGGGGAGGCTCGGTGAAGCGCGAGGCGTTGTTCACGCCATCGTGATAAAAGAACACGCGCTGCAGCTCGTGGCCCCGGGCGAGCACCGCCATGCAGAACAAGTATGCCGAGTCGCTCGCCTGATGCTGGTACGGCCCTTCGTTGACCAGAACTGCGATCTTCACATTCAGCCTCGCGCGCGGATCAGAAGCGGATGTGCGTCGACGCGTTCAGGTTCGCGCGCGCGCCGCGCCAGTCGTCGATGAGGTATTTGGTGAAGGTCAGTCCCGTTTTCTCGAAGAAGCGCGGCCAGCCGATGCGCTCGATCCAGTCGGCCATGCGCTCCCATGAGCGCGCGTCTTCCTTGTAGACGCGCAGGATGCGCTTGACCACCTCGCTCACTTCCGGCCAGCGCGGTGGGTTGTTGGGCAATCCGGACGCGACCATCTTCATGAAGGTCGGCTTGCCGCGCGCGTTGGAGTTCTTTCCGCCGACCCAGATCGCGAGCTTGGTGTGTTCCGGGTCGTTGATCTGCATCGGCGGGCACGGCGGGTAACAGGCGCCGCAGCACATGCACTTCTTCTCATCGATCTCGAGCGACGGCTTGCCATTGACCATCGCGGGTCGGATCGCCGCCACTGGGCAACGCGCAACCACTGCCGGCCGCTCGCACACGTTGGCCACCAGGTCGTGGTTGATCTTCGGTGGCTTGGTGTGCTGCACGATGATCGCGATGTCGGCCTGCCCGCCGCAGTTGATCTCGCAGCACGAGGTCGACAGATGCACGCGGTTCGGCATCTCCTCGCGCTTGAATTCGACGATCAGGTCGTCCATCAGCGCCTTGACCGCGCCGGAGGCGTCGGTACCGGGGATGTCGCAATGCAGCCAGCCCTGCGTGTGCGCGATCATCGAAATCGAGTTGCCGGTGCCGCCCACCGGGAACCCCGCGGATTCGAGCGCGTTGATCAGCGGCCCGACCTTCTCCCACTTCGAAACGCCGATTTCGACATTGCTGCGGATCGTGAAGCGGACCTGGCCCTCGCCGAACTTGTCGATGATGTCGCACAGCGTGCGGATGGTCCAGACGTCCATCTGCCGCTGCGTGCCGGCCTTGACCGTCCATAACTCGTCTCCGGACTTGGCCACATGGTGCAGCACGCCGGGACGCGGCCGGTCGTGGTACTTCCACTGGCCGTAGTTCTTCTTCATCAGCGGATGCAGGAACGGCGTGTTGTCCGGCACGCCGGTTTCATTCGCGCGCCGGGGCGTCTTCGGTGGAGCCGGTTTTGCCGGCGTGACAGGAGCTTCGACTTGCGCCATGGTCCGTCCTTCTCAAGCTACTTTTTTGCGCGCCTGCATCTTGGCGACTTCGTCGTCCCAGCCGTCCGTGCGCACGTAGGGATTGGTGCGTGGTGCGGCCACCATGTTGGAATCGATCTCGAGCCCGATGCCCTCAAGGAAGCTCACCAGCCCGATGCGCTCGATGGTTTCGCCGATGCGCTCGTGTTCAAGCGCGTTTTCAGCGAAGAAGTCGACGATTCGCTTGCCCAGATCGACCAGCGCCTCGCGATCCTCGTCGGTTTTGAGCTTCATGAACGGCACGATCACGGTACCCATCAGGTCGCCGATCTTCAGCGTTCGCTTGCCGCCGCACAGGATCGTGGCACCGGTGTCTTCGCCATGGGCGAGCGCGCCGGTCATCACGTTGATGCAATGCATGCAGCGCACGCAGTCCTGGTTGTCGATTTCCAGCGCCTGCGTGTCGTTGACGGCGACGCTGGAGATCTTTGCGTCGCGCCGCACGTCCTTGATCTCCTTGATCTGGATCGCCTTGGTCGGGCAGCGCGCGACGACGTCGTTGACCAGCTCGTTCATGCCATGCTTGGCGAACCACTTCTTCGCCAGCGCTTCGTCGGTGCGGATGTTGTCGCGCCAGGTTCCAATCACGGCAAGGTCCGCCCGCTGCACCGAATTCATGCAGTCATTCGGGCAACCGGAGAACTTGAACTTGAATTTGTATGGAAGCGCGGGGCGGTGGATGTCGTCAAGGAAGCTGTTCAGCACGGTGCGATGCGCTTTCGCCTCATCAAAACAAGACTGCTCGCAGCGCGCTGCGCCGATGCACGACATCGATGTGCGCACGGCGGGGCCGGCGCCGCCGAGGTCGAAACCGGCTTCGTTGATGGCGTCGAAGGCGTCCTGCACTTTGTCCGACTTCACCCCCTGGAACATGATGTCGCCGCTTTGCCCATGGAAGGCGATCAGTCCGGAGCCGTGTTCCTCCCAGATGTCGCACAGCTTGCGCAGGATCGCGGTCGAGTAGTGCATGCCGGGCGGCGGCATCACGCGCAGCGTGTGGAACTCGGCCGCGTCGGGAAACTTCGGCTTGCCGTTTTCGTCCTTCAACTCGGTGAAGCGTGGGATCACCCCGCCGCCATAACCGAACACGCTGACGGTGCCGCCCTTCCAGTAGCCCTTGCGCGTCTCATACGAGGTCTCGAGCTGGCCGAGCAGGTCGACCATGTAGTCCTTGTCCTTGGCGAGGCGCTTCAAGCCGGTCACGAAACTGGGCCACGGACCGCTCTCAAGCTCGTCCAGCATCGGTGTTTCGTGCATTGGCTTGGCCATGTTTCCTCCTGGAGAAGATGTCCGCGGTCGCACCATCGACGCGCGCCGCATGGGTTCGCGCGCCGCCACGCCGCCACGAACGGGGCATCGCTTGCCGAGGGAATCCTACGGTTCGGGCAGTGGCTGAACCATCACCCTCGATGATTACGCAAATAACCCGAATGGGAGGGGTGCGCCGCCAACCGGGGTAATGGCGTCGTGAACAGCAGCAGAATATGAAAGCATTGAGTCGAGCGCACCTCCAGGAGGCTAGTCCGTCGGCATGCGCGACATAGGAGCGAAACAGTATGGAAGAGAAGCTGCGTGTGACCGAGCTCACAAAGCTGCGGGCGCCGCTGGGAGGGCAGGAGATCGAACTGCAGCAGATCGACTACCTGGTCGGCGGCATCAGCCTGCTGCGAATCCGCATTCGCGAAGGACGCCGCTTCACGGTATTCGACATCGACAGCGCCACGGCCGGTCAGTGGGCGGACGCGATGCTGAGCTGGAGCCGCGCGCAGAGCCCGCAGGCGGATGCCTCATCGTGACCGGATCGCTCGACTTCGCGTTCGCGGTCGCGGGCGACATGATCGATCGGGACTATGCGTACGCGTTGTCCCGCGCACTCGCCACCGCACTGCCATGGCTGGCCGATGAACCGCTGGCCGCTGTGCACCCGATTCGCGGGCTGACGGCATCAGACGGCCGCCTCCTTGTTGGCGGACGCACACGTCTGGTGCTGCGGCTGCCCGCCGCGCGCACCGACGCATGCGCCGGCCTCCAGGGCAAGCGGCTCGAGCTGCCCGCACCGTTGCACATTGGCCGCTGTACGCGCCGCGAACTGCTGCCGTACCCGGTACTGCATTCTCGCCTTGTAGTCACCGGCGCCGAGGACGAGGCTCGCTTTGTCGAAGACATTGAGCGTGCCACCGTGCAGATGCAGATCAAAGGCGAGTTGATCGTCGGTCGGCGCGGAGAAATCCGTGTTGGAGCGGAGCAATGCACGGGCTTCAGCCTGATGCTGCACGGCCTGTCGCCCGATGATTCGCTCCGCGCGCAGCAGCAGGGGCTTGGGCTGCATCGCTTGCTCGGCTGTGGCGTGTTTGTGCCACACAAGTCGATCGCGGCAGTAGGCAGTTGAGTGTTTTTTGACGCAACGAGGTGAATCGTGAATGAAGCTTCGATCGTCCGGCTCGACATGACAGGCCAGTCGTGCCCACTTCCGTTGCTCGGCGCGAAAAAGATCCTGGACGATCTGCCCGACGGTCAGCAGATGGTGCTGATCTCGGATTGCCCCGGCACCGGCGACGATCTGCGCGTATGGGCGGATCAGACCGGCCATCAGTTACTCAATATCGAGCACCTTGATGGCAAGCGGGTCGCCTACACCATCCGACGCGGCCGCGCGGCGGCACGAACGACCGGCAATGTCGTGCTCGACCTGCGCGGTGTTGCCTGTCCGGGACCGATCATCGAAGCCCATCGACTGCTCAAGGGGATGCAGACAGGCGAAGTACTGGTGCTGATTTCCAACTGTCCCGGCACGCCCGACGATATCGCCGCGTGGACCAGCAGCGGCAACGTGCGGCTGATCGACCGGTACCAGTCGGCGCCGGGCGAGTTCGAGTTCTACTTGCGCAAGGAGTAGGAGCTTCTCCGTGTGTAATTCGTACGATGCGCTGTCGCCAGAAAGCCCGGATGCAAGGCGCGCAGCGCAGGACAGTAGCTCGGCCTACGGCCAAGCTGTGCAACGCCGCAGCCGGGCTTGCTGGCGGCAACCCTTCGGGACGGGCCTATGTGGCTCGCATTGCGTTGTTGCTCGTCGCTCATTTGGATCAACCAAACCGCGCTCCTCGCGCCTAGCACTGCAAGCCACATAGGCCCGTCGCACGCACGAATTACACACGGAGAAGCTCCCACAATGGCATACGAGGTCAATGGCCAGACCCTGGAAACCGACGAAGAAGGGTACCTGCTGGAGCCGTGCTTCGAAGACGAAGTCTGCACGGCGATCGCGCAAACTGAAGGCATCACCTTGACCGACGAGCACTGGAACGTGATCCGCTATCTGCGCGATCAGTACCGCGAGCACGGTCACACGCCGAACTTCCGCAACATGCTGAAGGATCTGACCGAACTGATGCCGCAGCACGACAGCAAAATGCTGTATGACCTGTTCCCGGGCGGTCCGGCCAAGCAGGGAGTCCGCGTCGCGGGGCTGCCGAAACCGTTCGGCAAGGGCGGCTACTGACCCTCCGATACCTCAGGGCGAACGGAAGGACTTTGTGAGCGGGATCACCGTGCTGCGGCGGACCAAGAGCCGCTTCTTCGCCAAGGGCAAGGCACGCGATCCGGCAACGCTCGCCAGCGTGGCCGCATTCACAACCTGGCGGCTCGGCCTCAACACCATCAAGCGCATGCGCAGCGCGCAGTTCGAGATCGAAGCGAGCCCGCAGTATTTCGCTTTTCTGCGCGAGTACCTGATCTTCCTGATCCAGGTCGCCGATCGCTTCGCGTTCTCGCGCCTGACACTGCCCGAGCGGCGGGTGTTCACGGTGTCGATGGTCAATCGGCTCGCCGAACAACAGGCCGAGAATCAGTCCCGGCTGCTTGGCGACGCGCACGATGACGTCCGGCGCAGTTTCATCGACCTGTTCAACACGCGCGCCGACGAATATGCCGAATGCGGCTTCGACGACAACAGCGGGCCGGACTTCGCCTTCATGCGCTCCTGCAGCCATGCGCTGCTCGCCGTGGTCGCGCCGCAGGACCGCGCCTGGATCACCGACCAGGTGATGTCGATCGAGGCTCCCGAGGCGGTCGATACGTTGCGCAAACTGATGGACAACGTCGTGAAGACCGCAGGATCGATCATTGCCCCGGCCGGAGAAATATCGGCTGAAGAAGCGCAGGCCGAGCCCGGACCGTTGCCGGAAATGCCCGGCGTCGACGCACCGGTCGACGATCCGATTCCACCGGAATGACCGTGGCGTCGATCGCCGCGCCTCACTTCGACCTCACCGATCGTGCCGCTTATCAGGCCTGGCGTGATCGCAGGCTCACCGCGTATCCGCGGAGCATCGACGAACTGATCGTCGAAGTCGCCGATCCGCTGCACCTCACAGTCACCGAACGCGAGGCGCTGATCGCGCGTTGCAAACGCGCCAACATGGCGATCTACGCAAGTGGTTGCAGGGCAGCGAGCGACGCAGACATTCCACGCCACGTTGGGGAGCAGCTTGGCCTGCGCACGCTCGACGTCAACTACCTGGCCGACGACGACGGCATCACGCCACTGGCCGCGACCGACAGCGGCACGCGCAGCGGCTATATCCCCTACACGAACCGCGCGCTCCGCTGGCACACCGACGGCTACTACAACCCGCCGGAACGCCGCATCCGCGCGATGATCCTGCACTGCGTACAGCGCGCCGAAGAAGGCGGAGAAAACCGCCTGCTCGACCACGAGCTCGCCTACATCGCGCTGCGCGATTCCGACCCGCGGCACATCGCGGCATTGATGCAGCCCGACGTGATGACGATTCCGGCGCGGTCGGAAGAAGGCGAAATCGCGCGCGGCGACCAGACCGGCCCGGTGTTCTCGGTGACCGAGGACGGCCGACTGCACATGCGCTACACGGCGCGCACGCGCAGTATCGCGTGGAAGGACGAACCTGCGGTTCACGCCGCCACGCAGGCACTGCTGCGCATCCTCGACACCGACCCGCACATCCTGCGTGCGCGGCTCGAGCCCGACATGGGCATCGTCTGCAACAACGTGCTGCACGACCGGTCGGCATTCACCGATTCCTCCTCGCATCGCCGCCTGGTTCTGCGCGCGCGCTACTACGAAGCCGTACGCCCGCCTCGCGGCGGGCCGGTAAGCCTGCTGCCGCCGTTGCCAGCTTAGGTGGGTGCGATCTGACGAGACGGTAGACTGGCCGGCGCTTCGCACCTCGCTCATGAGCACACCGCCCACGCCACGCAGCACCTCGCTTGACGACACGCTGATCCAGCGGCCACCCGTCACCGCGCGCGCCAAAGCGAACGGCGCCGAGGGCGTGGCCTTTCCGATTGTCGGCAGCGGTGGGCGAAGCAGCATTGTGACCGGCAAGCGCCTGTTCGCCGAAGCAGTTCAGGTGGCCGCGCCGCAATTGGCCGACGCCATCATCGACGAACCCGATTGGCGGCATCGCTATCCGGCGCACTTGCGCGCCCAGATCGAACTGATGATCAACCAGCCGGCGACCGCCGTTTCCATCGCGCGTCGCGGTCTGGATACCGTATATCGCAGCTTCGAGTTCTGCCGCGATGGCGAATCGATGCCGCTCGACCTCGCGCTGCGTGCGCCGTGCGAAGACCGCCTGAACACCGTCACCGTTGCCGGACAGGGAAACGAGGCGCCGCGCCTGGAGGTTCCCTACCGCGGTGAGAGGCTCGCCGGGTCGACTCTGGTCGCGCAACTGGATCACTGGGTCGAGCGTGGGATAGCCGAGCCATCATTCGCATCCGCAATCGAGGCGGTGATCGCGAATCCGGATTGGCTTGACCTGTCCGACTGGAACATCGTCGCGCTCGGCGCCGGTGCGGAGTACAGCCCGTTTGCGACTCTGGCCTCGTGGCGCGCGACGCTGATCGCGGTCGACGTGCCGGACCCTGGTTTGTGGCGCCGACTGATCGATATCGCGCGGCGCGGCAACGGCCGCGTGCGCATCCCCGTCCGCGAGGGCTCGTCAGCCGACGATCCTCGCCTGCCCGATCTCGCCGGCGCTAGCCTGCTCACCGCCACACCGCAGATTCGGCACTGGCTCGTATCGATGCCGGAGCCGATGGCAATCGGCTGCTTTGCGTACCTCGATGGTGAAGCGCATGTCCGCCTGTCGGTGGCGATGGATGCCATCGTCGCCGACCTGATCGCCCTCCGGCGCAATGTTGTACCCGCATATCTGCTGACACCCACCGACTGCTACGCGGTCCCGTTACGCACGGCTGAACAGTCCATCACTCGCTGGTACACGCGCGGTGCGAATCGCTTGTGGCAGGAGCCGCTGCGCTGGCTCAGTCGCGATCGCCTGTTCACTCCGAACGTATTGCGCATTCTCGACGGACCCGAGGGATTTCGCGCCGGCATTGTCGACGGGCTGGTTGTCGAGCAGGGACCGAATTACGCGCTGGCAAAGCGTCTGCAGCAGTGGCGTGCGCTGGTTGCGCACGCCGACGGCCTGCGTGTCTCCGCCAACGTCGCACCGGCCGCGCGCACGCAGTCGGTGGTCCAAAATCGCGCGCTGAAAGCTGCTTATAACGGCGCGCGCCTGTTCGACGTCGAGGTATTCGAGCCAGAAACGGCCAACGCGTTGATGGCGGCGCTGCTGGTGCACGACCTGCGCACGACCGGCGGCGCTGCAGCGCCCGACGCGACGCTCGCACATCCGCTGCAATTCTTCATGGAAGGCGCGCTGCACAGCGGCCTGTGGACGTTGCCGTTCCTGCCGCGCTCCGCGCTGCCGGTAGCGGCGCTGCTCGGGTATCTTTGACTCAGCCGGTACGGCGCCGCTGATCGATCCAGATCCGGTCGTCGCCGCTGTCGACGTGGACGAAATCCTTGCCGACGTAGAAACCCGTACCGCCGCGACCGAACAGGCTCGCCATTCCGGCCAGTTTCACGGGCGACACGCCCGGCACCACGATGTCTGCCGCCTTGCCGAGGATGTGCTGCGAATTGCGTGCAGCACCCTCGATCTTGCGATTGGTCGCCATCGTCCGATAGCCGGAGTTGATCTGGATCGGTGATTGATGTCCGTTGCGCCCGAGCCAGGTCTGCACACCGCACAGCACGTCGAGAAGATGGCGATCGATCGGAAAGATCCTCCCGGCGCGCTTGTCGCGCAGCAGCCAGCAGATGTTCTGATACTCGTCGCGATTGAATCCGGTTGTCGCGGTCCAGTAGGTCGCGCGCAATTCGTCTTCATCCCGCACCAGCCAAAGCTCGCGCTTGTCCTGCAGCAACGTGGCGCGCCAATCCTCGGACGGAGGGTTTCTCTGCGCGACGGCTTCCGTGGCCAGCGATGCGAGCGCGCAGCAACCGCAGGCCAGCACAAGCCGGCGGCGGTTCGGGGTGAAGTCGTTCGAAGCCATCTTCACTTGTGGGATATGCGAGCCTGAATTCTAGGCCCGGCAGGTACGGTTGACACAGCCCCGCCGCCCCCAAAGTGCGCGAACGCCCGTCCGGCGGTCGCTTGCCTTTCTACGACTTTACGCCGCTCACCGATTCCACCGCTTCGCGCATCCGTGCGCGCACCACGCCCACACGACCTTCGTGCGCGATCGGGCTGTCCGGCTGCACCAGCCAGGTCATCAGATCCCGGATCGAGATCAAGCCGACCGGGCTGGCACCGTCCTGCACCAGCAGGTGACGATATCGATGTACAACCATCAGGCGCAGTGCATCCTCCACCGTCGCCTGAGCCGAAACCGTGCGCACATCCGCCGTCATCACCTGCGCAACGGTCGTCGTGCGGGGGTCAAGGTTGGCGGCGGCAACGCGCCGCAAAAGGTCGCGCTCGGTGAAGATTCCTTCGATCGGTCCGGCGCCGGAACGAACAACAATGGCACCCACACCCTTGCTGCTCATCAGCGCGGCCGCGTTCGCCACCGTCGTCGTCGATGGCGTCCCCAGAACCTCGCGAATTTCCTTGCCTGCCAGCACATCCGCGATCGGTCGGTTCAGCATGATCCCTCCTGTTTCGTTCGCTGAGGCTATTTCAGCGCCTGCAGCTTATCGTACGTCGCCTTGTCCCAGGTTGCATCGGGCCCGTTGTGCAACTTCATGACGGCTTCGCGGAACGGCGTGCGGTCAACACGCACGACGGTCTTGCCGCGCTTCTCGAATTCCGCGCCCAGCTTCTTCTCGATTTCGATGATCTCTGCCGTTGCGCGCGCCGCGCCTTCGCGCAGCACGTCCTCGAAGATCTTCTTGTCAGCGTCAGACAGCTTGTTCCAGGTCGGCCCGCCGACGATCGTCAGCAGTGCGTCAGTGATGTGCCCGGTCAGCACGATGAATTTCTGCACCTCGTAGAACTTCTTTGCATCAATCGTCGGCAGCGGGTTTTCCTGCGCATCGACCGTGCCGTTCTGCAGTGCCAGGTAGACCTCGGCAAACGCAATCGGCGTCGGATTCGCAGAGACTGCGCGCGGGAACATCGTGTACAGCGGCGCGTCGGGCACCCTGATCTTGAGGCCCTTCATGTCGGCCGGCGCGTTGATGGGTTTGTTCGACGTCACATGGCGTTCACCGTAGTAGGTGATCGCGACCACCTTGTTGCCTCCGCTCTTCTGGCGGTAGCCTTCCGAGAGTTCCCCAAGAAACGAACTGGTCGAATACGCCTTCCAGTGATTGAAGTCGCGGAACATGTAGGGCGCGCCGCCAATCGCCAGCGGGCCATAGGTGCGGCCGGCAAACAGTTGTCCCGTATAGATGATGTCGACCGTGCCCAGCGTCAGACCCTGGTTGATGTCGGTCTCCTTGCCCAGCGTGGAAGCGGGAAATACCTCGATCTGATACCGGTTGCTGGTGCGCTTGGCGATTTCGCTGGCCGCCCACAATGCCGCGGTGTGATACGGCTCCGACGTCTCGTACACATGGGCGAACTTAAGCTTGGTTTGCGCACTGACGCCGATTGCCGCCCAGAGCCCGGCGATCAGCGCCAGCAGTTGAATGCCTCGTTTCATGTCTCCTCCTGTTGTGCGCTCCATGTCGAAGCGTTTGCTGCCGTTGAACGTGTCGTGATAGCTCAGTTACATCGTTGCGCCAAGTTGCCAGGGCACGAATTCCTGTTGCCCATAGCCGTGCAACTCACTCTTGGATTTCCTGCCTGACGCTGCGTCCAGAATCAGGCTGAAGATACGCGCGCCGATATCCTCCACCGAATCATCACCATCAGCGATCCCGCCGCAATTCAGGTCGATATCGTCTTCCTGGCGCCGCCATAGTTCAGTGTTGGTCGACAGTTTCAGCGACGGCGACGGCGCGCAACCGTACGCCGAGCCGCGGCCGGTCGTGAACACGATCATATTCGCGCCGCCCGCAACCTGCCCGGTGGCCGATACCGGGTCATAGCCCGGCGTGTCCATGTAGACGAAGCCCCGCTTGTCGACCGATTGCGCGTACTCGTAGACGTCCACCAGATTCGTGGTGCCGCCCTTGGCCACGGCGCCGAGCGATTTCTCCAGAATCGTGGTCAGCCCGCCCGCCTTGTTGCCGGGCGAGGGGTTGTTGTTCATCTCGCCGTGATTGCGCGCCGTGTAGTCCTCCCACCAATTGATGCGCGCGATCAGTTTCTCCCCTACCTCGCGCGAAACCGCGCGCCGGGTCAGCAGATGCTCGGCACCGTAGATCTCCGGCGTCTCCGACAGGATCGCGGTGCCGCCGTGCGCAACCAGCCGGTCGACCGCGTTGCCCAGCGCAGGATTGGCGGTGATCCCCGAGTAGCCGTCGGAGCCGCCGCACTGCAGGCCGAGCAGCAGATGGCTTGCAGGCACCTCCTCGCGCTGAACGCGATTCGCCTGCGGCAGCAGTTCGCGCACGCGCGCGACTCCACTTCCGATTGCCTTCGTCGTGCCGCCGCTGTCCTGGATGCTGAACACCTGGAGTGCGTCGCTTTCCTTCAGTTGCTCCGCGCCAAGCCACGAACTGATCTGATTGGTCTCGCAACCCAAGCCGACGACCAGCACCGCGGCGAAGTTCGCATGGCGTGCGTAGCCGCCCAGCGTGCGACGGAGCACATGCAACGCTTCGCCCATGTCCATGCCGCAGCCGGTGCCGTGCGTCAGAGCGACCACGCCATCGACATTCGGAAAGTCTCCGAGCGCCTGCGGAAAGACATCGCGCCGGAACTGATCCGCGATCGAGCGCACTACGGTCGCGGAGCAGTTCACGCTCGACAGGATGCCGATGTAGTTGCGCGTCGCGACGCGACCGTCGGCGCGGACGATGCCGTGGAAGGTCGCCGGTCTCTCCACATACCGGGTCGGCTTCACGTCCGCGCAGAACGCGTAATCGCGCGCCGCATTTCCCAGATTGGCACCGTGCTCCGGCCCGATTTCCAGGTTATGCAGGTGCACGTGTTCGCCGGCGCGGATGTCACGCTTCGCAAAACCGATGATCTGGTTGTAGCGCCGCACCGGCGCGCCCTTCGTGATCGCACGCACCGCGACCTTGTGCCCCGGCGGCACCAGCCCACTGATGGGTATACCTTCGACCATCGTGCCGGACACGAGCTGCCGGCGCGCGATCACGACATCGTCCGCCGGATGCAGGCGCAGCACCGGAGCAATGCTTTCACTGACTGCGGACATCTTTCTTCCTCACATCAGAATCTTCGGCAACCAAAGGCTGATTGCCGGGATGTAGGTCACCAGACCGAGGCTCACCAGCAGCGGCACCAGCCAAGGCAGGATCGCCATCGTCGTGCGCTCAAAGGACAGCTTCGACACGCGCGCCAGCACGAACAGCACCAGACCCATCGGCGGATGCAGCAAGCCGATCATCAGGTTCAGCACCATGATCAGGCCGAAATGCACCGGATCGATTCCGAGTTGCTTGACGATCGGCAGCAGCACCGGCACCAGGATCGTGATTGCCGCGGTCGGCTCGAGAAAGCAGCCGACGAACAGCATCAATCCGTTCGCGAGCAGCAGAAATGTCCACGGTTCGCTGGTGACACCCAGCACCCACGCGGCGATCATTTCGGTCGTCCGCGTCACCGTCAGCATCCAGCCGAAGATCGAGGCCGCCGCGACGATCAGCAGCACGGTCGCGGTGGTTTCGATCGTATCCATCGATACCTTGATCAGCATCCGCCACCGGATCGTCCGGTACCAGATCAGGCCAAGGAAGAGCGACCACACGCAGGCGGCGATTGCGCCCTCGGTAGCGGTGAAGACACCTGCGGTCATGCCGCCGATCAGCAACACCGGGGTCAGGATCGGCAGCACTGCGTCGAAGCGAAAACGCCAGTCCGCGGCGAGCAGCACAACGAGCGCAGCGACCACTGTCGGCACGGGAGGGGCACCCGCGCTCTGCACCGCGATGATGATCATTGGAAACGCCGCCACCACAGCGAGTTCGAGCAGCGCCTTGCCGAGCCGACCCCATTCAAACTTGATGTCTCCGCCCCAGCCGTTCTTGTGCGCATAGAACGCGACGGTCGCCATCATCAGCGCCGCCATCACGACACCGGGCAGCAAACCCGCGAGAAACAGCGCACCGACCGATACGTTGGCGAACATGCCGTAGATCACGAACGGCAGCGAAGGCGGAATGATCGGCCCGAGCGTCGCAGACGCGGCCGTCACTCCAACCGAAAATTCCGCGCTGTAGCCATGGTCGCGCATCGCCTTGATTTCGATTGTCCCCAGGCCGGCAGCGTCGGCGATCGCGGTGCCCGACATGCCGGCGAATATCACCGAGCCGATGATGTTCACGTGGCCGAGCCCACCCTTGAGCCAGCCCACCAGCGACAGCGCGAAGTTGTAGATGCGGTTGGTGATCCCGGCCGAGTTCATCAGATTGCCAGCCAGGATGAAGAACGGCACGGCGAGCAGCGGGAACGAATCGATGCCATTCACCATCCGATGGATCACCACGAAATCCGGCACATCGCCGCTGATCATCACGTACAGCAGCGACGCGCCTGCCATCGCAATCGCAACGGGCACGCCGGCGCCCATCAGCGCGAGGAACGTCAGCTTGAATCCGGTCGGGCCCATGGCGTCACTCGGTGATGTTCAGTGATGCTCAGCAAGTTCGGGGTTCTCAAGCACTGACTCACCTCGTCGCAGGTTGACAATTCCGACCTGCACCGCGCGCCACGTCATCAGCGCAAAGCCCACCAGCACAACCGCGTACATGATGCCGATCGGCCAGTTGATCACCGACATCGGCTGACCACCGATGCGCGTCATCAGCGCGTAGGTCAGGTACACCGCGTAGGCAAGGAACGCGATCCGCGCCAGATCCACCAGGGTCGAAAGGACGCGCATGATCGGTCGCGGCAGAATGCGATAGAAGAAATCAACCTGAATGTGATTGTTCTTGCGCACGCCGATCGCCGCGCCGATGAAGACGGTGCAGATCAGCAGGTAGCGCGCGATCTCCTCCGTCCAGGCGGCTGAGTCATTCAGCGCATAGCGAGTGAAGAACTGGTAGAAGATCACCGTTGCCAGAACCCAGAAGAACACCAGCGCAATCCACTCCTCGACGTGATACACGGACAGGTCGACCGGCGCATCGTGCACATCGAAATGCCCGTCCGCCGTCATCACCGGCGCATCGTCGTCGCTGACGGTTCGTTCCGGGTTCATCGATGACTACTTTCCGAAGCTGCGTTTGAAGCGCATTGCGGCGCGATTCAGATGCCGCTTCATCGCCGCGCGCGCGCCGCTCGCATCATGTCGCTCGATCGCAGCCAGCACCGCCTCGTGCTCGCTGATCGCCGCGGTCCACAGTGCCGGTGTGTCGAAGTGATGTTCGAGGCGCAGGAAGAGCGGTCCGGTTCGCTGCACCCACAGGGTATTGACGAGCATTGCCAGGGCGCTGTTTGCGCTGGCTGCGCCGATGCGTTCGTGAAACAGTCGGTCACCGGCAAGCGGAACGACGTTGCGCCGATGGTCGCGGCTCATCGACGTCAAAGCGGACTTCAGCTGCCTGATCTGTGTCGGCGTTGCATTGCGTGCGGCCAATGCCGCGCACTCGGATTCAATCACACGCCGTGCCTGGATCAGTTCGAACGGTCCGGAGTCGGGCGGCAATGCAACCCGACCTGCAGCCACTCGGTCGCGGTTCTTCACGAAGACGCCGGCGCCGACGCGCACCTCCACATATCCTTCGACCTCGAGCGCGATCAGCGCCTCGCGCACCGATGGCCGACTGACTCGGAGCTGGCGTGCCAGATCCCGCTCGGCCGGCAAGCGCGCGCCGGGCTGGAACTCGCCACGCCGGATCAGCGTGACAAGTTGATCGGCAATCTGCCGGTACAGTCGCCGCGCTTCAACCGCTTTCAATGGCATGGCAATGAGATGCTCGTGCTGAATGCGACCTGCGATGGACAAGCTCGGGACCAACTCGTAGACTGCCCGCGCTGGTAAAGTGGTCAGGCCAATTGCGGGCCAGCTTCGCATAGGCGACTGGCAGTGTCAACGAACGGACACCGGGGCGCAGCACAACACGGGGGACCAATGGCGGGGCGTCTACAGGGCAAATCGGCACTGGTGACCGCAGCCGGTCAGGGCATGGGCCGGGCCGGCGCACTTGCCTTCGCGCGCGAAGGCGCGCGCGTGCTGGCCACGGATCTGAAACCTGACTCGCTGCGAACACTTGAGGCAGCGGGCATCACCACGCGGGCGCTCAATGTGCGCGATCACGATGCGGTACGCGCGCTCGTCGATGAGATCGGTGCGGTCGACATCCTGTTCAACTGCGCAGGCTACGTGCACCAGGGGACGATCCTCGACTGCTCTCTGGAAGACTGGGACTTCAGTTTTGACCTCAACGTGCGCAGCATGTTTGTGCTGACCAAGGCGGTGCTGCCAAAGATGATCGCTGCCGGCGGCGGCGTGATCCTCAACATGGCGTCGGTGCTTGGTGCACACAAGGCCGCGCCGAATCGGCTGGCGTATGCCGCGAGCAAGGCCGCGGTCGCGGGCTTCACACGCGCACTCGCAGTTGATCACGTCAAGCAGGGAATCCGCGTCAACTGCATCTGCCCGGGCACGGTCGACACACCGTCGCTGGGAGAACGCATCGCTGCGTTTGCGGACCCGGTGCAGGCGCGGAAGGATTTCGTTGCGCGCCAGCCGATGGGTCGGCTGGCGACCGCGGAAGAAATCGCCGAGACGTTCGTTTACCTAGTTTCGGATGAAGCATCGTTCATGACCGGCCAGGCCATCTTCGTCGATGGCGGCATGAGTCTTTGAAACCTGTCAAGGAGGACCATGAAACTACTGCGTTATGGCCCTGCGGGGCGTGAGAAACCGGGCTTGCTAGACGGGGACGGCAACATGCGCGATCTGTCGAGCGTCGTGTCGCAGATCGACAGTCAACTGCTCGCACCACGCGAACTGGCGAAGTTGCGCAAGATCGACCCAGCTACCCTGCCCCGCGTGCGCGGGAACCCGCGGCTTGGTGTGCCCTACATTGGAATCGGCAAGTTCCTGGCGATCGGCCTGAATTTCTCCGACCACGCCGCGGAGTCGAACATGCCCGTGCCGGCGGAACCGATCGTTTTCACCAAGGCCACGACGTGCATCACCGGACCCAACGACGGAATCGTGATTCCAAAGAATTCAACCAAGACCGACTGGGAAGTCGAGCTCGGCGTCGTGATCGGCGCCAGGGCGCAGTACGTTGCGCAGAACGACGCTCTGAAGCACGTCGCCGGCTATTGCATCGTCAACGACATCAGCGAACGCAACTTCCAGCTCGAGCGAGGCAGCCAGTGGGACAAGGGCAAAGGGTGCGACACGTTTGGCCCGATCGGCCCGTACCTGGTGACGACCGACGAGATCACGGATCCGCAGACGCTCGACATGTGGCTCGATATCAACGGCGAGAAGCGCCAGCGCGGCAACACGCGCACGATGGTCTTCGGCGTCGCACATCTGGTGAGCTACATCAGCCAGTTCATGACGCTGCTGCCGGGCGACATCATCACGACCGGCACGCCGCCGGGCGTGGGCATGGGAATGAGGCCGCCGCAGTTCCTGAAAGCAGGCGACGTCGTCACGCTCGGCATCGCCGGCCTCGGCAAACAGCAGCAGCAGGTCACCGCGTACAGCGCACGCTGATCGCAACACGGGTCCGCAATCCCTTGCCGGGCGCCGCATGAAACACGACGTGCTGATGATCTCGAACGTCTACGAGCCGACGTTCAAAACGCTCGACGGGCATTACACGCTGCATCACCTGTGGCGCGCCGCCGATCGCGATGCGATGCTCGCCGGCCTGCCACGCATTACCGCGGCGGTCACGAGCGGCGGGGTTGGTGCCAGTCGTGACCTGATGGCCAAGGTGCCGCAACTCGAAATCATTGCCTGCTTCGGCGTCGGCGTCGACGCGATCGATCTCGACTATGCCAGGCAGCGCGGCATCCGCGTCACCAACACTCCAGATGTGCTGACCGACGAAGTCGCGGATCTCGCGCTCGGGCTGATGCTCGCCACGGCGCGCCGCATTGTCGAAGCGGACCGCTACGTGCGTTCAGGTGCGTGGCTGCGCAGCACGATGCACCTGAACGTGCGGATGCACCGAAAGCGGCTCGGCATCGTCGGCATGGGAAGGATCGGCCAGGCGATCGCCGCGCGCGCGGCGGCTTTCAACATGCAGATCGCCTACCACGGCCCCCAGGCAAAGGATGTGCCTTATCGCTACGAGCCCGATTGCGTCACGCTCGCACGCTCAGTCGATTTCCTGGTCGCCGCGTGCCCGGGCGGCGCCGCAACGCGCGGCATCATCAGCCGCGCAGTGATTGATGCGCTCGGACCGAAGGGGATCTTCATCAACATCGCGCGCGGCTCCGTGGTCGATGAGCCAGCCCTGGTCGACGCGCTGGTCAGCGGCCGCCTCGGCGGTGCGGGCCTTGATGTATTCGCCGACGAGCCGCGCGTGCCAGAACCCCTGCTCAAGCTCGACAACGTGGTGCTGCAGCCGCATCAGGCCAGCGCCACGCATGAGACGCGCTCTGCAATGGGACAACTCGTGATCGACAACCTCGCCGCGTACTTTTCCGGCCGGCCGTTGCCGACCCCGGTAGCCTGATCCGCACGACTCCTAGCTCAACATGTTCGTATCGCCGCACACCGAAAGTGCCTGACCGGAAATCAGGCGCCCGCGCGGGCTGGCGACGAACACGACGAGGTCAGCCAACTGCTGCGGCGTCACGTAATCCTTCAGTGACGTGAACGAGAAGGCGAGCTTCTCAATCTCATCGAACGACACGCCGCGCGCCTGCGCCTTCGCCGTCAGCACGCGCTTCTGTCGCTCGCCGGCAACGATGCCTGGCAGCAATGCATTGACACGGATGTTGTCCGGCCCCAGTTCCATCGCAAGCGATCTGGTCAACCCGATTACGCCCCATTTGGCCGCCGCGTACGGCGTTCGCAGCGGGAAGCCGAACCGGCCCGCCAGCGACGACACGTTGATGATGCTGGCATTGGCCGACTGCCGCAGCGCAGGCACCGCCAGCCGTACGCAATTGAATTGCCCGGTGAGATCGATCGCCAGACAGCGATCCCAATCCTGCGGGTCGATTTCATCCACCCGCCCGGTCGGACCGGCAATGCCGGCGTTGTTGATCAGGCAATCGAGACCTCCCAGTTTCGCGAGACCTTCGTTGAAGAAGCGAGCCACGTCGGCGCGCGACGCCACGTCACAGCGTGTCCAGCTCAGCAGCGGGTCCGACTGCGCCAGTGCAGCGAGTGCCTTCTCGTCCACATCACACACATGGACGCGGGCGCCCTCTAGAACCAACGCGCGCGCGATCTCCAGTCCGATGCCGGCGCCACCGGCTGAAATCATGACCCGCAGGCCTTCGATCTGCATGTCCATTTGCTGAGACCTTTTCAATTGGGCCGGTCGTCCGGGAGCACGCCGCGCGACTCGATGAAAGCAGCAGCGCCCTCGATATCCGCCGCCAACGCGGCTCGCGCGATGCGTGGCTTGCACCCCTCGATCGCTGCCAGCAGTTCGGCATGACAGCGCTCGGCCGCGCCGATGCGCAGGCGCGGCGCACTCGAGCGCATGTCGAAATTCAGCACCGGTCCGATCCGCAGCCACAGCCCCTCGATGATGGGCATCAAAGACGGCAGACCGGCCGCTCGATACACGGAGAAATGGAACGCCTGGTTGGCCCTGACCGCGACACCGACATCGGGGCGCTGGCGGCGGCACTGGCGTCGAAACTCAGCGTCATGTCGGCGCATCGCGGCAAGGTCCTTGTCGTTGCGCTGCTCGGCGGCGCGCTCGGCGGCGAACCCTTCGATGGCGAGCCGAATCGCGGTCAATTCGCGAAACTGCGGCAACGAAACCACGGGCACGCGCACGGCACGATTCGGCAAAACCTCGAGCGCACGATCGGTGATCAGACGCGCGACCGCTGCGCGGACCGGCGTGACGGATACGCCGAGCCGATCCGCGACGGTGCGCAGCGACAGTTTCTCTCCCGGCGTCAGCACCCCCGAGACCAGCAGCTCGGACAACTGCGCGTGCACTTCGCCGGCCATCGTCGAGCGTGCGTGTTCTCTATGCTCTGGCAGCCGGCCGGCGCGCGCCTGGTTCATCGTGTTCCCGTCTTCCGTTATTCCGCTGGACAAACCGCGGCGGCTGATTCACGATAACTGTGATCACAGTTCTGGGCAAGCGTGGCCGGCGCGCGGCAGACCGGCATCCAATAAAAGCAGTTTGAACAAGGAGGAGATCGTGACCGACATTCGCAGTTCTTCCCGCCGCACCTTCGTCCAGGGCGCCGGATTCGCCGCCGCGGCCGGCATCGCCGGCTTCCCGTTCATCAGCTACGGCCAGTCCGATGCCATTCGCATCGGCCACCTGACGCCGCGCACCGGATTTCTCGGGCCGCTGGGCGAGTTCGCGGTGCAGGCCGCCGATCTTGCCGTCGACGAGATCAACGCCGCTGGCGGCGTCAATGGCCGCAAGATCGAACTGCTGAAGGAAGACTCGGTCAATCCGCAGACGGCTTCGACCAAGGCCGAGCGCATGGTCGAACGCGACAAGGTCGCCTGCATCATCGGCGAGATTTCATCCGCCTCCGCGCTGACGATCGGCCAGGTGGTCGAGCGCACGAAAACGCTCTTCATCAACTCCGGGGCCAACTCGGATGAACTGCGTGGCAAGAGTTGCAAGAAGTATGTGTTCCACATCGAGAGCCAGAACTCGATGTATGTGAAGACCTGCGGCCGCTCGCTGCTGGCGCAGGGTCTCGTCAAGGGCAAGAAGTGGTTCTCGCTGACCGCCGACTACGCGTTCGGACATGATCTGCTGCGCGTTGCCAAGCGCTTCATGTCCGCCAACGGCGGCGACTTCGCTGCCGACAAGCTGGTGCCGACCGATGTGACCGACTTCTCACCGCTGCTTCTGGAGATCCGCAGCGCCAAGCCTGATCTTGTGATCTCCAATCTCGCCGGCAACCAGATCACCAATTTCCTGAAGCAATACTCGGAGTTTGGCCTGCCCTTCCCCGTCGCCGGTTTCGGCTTTGATACGGCGGTGGCCTGGGGCGCAGGACGGGGCAATTTCCTCGGCACGTGGCCGCTCGTCTGGCATCACCTGATCGATACCCCGGCATCGAAGAAATTCGTGGCCGACTTCACCAAGCGCTACAACCGTCCGCCGGAGAACCAGGCGTGGGGCGACTACAACGCGATCAAGCTGACGGCGCAGGCAATGGCGGAAACCAAGTCGACCGACTCGACCAAGCTGGTCGAGCACTTCGAAAAGGGCGCGAAATTCGGCCTGATGAAGACGCGCGAAGGTTACTTCCGCAAGAGCGATCACCAGATGATGCACGAGATGTACACGGTGCAGGCGATTCCGGCGGCGCAGCTCAAGAACAACTACGACATCTTCACGTCGTCGCCGCCGATACCGGGACCGAACGAGTCGCTTGAAGTGATAGCGACCACGGCGGAGGAGAACGAGTGCAAGATGGCGTGAGCGGCCATCGCTGGATTCGTTAGCAGCGTCTTCCCTCACCCCAACCCCTCTCCCGGCGGGAGAGGGGCCTGACCGCGCGCCGCCTTGCTCTTCCTTCAGCACCTCCTCAACGGCCTGCTCGCGGGCGCGTACTACCTGCTGATCGCGCTTGGCCTGTCGCTGATCTTTGCGCTCGGCGGCATCGTGAACCTTGCGCATGGCGCGTTCTATGCGATCGGCGCGTATCTGGCCGTCACGATTGGAGAGCGGCTCGGCTTCACCGGCGCGGTGCTGATCTCGCCGGTGGCGGTAGGGCTTCTCGGCGTGGTGGTCGAACGTTTGCTTTTCCGTCGCTTCTACAAGTCAGACCCCGCGCTGTCGCTGCTGCTCACCTTCGGCCTGGCGATGGTCGCCGAGCAGGCGCTGCGCATGATCTATGGCGCGCCGCCGCTGTCGTGGTCGATCCCGCCTGAACTGCGCGGACAGGTCATCGTCGGCGATTTCATCTATCCGCGCTTCCGGCTGCTGTTGCTCGCGGTCGCCGTGCTGTGCGTCGCCGGCCTGTGGTTCCTGCTGCAGCGAACACCTTTCGGGCGCGTGGTGCGCGCCGGCGTGCAGAACGCCGACATGGTCGGCGCACTCGGCATTTCACTCGAGCCGTATATGGCCGCCGTCGCATTTCTCGGTATCGGCCTGGCGGCGCTCGCCGGCGTGATGCTGGCGCCGATCTTCACCATCCATCCCGCGATGGGCGCGGAGATCATCACCTCGGCGTTCGTGGTCGTGGTGATCGGCGGGCTCGGTTCGTTCTGGGGTGTGGTGATCGCCGCCGTGATCGTCGGCGTCACCAAGGGCGCGGTGACCGCCTTCGGTTTCCCGCAGTATTCCGAAGCGGCGATCTATCTGCTGATGCTGCTGGTGCTGCTCGCGCGGCCGCGCGGATTGTTCGGCGAACGAATCCAGCGGTTCGAATAGTTCGACGCAAACCGATGCCGCAGACCCGCGACCTGATCATTGCCGCCATCGCGCTGGTGCTGCTGCCGTTTGCGCTGACCTCGATCGGCCTCGGTGTCACGTCCGCGACCGAGGTGGTGATATTCGCGCTCGCCTGCATGGCACTGAATATTCTGGTTGGCTACACGGGCCTCACGTCGTTCGGCCATGGTGCCTGGTTTGGCCTCGCCGCCTATGCGGCCGGCATGGCGCAGCGCGCGTGGTTCAACGATGGCTTCTTCCTGCCGCTTGCAATCGGCCTGGGCATCGTGTTCGCGCTGTCGTGGGTGTTCGGGTTCCTGATCCTGCGCCGGCGCGGCGTGTACTTCTCGTTGCTGACGCTGGCGCTCGCCGCGGTGCTGTATTCGGTCGCGTTCCGCTGGACCGAAGTCACCGGCGGCGAGAACGGACTCGGCGGCATCAAGCGGCCGGCATTCGCCGGCATGACATTCGAAAGCGCATGGCACTTCTATGCGCTCGTTGCCGTCGCCAGCTTCTTCGCGATGTACGGGCTGTGGCGCTTCCACCGTTCCGCGCTCGGCACGGTGCTGGTCGCGATCCGCGAGAACGAACAGCGCACGCGCTTCATCGGCTATCCGACCAACAACGTCAAGCTGTTCGCCTTTGTCGCCTCGGCCACGCTGACCGGGTTCGCCGGCATGCTGCTGCTGTTCAACAACCGCATGACCTCAGCCGAACCGATCTCGGTCGCATTCTCGGGCGAGTTGCTGGCGATGGTCATCATCGGCGGCATGCGTTCGTTCCTCGGCCCCGCGCTCGGCGCGTTGTTCTTCGTGATCTTCCGCGACAACCTGTCGCGCGTCACCGAAAACTGGCTGCTGTTCTTTGGCCTGCTCTTCGTCGCGTTCGTCGTGTTCTCTCCGACGGGGCTGGTCGGCCTGTACGAGAAGCTGACGGCGCGCTGGCGCAAGAGGCCGGCGGACGAGGCGGCGATGGCGCACCGTCAGGCGGGCACGATTACGCTGCCGGCGTTCCTGAAACCGGCACAACACGGCGATACGCCGATCATCGAAGTCAGTTCGCTCGCGAAGAGTTTCGGCGGCATCCACGCGGTCCGCGATGTCTCGCTGCGCGTGAATGACCGCTGCCTGCACGCGCTGATTGGCCCCAACGGCGCCGGCAAGACGACCGCGTTCAATCTGATCTCAGGCATGTTCACGCCGGATGCGGGCAGCATCACGCTCGCCGGTCAACCGATCGCCGGCCTGACGCCGGAGCGGATCACGCAGGCCGGCGTCGGCCGGTCGTTCCAGATCACCAATCTGTTTCCAACGTTGACCGTCGCTGAAAACGTGCGCCTGGCTGCGCAATCACGCGATCCAAAGCGTTTTGCGTTCTGGACCCACGCCCACTCGCTCGAGAACGTCAACCGCGAGACGGCCGAAGTCGTGCACACGATGGGGCTCGCCGGCGTCGAATCGGCCGAAGCCGCGTCGCTGTCGTATGGCGGCCAGCGACTGCTCGACATGTCCCTCGCGCTGGCGACCAAACCCCGCGTGCTGCTGCTCGACGAGCCGCTTGCCGGGCTTGCTGCCGCGGAGCGCGAACGGGTCGGGCAGCTGATCAAGGGCATATCGCGTGACATCCCGGTGCTGCTGGTGGAGCACGACATCGATCGTGTGTTCGCGCTGGCCGATGCCGTCACCGTGATGAACGACGGCGAGGTGCTGGTCGATGGCACCGTCGACGATGCACGCCACTCACCGCGCGTACAGGAGGTTTACATCGGCTCCGGCGCGCACGCGCTGGCCAGCCGCGCGCGCGCATCGGCCGCGCGCGACACAACACTCCTGAGGCTCGCCGGCGTCAACACGTTCTACGGCAAGAGCCACATCCTGCACGACGTGAGTTTCGAAGTGAAAGACAACGAGATCGTTGCACTGCTCGGCCGCAACGGCGCCGGCAAGTCGACGCTGCTGAAGACCCTGGTCGGCATCACACCGCCCGCCCGCGGCGACATCATGCTGGGCACCGAGACACTGGCACGCCGGCCGTCCGCCGAAATCACGCGGCGCGGTATCTCTTACGTTCCGCAAGGGCGCGGGTTGTTCGCCGGCATGTCGGTCGCGGAAAACATGGAACTCGGCCGCCTGAAGCGCCGCAATGGCGCCGGCAAATTCTGGGACGAGGACAAGATCTTCGAGTTCTTCCCGCGCATCAAGGAACGGTGGCACTCGCCGGCCGACTACCTGTCGGGCGGCGAACAGCAGATGGTTGCAGTGGCACGCGCACTGTCGGGTGACACGCGGCTGCTGCTGCTCGACGAACCTTTCGAAGGGCTTGCCCCGGCGGTGGTTGAGGAGTTGTTCGAAGCCTTCGACAAACTGCGGCAGGAGGTATCGATCCTGATCGTCGATCATCACCTCGATCTGGCGCTCGCCCTGTCGGATCGCACGGTGGCTCTGGAGCGCGGGCAAGTCACTCACATCGGCCCGTCGCAGGCATTGTCGGCGGACATCGACCTGCGCCGGAAAATCCTGTGGTTGTGAGAGGAGATCCATGTCTACCGTAGCAATCATCGGGGCCGGCCTCATCGGCCGCTCATGGGCCAACGTGTTCGCGCGCGCCGGCTGGCTGGTGCGCGTGTGGGACCCGGTGGACTCACAGCGTGCGGCGGCCGCGGACGAGATCACGCGTTCACTGTTCGATCTGCAGCGCCACGGCCTCGTCAAGGATGCGGCGGTCGCCGCGAGCAACGTCAGCGTGGTTGCGACACTTCAGGATGCCGCGCACGACGTCGACTTCGTCCAGGAAAGCGGGCCGGAGACGCTTGCGACGAAGCGCACGACCTTTGCGCAACTCGACGCGGCTGCGCCGGCACACGCCGTGCTGGCTTCATCGACTTCCGCGATCGTCGCCTCGCAGTTCACTGCAGACCTCGCAGGTCGCGCGCGCTGCATCGTCGCGCATCCGGTGAACCCGCCGCACCTTGTGCCAGTGGTTGAACTGTGCGGCGCGCCCTGGACATCGGCGCAGACCAAGAAACGCGCATTGGAGGTCTTCCGCGGCATTGGCCAGGTCCCGATCGACGTAAAGCGCGAGATCGATGGCTTCATCCTCAACCGCCTGCAGGTTGCGCTCCTTACTGAAGCGTTTCGCCTCGTGCAGGAGGGCTACGTCAGTCCGCAGGATCTCGATCACGTGATCGCCGACGGACTCGGCCTGCGCTGGGCATTCATGGGGCCGTTCGAGACGATCGAACTGAATGCGCCCGGCGGGATCAGCGACTACTGCCAGCGCTATACGCCCTGGTTTCGCCGCTACGTGGCCGATCTGCCGCCCGCGTCGGTGTGGGACGACCCACAGTGGAAGAAGGCGGCCGCCGCTTGGGGCCGCACGCCAAGCGCGGCCGAGATAACTGATAAGACCGTGTGGCGCAACGAGCGCCTGGCGGCACTGGCCGCCCACAAGCGATCACAGGAACCGTACAAGTCAACTTGAACCGCAATCGAATTCTCAAGGGAGTCAATCATGTCGAATCCAACCCCAAAGAAGCAACGCAAGGTCATCATCACCTGTGCCGTGACCGGCGCCATTCACACGCCGAGCATGTCGCCTCATCTTCCAATCACGGCCGATGAAATCGCCGACGCTGCCATCGGCGCGCACGAAGCCGGCGCTGCGATCGTGCACCTGCACGCACGTGACCCGAAGGACGGCCGGCCGGATCAGCGCCCGGAAGCATTTGCGCCTTTCCTGAAACGTATCAAGCAGACCTGCAACGTCGTGGTCAACATCACCACGGGCGGTGCGCCGACGATGCTGGTCGAAGAGCGGCTCAAGCCCTGCGCCCACTTCAAGCCCGAGGTGGCATCGCTCAACATGGGGTCGATGAACTTTGGTCTGTTTCCGATGCTGGCGCGCTTTAAGGAATTCAGGTTCGACTGGGAGCGTCCATACCTGGAAGGCTCGCACGACCGCATCTTCAAGAACACGTTCAGCGACATCGAGAACATCCTGACCACCTGCGCGGCCAACAACACACGCTTCGAGATCGAGTGCTACGACATCGGCCACCTGTACACGCTGCGCCACTTTGCCGACCGCGGACTGGTGAAGCCGCCGTTCTTCATCCAGTCGGTGTTCGGCATCCTCGGCGGCATCGGTCCGCACCCGGAGGACGTCGCGCACATGAAGCGCACCGCGGATCGCCTGTTCGGCGATCAGTATCAGTGGAGCGTGCTCGGCGCAGGGCGCAACCAGTTGCCGATCGCAACGCAGTCCGTGGCACTCGGCGGCAACGTGCGCGTGGGGCTGGAGGATTCGCTGTGGATCGGCGCCGGCAAGCTGGCGGAAAGCAACGCGCAGCAGGTGCGCGCGGCGCGCCAGATCATCGAAGGGCTGGGGCTCGAAGTTGCCTCGCCGGATGAAGCGCGCGCGATACTGCAGTTGAAGGGCAAGGATCGCGTGAACTTCTAGCCGGGAGATGCCGATGCTCAGCGATCTGAAACGCAAGGTCGTGCTGGTGACAGGCGCCAGCACCGGCATCGGCGCCGCGATAGCGCGCGCTTTCGGACGCGAAGGCGCGCGCGTGGCGGTGCACTACCACGCGAGCGAGGACGCTGCACGGACAGTCGTCGCCGACATCCGCGCGGCTGGCAGTGAGGCCATCGCGCTGCGCGCCGATGCACGCGACGCGCGGCAGATCGAGAAGCTCGTCGCCGACACGGTGGCCAAGTTCGGCGTCATCGACGTGCTCATTAACAACGCCGGCGACATCGTGCAGCGCTGCCACGTGGCCGACAGCAACGACGAACTGCTCTCGTCCGTCATCGATCTGAACGCGCGCTCGGTGGTCACCGCATGCCGCGCCGCGATACCGCACTTTCGCCGCCAGGGCGGCGGCAATATCATCAACACCACCTCGGTCGCCGCGCGCCACGGCGGCGGGCCCGGCGCGGTGCTGTACGCGGCATCAAAGGGATTCGTCAGCACGCTCACGCGCGGGCTGGCAAAGGAACTGGCCAGGGACCACATCCGGGTCAACGGCGTTGCGCCGGGCGTGATCGTCACACCGCTGCAGGCACGCCACACGAGCGCCGAGCAGATGGAAGCGTTCCGCAAGTCGATCCCGTTGGACCGGCTCGGCACGCCGGAGGAATGCGTCGGCGCGTATCTCTATCTCGCGTCCGATGCACTGAGTGGCTACGTGACGGGGCAGATTCTCGAAGTTAATGGCGGGCAGTTGATGCCGTGACGTGTACGCGCCACCTTGAAAGCGGCGGTACGGCGCGGCTCTCGACAGTGGTCATGCGAGGACGACTTGCACCCACAGCAGTACAACAAGCTGCGCGATTCCGTCCCACAATGCTGTCGTGCGACGGTGCAACCCCGGACGACGCAGGTGTGAGCGTCGGCGCGGTACCAGTGCGGCCAGCGGCTGCGTGAACTCCAGCAGGGACATCACGAGGTGGGTGGTGCCGCAGTGACGCGTTCAGGTGTCGAAGGTACCATCCGCCGCTCTGCTCATCCCGCTATGAGTAGCACTGACTGGATGGAGGACTCGCTATGCAGCAACGCGCGACGCTCCCGATGCTGGGGCTGGCTGCGGTCATCACGGTGATGGCGTCACAGGCGCATGCCGATTGCCCGGCCGGGGTCCGCACGCTGAGCGAAAAGGAACAGCAGGCCATCGTTTCGATGTCGCAAGCGATACGGGAGGCGCTTCCTCCCACGCCGGCGGGGTGGTCACTCAACGATCCACTGGCCAAAGTCCCTGTGACTGCCCCCAAATCGACCTGCAAAGGGGGTGATGTCCCGCCCGGCTGGGACGGCACCTACACCTGGGATGAACAGGTGAAGCGCAACAACGAACGGGATAGAGAGCGGGATGCAAAGGTGCGAGCCGCCTCCGCTTATACGCCGGAGGAGCAAAAGGAAATGGGCGAGTTGAGCCGCCGGGCCCGTGACCTCGAACGCAAAGCGATCGCCGCGACTCGGACCAATCCCGATGAAGCAGCACGCCTGCGGGCCGAGATGAAACCGTTCACCGAAAAGGCCTACGCCATCCGCAAGGCACATGACGAGCGGATCACGCCGGACGTGCTTGCGATCACGAAGGAGTACGCCGCCCTGTCCGTGGATCCGCGGGTCGCTGTGATCGTCCGCGTGTACGAAACGAGTCTGGTGCCCGACGCCAAGGAACGCCTGCAAATCCCCGGCGCTGCGAGCGCGTTCATGGCTGAATCGAAGGAGTTGGTCATGACCTTTGGGCAGTTTCCTTCCGCGAAGGAAAGCGGAGGCCTCAGCGCCGAGCCGCGCGTGCTGTTTGTTTCGGTCAAGGGAGAACGCAAGCCGGCGGAAACCATCGCGCGGCTGATAGCGGGATCGGGCCTGAGTAAGTTGGGAAAGAAATCGCGATGACAGTGTTGCTTTGATAGTCCGAAAGAGCAGGTTAGCCAACGTCCTCTTCTACGAGTACCCGCCGCAAGCGTGCGATTGATCGGCACGCCGATCGCCGGCTGGATTGAAGTGAAGCGGACTCGTCGGCCACGGCGATTCTCACACAGGTACGGTCCACGTCGTCGATCGTGCGGATCGGAGCATCGCTGGAGCACATCGAGGCACCGCGCGCCGTCCATCCGCCGGCATCGCAACTGGACCCGGCCAGGTCGCAGCGTGTCGCATTGGGCTGGCGTCGTGTGATGCCGCGCGGCTACAGTGCCGCTTCGCGAGGCTTGGCAGCACGGGAGGAGAACACCATGTCAAGGATATCGAGCTATTGGCTTCTTCTTGCAATCACAAGCTGCCTGTTCATGGTGCAGCCCGCGGTAGCGGCGGGTGAGAGCACGGGCAATCTCGTCAGCGCCGAGTGGCTCGAGAAAAACTTCAGGAGCGGCGATGTTCTGCTGCTCGATGCGTCGCCTGCCCAGATGTACGCGGCATCGCACATTCCCGGAGCGGTCAACGTCGATATCTTCAGCTTCGGCGGTCGCGAGGTTCCCGCCGCCGAAATGGAACGGCGCCTGCAGTCATGGGGAGTGAGCGCCGGAAAGAAGATCGTCCTATACGACCAGGGCGGCACCTACATGGCGACCAGCCTCTTCTTTGACCTCTACTATCACGGGGTTCCGGCGACCGACCTCTTCGTCCTCGACGGCGGCCTGGCCAAGTGGCAGGCGATGGGCGGCCCGGTCACGAAGGACTCTTCGCCGGCACCGCAAAAGGGTTCGTTCCGAATCGCGACGTTGAAGGAGGACGTGCGCGTCAGGCTGCCGGAGTTCCTCGTCGCCTCCGGTGACCCGGTGAACAACGCACTCGTCGAGGCGCTGGATCCCGGCTACCACTTCGGCGCAAGCAAGTTCTTCGATCGGGCCGGCCATGTACCCAACGCGATCCTGCTGCCGAGCGCGGACTTCTACAACGCCGACAAGACGTTCAAATCCGCCGACGAGATCAGCAGGATGCTGGCCTACCTGGGCATCAAACCCGAACAGCAGGTCCATTCCCATTGCGGCGGCGGTATCGCCGCCAGCGTGCCGTTCTTCGCCATGAAGTTCATGCTGAACTACCCCAAGGTCAAGCTCTACAAAGAATCCCAACTCGAATGGCTGCGCGACGACAGGGGACTGCCCTTCTGGACGTACGACGCACCGTATCAACTGCGCGAAAGACACTGGCTGAACGGATGGGGCAGCCAGATGATGAGGATGTTTGGCGTAGCGAAACTGAGCGTCGTCGATGTGCGTCCAGCCGAATCATTCAAGCAGGGACACGTGCCGTTTGCGCTGAACATTCCCGCGGACGTGTTCAGGAACCATGTCACCCAGCCCGCAAAACTGGCCGCAATCCTGGGCGCGGCGGGCGTTGACGCGACTCATGAAGCGGTGATCATTTCGGACGGGGGATTGAACGCAAGCTCGGCCCTGGCCTTCCTCATGCTGGAGAAGCTGGGACAGAAAAAAGTGTCCGTCCTCACGGACTCGGTCGACGATTGGGGGCTCGGCGGCCTCCCGCTGACCAAAGAGGCGACCGTGGTGGGACCCAGGAAGTCGCCGCAGGACATGGCCGTTCCCGTAACGTCCTATCCTGCCAACGTGCGCCCGGACGTGGTGATCAGCGACGCGACCGGCGCCAACGGGCTGTACCCCAAGGTCTTCATCGCTTCGGGCAGAACGGTCCCGGCGAAAAAGCAGGACGGAATAGTCGTTCACGTCCCCTACACCGATCTTCTCAATTCCGACGGCACGCCCAAACCCGCGAAAGACCTCTGGAGCATCCTCGTCAAGGCCGGCGTCCCCCGATACGCCGAGATCATCTGTGTTTCCGACGATCCGGGCGAGGCCGCAGCGAACTACTTCATCCTGAAGTTGATGGGTTACCCGGATGTGAAGGTGCTGGTGACATAAGCGCGTCGTTCAACTCGACGAAGGTGCCACCGTGACGCCCTGCACCTTGTGCCTGGCGATCAGACCGGCAACGAATCCCGTGCGGATGACTTCCTGCACGAAATCGCGCAGATAGGCCGCTGCGAGTTTGCGGTTGATCGGTGTGCCGATCGCCTGCTGGATCGCGGTGAAGCGGCCTTCCAGCAAGCGTGAGCCCGGGTGTTTCTGCTGATCCAGGATCAGGCGCGGTTTCAGTCCGGCAAGCACATCGAGCTTCTCGTTCAGGAACAACTGATACGAACCTTCGAGGCCAGCCGCCCGATGCAGCGTCGCGTGCTTGAGCGTGCGGCGCAGGTACATGTCGTACGCCGCTTTGTCAGCCACGGCGATTCGCACGCCGGGGCGGTCGACGTCATCGATCGTGCGGAGCGGTGAGTCGGCGAGCACGAGATAAGTCGCTTCGATTTCGACGTACGCGGACGTGAAAGCAATCTCGCTCGCGCGCAACGGGTCCGCGCCGATCAGGCCGACATCCCACGCGCCGGACGATGCCGCGGCGGCAAGGTCACCGGGTGACGGGTACCTCACGAATTGCGGCGGCACATCGAGGCGCCGCGCGAGTTCGCGCCCAATATCGGGCGCAATGCCCGCCGGCTCGCCGGTGTCCGACCCCTTGTTCACCAGCAGGAAGTTCGACAGGTTGAGTCCGACGTTCAGCGTGCCGCTCGGCGCGAGTTCGGTGCGAACGGCAGAAGAGACTGCGTTGGTCATGGTTCAGTGGCAAACACTTTGATTGACTGGGGACGATGATGCCCGAAGTCCCTCATCCATGTTCTCTCGGCACGGTTGCTGCGCACTTTTCTTGACGCTCGCGCGGCGCGCGAGCACCATCGACGTCCACTTCCGGGGGCACACCGATGAACTACGCGCAAGCGATGCAGGGCCTGTCGACCTGTGACATCTCGGATGCCTGCGACGCGCTGGGCATCGCGGCGGTCACTGACGGCGGCGTGAAAGCGGTGCACGCAGGCTGTCGGCCGATCTGCGGGCCGATCTCGACCTGCCACATGTCGCCGCAGGGAAAGATCGAGATCGTCATCGGCACCATCGGCCCGATGCTGACCGCGGCTGCCGGTTCGATCTTTCTCGTCTCCTCCGACGGCAACATGCAACTGAACACCATCGGTTCGCTGGTCGCGGTGGTGGCGGTCCAGTCGCGTCTGGCGGGCGCGATCGTCGACGGTTGCGTACGCGACGTGCAGGGTATGCAGGATCTGGGATTCTCCACCTACGCACGCGGCACGGTCGTGCCGTCGGTGCGCAGCCGCATGGCGATCGATTCGATCAACGAGCCGATCCGTTTCGCCGGACACGAAGTGTGCCCCGGCTGGATCGCGGCGGCCGATGTCAACGGCGTGATCGTGTTTCCGCCGGAGCGCGCGCGCGAAATTTTCGAGCTGGCCTGGCGCGCGATCGCACTGGAGAAGAAGATGTTCCAGCACATCCAGCACGGCGGTGATGCGATTGCGCTTCACAAGGCGATGAAGTACGACCTCTCGATGCAAGATCAGTTGGGCGACCGGAGTCTCCTCAAATGACCACGCTGCGAAATTTCTGCCTGTGCCTGCTTGCGACCGTCGTCTCGCTGCAAGCCCATGCCCAGGGCTATCCGAACAAACCGATTCGCATCGTGGTGCCGGTGGCCACCGGCGGAATCGCGGACTATTACTCGCGCGTCATCGGCACCAAGCTCACGGAGGCATGGGGCCAGCCGGTAATCGTCGAGAACCGCGCCGGCGGCGGCGGCAACATTGGCGCCGATGTCGTGGCGAAATCCGCACCCGACGGCTACACGCTGGTGATGGGCTTTGTCGGCTCGCACGCGGTGAACCAGTTCCTATTCGACAAGATGCCGTACGACACGCAGCGCGACTTCGTGCCGGTGGCGATGGTGATCGAGGCGGAGGGATTGCTCGCGGTGCACCCGTCGATGCCGATCCATACGGTGGCCGACCTGATCAAGCTGGCGCGCGCCCAACCCGGCAAGCTGTCGTACGGTTCAGGCGGCGTGGGAACGTCGAGCCATCTTGCAGGCGAGCTCTTCAAGTCGATGACCAGGACATTCATCGTGCACATCCCTTACCGCGGCAATTCCCCCGCGGTCACCGATCTTCTCGGCGGCCACGTCAACATGGCGTTCGCCACGCTGCCGACCGTGATTCCGCACGTACGCGCGGGCAAACTGCGCGGCATTGCCGTGATCGGCAGTGCACGTTCGGCGGCAATTCCGAATCTGCCGACCGTCGCCGAGGCGGGTGTGCCGGGGTTCTCCGTGAACAACTGGATCGGCTTGTTCGCGCCCGCGGGTACTCCTCGTGAAATCGTGCTGCGCCTGAATGCCGAGGTGATGCGGATCATGCAACTGCCCGAGGTCAGGCGGCGCATGGAGGTCGAAGGCGAACGCCATGAGCCCAACTCCCCCGAACAGTTTGCCGAGTTCCTGCGGCAGGAGACGTCGAAGTGGGAAAAGGTCGTGAAGACCGCCGGCATCAAGGCCGAGTGAACTGCACCAATCACTGAAAGCGGACAAACATGGATACGAACCAGAGGGGTCTGATTGCCGAATACCGGATACTTTCAACCGCCAACGTATCGGACGGACTCGATCGACTCGGCATCAAGGGATGCCCGCACGGCATCGGGCCGTTGTGGGACGCGTGCGGCAAGATCGTCGGGCCGGCCGCCACGCTCAAACTCGTACCGGTGGGCCAGGCCGAAGAGTCGCCGGTGCTCGGCACCCTTGAGGCCGTCAAGCGCGGTCACCCCGGCGACGTGCTGGTGATCGATCAGGCGGGGCGCATGGACGTGAACAGCTACGGCGGCGTCGCCGGGTTCACCACGCGCCACTTTGGCCTCGTCGGCTGCGTGATCGACGGCGTGACCCGCGACATCGACGAGTTCAAGCAGTTGAACCTGCCCGTCTATGGCCGCGGCTTCATCCAGCAATCGATCCGCAATCGCTGCGCGTGCGCGGGCTACGGCATCGAAGTGCAACTCGGCGGCGTGACGGTACACCCGGGCGACCTGATCGTCGCGGACGAGAACGGCATCTGCGTGGTGCCGAGGGACAAGATCATTGAAGTGCTTCAGTTTGCCAAGCTCTTCAAGTCGATCGAGGACAACGTGATCGAGGCCGTGCGCAGCGGCACCGATCCGGTGGTCGCGCACGACCGTGTGCGCTACGACATGATGACGAAAGCGGGGTACAAGCCATAGGGTTGCCGCCGCGAAAGCGGCCATTCGTTCACCCTCCAATCGCAGGAGTGTCGAGCTCGAATTGCCGAAACTGCACCGACAACGGTCGTTCAGCGGTGCTTTCGACCCTCTTGCGGTCCTTCAAGTCGACGGTAAGCGGTCGTTAAGAATCTTCCCCAATGCGGACGCTCAACGACATCAATCTCAGCAGCGAGCAAAGCGAGTCGGCTGCAACGTTTAGCCGCACTGTCGGGCACCGACACTGCCGAGTAGCCGTACGTCTATTCCTGCGTGACCCTCGCCCGGCACACAGGGCGATGCGGTGCCGGACCCTCCGTACGCTAGCGAACATTGCAACTGATCGATATCAGTGCACGTGACGAATGAGCTGCGTACATTCAGATCGCCGGTCAAAGCTGGCC
>DAITAC010000104.1:0-6741 GCA_036824465.1 Burkholderiaceae bacterium
TGTAGGTGGCCGGCGCGTTGCCGACGTTGGTGACCCGGCGCTTGACTGTCTGCACGCCGGCCATGTCGCCGATCGCGATCGAAGCACCGTTGAAGTCGCTCGGGTCGATCTTCGGGTAGCCCGCGCACAGCGACGCCAGGCCTGACGGCTGTGTCGCGCAGATGAAGGCGATCCAGTCGCTGAAGCCGGAGTCGAACACCAGACCCGGGTCAAGCGCATTGTTCGGCCGCACGTGGCCGGCACCCTGGCGGAAGATCACCAGCGGATTGGTGTTTGGCCCGTCGAGCACGTCGCCGGCGGTGGTCATCAGCGCCGACTTGATGGCCATCGGTGACCAGGCAGGTTTCGCCTCCTTGAACAGCGCGGCGATGCCGGCGATGTGCGGGCTCGACATCGACGTGCCTGAGAGCAGGTCGAACAGCCGGCCGTTCAGGTTCGGCGCAACGCCCGCCAGGATGTCCTGGCCGGGGGCGATGATGTCCGGCTTGAGCAGATCGCCGCCGCCCGCACGCAACGGACCACGTGACGAGAACGATGCAGTGAATGGCGCCGGCTCGGTGTACACGATCGTCGCCGCGTTGATCGTCGCGGTCGCGCCGGCGGTTGCCGCATAGGCCTTGATCGCAGCGCGAGCGGTGTTCTGCACGTGCACCGTCGGCACCGAGTGGAAGTCGGCGTTGAGCGAGTTTGGCGAGGTGTTCGCGAGGATCATCCCCACGCCGCCCGCTTCGGCCACGGCAAGGCTCTTGTTGACCCGCGCCGTCACGCCGCGATCGCAGACGACGATCTTGCCAGCCACCTTTGCCGGGTCGAGCACGTTCCCGCCATCGGCCGAGCTGTAGCACAGGGCCACCTGCGTTGGATCGGCACCAGTCTTGCCAGCTGCGGTGGAGTCGATGAGTGGTGCCGGCCCGACTGCGGTCGCAATGGAGGCACCGTTGTACGTGACGCCGTTGCCCAGCGTGACCGAGCCTGCTCCATTACGGTTGTGCGTGCCGGCCGCGACGGTCGTCAGCCAGGGGCCCGGGTGGGCCACGGTCGACGTTGTCGGTCCGGCGTTGCCGGCCGAAGCCGCAACGAACACGCCCGCGTCGGCCGCGAACAGGAACGCGATCTCCACCGGGTCGCGGAAGTTCGTGGAACTGCCGCTGATCGAGAAGTTGATCACGTCGACACCGTCGGCCACGGCCTGATCGATCGCCGCCACCGAGTCGGTGTTGAAGCAGCCGGCATTTGGCGTGCCGCCGACGCCCCAGCAGACCTTGTACGCGGCAATGCGCGCGCGCGGTGCCATCCCGCTGATCGCGCCGAACACCGATGCAGCGCCGGTGGCCGGAACATTGGCGTTGCCGCCGGAGGTGCTGGCCGTATGCGTGCCGTGGCCGTCGTAATCGCGCGGCGACAGGAATTCATACGGCAGTTGTTCCCGCACGCCAGTGTTGCCGCCGTAGCCTGCGTTGTAGTAGCGCGCGCCGATCAGCTTCTGGTTGCAGTTTGAAGCGTTGAAAAACTCGCCCGGCGTGCACTTGCCGTTCCAGCCGGGAATCTGCTGGTAGCCCAGCTTGCCGTCCTTCGTGCCGTTGCCGTTGACATCAGTGCGGTCCGAAAAGCTTGGATGCTCGGGCCAGATGCCGCCGTCGACGATGCCGATGATCACGCCTTCCCCCTTGACGCTGGTGCGCGACCAGAAGCCACTCGGACCACTGAGTCCGAGAAACGCAGGCGTCGATGAGGTATCGAGCGAGCGGAGTTCGTCCTTGGTTACCGCGAGGACGCCCTTTGTTTGCGAAAGCTTTTGCGCCTGTTCAGGCGTCAATTCCGCCGCAAATCCATTGAACACATAGCCGTAGCTGTAGAGCTTCTTGCCGCCGCCGACGCTATTGAGGACCGCGTCATGGCGCGACGTGAGGTAGCTCAGGTAGTTGATGACCTGCGGATCGTTCGGGTTGATCTTCTGGCCCTGGCGCGGTTTGGTCGCCGCGTAGCCGCTGATCCCGCCCTTGTATGCGGAGACAGGATCTTCTGCCAACTGAACGATGTACGCGTTGTTGGTGATTCGCCCCTGACCAACGGCATTCGCTTCACCATTCGGTGCAGCGTTGACGAGTAACGGTGCCGACAACGACGCGACCGCCAGCAGCGTGGCAGCCGAGAGCATCAGCAAACGCTTTCTACGCATGTCTCCTCCTTCAGAGTTGAGAGATCTCTTCTTGACCAGACGGTTCGGAGATCAATCCGCGAGTCGACACCAGCAGTCCTCAAGCTGGCAGACACACAGGACATACTCAACTGCAGGCAGCGGACGCATTTCGCCCCATTTGGGACGCAATGCTGTTCCGCGCTTGAGGAAACCCAGCCCTCTTGTTCTAATCGAATCAAGAGCTGTGGCTTTGCGGCCCCGCCTCGCAGCGGGTGTGCCCTTCGATCGTCGCAGCGCCTGCAACGTAGCGTGCCTTCCTGGAAAAGGCAATACTTTCGGCAAAGCGCGCAGCGCATCAAACTGGTATGCACCGCGTTTGCTGACGTCAGTGGTTCCTCGCAGAAACGCTTCGTTCGTCTCCTGACAAAGTCGCAAATGCGTTCCCTCTGCGAGGGCGATGCCCATCAGGCGGTGGTGATCGCGCTAGGCGAGAAATCCGAGGTTGCGTGTCGAGAAGTTGGTGATATTCGGCACCACCATCGCGAGATCGGTGTCCGACACGCCGAACCAGCGTGCGAGTGTCGCCGCGTACTGGTCGACCGCCGTCGACGGCAGCAGCCGACCTGAACCGACGTCCTCTGCCGCACCGAGGGCGATCGTGGGAAACGAGCCATAAACACTTCCGCCCTTGACCGCGCCGCCGACCACGAAGTGATGCGAACCCCAGCCGTGATCGGAGCCATCGCCGTTGCTAGTCAATGTGCGACCGAAGTCCGATGCAGTGAAGGTGGTCACGAGATTGGCGACGCCGATTTCAACCGTGGCCTGGTAGAAGGCATTGATCGCAGCGGCGAGTGTTGCGTGCAACCCGGGCTGGTCGCGCAGCTGGAAGTCGTGGGTGTCGAATCCGCCGAGGCTGACGAAGAACACCTGGCGTTTCGCGCCGAGCGCCTGGCGCGCGCTGATCGTTCGCGCAACCATCTTCAGCTGGTCCGCGAGCGTGTTGCCGGTCGGGAACACCGTGGTGATGGCTGGCGCCGACGCCAGTGCACCCGATAGTGCCGTGTTCGCAGCGATCGAGCGTGTTGTCACCCGGTCGTATTCGTTCTCGAACATGCCGGGTCGAGACGCGGTGATCAGTTGCTGCAGCACCTGGTTGCCGGTGGTCGAGCCGAATAGCGATCCGGTCAAACCGCTGATGGCGACCGAGCCGCTGGTGCCGACCTGGTACTGCAGCACCGTGCGGCCCGACAGATAGACAGCCGAGCCGGCGACGGAGATCGCGGTGAAGGTCTGGTTGGCGTTGCTTGCATAGATGAGATCGGCGATGCGCCCACCCCAGCCGCTGGTCGCCCCTTCGGCGCCGGACGATTGCCACACCGACTGCTGATCGTTGTGCGAGAAGAGCTTCGGCGGCAGCGGTACCGAGGCATTCTGGTACTGCGTCCTGGTCGTCGGCACGATCAGCGGCCCGACATTGCTGACGATGGCGAGCTTGCCGCTTCCGTACAAAGACGCGAACTGCGACAACTCGTTGGGCAGCGCAAAGCTGCGGCCGCCCTGTGCTGCAACGGTGCCCAGCGACGTGACCTCGGACGCCGTGCGCGCGATGCTCGGGCGGGCAGACGTGTAGGCGTTGAACTCCGCGGTGTCGAACGGAATCACCGTATTGGTCTGGTCATTCCCGCCGAACAGGAAGACGCAGACAAGGGCGCGATAGTCCTCGGGCGCAGCCTGCGCGGCCGCGGCGCCGATGCCGGCGAGATTCAGCGCAAGCGGGGTGCCTGCACCGAGCACAGAGAGCGCGGAAGCGGTCTGCAGGAACTGGCGGCGGCTGCCATCGATCGGATGCGATTTGAGGGTCATGGGATCAGTCCAGTCGGATTTGCTTCTATTTCTGCACGATGAATTCGGGCGCGGCGAGCGCCAGATAGATCGCCAGCTTGGCGCGATTGAGCGCGGCGTTGGCTGCCGTCGTCGGAATCGTCGCGACCGCGTCGCGGATTGAGGTGCGCGTGGCGTCGGTCATCTGACCCGCGGTCAACAAGAGCTTCACGCGGTCGACCAGCTGATCGGCGTTGTTGGCGAGCGCAATTTCCTGAACGTAGGCCGAGCGCACATCGGCCGCGGAGCCCGCACCGGTGTTCACCGCGTTGCGCATGAAGTTGAGATAACCCGCGACTGACGTTTCGCCCGTGATCTGGAACTCCGGCGCCACCAGTCCGGCCGCGGAGATTGCCGTTGACGGTGGCACGTAACCTGGACGATAGAAATTGAACACCGAGGCCGAGCGCAACGGGTTCTGACCAAGCGCAGTCGACGGATCGGCGACGTTGCGGATCATGTAGTTGCCGCTGACTGAAGTGGCGCTGAAAGCTCGCGCCCAGTTGGCAAGGCGAACGACCGGCTCGCGCAGCTTGCCCCAGGATGCTTGCGCCGCAACGCTTGCGCTGCGCGCCTCCGTATCGAGCAGCATGGCGCGAATGATCGCCTTCATGTCGCCGCGGACGCCCTGGCCGTTGTTGGCGAAGGTCGCCGCAACGCGTCCGACGTAGGCCGGCGACGGATTGCTGGTGACGAAACGCTGGATCAGCTGCCGGCTGAAGAACGGCGCAGCATTCGGATGGTTGAACAGCGTGTCGAGCGCAGTCTTCAAACTCGGCTCGGCTGCCGTGCTGGCGGGAATCGTCACGCCGAGAAACGACTTCGCCGAAGTCGAATGAAACTGCGGATACGCCTGCATCGGCGTCACGTCGCGATTCGGGTCCGGCGTCCCGCCAAAGAAGCGCGTGTTGGTCTTGTCGGGACCGGCCCAGCTCCAGCCGGTGAACACCTTCGCCATGCCCTGCACATCCGCGTTGTTGTAGGTCGGGATCGGGTTGCCGCCGCCGTCGAGTTTCAGCGTGCCGTCCGCGTTCAACTGGTACAGGCCGATCGTGAAGAGCTGCATCACTTCGCGACCGTAGTTCTCGTCCGGCACACGACCGGTGGCCGGATCTTCCTTCTGGTTGCGCAAGGCAGACAGGTACAGCCCCATGATCGGGTGCAGGCTGACGGCCTCCATCAGCGCGCGGAAATTGCCGAACGCGTTTGCCCCCAGCATGTCGAGATAGTCCGCCAGCCCGCGTGGCCGGTTGTTCACATCGGCATTGGCCTGCGACACCACGAAAATCTGCGAAAGCGCGAACACCATCCGCTGGTGCAACTGATCCTCGCCGGTGATCGCCTGCTTCCAGAACGTGTCCATCACGAAATCGCGATACGTGCGCTCCGGCGCGGCGGGATCACCCGCAGCGATTGCCTGCTCGAGGTAGGTTCGATGCAGCGTCGGCGGCTTGCTGAACTGATCCTCGATCCAGCCCGCGTAGTCGCGCGCGATCAGTGACTGGATGGTGGCGTCGGTGGGGCCGTATGTCGCCTGAGTCAGGAAGCGCGCGGCGTCGTTCTGCGTGACTGTCGGCCCGGGCGGAGGAGGCGGAGGTGGAGGCGAAGGCGATGGCGGCGGCGGAGACGGTACCGGGGACGGAGGAACGACGGGGCTGGGCGAATCTCCCGTGCCACCACCGCACGCTGCCGCCGTGGCCGCCGCAAACAGCAGCGCGGCGACGTCGCGGCCGCGCGTCGTCTTCGGTCGGGGGGATTCGCGGTCACTCTCCGCCGTCAATTCGCGATCGACTGCCTTTGGTTCTTCTTCCATTGCCTGCTCCTGCGTGTTCCGATCGTCTGCGCTGCGTCAGTGGGACTGGCTGTGCAATTTGCCTGTGCTCCATGCGTGGCCGCAATCGTTGATACACGGTGTTACCCGACTTACTTGCCGCGGGAATTCTGAATCCGCCGTCAACGAATGAACACAAGGCGCGCGTCGCATCGGATCGTCCGTTCGATCGACCTTACAATTGGCCGATGTCATTGCTCGACTCACTGAACCCCGAACAACTCGCTGCCGTCACGCTTCCCAGTCAATCCGCGCTGATCCTCGCGGGCGCGGGCTCCGGCAAGACACGTGTGCTGACCACGCGCATCGCGTGGCTGATCCAGACCGGCCAGGTCGGGCCGCAAAGCATTCTGGCGGTCACGTTCACCAACAAGGCCGCCAAGGAGATGCTGACGCGCATCGCGGCGATGCTGCCGATCAACGTGCGCGGCATGTGGGTCGGCACCTTTCACGGCCTGTGCAACCGGTTGCTGCGCGCACATCACCGCGACGCCGGCTTGCCGCAGACGTTCCAGATCCTCGACAGTGCCGATCAGCTGTCGGCGATCAAGCGGCTGCTGAAGAGCAACAACATCGATGACGAGAAGTATCCGCCGCGCAGCCTGCAGCAGTTCATCAGCAGCGCCAAGGAGGCCGGGTTGCGGGCGAATGCGGTCGAGGTCAATGACGACTACAACCGCCGGTTCGTCGAGCTGTACTCGATGTATGACGCGCAGTGCCAGCGCGAAGGGGTGGTGGACTTTTCCGAACTGCTGCTGCGCTGCTACGAACTCCTGCTGCGCAACGAAGCGTTGCGGATCCACTACCAGGAGCGTTTCCGCCATGTCCTGGTCGATGAGTTCCAGGACACCAATGTGCTGCAGTACAAGTGGCTGAAGCTGCTGGC
>DAITAC010000104.1:6841-14049 GCA_036824465.1 Burkholderiaceae bacterium
GTCGGCAACATGGCCGACTTCGAGCGCGAGTTCCGTGTGCGCAACGTCATCAAGCTGGAGCAGAACTATCGCTCGCACGGGCACATCCTCGATGCGGCGAATGCGCTGATACGGAACAACGCGCACCGGCTCGGCAAGAATCTTTGGACGGATGCGGGCGAGGGCGAGCGCGTGCGCGTGTTCGAGGCCGGCTCCGATGGGCTCGAGGCCGCGTGGCTGATCGACGAAGTCAGGGGCCTGATCGGCGAGGGTCACGCGCGCAGCGAGATCGCGGTGCTGTACCGGTCCAACGCACAGTCGCGCGTGATCGAGCATGCGCTGTTCAATGCCGGCATCGCCTATCGGGTCTATGGCGGGCTGCGTTTCTTCGAACGTGCCGAGATCAAGCATGCGCTCGCGTATCTGCGGCTCATCGAAAATCCCGCCGACGACACCGCGTTTCTGCGCGTGGTGAACTTTCCGCCGCGCGGGATTGGCGCGCGCACGCTGGAGCAGCTGCAGGACGCGGCCAAAGGCTCGGCGCAGAGTCTTTACGCTGCGGTCGGTTCAATGACGGGCAAGGCAGGCAGCAACCTCGGCGCATTCGTCAAGCTGATCGACAGCCTGCGCTTCGAGACCGCCAATCTGTCGCTGAAGGAAATCGTGGCGGCGGTAGTCGAGCGCAGCGGCCTGATCGCGCACTTCAGGACCGAGAAGGAAGGGCAGGACCGCGTCGAGAACCTGGAAGAACTGGTCAATGCCGCGATCGGTTTCGTATCCGAGGAGGGTTACGCACAGGACGCGCCGGCAACGCAGTCCGATACGGACGTGACGCTGCCGTCGCCGCTGGCCGCATTTCTGTCGCACGCATCGCTCGAGGCCGGCGACAACCAGGCCGCCGAGGGGCAGGACGCGCTGCAGTTGATGACGGTGCACGCGGCGAAAGGACTGGAGTTTCACGCCGTGTTCATCACGGGACTCGAGGAGGGGCTGTTCCCGCACGAAAACAGCGTGACGGAGCTCGACGGACTGGAGGAAGAACGCCGGCTGATGTATGTGGCGATCACGCGCGCGCGGCGGCGCCTTTACCTTTCGTTTGCCCAGTCGCGCATGCTGCACGGGCAGACGCGTTACGGCATCAAGTCGCGCTTCATCGACGAACTTCCGGAGGGTGTGCTCAAGTGGCTGACCCCGCGCCTGCGCGAGGGGGCCGGTCTGCGTTACGGGCAGTGGCACGACGATGGCGTGCGCCCGTCAACCGCAACCGTGACGCCGCACACTGCCGAATCGCGCAACGGCTATCGGATTGGCCAGACGGTGATCCATGACCGTTTTGGTGAGGGCGTGATCATCAGGCTCGAGGGATCCGGCACCGACGCCCGCGCCAAGATCAACTTCGGCCCGCAGGGGATCAAGGAGCTTCTGCTGTCGATTGCGAAGCTTGAGGTGGCCTAGCCGCCCCTGGCTTCACTTGACGCAAGGTTGACTGCATTCTGCCCAACCCCTCTCGCCGGGCGAGAGAGGCCGAGCCTTGCCTAACGGCTCGGCTCGTTATCCCCAATGACCGACCGATACATCGGATAGAAGCTCGCCTGCACGACTGTCATCAGTATCAGCCCGAGCGGGGCCAGCAGCAACGACAACGCCTGCTGGGAAGAAAACAGGGTGGAGAACACGCCGACAACGACTGCGCTGGCCGCCATCATCACCAAGGCCACGACCACGCTGTAGACAAGCAGTGCCGCCTTGTTGCGCCAGCAGGCGACCACGCTGCCAAACATTGCCTTGCCGGGCGTCAGTCGGTGCCACCCCACCAGCACCGGCGCAAACCACATCAGCATCAGCACCGGCGTGTAAAGCACGAGCTGCACCATCAGTGCATCGAGCGGAATGTCCTGAAGCGATGCGGGCGCCTTGGTCGGCTCCGGGCTGCCGACCAGGTTGCCGAGCAGTGCCACCATCAGCACGAGTCCCGCATTGACCATTCCGAGCTGGACCATCGGCGTGCGCACCTTTTCGTCCTGAAACGGCTGGACGAACAGGTTCACCGCGGGTGCGCGCTTTGCGTCCACCTCGCGGCACGCGGCGAGCAGCGCGACGGTCGCGAAAGGCGCGAGCACGCCGGAGATCGCAATACCGATGAATGGAATCATCGCCGGCAGGAACAGCATCATCAGGTACATGACGACCATCGCCGACAGGCCCAGCGGCTGGCGCGCGAACAAGCGCCAGCCATCACGCAGCCACAGTGCGCCCGTTGCAGCGGGAACGGTCTTGATCAGCATACGGTCGATTCTATCGGCGTGAGCGTCACACCCACGGCAATTCGACGTCGGCGATGCGCCGTTTCAGTGTGCGCTCGAAACGGCCGGGGTCATGCGGCGTGAGCAGGTGCGCGGTGCGCGGCAGGTAAAGGTCGTGCACGCGCGAGATCCAGAACCGCAATGCCGCGGCCCGCAGCACCGTGCGCCAGCTTTGCTGCTCCACGTCGCTGAAGGGCCGCACCGCGTGATAGGCGCGCAGCAGCGCGCGGGCGCGCTCCATCACCAGCGCGCCATCGTCAAGCTCGACACACCAGTCATTGACGGCCACGGCGATGTCGAACAGCCAGATGCTGCAACCGGCGAAGTAGAAGTCAATCACACCGCCGATGGCAGGCCGCCCGTCTGTCTCGACGAACAGCACGTTGTCGCGAAACAGATCCGCGTGGATCGGCCCGCTCGGCATCTTCTCGAAGGCCGGCGACCGGAAGAAGCTGTCCTGGTAGATCACCTCTTCGAGGAGTTCGTGAAACGTGTTGTCGTCGATGTACGGTTCCAGCGATGGCAGCACGGTCTTCCACCAGCCGATACCGCGCAGGTGCGGCTGGAACCGCGGGTAATCCCTGCCGGCCAGATGCATCCGCGCGAGAAACTCGCCGACGCGCTCGCAGTGTCCGATGCCCGGCGCTGCGACGCAGCGACCCGGCATGCGAGTGACAAATGCGGTCGGCTTGCCCTTGATTTCGGAGATCAGTGATCCGCTGGTGTTCTCCTGCGGCGCTGGCACCGGAAGCTCCCGGTGCGCGAGATGCCGCATCAGCTCCAGGTAGAAAGGCAGCTGGCGAAAGTTCAGGCGCTCGAAGATCGTCAGCACGAAGTCGCCGACGCTGGTCTTGACGAAGTAGTTGGTATTTTCGATGCCGGAGGCGATGCCCTGGTACGAAACCAGTTCGCCCAGCCTGTAAGTGGTCAGCAGGTGCGCGATGTCCTCGCGGTCGAGCGCAGTGAAGACGGCCATCAGCGCCGCCCGCAGGATGTGAAAGCAACCCGTGTCACGCGCTGCGACCGCGGGTTGGCGTCAGGGAGCGGCAAGTCAGAACTCGAACTTCAGAAAGTGCGGCGTCGACAGTCCGCTGGCCAGATCCTGCAGCGACAACGGCCGCTGGCCTTCGCGGTTCTGGATCGTGTAGCTGTAGCTGCGACCTGCGGGCGTCACGATGATCTCGCTGACGCGTGTGCCCTGGCGGCGCTGCTCGATACGCGCCTGCGGATGCGTTTCGTTCTTCGGCGGCAGCAGCTCGGATGCTGACGGCTCGGTGAGCGGTACAGAGACGCTGGCGTCGACGCTCTTGGACTCGACCCGAGGCGTGTCCTTGACCCCCGGCGGCCGGTCGAGCGGCTGCGCGGTCGCGAAAGTGGCGGCCATCAGGATCACCACGGCGACGATTGGCGTCGGACGTTGCATAAATACATTTTACGCTTCGCCCCCGCTGCTGCCGGCTACAGATACAGCAGTTGTTCGCGCTCCGCGGGTGTGCTGGCGAAACCGCGCTTCTCGTAGAAGTCGAAGATTGCATCGACCACCGCGTCGCTGTCATCGACGAGTTTCATCAGCGACAGATCCTCCTCCGCAATCATGCCCTGGGCGACCAGCGTGGCGCGCATCCAGTCGAGCAGCCCGTTCCAGAATGCAGACCCGACCAGTACGATCGGGATCGTGCGCCCCATGCGGGTCTGGATCAGCGTCAGCGCCTCGGTGAGTTCGTCCAGTGTGCCGAAGCCGCCCGGCATCACCACATACGCCGCCGCGTATTTGACGAATGCCACCTTGCGCGCAAAGAAATGGCGAAACCGCAGCGAGATGTCCTGGTACGGATTGCCATGCTGCTCGAACGGCAGCTCGATGTTCAGCCCGACACTCGGACTGCGACCCCAGAACGCCCCCTTGTTGGCGGCCTCCATCACCCCGGGGCCGCCGCCGCTGATCACCGCGAAACCGGCATCGGAAAGCTTGCGTGCGATCTCGACCGCCTGCGCGTAGACCGGCGAGTCATCCTTGGCGCGTGCCGTGCCGAAGATCGACACGGCCGGGCGGATTTCGGACAGGTGCTCGGTGGCCTCGACGAACTCCGAGATAATGCCCCACAGATGCCAGGATTCGCGCGCCTTCTGGCTGGTCGCGCGTTCGGGCATGGTGACGGCGCGCAGGCTGGGGATGTTCTTCTGACGATCGAGCATGGCTGACTCCAAGAAAACACTGTTGCTGGTCGACGGTTCAAGCTATCTGTATCGCGCCTATCACGCGCTGCCCGACCTGCGCACCTCGCGTGGCGAACCCACCGGAGCCATTCGCGGCTTCATCTCCATGATGAGGCTGCTGCGCGAGCAGGTGCGGGCGGATTATCTCGCTTGCGTGTTCGACGCCAAGGGCAAGACGTTTCGCGACGAAATCTACCCGGAATACAAGGCACATCGCCCGCCGATGCCGGCAGACCTGGTGGCGCAGATCGCGCCGATCCACGAGGCGGTCGCAGCGCTGGGTTGGCCGGTGATCGAGATCGAGGGCATCGAGGCGGATGACGTGATCGGCACGCTGGTTCGACACGCCGAAGGGCATGGCGTGAAAAGCGTCGTCTCGACGGGCGACAAGGATCTTGCGCAACTGGTCAACGACAACGTCACGCTCGTCAACACGATGAGCAATGAGAAACTCGACATCGATGGCGTGGTCGCCAAGTTCGGCGTTCGTCCGGACCAGATCGTCGATTACCTGACGCTGGTCGGCGACACCGTCGACAACGTGCCGGGTGTGGAGAAGGTCGGACCGAAGACCGCGGCCAAGTGGCTGCAGCAGTTCGGCTCACTCGATGCGATCGTCGCCAATGCAGACCAGATCACGGGAGTGGTCGGCGACAACCTGCGCAAGGCGCGGCCATGGTTGCCGACCGCGAAGACCCTGGTGACGGTCAAGACCGACGGCGATATCGCCGCACATGTGCCGCACTTCGACGCATTGCTGGCGCGCGCGCCGGAAAAGGAAAAGCTGCGGGAGCTTTTCACGCGCTGGGAGTTTCGGAGCTTCCTGAAGGAGGTGGGAGACGACGCTGCATCACCACCGGCGCCCGCGCCCGCGTCGGTAATCATGGCTGCAAGCAAGCCGGCGTTGCGCTACGAGACCGTGCTGACCGACGCGCAACTCGATACCTGGCTGTCGAGGATCAATGCCGCGCCGCTGACCTGCATCGACACCGAAACCACTTCGCTCGACCCGATGCGCGCGCGGCTGGTCGGCATCTCGCTGTCCGTGCATGACCACGAGGCCTGCTATATCCCGCTCGCGCATCGCTACCCTGGCGCACCGGAGCAACTGCCGTTCGACGCCACGCTGGCAAAGCTCAGACCGTGGCTCGAAAGCGAGCGGCACAAGAAGGTCGGCCAGCACCTGAAATACGACGCGCACGTGTTCGCCAACCACGGCGTGCGCCTGGCCGGCATCGCGCACGACACGCTGCTGCAGAGCTACGTGCTGGAGGCACATCGAAGCCACGACATGGATTCGCTCGCGGAGCGCCACCTTGGCCGCAAGACGATCACCTTCGAAGAAGTGTGCGGCAAGGGCGCGAACCAGATCGGCTTCGACGAAGTCGCGCTTGATCGCGCGACCGAGTACGCGGCCGAGGACGCGGAGGTCACGTACGCACTTCATCGCGCGCTGTGGCCCCGCATCGAGGAGCACCCGCAGCTTGTCTTTATCTATCAGTCGATCGAGCTGCCGGTGTCGAAGATCCTTTTCGAAATGGAACGCACCGGTGTGCTGATCGATCGCGACAAGCTTGCGCTGCAAAGCGCCGAGCTTGGCAAACGGATGGCCGAACTCGAAGCGCGCGCGCACGAACTCGCAGAGCAGCCTTTCAACCTTGGCAGTCCCAAGCAGATCGGCGAAATTCTGTTCGGCAAACTCAAGCTGCCGGTCGTGAAGAAGACCGCGAGCGGTGCGCCCAGCACGGACGAAGAAGTGCTCGCCAAACTCGCCGAGGACTACCCGCTGCCCAAGGCGCTGCTGGAACATCGCGGGCTGTCGAAGCTGAAGTCGACCTACTGCGACAAGCTGCCGGCCAGCATCGACCCAGACACCGGCCGCGTGCACACCAGCTACGGCCAGGCAATTGCGGTCACCGGACGGCTGTCGTCGAGCGATCCCAACCTGCAGAACATCCCGATCCGCACACCGGAAGGACGCCGCATCCGCGAAGCATTCATCGCGCCACCGGGCTGCAAGATCGTCTCGGCCGATTACTCGCAGATCGAACTGCGCATCATGGCGCACATCAGTGGTGACGAGGGACTGCTGCGCGCGTTCGCCGCCGGCGAGGACATCCATCGGGCGACGGCGAGCGAGGTGTTCGGCGTGCCGGTCGGTGAGGTCACCAGCGAGCAGCGCCGCTATGCGAAGGTGATCAACTTCGGGCTCATCTACGGCATGAGCGCCTTCGGGCTTGCATCCAACCTCGGCATCGAGCGCGACGCGGCAAAGATCTTTGTCGAGCGTTACTTCACTCGCTATCCGGGTGTGGCCAGATACATGGAGCGCACGCGTGAGCAGGCGCGGCGCCAGGGTTTCGTCGAAACTGTGTTCGGCCGCCGCCTGTGGCTCGCCGAAATCAACTCACCCAACGGTCCGCGCCGCCAGGGCGCCGAGCGTGCCGCGATCAACGCGCCGATGCAGGGCACCGCGGCCGACCTGATCAAGCTGGCAATGATTGCGGTGCACGACTGGCTGCAGCGAGATCGCCTCGGCACCAGACTCGTGATGCAGGTGCACGACGAACTGGTGTTCGAGGTGCCAGAAGCCGAACTCGATCTCGTGCGTGAGCGCGTGCCGCAACTGATGAGCGGCGTGGCGGAGTTGAAAGTGCCGCTGCTGGCGGAAATTGGCGTCGGGGCAAACTGGGACGAGGCGCATTGACA
>DAITAC010000023.1:0-45691 GCA_036824465.1 Burkholderiaceae bacterium
TGGGGCATCGAGAACTGCGCGCTGTGCCATTCGGGCACACCGATGACGCCGACCCAGGTCCATGAAAGCACGACGCAGCGCCTGGCGCCGCTCGCGCCCACGCGCAAATAGGAGCGTCTTGTGATGCGACTGTTCGTTGTTCTATTAGTGCTGCTGGCAGCGCCGCTGACGGCCTCGGCCCAGGCCGGCAAGGCGGTCTACGACAAGGCGTGCGTCACGTGTCACGGGTCCGGAGTCGCGGGTGTGCCGAAGTTTGGCAACGCGCAGGACTGGGCGACGCGGATCTCGCGCGGCGCGGCTGCCCTGTACAAATCCGCGCTGGAAGGTACACCCAAGGGCATGCCGGCCAAGGGTGGTCGCGCCGATCTGAGCGATGCCGATGTAAAGGCGGGCGTCGACTATATGTTGGCTGCGGCACGCGGTTCCGCGCCGCGCGCAGCGGACGCTCCCGTCGTTGCCGCGGCGGCGCCGGTCGGCGCAGCGCCATCGCGCGCAGGCAGGGCCGTCTACGACAAGGCATGTGTCAACTGCCACGCCACCGGACTCGCAGGAGCCCCGAAGTACGGCGACGCGCAGGAGTGGGCATCTCGCATCGCGCGCGGAAGCGCGGCCCTCTACAAGACGGCGCTGGAAGGCAATCTCAAGGGTATGCCGCCGCGCGGCGGTCGATCGGACTTGAGCGACGCAGACGTCCGCGCCGGCGTGGACTACATGGTGGCCGCAGTGCGCAGCGCTGCGGCACCGTCGGTCCCCAGTGCGCAGGTTGCCGCTGCGGCGCCGACCGCTGCGCTTGCCGCGCCTGTCGCGCCTGCCGCGCTACCCGCAGTGCCGGTGGTCGAGCGCACCACGACTGCCGCGGCGACGAGCGGCGATGCGGCCGCGGAAGTCAACGCGTTCAATCGCCTGCTGCGTCCGCTGGGGGCGCGCAACGCGCCGCCAACCCAGGACGGTATTCACGATCCGCAACACGACGGCACGATTGCGCTGCAACCGCCGTTGGCGTCGTTTGACCTGCTGCCCAAATCAACAGCGGGTAATCGCGTCAACTGGGTCGCCGCGCTGGCGGAAAAGAAGATCGCTCCGCGCTGGGATCGGGCCAATCCCAAGGCAGAGCCCGTGGTGATGGATCTGAACATCGTGCGCGAAGTGAAAGGCACGATGCCGAACGTGCTGTACCCGCACAAGCAGCACACGGAATGGCTCGACTGTTCCAATTGCCATCCGGCCATCTTCATTCCACAGAAAGGCGCGAATCAGATCAGCATGGCGGCGATCCTCCTCGGGCAGAAATGCGGTGTGTGCCATGGCAAAGTCGCGTTCCCCGTGTCGGACTGCCGTTCCTGCCATTCGCAGAAGAAGGACCTGACGGCGGCGACGAACCAGGGCGGGCCGCAGAAATGATGCGCGCAGTCAGCCATCAACTGATCGGCGTGGCGTTCGCCTGCGCGCTCGCCGGCAGTGTTGCGGCACAAACGCCAGCCAGCGACGCACGCGCCGCCGTCGAGCAGAAAGAAGCGCTGGTACGCCGGCTGCTGGAAGATTCGCCGGCGGCCAAGCGGATCAGTGCCAGCAGTGACGTTCAGGCACGCAGTTTTCTTGCGGCCGCGGCCGAGCAGCATCGCAAAGCACTCGCCAGCCTGCGCGCCGGCGATCTGGCCGCCGCCGAGCGGCATCTGAACGACGCGATGTGGAGCGCGGGGCGTGCGCGGCAACTCGTGCCCGATCCGACCAGCCGGGTGATTTCCGATCGCGTCGAGTACGCGCGCCTCGCCGCCGGTGTCGATGCGCTGCGCGCTTCGTATGTCCGGCATCTGCCACGTGCGCAAGGCGGCGCGCGCGCCGCGGGGACCAACGCTGCGTTGAAAGATGCCGAGCTGGAACGCGTCGACGACCTGATTGACGATGCCCGCAGTCTCGCGACCGCCGAATACTTCGGCCAGGCGATCCGCATCCTGCAGAACGCGGAACGGGGCCTGGTGAGTGGACTGTCGAATGTCCTGGGCTCATCGACCTTGACCTATGCGCTGAAGTTCGAAACGCTGCAGGAGGAGTACGCGTACGAACTCGATCGCAATCGCAGCTACGAGGAACTGGTTCCGGTCGCGCTGACCGAGATGCGACCGACGATGGATGTGATTCGCAGCGTCGGCCGCTATGTCGAACGCAATCAGGCGCTGCGAGAACAGGCGCAGGCGCAGGCCGGCCGCAAGGACTTCCGTAATGCGTTGCGGATCCTGCGGACGGGAACTGAGCAGCTGCAGCGAGCGCTGGCCGACACCGGGGTGATCGTGCCGAGCGAACTGCCGGCCGAGGCGTCGGCGGCCGGGAAAACGAAATGAGATCGCCATGAGACGCTGGTTTGCTGTGGCACTTGCGGCACTGGCATTGAACGCTGCGGCGCAGATGGCACAGGACCGCGCGGGCGCGCCCGATCGCGCGCGGCTGGAAGCGCGATTGGCGGCGGTGGGCGTACTGATTGAGAAATCAACCGCGGCGCGCCAGGTCGAATCAAGCGGCGACGCGCGCGCGATTGCAAAGCGCGCCCGCGCGCGCGAGGTGCACCAGCAGGCCATGGGCGCATTCGAAGCCGGCGACCTGGAGCGCGCCGGCAAATTGCTGCCCGACGCAAGTGCGCTGATGTTCGAGGCGGTGCGCTTCGCCGCGCCCGAGCAGGTGACGGCGGAGAAGCAGCGCAGCGACTTTGACGCGCGCATGGAAAGTGTCCGTTCGCTGCTGGCGGCGCAGAAACGCGTCGCCGCGGAGAAGCCCAAGACGCCGGGCGTGCGGGAAGCGAGTGCTGCAGTCGAGAAACTGGTCAACGAGGCGCGTGAACTCGCGGGTGCAGATCGGTTGGGCGAGGCGCGTGCGCGGCTGGATGAGGGCTATCTGATTGCCAAGGCATCGATCAGTTCCATGCGAGGTGGAGACACATTGGTGCGCGCGCTGAAGTTCGAGACCAAGGAGGAGGAGTTCCGCTACGAGATCGATCGCAACGATACGCACCGGATGCTGATTCAACTGTTGCTCGATGGGCGGCGTGCCGGCGCGTCGAGCGATGCGATGGTGCGCACATCGGTGGACAAGGCCGTGCAGCTGCGCCAGCAGGCGGATACGACCGCGGCGAAGGGCGACCACGCAGGGGCGATCAAGATGCTTGAGGACTCGACCACCGAACTGGTGCGCGCAATCCGCAACGCCGGCATCTTCATTCCGGGCTGACGATTGTCGGGCGGCGCGTGCGATGTCCGATGAAGCGCAACCTGGCAATCCTGCTGACGGTCATGACAGCCCTGGTTGCAGTGGTTTCGTCGTCGCATGCGCAGGCGCCGGAGAAGAAAGCAGGCGCGCCAAAGCCAGCCGCGCCTGGTGAGCGCGTCTGGGCGCCGCTGGCAAAAGATGGCATTCACGATCCGCGTAATCCCGGCCTGAAGCAGAAGCAGGAACCGGCCGACGCGCTGTCAAAGCTGGCGCCGGACACTGCCGGCAACCTGGTCCGCTGGGTCGAGGCGCTTGAAAAGGGGCAGATCAATCCGCGCGCGGCGCTGAACTCTGGGACTCAAGTGCGAATTCGCGACGACTTCATCCTGCTCAATCAGCGCGGCGGCACCCCGATGGTGCGCTTTCCGCATCGGCAGCACACGCTCTGGCTGGATTGCACGAACTGCCATGACAAACCGTTCTTGCCCAAGACGGGCGCGAACAAGCTGTCGATGATGATGATTCTGCAGGGTGAGCAGTGCGGAATCTGCCACGGCGCGGTCGCTTTTCCATTGACCGAATGCAGTCGCTGCCACAACACACCGCGACCGACGGATCGCAAGGCACCATGAAGCGAGCGATCATGGCGATAATGCTGTGCGTCGGGGCGTTACTCGGATCGCCAGTGGCACAGGCGGAATACGGCGACGTCGTGCTCAATCGCCGCTCGGATGCGAATGGCGTGCGGCCGGTCATCTTTCCGCACTGGTTTCATCGCATCCGGTTTCGCTGCAAGGTGTGCCACTTCGAATTGGGATTCCAGATGCGCGCGGGTTCCAACGATATCCGCATGGACGACATCGCCAACGGCAAGTTCTGTGGCATGTGCCATAACGGCGAACTGGCGTGGAGCGCCGATCGATGTGATCTGTGCCACGCCGCCAAGCCCGGTATCAAGACCGGCATTTACGGCGGACACGAGACCTCGGGGCCGGGAAGATGGTGATGCGCGGGTTCATGCCGCGGCGGTTCCTTGCGCTTGCTGGGGCGGCGGTACTGCTGGCCGCGTGCGCTGCGGCGATCGAAGAAGCGCGCCACAGCGCCGAGGAGACGGTGCCGCGCGCAGGGCCGGTCGACCTGCCGCTTCTGTGGTCGCTGCAAGGCGCGCGCCTGTCGAGTGCAGCCAACGCGCTGGGACTGCCAGTGACGTCCGCTGTTGCTCCGTTCACGCGCTTCGTGAGGCCGGCTTCGATTGCCGCTCGTGCCGGCGACCTCGTCGTCGTCGACAGCGGGGTGAGTGCGTTGTATCGCGTCGATCCGATCAATCAACTGATGCTGCGGCTGCCGGTGACATTGACGCCGCAGTCGAAGGTCGAGTTGCTGGAGGATCGCTCGATGCTGCTGGTCGACGGCGCGCAGCGGCGCGTGCTGTGGCTGGCGCCCGACGGCCGTGTGCAGCAGGAGCTGACCGCCGCCGCAGTCGACCTCGGCCGGCCGGTGGCGATGGCAAGCGATGCGCGCGCGGCACGGATACTGGTTGCTGATGCGCTGTATGGGCAGATCGTCGAATATCACCCGGCGGGGCGGGCCTCACGGGTGATACCGGTGCGCGACGAGACGGGGGTCGGTGTCACGTCGCTGCTCGCCGTCGCCGCCGGCGTTCGCGGGTGGTACCTCCTCGATGGCGGCTGCCGTTGCGTGCTGATCGTCAACCGCGATGGTCGCGTGATCGGCCGCGAGGGGGTCAATGAATTGACACAGCCCGCGGCGATGGCGATCGACGCGAGCGGACGTGTGTTCGTCGCCGATGCTGGAGCTCGCGCCCTGCGCGTGTTCGCGCAGGGCCGCGCGATGCAGGGCTTCAGCTACCGCGATCTCGGCGTCAACGAGGTCGTTGATCTGAAGATAGACGACGCCACGCTCTACATCGCCACCGGGTTGAGCGGCCGCGTGGACGCGCGCCGCATTGTCGCGCGCACGCCGGGAGCGTCGAGGTGACGCACGGCGCCGCCACGGTCGTCGCGATGGCCGCGATCCTGCTGCTCGCCGCCTGTGCCGCGCCTGAACCGCGCCGGCTTCACTTCGGGGTTGACGAAGCGCCGGAAGGCAAGGGCCTGCTGTGGCCGCAGGCGCCCGAGGTGCCGCGCTACCTGTATGCAGGCACGCTGACTGGGGAAGGGAATTTCGTTGGCGCGAACGGTAAGTCGGAGGGGCGCGGAAGCTCTTTCCTTCGCTGGCTGGTCGGTCTGGCGGGAGAAGACGCGAAGCCGGTGGTGTTGCAGCGACCGAGCAGCGGTGTCGTTGACGGCGCCGGTCGAATCTATGTCAGTGACACCAGCCGCCAAGGCGTCTTCGTTTTCGATGCGCTGGCAGGCGAACTGAACGTGTGGGAGTTTGCCGAGTCGCAGCGCCGCTTTGTCGCGCCGTCCGGTGTCGCGCGCACCCCGGACGGCACGCTATTCGTCGCCGACGCCGAACTCGGTGTGGTGGCGCGCCTCGATCCGAAGGGCACGCCGCTCGCGTCCGTGGGCCGCGGCGTTCTGAAGCGTCCGACCGGTGTGGCAGTCGACACGAAGGCCGCTCGTGTATTCGTCGCCGATACCTATGCGCACGACATCAAGGTCTTTGACGGCGCGGGTAATCTGCTCGCCAACTTCGGCAGGCGTGGCGAGGGGCCCGGCGAGTTCAACTACCCGACCCATCTTGCCTACGCAGCCGGTGAGTTGTACGTCACTGACACGATGAACAATCGGGTGCAGGTGCTCGACGCGGCGACTGGTGCGCCGCGGCGCGTCATCGGTACGCGCGGACTGTATGTCGGCAATCTGGTACGACCCAAGGGCGTGGCGGTCGACAGCGAAGGCAATGTCTACGTGATCGAAAGCTACTTCGATCACCTGCTCGTATTCGATCGCACTGGCCGGTTTCTGATGGGCTTCGGCGGCGTCGGGCAGGGCAGCGGCAAGTTCTACCTGCCGGCGGGTGTATGGGTGGATGACAAGAACCGTGTGTTCGTGGCCGACATGTTCAATGGTCGCGTGATGGTCTTTCAGTTCCTCGGCGGTGGAGCGGATGGCGAACCTTGACGCAGCGCGAGTCGGCACCCTACTGGTTGCCGCGCTCTGCACTCTCATGAACTCCGCGCAGGGAGCGCGCGTTTCGGATGTGCGCAACACGCGCCACAACCTGTCGGTCAATGCGCCGGCGGCAAACACCGTGCGCGCGGTCAGTGAGACACAGGTGTGCGTGTTCTGCCATACGCCACACCACGCCACGCCCGGGGCAACGCCGCTTTGGAATCGCAAGTTATCTGGGGCGACCTACACGCCTTACACGTCCTCTTCGCTCGATGCTGCCTCGATCCAGGGCTCGCTCGATCAGCCGGGCGGTTCGTCGAAGCTATGCCTGTCATGTCATGACGGCACGCTGGCGATCGGCAATGTCAACGTGCTGAACCAGCAGGGCTCCACGACCGAACAGGGCACGGTCACGATCGGCATGCAGGGCACCGGCGCGGGCGGCGTGATGCCACCCGGTGCAGGTACGACAACGGGCTACACGCGCGCGCTTGGCGTCGATCTGACCAACGATCACCCGATCTCGCTCAACTTCACCACTGCGCTCGCCACTCGCGACGGTGAACTGCGTCCGGTGGATGCCAGCCAGAAGTGGCCGCCGGGCAGCGGCGAGATCGTCGGCGTGCGATCGTCCGGCTATCGACCGCAGGTGCCGCTGGAGCCGACCGGCGCCGCAGGCGTGGGCCAGGTGCAGTGCGCGACCTGTCACGACCCGCATCTGCGCGAAACCGATGCATCCAAGGGCAACCAGAAGTTCCTGCGCGCCAACCGGTTTCAGGAAACGACACCGGCACCGACGCATAACGCCGCCACCGACATCATCTGCGTGTCGTGCCACGACAAGAACCAGTCGAGCGGTATCTGGGCGTATTCGGCACACGCCAATCCGCAGGTTGCGACACAGACCTACAAGACGGCTGAAGCGCAGTTGCGCCAGTTTCCGGACGCCGTCAACAACGGACAGAACCTGCCGGTCTGGAAGGCCGCGTGCCTGAACTGCCATGACACGCATACCGTGCAGGGTGCGCGGCGCCTGCTGCGCGACGGCACCGACAGCACGAGCGTGCCGAAAGCCGGCGGCAACGCGGCACTGGAGCAGGTCTGCTACTCGTGCCACGTCGATGCGGCGTCGAGCGCACTCGCCTCGGTGACGACGGTGCCCAATATCCGCTCCGAATTCCAGCTCGCGCGACGGATGCCGATCACCAACGCGGACCAGGGGGTGGCCAGCGAACCGCACGACATCGGCGGGGGTTTCACTGATCCGGGATTCATTGACTGCAGCGGTCCGAGTAACAAGTGTGGCGCCGATTTCATCGAGCCGCGCAGCAAGCTCGGCGCGGGCAATCAGGCGAACCGCCATGCCGAATGCACCGACTGCCACAACCCGCATCGCGTGGTGAAGTTCCGCGACTTCCGTGGCAATCCGGTCGGCACTCTCGCGGGCACGCCCGATGCGGCGGGAACGCACCGGCACGACGATGCCGCCGGCTACACACACACCAACATTCTGTCGGGTGTGTTGCGCGGTGCGTGGGGAGTTGAGCCGGTGTACGGCTCGGCATCTTTCCAGTCGTTGCCGACTTCTTTCATCGTCAAACGCGGCGATCCCGGGACAAGCATTGATACCAGTGTCGGCGCGAGTTACGTGACGCGCGAGTATCAGATCTGCATGAAGTGCCACTCCAACTACGGCTATGACGACAACAACGTCTATCCCGTCGGCACACGCCCTGATCTGGGCGCGCCCGGCACGCCGTCCGGAACGAACAACCTGACGCAGTACACGAACCAGGCCAAGGAGTTCCAGGCCCCGAGCACGCACAAGGGCGAGACCACAACCACCGACTCAGGTGCGTCGAGTCTCTACTCGACCAACAACCACCGGGCCTGGCATCCGGTGATGGACTCGACCGGTCGCACCGGGACAATCCGCGGCAACGGCAACGACATCAGCAATCGCTGGCGGCTTCCATGGCGTAACGCGGTCGGCTCGCAGTCGATGTACTGCAGCGACTGCCACGGGGGCAACGTGAGCTCGGCCACGTCCGTGATTCCCGATGGCGGTGAAAACGGCCGTCCATGGGGTCCGCACGGCTCGGAGAACAACTTCATTCTCAAGGGACTGTGGAATACCTCGACCGGCACCGGCCAGTCCACGAACGGCCTGTGCTTCAAGTGTCACGACTACGACAACTACACGGGCAATACCGAAGCACGCACCGGGTTCTGGATTTCATCGGGGCCAAGTTCCGGCAAGGACGGGCACAAGGTGCATCGCGACAAGATCAGTGGCAACCGCATGATGTGCAACTGGTGCCACGTCGCTGTCCCCCATGGGTGGAAGAACAAGGCGTTCCTCGTCAACCTTAACGACATTGGCCCGGAAGTCGGTCTCGCGGCCGGGACCGAAGTGCGCAAGAACACGACCACGGCCTACAACCAGGGGCCGTACTACATGAACTCGATGCTGAAAGTGCGCGACTTTCGGCCGAGCGGGCAATGGGTCGATACCGCGTGCGGATCGCGCGGCGGCACCGGCGGCGGCAATGGCCTGTCGGGCCGCGACTGGATGCGCGACGGCACAGAGGCGTGCACCAATCCGCCATGAGATGAACATGAGCGCATCGTCGCTGCAAATCATCACCACGCTGACGCTGCGGGATCGCTGGCTGCGCCACCTCGCGTCGCTGAAGCTCACGCTCGTGCTGATCGCGTGGCTGGCGTTGGCGATCCTCTACGCGTATCGGCTGACGGATCACGCGTCCTGGAGCGTGGCCGCGCCGCTGTCGGCGCTGGCGCTTAACCTCATCGGGGCGGTCGCGACCAACCCCGTCTTCCGGCGCCAGACCGCGCTCCTGGTGTTTCACCTTGCGCTGATTGCGCTTGCGCTGCTGCTGGCGACCGGTCGACTGGTCGAATTGCGCGGCCGCATCGAAGTCACTCAGGGCGCGCAGTTCAGCGGCGAGTTGGTGGACTCCTCCGCGGGGCCGCTGCATCCGTGGCGATTGGACAAGGCCACGTTCATCAATGACGGTTTCGAGATCGACTACGCCGTGGGTTACAAGCGCGGTCCGACCCGTAATCACGTGCGCTGGCAAGACAACGGGGTTGAGCAGCGCGCCGTGATCGGCGATCAACTGCCGCTGGTCAACAAGGGATATCGCTTCTACACCTCGCCCAACAAAGGCTTTGCCGCGCGTCTGCGTTGGCAACCGGACGGCGGACGCTTGACTGAAACCGCGGTGCATTTCCCCGCCTATCCGGTGTTCCAGTACGGCCAGAACGTGGAATGGAACTTGCCTGACTCAAGAGCCATGCTGAATCTGAAACTCGAACTTCCGGACAAGCTGATCGATCCCGACGCCGCGTCGCGCTTTGCGCTGCCTGTACAGCACCGGTTGTTGGTCAATGATGGCAGCGGTGAGCGTGCATTGGCGCCCGGCATCGCGATCCGCCTTGCGGGAGGCGCGCTCGTGTACGACGGACTGACGAGCTGGATGGGCTACACGGTGATCTACGACCCGACCACGTCGTGGCTGCTGGCCGCGTGCGCGGTGGCGATCGCGGCGTTGGCGTTGCACTTCTGGCGTAAGTTCGCGGCGCGGCCCTGGAGTGCGCAGTGATCCTTGATCTCGAAGCAAATGCTTTATGGGGTGCGCTCGTCGCCTACGTCGCCGCAGGCGTGACCGCAATCGTGGCGCTACTGCTTGGCAAGCGGCCGGACCGGACGGTGCTTGGGCTGCTGATCGTTGGCCTCGCGTTGCATGCGATTTCGCTGGGATGGCGGTGGGAGCGCGTCGGGCATGGCCCATTCATCACGATGTTCGAGATCCTGTCGTCCAACATCTGGAGCCTGACCCTTGTCTTCGTGCTTGTGTACTGGCGTTTTCGACCAATCCGGCCGGTCGCTGCGCTCGTGATGCCCATCATGTTTGTGATGATGGGTTGGCTGCTGACGACAAGTCCGGTCGAGGGGCACTTTCCACCCACGTATCGCACCATCTGGCTCTACATTCACGTCGGGCTGGGCAAGGTGTTTCTCGGCGCGGTACTGGTTGCCGTCGGACTCTCGACGGTCATTCTGCTGCGCGCGCTGGGTGTCGGCCGCCGGCGTCTGGCGCGCCTGCCTGCCGACGACAGACTCGACGACCTGTCGTTTCGTTTCGTTGCACTCGGCCTGATTTTCGAAACGCTGATGCTGGTGACCGGTGCGATCTGGGCGCAGGACGCGTGGGGCCGCTTCTGGTCATGGGATCCCCTGGAAACCTGGGCCTTGCTGACTTGGCTGCTGCTCGCATTCACGATCCATCTGCGACTGACCGCGAAGACTTCGCCGCGCGTCGGGGCGACGTTGATCGTCGCCGTGTTCGCGCTCGCGTTCCTGACGTTCTTCGGCGTGCCTTTCATCTCGACCTCTCCCCACAAGGGGGCCGTGTGATAACGCTGTCGAATGCACCGCAGCCGGCGCAGTCGCTGGAGCGCGCCTGGTTGGCAATGGCGGCGGCCGCGCTCGCCGTGGCCGCCTGCTGTGCGCTGGTGGCTGCGGCTGCGCGCACTCCGTGGCTTGGCGCGGCGCTCGGACTGCAGTCGCTGTTTGCCCCGGCGCTGGTCGTACACGTTGTGCTGGCAACGATCGTCTGGCTCCTTGGAGTCGGCGCATCGCAGTGGGTGACGATGATGCCGATGAACAAGACGGTCGGCTGGGTCATCTTTTCAGTCGCAGCGCTCGGCGCGCTGGCGCTGCCGGCCACGCTTGCGACGGGCGCGGAAGCGCGACTCTTCAACTATCTGCCGCTGCTAGCGCATCCACTTTTTCTGTCCGGATTGGCTTGGTTTGCGCTGGCGCTCATCGCGGTGACGACGATCACGACATTCAAGGCGTGGCATCGCGGCAATCGGCGCCAGGCGGATAACGGCCTGTCGGGCTTCGCATTGCGCTGCGCGCTGATTCCGGCGTGGCTCACCTGGATGGTCTTTGCGCTTGCCTGGATGCAGTTGCGTGGCGCGCCGGCACTTGAGCACGGCGAGTTTCTGTTCTGGGCTCCCGGCCATACCCTGCAGTTCGTCTTCACCGCGTTGATGGTGGCCGCGTGGGTTTCACTGTCGCCCCTGCATGAGTCCGCCTCGCGCGCGCATCGCATGGCCGCGTTGCTCACCGTGATTCCGGCGCTGCTGGCGCCATTGCCGTTTGTTCTTTTCGCGATGGACAGCGCGGAGTTCAGGAGCTCTTTCACCTGGTTGATGGCGTTGGGCACATGGATCGGTCCCATTTGGGTCGCGTTCCTGCTCGTCCGCAGTGGGCGAAATTCCGCTGACCGCCCCCTGTTCGTGACGCTGTCGGTCGCACTTTTTGCGCTCGGGGCGTTGGTCGGGGCGCTGATTGATGCCGACACGACTACGGTGCCGGCGCACTATCACGGCACGGTGGGCGCCGCGACCCTGGCGGCGATGGGCCTGGTATCGGCGCGACTCGGTGTTCGCTCGAATGCGCGCGATGCGTTGCCGTGGCTGTACGTCATCGGATTTGCGCTGATCGTCATCGGTTTTGCCGTCGCCGGCGGGCAGTCGACCCCGCGCAAGCTGCCGGGCGCGGCAATCGGCGCGGCTGCGAATGTCGGTTTGACGTTGATGAGCGCGGGTGCGACGGCGGCGATCGCCGCTGTGTTGTGGTTCACAGGCCGCGTCGCGCGCGCACTGATCGAGGGCCGGGGCACGCGCGCCACGCGCCGAACGGCCATCGATCAGCGGCCGCGCGCACTGGCGGTCACCGTCTTGTCCGTAGCCTTGCTTGGCGGCATTTTCGCCTGGAGTGCCGGCTGGACGGGGCCGCGCCCGTCATCCGCGCCGAGCGCCACATTCGCCACTGTGTCACGCGAGGCTGCGGCGGAAGTGCGCCTGCGTTTTGATCAAGGCGTGGTGATGTTGCACGCTCGCCAATACGAGCATGCAACCACGGCGTTTCATCGCGTGCTGGCGCTGGCGCCGCAGATGCCGGAGGCACACGTCAACATGGGCTTCGCGTTGCTGGGGCAGAAGCGGCATCGCGAGGCGACCGATTTCTTTGCTTCGGCCATTGAGCTGCGTCGCGAGCAACCGAACGCCTACTACGGGCTGGCGGTCGCGCTCGAAGCAAACGGGGACCTGCGAGGCGCGATCGGTGCGATGCGGACTTATGTTCACCGGGCGCAGTCCACGGATCCCTACCGCCGCAAGGCGGAAGCTGCGCTGTGGGAATGGGAGTCGCAACTTGCGCAGGCGTCCGCCGATGTGGCGCAGCCGCGGTGAGGCGAGTGTCGCGATAGGGCTTGCACGACCGATGTCTCGAAGTGCTTGTCGGCTGCGCGGCGCCTCTCGATTCTCAGTGGCGAGAAGGGCGACCCTCTGCTGAGGCCACCGGCCTGCGCAAGATCGCACACTGATCGGCTGGGCGGATGAGGATGACGTTTGAAATCCCTCGCAAGCGGTGGAATAAGGCGTTCGGATGGTGGCCTTCGCCCGGCGACAGCGTTGACATCGCAATGGCATATCGCTTGCTTGATGATGGCTCAGGACTGGATCTGTAATGACCTTGATCTTCGGACGCCCCTTCTTCCGCAGTGCAGCTTTGGCTTTGCGCGGTCATGAATGGGCCACGCTGATTTCGCCGCATCGGTTTTACCGGGTGGCGGAGTGGGCGGTGCCGCGCTTCATTGCAGGCGCGGTCCTGCTCAGTGCGTGCGCAATCTTCTTCGAGTTCTTCCTGAGTCCTGCGTCCGCCGCCACCACGCATTCGGCGCATATTGTTTTCATTCACGAACCGGCGGCGTGGATTTCGCTCCTCATCTTCGCGGTGATGGCCTTCTGGGGGATCGTCTGGCTGGTGTTTCGCTTTCGCCTCTCCAGGATGCTGCTGTTCGCGCTGGCTCCTACCGGCGCGCTGTTCGCCTTTCTTGCGCTGTGGACCGGATCACTCTGGGGCAAACCGACCTGGGGGGCATGGTGGCTGTGGGACGCGCGCCTGACCGCGGAACTGGTGCTGCTGGTTCTGTACGCGAGCATCATGGCACTGCATGGCGTCAATCTGAATGCGTCGCGCCGCGATGATGCTGCGTCCGTCGTTGCACTGTGCGGCGTTGTCGCCGTGCCGCTCGTCTACTGCGCCATGTTCTGGCTCACGGCGACGCAGGACAGCAGATTCGTGGGTCTCACCGGCGCGCCGGGATTCGAATCGACCGGGCTGCTCGCCACGGTGCTGATGACCCTGTCCCTGTGGATGTACAGCTTCGCCACTTCGCTTGCGCGCGTGCGCACGATCATTCTGGAGCGGGAGCGCGACACCGAATGGGTCTTGACCGAGATGGAGGGGCGCCGATGAACTGGAACTCCTGGACCGACTTCCTGGCGCTGGGCGGCTATGGGCCGTATGTTTGGGGCGCGTACCTCATCGCGCTGGCAGTGGTGATCATCGAGCTGGTTCTGTTGCGCCTGCGGCACCGGAGCATCCTGCGCTACTTCGGCAATGCAAGGCGCGACGAATCGCACCCGACCTCGGCAGGTTCGGCGACGCATGGCCTTGACAGCGGGTCGACTTGACATCGCCCGTGCCGGCGGTTGACTGCTCGCCTTATGCAGCGTTTGTGGCTAGCATGGTCAAGTGATCGAAGAGGATTCGAGGTGCACCGATGCGCCAGCGGCTGAGAACAATCTGTATTGCGCTTGTCACCTGTCTCGCTGTCGACTCGGCGCTGGCGCAACGTGACGATGTCACGCGGCTCACTGAGGAGGGGCGCAAGACGGCCGACTCGCTGGTTCAGATGATTCGCAGCGAACTCGTCAAGGCGATCGATACAAGCGGCCCACTGCGCGCGATCGTTGTGTGCAAGTACAGCGTGCCGGAGATCACGTCCAACATCTCGCGGACGAGTGGCTGGAAGGTCTCACGCGTGGCCCTCCGCCCGCGCAACCCCGCGCTAGGCGCCGCCGACGCCTGGGAGCAGCGCGCCATACTGGGTTTCGAGCAGGCGGTCGCCCGGGGAGAAAAAGAGCCCTTCGAGGCAGCCGAGGTCGTGACTGAACCGGCGGGGAAATTCTTCCGCTATGCGCGCGCGCTGACTTTGGCACCGCTGTGCATGACCTGCCACGGACCCACCGAGAACATCACCGAGGCGGTGAAGGCCCAGCTCGCCGCCGAATACCCGAACGATCGCGCGACCGGATACAAACCCGGGCAAGTGCGCGGCGCGGTGACGATCAAGCGCCCGCTACTTTGAGCCCGCCGGTCCGGCGGGCGCGAATTGACGTGCCGCTTCGTGCCCACTGTCGGCGGCGCGCCTGATCCACTTCATCGCTTCTTCGGTGTTCTTCTCGACGCCAGTGCCGGCGTAGAACAACAGTCCAAGATGGTATTGCGCGTCCGCATGGCCACGGCGCGCCGCCTCGAAGAACCAGCGTGCCGCATCGCGGTCGGCGTCGGCATTGGTTCGCGCCGGGCCATGACCCAGCAGGTTCATGCGCGCGAGCAGGAACATCGCGTCGCGGTCATCTGCCGCCGCGGCGCGTTCGAATAGCTTGAAGGCGCGGTTTTCGTCGGTCGTCACGCCGAGCCCGGAGTAGTACAAGGTCCCGAGCAGAGTGAGCGCGCTGCTATTACCTTGATCGGCAAGCGTTTCGAGTACGCCGCGAGCGGCGACATAATCGCCGCGCTGCATCATCGACTTTGCCCGGTCCAAATCCGCAGGCGAACCCGCGATTCCCAATTTCGGGATTACCAAGATTGGGAATAAAGCGAGCAAATGAAGCGTTCTTCTTCGCAAATGCATCGAAGGACTCCCTGAACCAAGGCGGACGCCGCCTGCAAACCAGTTTGGCGATCAGGATGCGTGCAAGGACCGGTCCGGGCACGGTTGTGGCTATCGGTAGGGAAGACATGGCGCAGATGCGCCGCATCGGAGTTGCGATTGACGCGGGCGATGTTGGGGAAGACCGAGAGTGGCGCGCTGTTCGGCGCTGCTGCGGCTGATGACCGCGATCGCCCGGGCGGCGGTTTGAGTCTGCGCGGCAAGGCATTTCTTGCCTTTGCACTGGTCGTCGCATATGTCGTGGCAATCGGGGCGCTGCTTGCTTATGAGCGCTCGCGCATGTTCACCATCGTCGACAACCTCGAGCGCGTGCATCAGCAGGAAGAACTGCTGGCGCGGGTCAATGCCGCGATGGCCAACGCCATCCTGCAGGTCAACGAAGCCTACTTCCTCGGCTACGACCCCAAGTCGCGCGACGTGGTGCTGAGCGTGGAAGCGGTGCAGGCGGGCCTCTACGCGCTGTCGAAGTTCGAAGAGACCTTTGTCGCCGAGGCCGCACGACTGGAACCGCTGCTGGCGCTCCTGTTACGCGAGCGCGCTCGCGATGCACTGATTGATTTGCGCCGCACGATGTACGAACAGGTGCGCAAGCTTGAAGGAATCACCCAGGGCGTGGCCGCGGAAAAGACGCGTCTGCACGCCTCCTATTCCCTGAACTATGACGCACTGTCGCTGACGATCGCCGGTTTCGGTCTGCTCGGGCTGGTCGTGTTTGGTTCGGTGGTCGCTTTGTTCTTCACCCGCATTGCGTGGGATCTGAAGAGACTCCAGGGGCGCGCGATCGAGATCGTCAAGGGCTATCGCGGCTCGCCGCTGCCAGTCACGCGCGGCGACGAGGTTGGTTCATTGATGGCGTCGGTCAACCAGATGCAGGCGGAAATCGCGGCACGCGAGCTGCGGCTCGAGTTCGCCAGCGCCGAGCGCATGCATCAGGAAAAGATGGCGGCGGTCGGCTCGCTTGCCGCCAGCATCGCGCATGAGATCAACAACCCGATCGCCGCCATCACCGGCGTGGCGGAGCAGATCGCCGACACCAGCCGCGAGCGCGATTGTCCTCATCACGGCGCCGCATGCCGGCCGCATCTGATCCTTGAACATGCGCGCCGCGTGGCGACGATCACGCGCCAGATCGCGCTGTTCAGCGCCCCGACGTCGCCGCACTCGGAGCTGATCGATCTGAACGGCCTGGTCGAAAGCACCTGCAATTTCGTGCGCTACGACCCGCGATATCGCGCGATCGAGCTCGTCACCGATCTGGACCGGCAGCTGCCGGCGGTCGAAGCAGTCGCGGACCACCTGACGCAGATTCTGATGAACCTGCTGGTCAACGCCGCTGATGCGCTACAAGACGTGACCGATCGCGCGCGGCGCGTCTGCGTGCGCACCGCGCGCCATGACGGAGCGATCGAGCTGGCGATCATCGACAACGGCCTGGGCATGGCACCAGATGTGCTTGTACGTGCGTTCGACGAACACTTCACTACCAAACCGCGTGGCAAGGGTTCTGGCCTTGGTCTGGCGATGTGCCGACGCCTGATCGAGCGGCGCGGCGGCCACATTGACGTGGAGTCCGAACCAAGTTGCGGCACCACGGTGCGCGTTCACATCCCGCTCGTGACACCGCAGCGAATCGAACCCGTACAAGTTGGGAGGAGCGTGCATGCATCTGCTGATCATTGACGACGAGCCCGCGTTACGCGAGGTGCTGGCGAACACGCTGGCGCGCGCCGGCTATACGGTCGAGCAGGCGGGCAACGTGAAGGAGGCGCAGGCGCGGCTGGCGCGCGGCGATGTCGACATCGCGGTGTGCGACATCAAGATGCCCGACGGCAACGGTATCGATCTGCTCAAGAGTGTTCGCGCAGGCGGCATCGACACGCCGTTTCTGATCATCACGGCATTTGCGTCGGTGGAAACGGCGGTCGAGGCGCTGCGTGCCGGCGCGGCCGATTTCATCACGAAGCCGGTGCGCAGTGAAGAAGTGCTGCACCGGGTGGCGCAGATTGCGCAGTTGCGTGGCCTGCGCGAGGAGAACCGCGTGCTGCGCAAGGTGGTCAACGAGCGCAGCGATCGCTTGTATGCATTCCGTTCCGTGGCGATGCAGGACTTCGACCGCCTCGTCCGCAAAGTCGCGCCCACTGAGAGCACGGTTCTGATCACCGGTGAAAGCGGCACCGGCAAGGGGGTGATCGCGCGCGAGATACACGAGGGCAGCAGCCGCGCCGATGGCATCTTCCTGCCGGTCAACTGCGGGGCGATTCCGGAGAACCTGCTGGAGTCCGAGTTCTTCGGTCACACCAAGGGCGCGTTCACCGGCGCCGATCGCGCGCGCAAGGGGCTGTTTCTCGAAGCTGATCGCGGCACGCTGTTCCTCGACGAAGTGGGCGAACTGCCGCTGCACATGCAGACCAAATTGCTGCACGTGATCGAGGAGAAAGCGGTACGCGCGGTCGGCAGCGACACCGCACGCAAGGTGGATACGCGCGTGATTGCGGCCACCAATCGCAGCTTGGCCGATATGGTGAAACAGGGGCGTTTTCGCGAGGACCTGTATTTCCGGCTGTCGATGTTCCAGATCCATCTGCCACCGCTGCGCGAACGGCGCGAAGACCTGGCGGGGCTGATTCGGTTCATCCTCCGCAACCTGCGGCGAAGCAGCGGCAGCGGTGAAATGGAGATCGATCCGGAGGCCGAGGAAGTCCTGATGTCTTACAGCTGGCCGGGCAATGTGCGCGAACTGGAGAACGTACTGAATCGTGCCCATATCCTGGCCGACGGCGACCGCGTCACGCTTGCTGATCTGCCCCCGGAGATCTCGCGCGTATCCCGCCCCCTTGCCGCGGCGGGCACGCCAGTTGCTATGGATGGTCATCTGCGCGATCAACTGCGTGCCATCGAGGCCAGTCTGGTGTTGCGTGTACTGCAAGAGACCAATGACGACCGCCGTGCCGCGGCCAACAGGCTTGGCATTGGCTTGTCGAGTCTGTACCGCAAGCTTGAGGAATTCGAGCGCATGGGCCTGCTTCCGCAATCAATGGCTGCGTCGCGCTAGTCGTTTTCGCATGAGGGAGTCAATGCCAATCGAGCCAGGTCGGGACGACGGGCGACGCGCCGGGCTCGCGCGATTTCTGCTGGAAACTGCGCTTTGCCTGGCCACCGCCATGATTCTCCTGTACAGCGCGGCCAGCCAGGCTGGAGTCGATGAGGAGTATCGCGAGGCGCTGTCCCTGTACCAACGCGGCGACGTTGTGACCGCCAGCGCGAAGCTGCGGCCCGGGGCCAATGCCGGTCACGCAGCTTCCCAGGCGCTGCTGGCAAACATACTTGAGGCAGCAGGTTTCAATGAAGAGGCCATCTCCTGGTATCGCAAAGCCGCCGATGCCGGTCATCTGGACTCGATGTTCGCGCTGGGATCCATTTATGCCAGCGGGCAGATCATCCCGCGCGATGACGCGCGCGGCCGCGAACTCGTCACACGCGCCGCGCAGGGCGGCCACAAAGGTGCAATTAGTTACGCTGCACAGGCGGTGATTTCCGGAACCCTCGGATTTGCGACGCTCTCCGCGGAAGACAAGAGTGGCTTGACTTGGGTCACGCAGGCCGCCGCGAACGGCCATCTGCCGGCGATTGATTATCTGGCGCGCGCATATCGCAGCGGCGCCTTCGGTGAAACTGATGCGAAAAAGGCCGAGGCTCTTGAAGCGCAGGCCGAGCAGATCCGCAATGCCGGGCGCAAGAAGACCACGCGAAAGAAGACATGATGACGACGCTGCCTCGTTCGTGGGTCGCGGCGCTCGTGCTGACCGCGATCGCGCAACCGGGCGGCGCTGCGGACGCCATCAACGGACAGCGGATATACGGCTTGCAGTGCGCGTCTTGCCATGGGCAGAGCGGGCGCGCATTGATGCCGAATGCCCCCAGCTTTGATCGCGGTGAGCGGCTGATGCAGCCGGACACCGTCTTGCTCGAATCGATCCGACGCGGACGGTTCGCAATGCCGGCCTATGCCGGCGTGCTGTCGAATCGCGAGATTCTCGATGTGATCGCCTTTCTCAGGACGTTTCGGTGAACGGCTTCCTGATGATCCGCGCCGCGTCCGTTGCGTCGACAGCGCTCCTGCTGCTTGCCCTGCCCGCGGCAGCGCAGACGAAACCCGAGCGTGTCGTGGAGACATTCGAAGTGGGGCCCGGCGTCTATGTGCGCGCGCTGACCGTGGAAGAGAAGAGCAACACGCTATGGGTCGGCACGTCAGGCGGTGTCAATGAAATCGACCTCACGACCGGCCAGCGCCGGCGCACGTTCACGCGCACCGAGGGACTCGCCAGCGAATACGTGTTCGCGGTCGGCATCGACTCGCTGGGATACAAATGGTTTGGCACCAACGCGGGTGGCGCGTCGCGCTACCGCGACGGCAAATGGAAGACCTACTTTCCGATGCATGGACTCGCCGACTACTGGATCTACTCGTTCGTTAACGACCAGGCGGGCAACCTGTGGATCGGCACCTGGGCTGGCGCCAGCTACTTCGACGTCAAGACCGGCAAGTTCAGGAACTACAAGAAGGAACTGATCAACGAGTGGGTGTACGGCCTGGCAATCGATGCGCAGGGCCGCGTGTGGTTCGGCACTGAAGGCGGCGTGTCGATGTTCGATGGCAAGAATTGGCGTGCGTGGACGCACAAGGAAGGCCTCGGCGCGCAGAACGTCGACAATCTCTCGCCGAGCACGAATACCGGTCTCGGAACCCGGTCGCGCCATGACCTGTCGGTCACAGGACAGGGCGCACCGACCTATAACCCGAACTACACGTTCGCCATGCTTGCTGCGCCGGATGGGACCGTCTGGGCCGGCACCTGGGGCGGTGGCGCATCGCAGTTCGATGGCAAGTCGTGGCGCAATGTGACCACACGCGAAGGTCTGGCCGGCAACATTGTCTATGCCATTGCGCGTGACAGGAAAGGCGCGCTGTGGTTCGGCACCAGCAACGGTGTGTCGCGTTACGACGGCAAGAGCTTCACCAACATCACGGCCAAGGACGGTCTGCTCGACTCGCATGTCTATGCATTGGCCGTGGCGCCCAACGGTGACGTCTGGGCGGGCACCAAACGCGGCGTGGCGCGTATCGGCGCGCGCTGAGGGGAAATCGAGATGAACATCGGATTCAGATCGCTGGTGCTGATCATTGTCAGCATCACTGCGCTGGTGGCTTTGGCCTTCGCGGCGGGGCGCAGCCAGAGTGCCGCGCCGGCGACCAAGGCGCAGGCAGCGGCACCCGGCAAGATGCCGGCGAATCATCAGCAGGTGGCCGCCGCATCGACAGGCCCGGAGGAACGCGAGGGCAAGGTCACGGTCGATCCCAGCACCAAGTTCACGCATTTCCGCGTCGGCAGTCGCAACGTCAAGGGCATCTATGCCGACGGCCCGGTGATGTGGGTTGGCACCTCTGGTGGGCTGATCCGCTATGACACGAAGACCGACGCGTACAAGCTGTACGACGCCAAGAACGGTCTGCTGTCGAACGGCGTGTTCTTCGTCGGCAAGATCATGGGAAAGCTGACCGTAGGCACCTATGGCGGCGGTCTTTCCATGCTCGATGCCGCGACGGAAAAATGGGACACACTGAACGTGCCTGATGGGCTCGGCGACGCGTTCGTGTACGACGCGCTCGAAGCGAAGAACGGCGATCTCTGGGTTGCGACCTGGTCGGGCGTGAACCGCATTAAGGGCGGCGCATTGCGGGATCGCGCGCAATGGGAACTGCACACCGTCGAAAGCACCAGGGGCGGACTTCCGAACGACTGGGTCTACGGGCTGGCGGAAGGGAAGAACGGCGACATCTGGCTGGCCACTGAAGGTGGGCTGGCGCTCTACCGCAAGGGCAAATGGGAGAACTGGAACCACAGCAAGGGCGTCGGTGCGCCGTACGAGAAGGTCAAGGATGCGATCACGTTCAAGAACGATCCGTCCAAGCAGTCGACGCACCACGCGCGCCAGAAGGAGGAAATGGGGCTGCAGAACGTTGATGTTGCATACAACCCGAACTACATCGTTGCAATCGAGGTCGATGGCGACGGGATCGTCTGGGTCGGCACCTGGGGTGGCGGGCTCGGCCGTTTTGACGGTCGCAAGTGGACCAATTACACGACCGTCGAAGGGTTGCCCGGCAATCACGTCTTCATGCTGCACATCGATCCCAAGGGAAAGCTCTGGGCCGGCACCAACAACGGCCTGGCGCGCATGAGCGGCAACAAGTTCGAAGTGCTGAAAACCAGCGACGGTCTGTTTGCCGATAACGTCTTCGCGATGGCCACTGGTGGCGACGGCAGCATCTGGGTCGGCAGTTACGGTGGCGTCGCCCATATCCGCAAACCTGCAATGAAGTGATGACATGAAGCCACTGGCCATTTTCCTGCTGATGCTTTCTTGCGCTGGAGCATTGGCGCAGAACGCTCGGTTCGCCGCGCTTGGATTCGTTGCACCCGTTCCCAGCCAGTGGGAAGCACAGGCGCCGGCGAGCAACTTTCGCCTTGCGCAGTATCGCGTTCCCGGGACCAGCGGTGATGCCGAATCAGTTGTTTTCTATTTCGGCAGGGGGCAGGGCGGATCGGTTGCGGCAAATATTCAGCGCTGGAGTTCGCAGTTCAGCACCACGGATGGCCGGAGCGCGGAGCCGAAGACACAGGTGATCAAGGTGAATGGGCTGCCGGTCACGACCGTCGAATTGAATGGCACCTACGCACGCGGTGTCGGCACCGGGCCGCAGGGCGAAGCCAGACCTAACCAGACTTTACTGGTCGCGGTGATTGAAACCGCCGACGGCAACGTGACACTTCAGTTACATGGTCCGCGTGCTACGGTCGCCGCTCATCGCAAGGGATTCGATGCAATGGTGCGCGGTTTTCGCAAGCAGGGTTGACGTCCCTGCACTTGGCAGCAGATCTCCTTAACGCGCGACGAGAGCACTGCGACCCGCACGAGCGCTCAGGTGAGGCCTACCTGATCGGCAGCAAGCTCGGAAGAGCGGAAGAACACCTGAAGTTGCTGGATTGCCCGTGCTTCTTCGGCTGCCAGGAGAACGACGATCGGAAGTCAAAGATCGCCGCTTGCAAGGCAACGAACAATCCGCGGGCCGCAAGCAGCAAGTAATCGATTCAACGCCTTGCGGTGAAGGCGCTGTGTCGCTTGCCGATCAGTCGATCAACCCACGGGCTGCCGATGCTGACGAGCCAGCTCACCACGCTGTACTTGACGAGCTTGCCGGCGAACAGCGCCACGAATACGGCGAACGGGTCGAGTTTCGCGCTGGCGGCGATGGCGAGCGCGGGCGTCTGCGGCATTGGTGCGGCCGCGACGATGGCCAGTGCGGCGACCCCGTAGTCCTGGATGGCCTGGACCACCTTGTTCCACGTCGGCGAAGCTGCCAGGTCGGGGAACGCAGCGTACAGCGCTGCCCAGCCGAGATACTGAAAACCCGTAATCATCGCGATTCCGCCTAGTGCGCCGCCGAGCGACGAGAAGACCACCAGCGCCTTCCAGCGCTTGGGTGTCAGCCACAGTGCAGCGACCAGCACCGCGGTAAAGGGCGCGCTCGCGGTCAACGTCAACCCAAAGGCAATCGCTCCCGCCAGCGGTCCGTACCAGCGACTGCTGGTTGTGATCGCAAGCAGGTGCAGTGCGCGCTGGACCCATGTACGCCGGGCCGAGGACGCCTTCTTGTCAGTCATGCGCGGCCGAAGAACGGCGGACCGCGCCTAGCGGAGCGCGTTGCGTGCTTCAACCGCCTGGGCCAACCGCCGCTCGGCGTCCGCCACGGCCTGCTCGAGCGATCGGACACGCTCTTCATAAGCGGGAGACTGCCGAACAAATCCTTTCCTGGCGGTTCCGATGAAGTCGCCTTCGCGCAGTTCTCGACCTTTCTCAAGATTCGCCCGCGCGTCCGCGAGTGCGCGCTCGGCAGTCGCTACAGCAGCGTTCTTCTGAGCGAACTCTGCTTCGCGCTTGCGCAACCGCTCGTCGACCGCTTCGCCTTCGGCTTTGAGCTTCGCCGACGCCTCGGCCGGCGGCGCGACTGGCGGCGGCTCGATCTCGCGTTTGTCGAGCACGACGGCGCCGGGCGGCGGCTTGTCCGTATATGCAATCGATCCGTCCTTGAGCCGGACCTTGTAGATGACGTCTGCCGCATCGGCCGCAGCAACAGCGAGCAGCGTGACCAACGCGATTGCCAACACGGTAACAGCGGTACGCGACATGGCGGGAGCCCTTTCAATCGGCGGGTCGCTCACTCATCAACGTAATGGCCCGGCGCCGCGATTACAAGCATGTTGAACCGTTTAGCCCGACGGAATACCGATCGCAGTCAATTCGCGATACAGATCGTCGTACTGACGGGCGGCCTCTTCCCACGAAAAGCCCTGCGCCATTGCGCGCCGCTGCACCTTTTGCCACTGGGTGCGTTCCCGAAACAGCGCCAGCGCGCGGCGTGCCGTGGTTCGCAATGCATCGGCGGTGGCGGCATCGAACACGAAGCCGGTCGCAGTGTCGGCTGCAAGTGTGTGCTCATCGGCATCGACGACGGTGTCCGCCAGACCGCCCACACGACGCACCAGCGGCAGCGTGCCATAACGCAGGCCGTACAGCTGGGTGAGACCGCATGGTTCAAACCGTGACGGCACGGCGATCAGGTCGGCGCCGGCGATGATCCGGTGTGCCAGCGGTTCGTCGTATCCGAACCGGGCGGCCACACTTGCCGGGTGCGCATTTGCGAGCGCGCGCCAGCCGTTTTCGATCGTTGAATCGCCGCTGCCGAGCAACGCGAACAGTGCGCCATCCGCGATCAGATCCGGCGCGGCGTTCAGCAGCAGGTCCATGCCTTTCTGCTGCGTCATCCGGCTGATGACGCCGATGATCGGCGCATTGGGCGCACTGCGCAGACCGAACTCCTTCTGCAGCGCAGCTTTTGCTGCGGTCTTTCCCGACAGACGCGCCGCGTCGTAGTGATGGTCGATGTGGGCATCGCGCGCCGGATTCCACACGGCGTCGTCAACGCCGTTGAGTATGCCGCGCAGGTGCGCGGCGCGGTGCTCAAGGGCATCCTCCAGCCCGCAACCGAATTCGTGCGTGCGGATTTCGCGCGCGTACGTCGGGCTGACGGTCGTGATCCGGCTTGCGTACTGGATGCCTGCCTTCATCGCCGATCCATGACCGAAGAACTCGATGCCGTCGTAGGTGAGCAGGCGCGCCGGCAACTGCAGGGCTGGCAGCAGATCGGCTGCGAACAGGCCCTGAAATGCAAGGTTGTGAATCGTGAAGACACTGCGGCACGGTGCGGCGGGATTGAGCGCCAGATAGGCGCAGGCAAGCGCGGCATGCCAGTCGTGTACGTGCACAATTTGCGGTTGCCAGGCGCGATCGATGTCGCCGCAGCCCAGGTGCGCCGCGATCCAGCCGAGCGCGCCGAAGCGCAACGCGTTGTCGGCCCAGTCGCGACCATCGGGACCCAGATACGGGTGTCCTTCGCGTGCGTATAGCGCCGGCGCGTCGATCACGTATGCGGGTACGTCGATGCCGCGCAGCACCCCAACCTGGACCGACAGGGTTGCGGCGCCAAAGGCGGGTCCAAGGGCAATGACGGTGCGAGCTGGCTCGAACGCGGCAAGGATTGCGGGGTAGCCAGGCAGCAGCAGGCGGACGTCAAGCCCGCGCTGTGCGAGCGCTGGTGGCAATGCGCCGATCACATCGCCCAGGCCGCCGGTCTTGACCAGCGGGTAGATCTCGGCCGCGACCTGCAGCACCTGCAACTGTGCGCTCCCGGCTAGGTGAGCCGCTGAGGATGGCCCAGCGCGTTCAGCATCTCGCGCGTGATCAGCGTGATGCCGCCCTCGGTACGATTGAAACGGCGCGCGTCTTCTTCAGCGTTCTCGCCGACGACCAGCCCATCCGGCAGCTTGCAGCCACGATCGACGACGACCTTGTTCAAACGCACGCGACGACCGACTTCCACATGCGGCAGCAAAACCGACCAGTTGACGGTTGAATACGAGTGCACGCGGCATGAGGAGAATAGAAGCGAGCGGAACAGCGCGCCGGAGATGATGCAGCCGCCCGAGACCATCGACTCTATCGCCACGCCGCGCCGGTCCGGCTCGTTATGAACGAACTTGGCGGAGGGCAACTGCTCCTGCCAGGTCCAGATCGGCCAGTTGGTGTCGTACAGATTGAGCAGTGGCTTGGTCGCGGTCAGTTCGATGTTGGCGTCCCAATACGCATCGATCGTTCCGACATCCCGCCAGTACGGCTGCTCGTCGGGCTCCGATATCACGCAACTGTCGGAAAACGGCTGCGCCCAGGCAGCGCCATTGCGTACGGCAGCCGGAATGATGTCTTTGCCAAAGTCATGGCTAGAACTGGAAGTCGAGATATCGCGTTCGAGTTCGGCGTACAGGTACTTCGCATTGAACACGTAGATGCCCATGCTTGCGAGCGCCATATCGGGCCGCCCCGGCATCGGCGGCGGCTGCGGCGGCTTCTCGACGAAGCTGGTGATGCGGCCCTTGTCATCAGTCGCCATCACGCCGAACGCGGACGCCTCTGCCAGCGGAACTTCGATGCAACCGACCGTGCACTCGGCGCCCTTGTCCACGTGAAAGGCCAGCATACGGCCGTAGTCCATCTTGTAGATGTGATCGCCTGCCAGCACCAGGATGTACTCGGGTCTGTAGGAGCGGATGATGTCGATGTTCTGATAAACAGCATCGGCGGTGCCGCGATACCACGATTGTTCGTCGATGCGCTGCTGGGCAGGTAGCAGGTCGATGAACTCGTTCATCTCGGCCTTCATGAAGGCCCAGCCGCGCTGTACGTGACGCAGCAGGCTGTGCGACTTGTATTGCGTGACCACGCCAATGCGGCGCAGATTCGAATTCAGGCAGTTGGACAGCGCGAAATCGACAATGCGAAACTTGCCGCCGAAATACACGGCAGGCTTGGCACGGTTATCGGTCAACTGCTTCAGTCGGCTGCCGCGGCCTCCCGCAAGAACCAGGGCGACGGCACGGCGTGTGAGCATGTTGCGAGCGATGCTGTCGGGGGTCATCGTCGTCTCCTGGCGCGTGTCCTCAGGTGATCACATCGGGCCGCGTGCGACCGGTGCGGCGGCGGATCGACGCGATCTGCTCGGCGGCCGTGATCAATGCTGACAGTGCCGCCTGTGGGTCAATGTCCTGTTGCGCTGGATCAGCTTCATAGCGCTCAAGGTACACGCGCAAGGTGGCGCCCTCGGTGCCGGTGCCGGACAGGCGAAACACCACGCGCGAACCGTCAGTGAAACGCACACCGATGCCTTGCTTGCGGCTCACCGATCCGTCCACCGGATCGACGTAGGAGAAGTCGGCTGCGGTGGCGACTTGATGGCCGTCAATGCGCCGGCCGCAGAGCGCTTCAGCATTCCTGCGTAGATCTTCGATCAGTGCTTCGCCCGCGGCGGCGTCGATCGCTTCATAGTCGTGGCGCGAGTAGTAGTTGCGACCATAGCGGCGCCAGTGGTCGCGCACGATCGCTTCGACCGACTGTGCTCGTGCCGCGACGATGTTGAGCCAGAACAGCACCGCCCACAGGCCGTCCTTCTCGCGCACATGGTCGGCGCCGGTTCCGGCGCTTTCTTCCCCGCATAGCGTGGCAAGGCCTGCATCGAGCAAGTTGCCAAAGAACTTCCACCCGGTTGGCGTTTCGTAGCAGGAAATGCCAAGCGCCGCTGCCACGCGATCGACCGCGCCGCTCGTCGGCATCGATCGCGCCACACCTTTAAGGCCCCGTGCAAATGCCGGGACGAGCATGGCATTGGCGGTCAGCACGGCAAGCGAGTCGCTGGGTGCAACGATGAACCGGCGCCCAACGACCATGTTGCGGTCGCCATCGCCGTCTGAGGCGGCGCCAAAGTCGGGCGCGTGATCGGCGTCCATGATGGCGAGTAACTCGGTCGCCCACACCGGATTCGGATCGGGGTGGCCCCCGCCGAAGTCGGGCTTGGGTGTGCCGTTGATCACCGTGCCGCGCGGCGCGCCCAGTTCGCTTTCGAGTATCGCTCGCGCATACGGGCCGGTGATCGCGTGCATGGCGTCGAAACACATGCGGAAGCCGCCTCTGAACAACGCGCGCATGCGGTCGAAATCGAACAGACCGCGCATCAGTGCTGCGTAGTCGGCCACAGGGTCAATGACGTCGATACACATGTCGCCCAGCGTTGTCGTGCCGACGCACGCGAGACCGATATTTGGCAGATCGAGCGTCAGATAGCGGTCGATTGTCTGCGTGCGTGCGTAGATCGCGTCGGTGACCTTCTCCGGCGCCGGCCCGCCGTTGCCGACGTTGTATTTGATGCCGAAGTCGCCGTCGGGTCCGCCAGGATTGTGGCTGGCCGACAGGATGATGCCGCCGTATGCAGCGTACTTGCGGATCACGTGGCTGGCGGCCGGCGTGGACAACAATCCGTCGCAGCCGACCAGCACACGCGCAAAGCCATTGGCCGCGGCGAGCCTCAGGATGATCTGGATCGCGCGCTCGTTGAAGTAGCGGCCGTCACCGCCCAGCACCAGCGTTTTGCCATTGCGCTCCGGCAGCACGTCGAACAGGCTCTGCACGAAGCTTTCGACATAGCCTGGCTGCTGGAACACCGCGACCTTCTTGCGCAGGCCTGACGTGCCGGGTTTCTGTCCGGCGAAGGGCGTAATCGCGACGGTGCGCGGGGTCATCGAAACCGTCGCTGGCAAGAGAGTTACGTGATGCGCGCTTCAGTTTTCGGATCGAACAGCACCGCTTGCGACAGATCGAACGCGAGCGGCATCGGCTTGCCCTCGGCACATGCTGCGCGAGGATGCACGCGGCCACAGACCTTGGCGCCGTTCAGCTTCGTGAAGACGTGCGTGTCGGGGCCGGTCGGCTCGATCAGGTCAATATGGCATTCGACTACTGTGTCGTAGCTGTGTGCGTCCTCGTCGGAAATCCGCTCCGGCCGCAGGCCGAGGATCACTTCGCGCCCAATCCAGTCGCGCGCCGCTGCCGGCGCATTCTTCAGGGGCAGCGGAATCGTCCGATCCTGATGTACCGCTTCGAAGAAGACGCCGCTGCCGTTGGCTGACGCGAGCCTGCCCTTGAGAAAATTCATGGACGGCGAACCAATGAATCCGGCAACGAACAGATTGGACGGGGTGTCGTAGATCTCCTGCGGGTTGCCAAACTGCTGCACCACGCCGTCCTTCATCACTGCGATGCGATCGCCGAGTGTCATCGCCTCGATCTGGTCGTGCGTAACGTAGACGATGGTCGCCCCGAGCCGATGGTGCATCAGCTTGATCTCGGACCGCACCTCGACGCGCAGCTTGGCGTCGAGATTGGACAGCGGTTCATCGAACAGGAACAGTGAAGGTTGCCGCGCCAATGCGCGCGCCATCGCCACACGTTGCCGCTGCCCGCCCGACAACTGGCGCGGCTTGCGGTCGAGCAGATGGCTCATCTGCAGCATGTCGGCCACGCGCGCGATGATCTTTTCCTGCTCTGCCTTCGGCACCTTGCGGATGTTCAGTCCGAAAGCGATGTTGTCGCGCACGCTCATCGACGGATACAGCGCGTATGACTGGAACACCATGGCAATGTCGCGGTCCTTCGGCGACAGTGCGTTGACGATGCGGTCGCCGATCTTCACCTCGCCATTGGTGAGAGTCTCCAACCCGGCGATGATGTTGAGCAGCGTCGATTTGCCGCAGCCCGAACCACCTACCAGGATCAGGAACTGGCCATCGTCGATGCCGATGTCGATGCCCTTGAGCACTTCGGTCCCGTTTGGGAAGGTCTTGCAAATATTCGAAAGCGTCAGGCTTGCCATCGGTCTTCCTTGCTCTTATCCCTTGACTGCGCCCGCGGTCAGGCCGCGAACAAAGTAGCGGCCGGCGACGATGTAGACGAACAGAGTCGGTAGCGCCGCGATCACCGCCGCAGCCATGTCGACGTTGTATTCCTTGACGCCAGTGGAAGTGTTTACCAGGTTATTCAAAGCCACAGTCACCGGTGCTGCCTGCCCGCCATTGAACGCCACACCGAACAGGAAGTCGTTCCAGATCTGCGTGAACTGCCAGATGATGCACACCACGAAGATCGGTCCCGATAGCGGAAGCACGATCTTGCGGAAGATCAGGAAGAATCCGGCGCCGTCAACGCGCGCGGACTTGATCAGTTCTTCCGGCACCGAAAGATAGAAATTGCGGAAGAACAGGGTCGTGAACGCGAGGCCGTAAACAATGTGCACGAAGATCAGGCCCGCCGTGGTGTTGGCGAGGCCGAAAATCCCGAGCAGCCGCGCCATCGGCAGAAGCACGACCTGGAACGGAATGAAGCAGCCGACCAGCAGAGCAGTAAACAGGATCTCGGAACCGCGGAAGCGCCAGTGCGCGAGCACATAGCCGTTCAGCGCTCCGATGAAGGTCGACACGAGCACGGCGGGCACCACCATCCGCACCGAATTCCAGAAGTACGGCCGCAGTCCACTGCAGTCCACACCAATGCAGGCGCCGTTCCACGCCCTGATCCAGGCCTCGATCGTCCAGGTCTGTGGCAGCGCAATCAGGTTGCCGGCGCGCACTTCGTCCATTGGCTTGAGCGATGTGGTCAGTACGACATACAGCGGCGTCAGGTAGTACAACGCGAATAGCACCAGCAGCGCGTAGAGCACCACGCGGCCAAGGCTTAGGCGCTGCGCGTCAGCGTGCATTGCGTGCGCTCCGCGTTTCGAGGTACATCAGCGGCACCAGTACCGCCACGATGGTCATCAGCATCATCATCGCCGCCGCCGCCCCCAGGCCCAGCTGGCCGCGGTTGAACGAGAACTGGTACATGAAGATCGCCGGCACATCGCTCGCGTTGCCGGGACCGCCGGCGGTCAGCGCCATCACGAGGTCGAAGCTCTTGATTGCGATATGCGACAGGATCAGCAGCACGCTGAAGAACACCGGCCGCAGGCTTGGAATGATGATCTTCCAGTAGATACGAGGCAGTGTGGCGCCATCGACCTGCGCCGCCTTGATGATTTCCTCGTCGACACCGCGCAGTCCCGCGAGAAACAGCGCCATCACGAAGCCGCTCGATTGCCACACGCCCGCAATCACGACCGTGTAGATCGCCATGTCGGAGTTGACCAGCCAGTCGAACGTGAAGTTCGGGAAGCCCCAGTCATGCACCAGTTTCTCCAGGCCCAGGCCGGGATTCAGGATCCACTTCCACGCGGTGCCGGTGACGATGAACGACAGCGCCATCGGATAGAGGTAGATCGCGCGCAGTGCGCCTTCGGCGCGAATCTTCTGGTCGAGCAGGATCGCGATCAGCAAACCCAGCGCGACCGAGATGCCGATGAACAGCGTGCCGAAGATGCCGAGGTTCTTCGCCGACGTCCACCAGCGCTCGTTGTCGAACAGGCGTGCGTACTGAGCGAGGCCAGCAAAATCAAAACTGGGCAGCATCCGCGATTCGGTCAGCGACAGATACGCGGTCCAAATGATGAAGCCGTAGACGAAGACCAGTGACGCTGCCAGCGTCGGACTGAGCACGATCCGCGGCAGCCAGTCATCAGCCCAGCTGCGCAGGCTGCGCGCGCTTGGTGTGGAGGCGACCGCGCTCATGGAGAATTTCGTCGAGGTGACCGCGGGCGCGAAGCCCGCGGTCGGCGGCGGATGCGAGGAGACGTTCGCATCCGCCGCACAACCTGATTATTTCACCTTCGATGCCTTCACCAGTGCATCAACCGCCTGTTGCGAAGTCATGTTCGAGTTCATGAACTTCGCCACCACGTCGAGGAACGCGCCGCGCGTGGACCCCGGAATCGCCATCTCGTGCGCCATGCTCGGCACCAGGCCGCCGCTCTTGGTCGACGCGGCCATGTCGTCCATCGACTTGGTTGCACAGCTGTCGAACTTGGCACGCGAGACGCCGGCGCGCACCGGGATCGAGCCCTTGTTCAGGTTGAACACTTCCTGGAACTCGGGGCTCATGATCGCGGAGGCGAGCGCGAGCTGCGCCTTCTGCGCCGCCGGATCCTTCTGCTTGAACATCACGAACGAGTCGATGTTGAACGTGAACGAGCCTGTCGTGCCCGGTGAGTTCAGGCACAGGAAGTCCTTGCCCGGCACCTTGTTCGCGGCGGTGAATTCGCCCTTCGCCCAGTCACCCATGAACTGCATGCCGGCCTTGCCATTGATCACCATCGCGGTGGCGAGGTTCCAGTCACGGCCCGGTGCGTCCTTGTCGATGTAGGTCTTGATGCGGCCGAGCGTGTCAAAGGACTTGAGCATGGTCGGGCTCTTCAGGCTTGCCTCATCCAGTTGCACCAGCGACTTGCGATAGAAATCCGCGCCGCCGACGCCGAGCACGACCGATTCGAACACTGTCGCATCCTGCCATGGCTGGCCGCCGTGCGCGACCGCGATCAGGCCGGCCTTCTTGATCTTGTCGGCGGCGTCAAAGAACTGATCCCACGTCTGCGGCGGCTGCGCGCCGGCCTTCTTCAGCACCTCTGGATTGACCCACAGCCAGTTGACGCGATGAACGTTTACGGGCGCAGCCACGTACTGGCCCTTGTACTTCATCACGTTGGCAACGACCGGCGGCAGCAGTTCGTCCCACTTGCCCTCTTTCGCTCCGGCATCGATGTTGGCAAGCGCGCCCTCGTTGCCCCATTCCTGGATTTTCGGTCCCTTGACTTGCGCCGCGGTCGGCGCATTGCCCGACACCACACGTGCCTTGAGCGCGGTATCCGCGGCGTCTCCGCCGCCGCCCGCGACGGCGAAGTCTTTCCAGCCGTATCCCTTGGATTCCAGCATCTTCTTCAGCTCGGCCACAGACTTGGCTTCGCCGCCGGAAGTCCACCAGTGCAACACCTCAACGGAAGTTTGTTGTGCGTGAACAGCGCCCGCAAGCGCCAGCAGTGCGCCCGCGATCACGGTGCGCATGAGTTTCTTGCTTAACATCGATGTCTCCTTGAGGGGGTTTTGTCGAACTCGCCGCAGTGCAATGGTTGCGATGTCCACACCATGCGCGCCGGATACTACACAGTGCGTTGGATTGTGTAGCAATACTACCGATCTGGCGACTTGTTTGACGTAGTATTGCTACAAACAGGGGATGGTACTTGCGCTTCCTGAGTTACATGTCTTTCAGGATCTGGCGCCGTTTCTCTTGATACTCCTGCTCGGTGATGGCGCCGGTGTCGCGCAGCCTCTGCAGCGCTTTCAAGCGCTCGCTGACATTGCGAAATATCGCGTCGGCATCGGGCGCCGCGCCGGATGCTGCCTCTGGGGCGGGGGCGGCACGAGGAGCTGGCATGACCGGTACCACGGCCGCGGGAGCGCCCGCCGTTGGCGCCGCGCTGCCGGCACCCGCGGGCGCCGGTGCTACTGGCGGTGCTGGCGCCGCCACCGGGGTGGGCACCGCCGGCTTTGAGTCGAGCCACAACACGGCCCAATCGGCGCGACGATTGTTCCCGGCGCCCGCTTCGACCGCGATCCGCGCGTCCGGCTCGACTGATTTCGCCCGGCTACCCGGCTCGAACGGGAGCACATAACCGGTGGCGCGGAATTGATTCTCGAAATCGCGCCGCACCAGGCCGGCAATGACCTGCAACTGGCCGTCGCGCCGGAACACGCGCGCGGTGGTCACTGCGCGCGCAGCGAGCGGGCCGAGCAGCCCATGCCGGTCGCTGACGGCGAAAGTCACATCCTGATCGGCAGTGGCCTTGCGCAGCGCGGATGCCAGCGGCGCGGCGATTTCATCGAGCTCGGCGGCGGTCAGCAGTGGCTCGGTCTTGCGGCCCGGCAACTGCAGCGATGCAAGCAGCGAACGCATCGCGACCGTGTCGACAGCGACGGGATGCTGATTCGGCTCGGCGCCCGGTTCGCGTCGCTCAATGCGCACATAGCTGAAGCGGCCCTCGTACTCCATTGCAACGACGCGATCTGCAGCGGAATCGCGCGCCACGCGAACCTGTTGCCCGCTGCTGGCACGACCGGGGTCCGTCTGTGCAAGCGCAGGCAAGGCAAATCCCGCGACTGCGAGCGCGACCGCTTGAGTTGCGATCCTGTTCATCTGTCTCCCCATCAAGGCTTTGGTTTGTCGTCTGGATAATCGGGCAGATGCAAGTGGGCCATAGGTGCGCGACCAAACGTGGCGCTCATTTGCGCCAGGCAGTGCGCTGTGTCTTTACCCACCATGCCCCAATCAAATCGCCAGGTCCAGCAGTTCGTCTGCCCCGGACTATTCATCCGGTGCTCGGCCCCAAGGCCGAGCACATCCTGCATCTGGAATACGGCAAGCCGCGCGATCGATGCCGATACCGCGCGCATCATCGCCCAATGCACCTCGCCCGCGCGGGCTCCAAGATACTCGCTTGCGTATGCCCGTTCGCGTTCGGTGGCGCTCAGCCACCAGCCAAGCGCGGTGTCATTGTCATGCGTGCCGGTGTAAACGCAGCAATTCTCGACGTAGTTGTGTGGCAGGAAGGCGTGCGTTGCATCCCCACTGAACGCAAACTGCAGGATGCGCATGCCGGGAAATCCAAAACGGTCGCGCAGTGCGACCACGTCTGGTGTGATCACGCCAAGATCTTCGGCAATCACCGGCAGTTCGCCCAGGGCGGCATGCAGGGCGTCGAAGAGCGCGGCGCCGGGGCCGGGTGCCCACCGACCTTCGACCGCGGTCGGGCAGGTGGCGGGGATTTCCCAATAGCCGGCAAAGCCGCGAAAGTGATCGACGCGAATCAGATCAGCAAGTTGCAATTGACGTCGCACGCGCTCGATCCACCAGGCGTAGCCGTCGCGCTTCATCGCGTCCCAGTCGTACAGCGGATTGCCCCATCGCTGGCCGGTTGCGCTGAAGTAATCCGGCGGCACGCCCGCCACCACTTTTTGACTGAAACTGGCATCGAGCACATACAAGTCGGGACGCGCCCAGCAGTCGGCCGAGTGATGCGCGACAAAGATCGGAAGATCGCCGATTAAGCGAATGTCCTTGCCGTTCGCATACGTCTTGAGCGCCGACCACTGATCGTCGAAGCACCACTGGACGAACTTCCAAAAGTCGATGGCGCCCCGGTGATGCGCCCGCGCCGTCGCAAGCGCGCCAGGATCGCGACGCGCGAGCGGTGGGTCCCACTGCGGCCAGGCCGCAAATGATCCGCGCGCGTGCTGCACTTCATCGAGCGTCATGAACAGCGCGTAATCGTCGAGCCAAGATGCTTGAGCAACGCAGTAAGCGTCAAACGCGGATCGCTCGCTGTCACGCGCACGCGCGATGAAGCCGGCGTGCGCCTGCCGCAACTTCGCCATGCGCCGCGGAACGACGCGGCCGAAATCGACCCGGCGCGATTCGAAGTCGGCCGATGCATTGATGGGTGCAAGCCAGCCCCTCTCGATCAGCGGCTCGAGCGCCACCAGCAGTGGGGAGCCGGCGAACGCGGACACGCTGGCATAGGGTGAGTTGCCGGGGCCGATCGGATTCAGCGGCAGAACTTGCCAAACGCTCTGACCAGCGTTCTCCAGCCAGTCGACGAAGTGGTAAGCGCCCGGCCCGAGATCGCCGATCCCGTGCGGGCCGGGCAGCGAGGTCGGGTGCAGCAGGATGCCCGAGCGGCGGCGGTCAAGAGTCGGCATGGTGACGGAGGCTGGACAGGTTGCCGCTTCAGACGACGATTGAAAACAGCACCACCGACTGTGGCTCAACGGTGTGCTTGCCGGCGACGACCTGTCCGATGTTGCGGTCGGGATAAGCGCTGTCGAGTTCGGTGCGCCAGCGGCCGGCGGGCAGCGTGAACTCGAGCGCCGCCGGCTCGGCGTTGAACAGCGCCATCAGCCGCAGGTGCTCGTCACCGCCCATCACCGCCAGACCATGGCGCGTCTCATCGTGCCAGTCGTCGATCGTCATCATCGCGCCGTCCGGACGCAGCCACTCGATCTCCTTGTGGCCGTCGGCTTGCTTGTGCTCACTCAGCCAGCGGTTGACGCGAAAGTGCGGATGCGCCCGACGCAGCGCGAGCAGGCGGCGAACGAACTCGGTCAGCTCCTGGTCGGCGTGTGACCAGTCGAGCCACGAGATGACGTTGTCCTGACAATAGGCATTGTTGTTGCCGCCCTGCGTCTGCGCGATCTCGTCACCGGCGCGCAGCATCGGTGTGCCCTGCGCGGTCAGCAGGGTCACCAGCAGGGCGCGCCTCAAGCGCGCGCGCTGCGCGTTGACTTCGGCATCGTCGGTCGGGCCCTCGACGCCGCAGTTCGTGCTGAAACTTTCCGCGTGCCCGTCGTTGTTGGCTTCGCCGTTGGCTTCGTTGTGTTTGCGGCTGTAGCTCACCAGATCGGTCAGTGTTACGCCGTCGTGCGAGGCGATGTAGTTGACCGAGGCGCACGGCAGGCGCCGGCCGTGATGGAAACGATCGCTCGAACCGGCAAGCCGCCGCACCAGCTCGCCGCGGCCGACGCCGCGTTGCAGCCAGAACCGGCGCACGCTGTCGCGAAAGCGATCGTTCCATTCCATGAACCGGCCCGGAAAGCGGCCGAGCTGATAGCCGTCCGCGCCGAGATCCCACGGCTCGGCGATCAGTTTGGCATGTGCCAGGATCGGATCCTGCAGTAGGGCGACGAAGAAAGCGGCATGCGGATCGAATGCAAACGCGGTGCGGCCGAGGGTCACGCCAAGATCGAATCGGAAGCCGTCCACACCCATCTCGCCGGCCCAGTAGCGCAGCGAATCGAGAACAAGCTGTGTCACCCGCGGGTGCGGTACGTTGACCGTGTTGCCACAACCGGTCCAGTTCTCATAACGGGCGCGATCGTCAGGGACGAGGCGGTAATAGAGCGCGTTATCGAGGCCGCGGAACGATATCGTGGGCCCCCGTTCATCGCCCTCGGCCGTGTGGTTGTAGACGACGTCGAGCACGACCTCGAGGCCGGCCTCGTGCAGACGGTCGACCATCGCGCGGAATTCGGCGCGTGTCGCTGCTGGATCCGACGGCGTGCTCGACAGGCGCGGATCCGGGCAGAAGAAGCCGATTGTGTTGTAACCCCAATAGTTGGTCAGCCCATGCTCGTGCAAGCGGCGTTCGGCAATCGAGTATTGCACCGGCAGCAGCGCAAGCGTGGTGACGCCCAGCGACGTCAGATATGCGATTGACGCAGGGTGCGACAGACCGGCGTAGGTGCCGCGCAAGACATGGGGAACCCCGGCGTGCAGTTTGGAGAAACCCTTGACGTGCAACTCGTACAGCACGCTGTCGGCAACCGGCACGAGTGGACGAGGAACCCGCGCAGTCGCGCACAGCGGTGCCGACACCCTCGCCTTCAACGCGGCCGCCGCATTGTTGCGCTGGTCAAACGAGCGTTCGCTATCCGGATGCCCGATCTGGTACCCGCAGTGCGCGTCGCGCCAGTCGAAACGACCGACGATCTCGCGCGCATAGGGATCGAGCAGCAACTTGTGCTGGTTGAAACGGTGGCCGTTATGCGGCGCGTAGGGTCCGTGCGCGCGATAACCGTAGACCTGCCCTGCGCTTGCGCCCGGCACGAAACCATGCCACACACCCTCGGTGTAGGCGGGCAGCGGCAGGCGCTCTTCGTTGCCGACCTCATCGAAGAGGCAGAGCTCGACCACAGTGGCGTGTTCGGACACGACGGCGAAGTTGACGCCGCCGTCGCGCAACGTGGCACCAAGCGGAAACGGCTGGCCGTGCGGCATGTTCTGCAGGTTGCGCACCGACGTCAGACCGGAGCGAAGACTACGGTCGCGAGCGGCGGCAGCGTGATCGCAATCGAATGCGGCCGTCCATGCGCGCCGATCGGCCGCGATTCAAGCACCCGGTCGCCGTTGCCGACATTGCTGCCGCCGTAGTGCGAAGAATCGGTGTTGAGCAACTCTTTCCAGGCACGAGCGTCCGGCACGCCGAGGCGGAAGTCATGGCGCGGCACCGGGGTGAAATTGCAGACCGCCAGAACGAGGCTGCCGTCAGCGCCCTTGCGCAGGAATGCGAGCATCGAATTGTCGGCATCGTTGGCGTCGATCCACTCGAAGCCTTCGCGCTCGCAGTCAAGCGTGTGCAGTGCGGATCGCGACGTGTACAGATGATTCAGGTCGCGGATCAGCGTCTGGACACCGCGATGCTCGGAGCCGTGTTCAGGCAGGTGCCAGTCAAGCGACTGGTCGTGATTCCACTCGCGCTCCTGTGCGAACTCGCCGCCCATGAACAGCAGTTTCTTGCCTGGGTGCGCCCACATGAAGCCGTAATAGGCGCGCAGGTTGGCAAACTTCTGCCAGCGATCGCCCGGCATCTTGTTGAGCAGGGACCCCTTGCCGTGCACGACCTCGTCGTGCGACAGCGGCAGCACAAAATTCTCGTCGAATGCGTAGATCAGGCTGAACGTCAACTCATTGTGATGAAACTTCCGATGCACGGGCTCCTTGCTCATGTACTTGAGCGTGTCGTGCATCCAGCCCATGTTCCACTTGTAATGAAAGCCCAGTCCGCCGGTTGAAGTTGGCCGAGATACCGCGGGCCAGGCGGTCGATTCCTCGGCGATGGTGACCGCAGCCGGCGCGTGCTGGCCGATCACCTCATTCATCCGCCGCACGAATGCAATCGCTTCGAGGTTCTCGCGTCCGCCTTGCACGTTCGGCACCCATTCGCCGGCGCCGCGACTGTAATCGCGATACAGCATTGACGCCACGGCGTCCACGCGCAGCCCGTCGATGCCCCAGCATTCGATCCAGTACAGCGCGTTGCCGACGAGGAAGTTGCGCACCTCCGTGCGGCCGAAGTTGTAGATCAGCGTGTTCCAGTCGCGGTGAAAGCCCTCGCGCGGATCGGCGTATTCATATAGCGCGCTGCCGTCGAACTGGCCGAGCGCATACGGATCGGTCGGGAAATGCGCGGGCACCCAGTCGAGCAACACGCCGATGCCGCGCGCATGGCACGCATCGACGAAGCGGCCGAATCCCTCCGGATTGCCAAAGCGCGCGGTGGGTGCATACATCCCCGTGACCTGGTAGCCCCACGAACCATCGAACGGGTGCTCAGCGATGGGCAGCAGTTCGATATGCGTGAAGCCAAGATCGGCCGCGTACGCGGGCAGCTGCGCCGCGAGTTGCTCCCAGTCCAGGAATCCTCCGTCGGCATTACGCCGCCATGAGCCGAGATGAACTTCGTAGATCGCAAGCGGCGCGTGGCGCTCGTTGGCGGCGCGGCGCGCAGCCGGCAGCCCCCGCGCCGGCGGCGTCGACGCGATCACGCTCGCGTCCGCCGGACGGAATTCGGCCGCAAACGCGTATGGATCTGCCTTCAGCGGCAGCACGCGACCATCTCGACCGACGATGTCGTACTTGTAGCGCGCGCCGACGGCGAGGCCGGGAATGAAGAGTTCCCACACGCCGGCCGGGAAACGCAGCCTCATTGGATGGCAGCGGCGATCCCAGTGATTGAAATCGCCGACCACCGCCACCCGACGGGCGTTCGGCGCCCACACCGCGAAGCGCACACCGCGGACACCCTCGTGCTCGCACGGGTGGCTGCCGAGCGAGTTCCAGGGTCGCAGATGCGAGCCTTCACCGAGGTAGTACTCATCCTGCGCGCCGATGACCGGGCCGAAGCGGTACGGATCGTCGACCGTGACTGTATGGCCAAACGGATAGTGCACGCGTAGTCGATAGGCGTAGTGCGTGGTGCCGGTCACGTGCCCCTCGAATAGCCCGTCGCCGTGGATGCGCGAGAGTTCGCCGCGGTCCACACCAGGGCCGTCCACGACCACGACGCGCTCTGCGCCGGGCAGGAACGCGCGCACACACAAGCCTTCATCGCTGGAGTGCATGCCGAGGATCGCGAACGGATTGGCGTGGCGCGCGTTGACCACGAGTTCGACATCGGCGAGGCTCAGCATGGTCGTGACTCCTCCGCACACGCCGGCGCGGTCACACCGCTATGTTCCAGATCCCGCGCGCATATTCGCGAATGCTGCGATCCGAAGAGAAGTAGCCCATCGCCGCTATGTTGTGGATCGTCTTCGCGGCCCAGGCCTGCGGATCGCCGAAGGCGCGGTCGACAGCGTCCTGAGCGGCAAGGTAGGACGCGAAGTCTGCCAGAAGCAGGTAATGATCGCCGTGCAGCAGTGATTCCGCGAGTGGTCGATAGCGATCCGGCTCACCCGGCGAGAATGCGCCGTTCGCGAGCGCATCAAGCGCGTTCTTCAGTTGCGAATTGCTGTCGTAATAGAAGCGCGGGTCATAGCCTATCGAACGCAAGGCGGCGACTTCGTCGGCGCGCAGCCCGAAGATGAAGATGTTGTCGGCACCGACCGCTTCGGCGATTTCGATGTTGGCGCCGTCCCATGTGCCGATGGTCAACGCGCCGTTGAGCGCGAACTTCATGTTGCCGGTGCCGGACGCCTCGGTACCCGCGGTCGAAATCTGTTCCGACAGATCGGCCGCCGGGATCACGGCTTCGGCGACCGACACCCCGTAGTTCGGCATGAACACGACCTTCAGCCGGTCGCCGACACGCGAATCCGAATTGACAACGCGCGCCACGTCGTGAATCAGCCGGATCACGTTCTTCGCCGCAAAGTAGGCCGATGCGGCCTTGCCGGAGAAAATGACTGTGCGCGGCACGAAGTGGGCGCCCGGCGTTGCCACGATGCGCTGGTAATGCGCGATCACGCGCAACACATTGAGCAACTGGCGTTTGTATTCATGTATGCGCTTGACCTGCACGTCGAAGAGGCTATCCGGGTCGACCACGATGCCGAGTTCGCGCCGAATGCGATCGGAAAGACTTGCCTTGTTCGCGGCCTTTGCGGCGCGCACGGCATCGCGCAACGCGCGATCGGATGCGCTGGAATCGAAGTCGCGCAGCAGATCAAGTTCGATGCGCCAGCGGGTGCCGAGTTGCGCATCAAGCAGTTTCGCCAGCGGAGGATTGGCTTGCGCAACCCAGCGCCGCGGAGTTACGCCGTTGGTGACGTTGACGAAGCGCTCGGGGAACACGCGCGCATAGTCGGCGAAGATTGTCTTCACCATCAGGTCCGAGTGAAGTTTCGACACGCCGTTGACCTTGTGCGACCCGACGATCGACAACGCCGCCATCCGCGCACGGCGCTCCCCGGATTCGTCGATCAACGAAGCGCGGGCGACCACCTCTGCGTCCGTGTTGCTGCGGCGTAGTTCGGCAAGAAAACGGTGATTGATCTCGTAGATGATCTCTAGGTGCCGCGGCAGCAGCTCCTGCAGCATGCGTACCGGCCAGGTTTCCAGCGCCTCCGGCAGAAGCGTGTGATTGGTGTAGGAGAAGATCTGCTGGCACTGCGCCCACGCCGCATCCCATGCGAATTCATGCTCATCGACCAGCAAACGCATCAACTCGGGAATCGCAAGCGCCGGGTGTGTGTCGTTCAGGTGCGCCGCCGCATGAGCGGCAAGGTTGTTGAACCTGCCGTGCTCGGAGTAGTGGCGGGTGAGCATGTCCTGCATCGACGCCGAAACCAGGAAATACTCCTGCCGTAGTCGAAGTTCGCGTCCCGCGGGGGTGGAGTCGTCCGGATAAAGCACCCAGTTCAGTGCTTCGGCACGCGAGCGCGGCGCGGCGGCTACCTGGTGATCGCCGCGCGAGAAGGCCGCGAAATCTATCGGTTCCAGTGCGCTCGCCTGCCAAAGTCGCAGGGTCGTCACGCGGCGCGTTCCATGTCCGGGCACGATGAAGTCGAACGCGTTGGCTTCGATCAGTTCGGCCGGCATCCAGTGACGTTGCTTCGGATCGCCCTCGACGCTGCCACCGAAACCCACCATATAGCGGATGTCCTTGCGCGCGACGCACCACTCATCTCCGAGGGTGAGCCAGGGGTCCGGCGCTTCGACCTGTCGTCCATCCTCGATGCGCTGGGCGAACATTCCGAACTGATAGCGCATCCCGTAGCCGAGCGCGGGCACCCCGAGTGTTGCGAGCGAATCGAGAAAGCACGCTGCTAATCGGCCCAGACCGCCGTTGCCGAGGGCGGCATCCGGCTCATGTTCGATCACATCGGGCAGCGAAACATGCGGCGTCTGCATTGCCGTTTCCGCCGCGCCGCGCATTCCCAACGCATCCAGCGCGTTGGCGAGCGCGCGACCCATCAGGAATTCCATTGAAAGGTAATGCACGCGCCTGGCCTTGCGCTCGCGATCCGTGCGCCTGGTCTCGGTCCAGCGCGTGCGCAGTTCGTTGCGGCACACAGCGGCCAGCGCGCGCATCACGGTTGCGGGCGCCGCGTGTCCCGCTTGTTCGCTGAATTCGTCCTGCAGTTCGCGTGCCAGCGCAGTACGCAGCGACTGCGCGAGCGTGTTGTCCTCTGTTTCGGGTGGGGCGGCCGGTTCCGTCTTGCCAAACAATGCTCTAAACATGGTAGTTCGGTCCTTCGAAGACCCGTAGTATTGCTACAAGCTGGCGTTTAAGAAAAACAAGAAGTATCTGTTTTTATTGACTTTGTATCGAAGAGACAGACGAACGCGCGCGCTTGTGACCCCCGAAAGTATTCTGTATATTTGCTACAAAAGTCAAACGAATCGGTCCCTGCGAAAACGCACGTGGTGAATCGCGCAAAAGGGGATCATCGCGCTCGCGAGGAGACAAACAACCATGGCGGACGTTGAGCTTCGCAATGCGTCGAAGTCGTTCGGTGACGTGGCAGTCATCCGCGACGTCAATCTGCACATCGCCGATGGCGAATTCGTGGTCTTCGTCGGCCCGTCCGGCTGCGGCAAGTCGACGTTGCTGCGAATGATCGCGGGACTCGAAGACATCACCTCTGGCGACCTGATGATCGACGGAGTGCGCATGAATGATGTGCCGCCGGCGGAGCGAGGCATTGCGATGGTGTTCCAGTCGTATGCCCTTTACCCGCATATGACGCTGTACGACAACATGGCTTTCGGCCTGAAGTTGGCCAAGATGGCAAAGACCGAAATCGATTCGGCCGTCACCAACGCGGCGAAGATTCTGCACATCGAGCATCTGCTCGATCGCAAGCCCAAGGCCCTGTCGGGCGGGCAACGGCAGCGCGTTGCGATCGGCCGGGCGATCGTGCGCAAACCCAAAGTGTTCTTGTTCGACGAGCCGCTGTCGAACCTGGACGCCGCCTTGCGCGTGCGCATGCGCTACGAATTCGCAAAATTGCACGAAGACCTTAAGACGACGATGGTTTACGTGACGCACGATCAGGTCGAGGCGATGACGCTCGCTGATCGAATTGTCGTCCTGTCGGCCGGGCGCGTGGAGCAGGTTGGCGCGCCGCTCGAACTGTACGAATACCCCGTCAATCTGTTTGTGGCCGGTTTCCTTGGTTCGCCGAAGATGAACTTCATCGGGGCTGAGGTGGTCGAGGCGAACTCCGCCGCCGCGACGGTGCGCCTGAAGTCCGGAGCGGTGATTCGCACCCTGGTCGACGCGTCGGGCGCCAAACCGGGTGACAAGGTCACCTTGGGTATCCGGCCCGAGCACTTTGACGCCAGCGCAACCAGTAACGCGATCGAGGCGACGCTGACCTTCGTCGAGTCTCTCGGCAGCACGACGCACGCCTACCTCGCCTATCCGGGCGTGGAAGATGCACTGACATGTGACCTGGGCGGGCATACGGTGCTTGCCGCCGGGGATATGCTGAAAGTGGGATTACCGCCTGACAGTTGTCACCTGTTCGGTGCCGACGGCACGGCGTTCAAACGTCACTTCAAAATGCCTGAGCGACGCGCTGCATGACCGCGATTCAACCACCGCGCCGATAAGTATGTTCCCGAAGCTTCGCTCCTCGATGTCAATCGGAGCGCGATTCACTGTTCATTCTTTTCACCCAAAGGAGACGTCATGAAATCCAAGTTATTCCGCAAGCTTGCTGGCGCGACAGCTGTCGCGGCGGCATTTGCATTCGCGAGTGCTGCGCAGGCACAGGGATCCGGCCTGCTGGTCTGGATCAATGGTGACAAGGGCTACAACGGCCTGCAGAAAGTGGGCGATGAGTTCGCCAAGAAGTCCGGGGTCAAGGTCACGGTCGAGCACCCGGAAGATGCACCGGGCAAGTTCCAGCAGGCAGCTGCGGCCGGCAAAGGGCCGGATGTGTGGTGCTGGCCGCATGACCGGCTTGGCGAGTGGGCACAGTCGGGCCTGGTCGTTCCGATCAGTCCGTCGAAGAAGGTCAAGGACGAAATCGAGCCCACCGCATGGAATGCGTTTACGTACCAGGGCAAGGTATGGGGCTATCCGCTGTCGGTCGAGGCGATTGGCCTCGTCTACAACAAGGCACTGGTGAAGACGCCGCCGAAGAGTTTTGACGACGTGGTCAAGCTCGACAAGGAACTGTCCGCCAAGGGCAAGAAGGCGATTCTCTGGGACTACAACAACACGTACTTCACGTGGCCGATCCTGGCGGCGGGTGGCGGATATGTATTTGCGAAGGACGCCAAGGGCAATCTCGATCCCGCCAAGGTCGGCGTGAATTCGCCGGGCGCGCTCAAAGGCGGGGAATTGCTCGCCAGCCTGATCAAGACCGGCGTGATGCCCAAGGGGTCGGGTTACGCCGAAATGGAAGCCGGGTTCAACAAGGGCGACGTTGCGATGATGATCACCGGCCCGTGGGCGTGGGACAACATCAAGAAGAGCAATATCGACTTCGGCGTGGCGCCGATTCCCGATGTCGCGGGCAAGCCGTCCAAGCCCTTCGTCGGCGTGCTCGGCTGCATGATCTCCGGGCCAAGCAAGCAGAAGGACGTGGCCAAGGAGTTCCTCGAGAACCATGTACTGCGCGTCGAGGGCCTGAAGATGATCAATGCCGACGTTCCGCTCGGCACGCCGGCCAACAAGGCGTTCTTCAAGGAACTGTCGGAGAACGCCAACATCAAGGCCACGATGGAAAACGCCCGCCGCGGCGAGCCAATGCCGAATATTCCCGAAATGGGCAAGTTCTGGTCGTCGATGGCCTCCGCGCTGGAGAACATCAGCAATGGTCGCCAGTCGCCGAAGGAGGCGCTGGATGCGGCGGCGGCACGGATGACGGGCAAGTGATGTTATTCCGGACGGCGCTGCCGCCGGAATAACTGCGCGCATCGGAGCGGACACGGGGTTCGCCGTGCTGCTCAATGCGCGCGGCGCACTGGCTTTCAAGTGCGCTTTGGGATGGTTTGCTCGCGGCCGCCACGAGTTGCTGCGCTATCCCAAAGAAGAAGACGACACGCGCCCTGCGCGCGCGAGGAGACCATGGGGCAGACTGACTGGGGACGCATCCTCAAGTGGCCGGTGACAATCGTCACCGCGCTCGCCTGCCTCTACGTCATCTGGGGCATCTACCTGTCGGGGCAGCCGCTGTGGGCTTTGCTGGTGCTGGCGCTGGTTGGGCTTGCCTTCTACATCTACCTGACCAACGTTGCATTCGCCTATCGCTATCTGTTTCCGGGCCTGGCCGGCATGGCGGTGTTCGTCGTTTTTCCGATCCTGTACACGGTGCAGATCGGCTTCACCAACTACTCATCGACCAATCTGCTGGCGTTCGAGCGTGCGACTGCGTATCTGCTTGAGCAGACCCAGGCGGGCGAAGGGCAGCTGTACACGTTCACCGTGCATCGCGATGGGACGGAATTCCGTCTGCGTTTCGTGCCCAAGGGCGAGGACGAGGAAGACGATCCGGACAAGAAGGCACAGGTCGAAGCGAACACCTATCTGACGCCCTCGCTGGCGTTGATCGCGCCGACGCCGCCGGAGGAGATCAAGGCGGTTCGGCTGAAGGACGCGAGCTTCCAGCTGAACGAGCCGCTGCCGCTGTCGGACGTCATCAAGCGTCGCGACGTGCTGTCCAAGCTTCGAATCCGGCTGCCGGACGGGGCGCTGGTCGTCTACGCGGGCGTGCGCGAGTTCGGCCCGATCGATCATGTTTACAAAAAGACCGGCGACGAGGAGCTGACGCTGACGAAGACCGGCATGGCCTACAAGGCCAACCACGCTACCGGCTTCTACGAAAACGCGCAGGGCGAGCGTCTGCAGCCGGGGTTCAAGGTTGGCATCGGCATCGGCAACTACGCCCGGATGATCAACGACCCGGAATTCCGCGGCCCGTTCTTCAAGATCTTCCTGTGGACGGTGACGTTCGCCGCGCTGACAGTGCTGTTCACACTCGCCGTGGGTTGCACGCTGGCCGTGGTGCTCAACTGGGAGGCGCTGCGTTTCCGCGCCGCCTACCGCACGCTGCTGTTCCTGCCGTATGCGGTGCCGGGCTTCATCTCGATCCTGGTCTTCAAGGGCTTGTTCAACCAGAACCTGGGCGAGATCAACCTTGCGCTGAACGCGCTGTTTGGCATCAAACCGTCGTGGTTCGCCGATCCGTTTCTTGCCAAGTGCATGATCCTGATTGTCAACACCTGGCTCGGTTATCCATACATCATGGTGTTATGCACGGGACTGATCAAGGCCATCCCGGGCGATCTGTACGAAGCCTCCGCAATCGCCGGTGCAAAGCCGCTGACCAACTTCTTCAGGATCACGGCGCCGCTGATCATCAA
>DAITAC010000195.1:0-4259 GCA_036824465.1 Burkholderiaceae bacterium
CGCCGCGCTCAGCGCGCGCGCTTGCCGAGCTGATGAATCGCGGCGTCCAGCCGTGGGTGGGTCGCGTACAGCGAGACGAACTCGCGTTCGCTGCGCCCGCCTTTGGCGCGGATGACGTCGACGAGTGACTGTCGTTCCGCCCCGGTCCACGTGTGCGGTTTCAGCATCACAACCAATGGCGCCCAGCGCTGCCAGGCGACTTTCTGATCAGGACTGAATCCTCGAAGTGAAACCAGGCCGCACTGCGCCATTGCCTCTTGCGCGCACTCGTGCAACGCGCGTTCGCGATCAGTTCCAGCCTGCTGTGACAGGAACTTGCCCACGCGCAGTCCAAGCGCCGCCAGCGGCGGAAGCGGGTGGGAGCGATCCGGATCGAGGTCGAAGAACACGTGCTGCCCGGCCAGCCGGCGCAGCGTCTCGGCGCTTGATCGATGCCGGGCGCTGCGGCGCATGTGCTCAAGCTCGGTGCGCACGAGCCTGAGCGCCGCCGGGTCGCGCGGACGGAAGCCAAGCTTGTAGTAGAACCACCATGCGCCGGAAGCAATGCCCTCCTCGTTGCCTTGCCCCAGCTGATACGGCTCGATGCTGAACGAGGTTGTGCCGAAGGCGAGCCGCAGCGCCGCCAGCAGGCGCGCGAACGTGAACGCCGCCTCGCCGCCGCGAAATGTGTCGAACGTGTTGAACGAAAGCGCCGCCGTGTCGCCGACGACATCGGCCTGCAGGTAGCCGATCGGCACGCCGTTGCGCAAGGTCAGACCGCCATAGAGCGCGGCGATGGTGTGACGCCGCTCGGCAATCACGCCGCTCAATGCATAGGCGAGTCCATCGCCGTCATCAACCAGCCACACGTCGCTCGCATTCGCGTACGAGAACGCTTCCAGCGCCCGCGCCCGCGTGACCATGGCGCTGCGCGCCAGGTCGACAATCTGCTGGCCGCGTCGCACCGGAAGCCGCCGGATGCCGCGCGGCGCGTGGCCGAGTTCGGCGCGCAGGTCGGGCCGCTCGCGGCGCAGCGGCGAACGTCGATAGGCAAATGGCGCGCGGGCAAACTTCGCGTGCGTTCGCGACGGCGTGTCTGTGCCCGGCCGTAGTTCGAAACTGGCATCGATGGCATCGGCGAATGCCTGGCGCGTAAAGCCATTGCCCGGCATCGCCGCAACGCGTCGGACGAGAAACGCCGCATCGGTTTCAGCGCGCCCGCGCAGGCGGTCGAGCGCCGCGTAGCCAGGCAGCTTCAGTTCACGCAATGCCTCGACCTCGAGCGACGTCAACAGCACTGGCAGCGCGCGCGCGATCAGGGTGCCGGCTTCTGTGTCATCGCGATCCAGCGTCAGAAGCGCCGGCCAATGCTGCGTCAGCCACTGCGCCTGCGCGTGGAAGAAGCGGTAATAGATCGTCGTGCCGGCGATTCCGCTGTCAGCGAGTTCCGCTCGATGCATGCGCAGGTCGGCGCGTTGCGCAAAACGCCTCAGCATGCTTTCCACCAGCGCCAAAACGCGCTCATCGTCCGGATACGCCCGTATGAAGATCAACGCTTCGTGCAGCCGCGTCACATTTCTGGAACTGCGCAGCCGAGCGCGCGCTAGCTGCTGGATAAGCGCCAGCTTGGTCGCCCCTGCGTCGCGGGTGAAGTCAAAGCGCACGCGTTCAAGCGCATTGAGGAGCGGGGCCGACGGCATCGATGATCTTCGCCAGGTTGAGTCGATGCGCCGGAGGCGGCGCACGGCGCGCGCATCGTATCAGCGGTTCTTCGGCCACAGTTGTGCGCGGAAGTTTTGCGCGCCCGGACGACGCCCGGTGCGCGGGGCACGCCAGTCGGCGCACAGCCTGAGTCAGAATAGCGGGCGTGAATGCCTCGACCGACGATCTCGAACGCGACCGTGCCGATTCAGTGACGGCGGACGCGCGCGTGCTCGTCGAGCAGATCGGGTACGTTCACAACCAGGGCGTGGCCGGTGCCAGCGCGATGCTCGCGATCGCGGTGCTGTACGTCGGCGTGCTGTGGTCGGTCACGGACCACCGGCACTTGCTGCTGTGGCTGACCGCGATGGCGTTGATCTGTGCTGCGCGCTTTGCCTTTGCGCTGCACTGGCGAAGGAGTGCGTCCACGCACGCAACCGTGTTCTGGTCGCGCGCGGCTCTGATCATCAATGCGCTGGCCGGAGCGGCGTGGGGCTATGCGGCCGTGGCGCTGTTCCCGCTTGAACATCCGGACAAGTACATCGTTTCGGCTTTCGTGCTGGTCGGCATGCCGGCGGCGGCGCTCACCAGTCTGGGTGCCTGGGCGCCGGCCTTTGCCGCCTACGCGCTGATGGCGATCGCGCCCTTCGTGCTGTGGATGTTTTCGCTCGCGCAATCGCAGTTCATGATCGTCGGCATTGCGGGCTCGATCTTCTGCGCCTACCTGTTGCGACAGGCGCAGCAGACGTCAGCGACGATCCGGCGCAACATCGCGCAGCGAATCGAGCTCGAGCAGATATCGCGCAGCCTGTCGCAGGCACGCGACGCGGCCGAATCAGCCAGCCGCGCCAAGTCGAACTTCCTCACCAACATGAGCCATGAACTGCGCACGCCGCTGAACGCGGTGGTGGGCCTGAGCGATCTGCTGGTCGAGCAGCCCGATGGCCGGCGCGGGCGCGACCTTGCACTGACGATGCGGCAGTCGGCGCTTTCGCTGCTCGGCGTCATCGATCACGTGCTGGACATGAGTCGCATCGAGGCGGGCAAGATCGAACTGCGGCCGCGTAACTTCGACGTGCGCGCACTGATGCGCGAGGTCCACGCCATGTTCAAGCCCGAGGCGCAGCGGCGCGGGATCGTATTCAGCGTCGACGTCGACGGCGGCGTGCCGCCGCAGGTCACGGGCGATCCGGATCGGATCCGCCAGGTGCTGGTCAACCTGATCGACAACGGACTGAAGTTCACCGTCGCCGGGTCGGTGGCGGTTGCGGTCACTGCGGGAACGCGAGGCGATGGCCGCTACCTGCTTCGGTTCGACGTGGCCGACACGGGATCCGGCATCGACGAGTCGGTCCGTCCACGCCTGTTCGCCGCGCTTGCGCGCAATGACGACTCCTTCACGCGCTCGCCCGGCGGCATTGGACTTGGGCTGAGTATTTCCGCTGCGGTGGTCAAATTGATGGGCGGCGAGATCGACCACCGCAGCGAGTCTGGTCGTGGCGCCGTGTTCTGGTTCACCAGCGCGGTCGGCCTTGCGCCGCCGACGATCACGAAGGAGATCGCGGCGAACTCGCCGCTGACAGCACCGCGCAGCGTGTCGCCGCGCATTCTGATCATCGATGACAATACGGTGAATCTGCTGCTTACCAAGGAGATGCTCCAGGCGTTCGGCTGCAATGTCTACTCCGCGAGCGACGGCAGCGACGGTTTGAATCGTATGAAGAGCGAGGCATTCGATCTCGTATTCATGGACATCAGCATGCCGGGCATGGATGGCATTGAAGCAACCCGGGCATGGCGCGCGCATGAGCAGAGCAGTGAGAACCGGCTGCCGATCGTCGCGTTGACCGCGAACGCAATGGTTGGCGACCGCCAGGCCTGCATCGCGGCCGGGATGGACGACTACATCGCGAAGCCCGTTACGCTGGATGCGCTGCGCCGCATGGTGGCGCGGCATGTGCAGGGCGTCGCGACCTGACGCGAGCGCACGCCGCCGCGATGGAGCACGCGCGCACGGTCACTCTGCGCGACGGCGTGATCGCCTACCGCGTGACGCCCTCAGTGCAGAAGGCGCCACGCCGCGCAGTGGTTCTCCTGCATGGGCTGGCGAGCAACCTCACGCGCTGGTCCGAGTTCGTTGAACACACGACGCTTGCGCAGCGCTGGGACGTGATCCGCGTCGACCTGCGTGGCCACGGCGATTCGCCGACACGCGGGCCCATCAACCTTGAACGCTGGTGCGACGATCTGACAGCCATCCTCGACCAGGAGCAACACGCGGACGCCGTGCTGATCGGCCACAGCCTCGGCGCGCAGATCGCGCTGCACTTTGCTGCGCGCTATCCGCGGCGCACGCGCGCCCTGGCGCTGATCGATCCGGTGTTTCGACAGGCGTTGCATGGACACTGGAAACTGCTCGCGCAACTCGGTCCCGCATTTCGTCTGGCCGCCACGATCGTGCGCGGCTTGAACGCGATTGGATTGAGGCGGCGCGCGATCCCGGCGCTCGATCTGCGCGCGCTCGATGAAAAGGCGCGTCAGGCACTGAAGTCGGAGCAGGACACCGAGGCTTTCGTGCG
>DAITAC010000024.1:0-12832 GCA_036824465.1 Burkholderiaceae bacterium
ACATGCGGGGCCGATCGACCTGGTGGACTGCTTCCGCAAGGCCGACGACATCGGCCCGCTGGCGGACGACGCGATCGCGATCGGCGCCAAGTGCCTGTGGATGCAGCTCGGCGTCGTGAACCAGGCCGCGGCCGACAAGGCGCGCACGGCTGGACTCGATGTCGTGATGGACCGCTGCGTGAAGATCGAGCACGGCCGGCTGTACGGCGGTTTGAACTGGGCGGGCGTCAATACGCGCGTGATTTCGGCCAAGCGGCCGCGGCAACTTCCCTATTAGTGATCCGCTATCTGTGATCCGTGGATCGCAGTGCACGGACAACGGATCATGAACAACGGATCACGACCATGAGCGACAGACAATTCGGTATCGAGACCCTTTGCCTGCATGCCGGCCAATTGCCCGATCCAGTGACGGGCAGCCGTGCCCAGCCGATCTATCAGACGACGAGCTACGTGTTCGACTCGGCCGACCACGCGGCGAGCCTGTTCAACCTGCAGACCTTCGGCAACGTCTATTCGCGCATCAGCAATCCGACCGTTGCGGTCTTCGAAGAGCGCGTCGCAGCGCTGGAGAACGGCCGTGCCGCGCTAGCCACATCGAGCGGCATGGCCGCACAGCTGACGGCAATTCTCGCCATCGTGCAGCCGGGCGAGCACATCGTGTCTTCGTCTCTGCTCTACGGCGGCACGTACTCGCAGTTTTCGGTCACGCTACCCAAGATGGGAATCGAGACGACTTTCGTCGATCCCGACGAGCCCGAGAACTTCCGTAACGCGATCCGACCGAACACGCGGCTTGTCTACGGCGAAACGCTGGGGAACCCGAAAATCAACGTGCTCGATATCGAGCGTGTGGCAGCGATCGCGCACGAGGCGCAGGTCCCGCTGATGATCGACAACACCATGCCGTCGCCGTATTTGTGCCGGCCACTGGACTGGGGCGCGGACATCGTCGTGCATTCGGCCACCAAATACATGGGTGGACATGGCACCACGATCGGTGGCGTGCTGGTAGAACGGGGCAAGTTCAACTGGGGCAACGGCAAGTTCCCCGACATGGTGCTGCCATCGAAGGGCTATCACGGCGTGAAGTTCTGGGAAACGTTCGGCGACTTTGCCTACACGATGAAGGCGCGCATGGAGGTGCTGCGCGTGCACGGTTCGTCGCTGGCGCCGCTGTCGGCCTGGCTGCTGCTGCAGGGGCTGGAGACGCTGCATGTACGTATGGATCGGCACGTGCAGAATGCGCGCAGGGTCGCTCAGTTCCTCGCAGCGCACCCTCGCGTGCAGTGGGTCAACTGGCCCGGATTGAGGTCGAGTCCGTACTACGCGCTGGCGAAGAAATACCTGCGCTCCGTCGACGGCGAGCCAGGTGCGTCGAGCGTGCTGACGTTCGGCATCAAAGGGGGGGCGGCGGCTGGCGAGAAGTTCATCGACCGCCTGCAGTTCCTGTCTCACCTGGCGAACATCGGGGATGCGAAGTCACTGGTGATTCATCCGGCCTCAACCACACACCGCCAGTTGTCGGAAGAAGAGCAACGCGCCGCCGGCGTACTGCCTGAGATGGTGCGGCTGTCGATCGGCATCGAGTCGATCGACGACATCCTGTGGGATCTGGAGCAGGCGCTGGCGGCCAGCACCTGATCGCGGCACGGGTCAGCGCTTCGTGCCGCCGAGCAAGGCCGCGACCCGCGCCGCCTTCTTGCCGCGTTCGCGCGGCGCGGCTTCATCGGTATCGGTCGCGGCGGATTCAGAAGCGACCGGCTCGTAGGGTTTGGTGAAGAAATCATCCACCGGCGACGGCGGCGCGCTCCGGGCGGTCGAGCGCGGCGCGCCTTCGCGACGCGCAGGGCGCTCACGCCGCTCTCCGCGTTCCGTCCGCTCTCCGCGATCCGGCCGTGCGGCGCGCTCGAATGCGAGTGACTGGACTTCGAATTTCTGCTTGGTCAACTGCTCGATCGCGCGCACGCCGCGCTCGTCGGCCCCCGTCATCAGCATGATCGCCAGGCCCGAGGCGCCCGCGCGGCCGGTGCGACCGATCCGGTGCACGTAGTCCTCGGCATTGAAAGGGACGTCGTAGTTGATCACCGCGGGCAGTTCGACGATGTCGAGTCCGCGCGCCGCGACATCAGTGGCGACCAGCACTTCGATCTCGCCCTTCTTGAACCCTTCAAGCGCCTTCGTCCGCTCGTCCTGCGATTTGTCGCCATGGATCGCGTCCGCGTTCACGCCGGCCTTCTGCAGCTGACGCGCAAGACGGCGGCATTCGATCTTGGCATTGACGAACACCAGCACCTGCTTCATGCGCCCGTCGTCCGGCCCACGCGTCTTCAGCAACGTCAGCAATGCGTCGGTCTTTTCGGATTCGTGCACCTTGACGATTTCCTGCTTGATCAGCTCGGCCGGCGCGTTGCGACGCGCGACTTCAAGCAACTGCGGATCACGCAGGAAGTTCGCCGCGAGCTTCTTGATCTCCTCCGAGAACGTGGCCGAGAACATCAGGCTTTGCCGTTCTTTCGGCAGCAGGTTCAGGATGCGCGAAATATCGGGCAAGAAGCCCATGTCGAGCATCCGGTCGGCTTCATCGAGCACGACGATCTGCACCTGACCGAGCGAAGTGTTCTTCTGCTGCAGGTGATCGAGCAGGCGGCCCGGCGTGGCCACGATGATCTCGACGCCCGTACGCAGCGCCTGCGTCTGCGGATCCATATCGACGCCGCCGTAGACGGTTGCGCAGCGCAGCGCGGTCTTGCTGATGTATTTCTTGAAGTTGTCCGCGACCTGCTCCGCCAGTTCGCGCGTCGGCGCCAGAATCAGCGAGCGCACCGGATGACGCGCCGGCGACATGCTGGCGCTTGCGTGCGGCAGCAGGCGCTGGATGATCGGCAGGGCGAAGCCGGCCGTCTTGCCGGTGCCGGTCTGCGCCGCGCCCATCACGTCCTTGCCTTTCAGGACGATCGGGATCGCCTTCGACTGGATCGGCGTGGGCGTCGTGTAGCCCATCTCCTTCACCGCCGCAACGATCAGCGGGTCGAGGCCGAAATGGTCAAAGTCGTGGTAGTCGGACAAGTGGTTGTTCTATCTCTGTCGGGCGGTGCACGATTTGGAGCGTTCTCGATGCATGGTGTGGTGGGCCGTGTTGGACTCGAACCAACGACCAAAGGAGCGAGCGCCGCCCAGTGTAAGGCGCGAGCGAGTCCGCTGCGGGTGCCGCAGGCGCCCAGAGGACTCGGAAAGGTCTCGACGCATGGGTTGGTGGGCCGTGTTGGACTCGAACCAACGACCAAAGGATTATGAGTCCTCTGCTCTAACCGACTGAGCTAACGGCCCGCTCATTGGGGACGCTAACGAGCAGCGTAATCGATCGCCAGCGCCGCCCACCGACTACTCCAGGAAGCTCTTGAGCTTGTCTGACCGGCTCGGGTGCCGCAACTTGCGCAACGCCTTGGCCTCAATCTGGCGGATGCGCTCGCGTGTGACGTCGAACTGCTTACCGACCTCTTCCAGCGTATGGTCGGTCGACATCTCGATGCCGAAGCGCATCCTCAGCACCTTCGCTTCGCGCGGCGTCAGTGAGTCCAGCACTTCCTTGGTCACGCCGGCGAGGCTCGAGTTCTGTGCGGCATCGACCGGGGCCACGGTCGATGTGTCCTCGATGAAATCGCCCAGATGCGAATCGTCGTCGTCGCCGATCGGTGTTTCCATGCTGATCGGCTCTTTCGCGATCTTCAGGATCTTGCGAATCTTGTCTTCCGGCATTTCCATCTTGACCGCCAGCGTCGCCGGATCGGGTTCGGTACCGGTTTCCTGCAGGATCTGGCGGCTGATCCGGTTCATCTTGTTGATGGTTTCGATCATGTGCACCGGAATCCGGATCGTTCGCGCCTGATCGGCGATCGAACGCGTGATGGCCTGCCGGATCCACCAAGTGGCGTAGGTGGAGAACTTGTACCCGCGCCGATATTCGAACTTGTCGACCGCCTTCATCAGGCCGATGTTGCCCTCCTGGATCAGATCCAGAAACTGCAGACCGCGGTTGGTGTATTTCTTGGCGATCGAGATCACCAGGCGCAGATTGGCCTCGGTCATTTCGCGCTTGGCCTTGCGTGCCTTGGCTTCGCCCGTGGCCATCTGCTTGTAGACCTCGCGCAGATCCTTGAGCGGCAGCACGACGCGCTTCTGAAGACCCGACAGCTTGCCCTGCAGTTCGTGCACGGCCGGCAGGTTGCGCGTCAAAACTTCCGAATACGGATGGCCTCCGTCCGCCTCGCGCGTTACCCAGCGCGTGTTGGTCTCGGCTCCCGGAAAATGCTTGAGAAAGTGCGGGCGCGGCATGCCGCACTTGTTCACCATGATCTCGTAGATCTGTTTTTCAAGGCTGCGCACTTCCTCAACCTGGGCACGCAGCGAGTCACACAGCCGCTCGACCATTTTGGCCGTGAAGCGCAGCGACATCAGCTCATCGAGGATCTTCTGCTGCGCCTTCACGTAGCTCGGTGACTTGTAACCTTCCTTTTCAAAGGCGACCCGCATCTTGTCGAACAGTTTGGCGACGTGATCGAACTTCTCGACCGCGCGCGAGCGCAACTCGTCGAGCTGCCCGGCCGTCATGCCGCTGGCGCCGATATCAGTGGTCTCTTCTCCCTCGTCGTCTTCTTCGGCGACCGCAGCACTGCGCGCCGGAAAATCCTCCGAGTCGTCCATCAAGCCATCGACGACCTCGTCAATCGGCACTTCGACAGCGCGGATCTTTTCGCCGTGTGCAAGGATTTCGGCGATGGTGGTCGGGCATGCGGAGATTGCCATCACCATGTGCTTCAGGCCGTCTTCGATGCGCTTGGCGATTTCGATCTCGCCTTCGCGCGTGAGCAGTTCGACCGACCCCATCTCGCGCATGTACATGCGCACCGGATCGGTCGTTCGGCCGAACTCGGCGTCCACCGTTGAAAGTGCCGCTTCGGCCTCTTCCTCGGCATCCAGCTCCGAGGCCGCGGCCGGCGCATTCTCGGTCATCAGGAGTGTTTCGGCGTCGGGCGCCTGGTCAAAGACCTGGATGCCCATGTCGCCGAAGGTCGAAATGATCGCGTCAATCGCCTCGGCATCAACCAGGTTGTCCGGCAGGTGATCGTTGATCTCGGCGTAGGTCAGGAAGCCTCGCTCCTTGCCGAGCTTGATCAGCGCCTTGAGCTTGTTGCGGCGGGCCTCAAGATCCTCGACCGTGCCGTGGTAGCTGCGCTCCAGCGCTTCCTTCAGCGCCTTTTCCTTCGCACGCCGGTCCTTGGCGCGCTGCTTGACGCTGAGCTTCTCGACGACCTGAACACCCGGATCGACAGTGTCGTCGCCGGCCTCTGGAACGGCATCGCCGCCAGCGTCGCCACCCATTGCAGGTTCAGCCTGTTTCGGCTTGCGGCCAGGCCGACCCTTGGCAACCGGGGCATTCGCCGCTGGCACGACTGCCAGCTTGACCTTCTGTTCACGGCCGGCCTCCAAAGCAGCCACCTTTTTCGGCCCCGCGCCCGCCGTCCTTGCTTGCGGCTTGGCTGCCGCCTTTGAAGCCTTGGAAGCCTTTGCCGACGCGTGTGTCGACCTCTTTGCCGCCACTTTGGTGCCCTTCGTCATTGTCTTGACCATTCAGCCACCCGAGAAATACCTTGTCCTAAGCCTCGAAGATGTAGGCAAAAAACGCCACCGCAATCCTTCAGGCCGTGTCAGGTTCAGTTTTGATATCAGATTCGTCGCGGCAGTTGCCGTCAGTCCAACGCACTGTGCCGGCGAACGCCGGATTGACCTCGTTCGACCGAGCACATCGCGACGGTCCGCGGCAGGTGCTCGCCCCAAACCGGCCGAACTTCAACAGACTGCCACCACACATGAAGAGCGCGCCATCGCGTGTTGGCCGATCCACCCGTTTGGGGGCGGCCTGCTTGCGCTGCTCTGGCCGCTTGCGCGGCCCATGCCGCCCGCGGCGGCTTCGGAAACATTGGAGTATAGCCGAGCCGACCAAGGAATTCCGAGGTTCATGCGGGTCAGCATGCTCGCGGCTATGTGCAGCCGGCCGAGCGCAGCCTTGCGTATTCCCGATCGGCCTGCTGGTAGGCACGCAGATTGTCCTCCGAGGGTTCCGCCTGATAGCGCGCGAGGAGTTCAGCGCGGCGGGCCTCCAGGCGCTGCTGCGCCAGTCGGGCGAACGCGCCAACAACCTCGTCTCGAGCAGCGGCCGCGTCGTCGTCTCCCGCGAGCCCCTGCGCGGCGATCGCTTCGTACCCGGCATGGAACTCGCTATCGGCGAGCGCCTGGATCAGCGCGCCGGTTGTTGGCGTCCCCGGCTGGGTCGCGGCACGCCAGACCTCACGCAGCTTGCGATCGATCGTTTGCTCACTGGCATCGGTCTCGCGCAGGATCTCGGCATTGAAGTCGCGCGCCAATTCAGGGAACAGGATCAGCCATTGCAGGATGCGCGCCTTGAGGTCGCCGACTTCGACCCCTACCCTCCTTGCGCGTGGCGCAGGCGCAGTCGGCAATCGGCGCCAGCGGGTCAGACCAAATAGTGACTCGACGTCGTCGGGGGCGATGCGGCTTGCGGCCGCAACCTCACCAATCAGCTGCAGTCGCAACGCGCCCGCAGCCATGGACGAGAGGAGAGGCTTGGCTTCAGCCACGAGCGTCGCCCGACCTTCGGCCGTATCGAGCGCCTTGCCTTCCGAAATCGTGCGGATGAACCAGGCCGAAAGTGGCATCGCTCGCGCAAGTTCCGTCTCGAACGCCGCCGCGCCATGCAGCTTGACCAAGCTGTCCGGATCCTCGCCCTCGGGCAGCAGCACAAAGCTGGCACGCTTGGCGTCCCCGATGCCGGTCAACGCTGCTTCAAGCGCGCGCCGTGCTGCCTTGCGCCCGGCGGCGTCACCGTCAAAGGCAAAAACCACGTGATCGGTCGTGCGAAACAGATTTGCGACATGCACGCCGGTGATCGCCGTCCCCAGTGCCGCGACCGATTCTTCGAATCCAGCCTGCACGAGCTGGATCACATCCATGTAGCCCTCGCACACGATCACCCGACCCCGGCGCCGAATCGCATCCTGCGCTTCGAACAGGCCGTACAACTCCTGGCCCTTGTGAAAGACGGGCGTTTCGGGAGAGTTCAGATACTTCGGCTCCGAACCATCCATTGATCGCGCACCGAAGCCGATCACGGCACCGCGGCGATTCCGGATTGGAAACATCACGCGATCACGAAAGCGGTCGTATCGCTTGCCCTCATCGGCAATCACCAGACCGGCCTCGACCAATCTCGGGTCTTCGTATGGATCGAACACTTCGCGCAATGACTGCCAGCCATCTGGCGCGTAGCCGAGCGCAAAGCGTGCTGCGATCTGGCCGGTCAGACCGCGCTGCTTCAGATACCCGATCGCGTTCGGCGCATCCTTGAGCTGGCGTCGATAGAACTCGCTCGCCTGCAGCAAGGCATCCGACAGGCCGCGCGCTTTCGACGCCTCCTCTCGCCCGCCGGGAGTTTCAGGCACGTGCATGCCGACCTGTTGGGCGAGCTCACGTACGGCGTCGACAAATCCAAGCCCGCGCTGCTCCATCAGAAAGCCAACGGCCGTCCCATGCACACCGCAGCCGAAGCAGTGGTAGAACTGCTTGGACGGACTGACGGTGAACGACGGCGTTTTTTCCCCGTGAAACGGGCACAGACCAAGATAGTTCTGCCCCGCCTTCTTCAGTTGCACATACCTCCCCACGACGTCGACGACGTCAACGCGCGCGAGCAGGTCGGAAATGAAGCCTTGCGGAATCACAACGTCGGAGGCGCCTTAGCCGGCGAGTTTCTGTTTTACCAGTGCCGAGACCTTGCCCATATCGGCGCGACCAGCGACGCGCGGCTTGAGCACCGCCATAACCTTGCCCATCGCCTGGGGACCCGCGGCAGCGGTCTCCTGGATCGCCTTGGCAATCACCGTGAGCAGGTCCGCTTCGCTCATCTGTTGCGGCAGATACCCGGTCAGCAGGGTCAGTTCTGCGGTCTCCTTGTCGACCAGGTCCCGGCGGCCCGCCTTCTCGAACTGCTCGATGGAGTCACGCCGTTGCTTGATCAGTTTCTCGATGATCGTGGTCACGATCGCATCATCGGCGGTAATGCGTTCATCGATTTCCTTCTGCTTGACTGCGGCGAGCAACAGGCGGATCGCCGACAGCCGATCCGCTGCGCGCGCACGCATTGCCGCCTTCATGTCTTCGTTGATTCGCTCTCTGAGCGTCATTGGTATCTCCAGAAAGACAAAGCGCGCCACGAGGGCGCGCTTGGGATTTGGCCGGCGACTCGCGCAGAACTAGTAGAGCTTCTTCGGCAGCATCTGGCTGCGCAGGCGCTTGAAGTGGCGCTTGATCGCTGCCGATTTCTTGCGCTTGCGCTCAGCGGTGGGCTTCTCGTAGAACTCGCGCGCGCGCAGTTCGGTCAGCAGACCGCTCTTTTCGATCGTGCGCTTGAAGCGCCGTAATGCGACTTCAAAGGGCTCATTTTCCTTGAGGCGAATGGTAGGCATGAAGTTCCTGGGTGCAATGGCCGGCTGAAAGCGCAGGATTGTATCCCGGCGCAGAAAAAATTGACAAGTCAAGGCCTTAGGTACGCAAGGCCCCATGGTGTGCCCGCTAAACTCGCTTTCACTCTCGACTTGGGTGACGGGCGCGTGGTCGTCCTCGGCATTGAAACGTCCTGTGATGAAACCGGCATCGCGCTGCTCGACCATCAGCGCGGCCTGCTGGGGCATGCGGTCCATTCCCAGATTGAAATGCACCGCGCCTACGGCGGGGTAGTCCCGGAACTGGCATCGCGCGACCATATCCGACGCGTGCTGCCTCTGCTCGATCAGGTGCTGAAACAGGCGGGGCTCGAACGAACCGCGATCGATGCCATTGCAGTGACGATTGGCCCGGGCCTGATCGGGGCGCTGCTGGTCGGCGCCAGTATCGCGCATGGCCTGGGCGTGGCGCTGCGCAGGCCAGTGGTCGGCGTACACCACCTCGAAGGCCACCTGCTGTCGCCGTTGCTTGCGCGCCCCGCGCCGTCTTTTCCGTTCGTTGCACTGCTGGTGTCCGGAGGGCACACGCAGTTGCTGTACGTGGCGGGAATCGGCGCTTACCGCCTCCTCGGCGACACGGTCGACGACGCGGCAGGCGAGGCGTTCGACAAAACTGCGCAATTGCTAGGACTCGGCTATCCGGGCGGACCCGCGGTTTCGCGCCTCGCGGAATTCGGAACACCGGGAGCGGTGACGCTGCCGCGTCCGATGCTTCATAGCGGCGATCTGGCCTTCAGTTTCAGTGGACTGAAAACTGCCGTGCTGACCGCCGTGCGAAAGATCGACTCGACCTGCGATCAGGCACGGGCTGATCTCGCAAGAGGCTTTGTCGATGCAGTGGTCGACGTGCTGAGCGTCAAGTCGATGCGCGCATTGAAACAGTCGGGAACCGACACGCTGGTCGTCGCAGGCGGGGTGGGCGCCAATCAGCAACTGCGTGAACGGCTGACCGCTGATGGGTCACGCGCGGGCGCGCAGGTCTTCTTCCCCCCGCTCGAGTTGTGCACTGACAACGGCGCCATGATCGCCGTGGCCGGCCTGGCCAGGATGCAACGTGGCGCGATCGATCACAGTCACTCGTTCACCGTGCATCCGCGCTGGACGCTGGCTGAAGCGAACTAGTGCTTGCGCGACTGCACCCCCGCTGCCGGTTGCTGTCCGATCTTCCGTTCCTTGCCGGCCAGCATTTGGGCAATGTTCTTCTGGTGTCGCATGATGAGCAGCGCACTCATCACGGTCGATCCCAGGAAGATTGGATCGAACCCCCACCCCAGTAGTTGCCCGAGCGGGGCGACCGCTGCAGCACTCAACGACGAAAGCGACGAGTAACGGAAGAACACCGCCATGAGCACCCAGACAGCGCATGCAAGCAGTCCGACCCAGGGATTCAGGGTCAGCAGCACGCCAAGAAAGGTGGCCACCCCTTTACCGCCGCGAAAGCGAAAGAAGACCGGATACAGGTGGCCGATGAGCGCGGCAACGCCGGCCATGGCCACGCCCCAGTCCCCTACGCCCAGCGGCGCGCCGAAGCGGCGAGCGGCCCAGACTGCAACGGCGCCCTTTGCCGCGTCACCAAGCAATGTCAAAGCGGCCGCCAGCCTGTTGCCTGATCGAAGAACGTTCGTTGCGCCCGGGTTGCCCGATCCGTAGCTGCGCGGGTCGGCCAACCCTAGCAACCGACTGACGATCACCGCGAACGACACCGAGCCCAGCAGGTAAGCAGCAAGAATTGCCGCACCGCTCGCAAGCCAGCCAGACATGCCTTCCATCAGGAGTCTCCGAGAGCACAATCTACCGGCTGGCCGCCCAGGAGGTCGCTCAATACGCACGGCTCGAGACCGACCAGGTATCCGCGCCGGCCGCCGTTGATCAATATGCGCTGCAGATCGAAGATTGATCGCTCGACGAACACCGGCAACTCTTTGCGCGTACCAAAAGGCGAGGTGCCGCCAACCATGTAGCCAGTGTGCCGCTGCGCGGCTTCCGGGTTGCACGGCTCTATGCGCTTGCGACCGACCTGTCGCGCCAGGTTCCTGGTCGACACGGTCCGATCGCCATGCATCAGCACCAGCAGCGGTCTGGCCGCATCGTCTTCCATCACCAGCGTCTTCACGACTTCGTGCTCCGAGACACCAAGCGCGCTCGACGATACGGCGGTGCCGCCGTGCTCGACGTAATCGTAGACGTGCTCCGTGTACGGCACGCGGTGCCGCTTCAACCACTTCGTCGCGGGTGTTTCCGAGACATGCGACTGCTTCGACATGTCACAAGTCTAGCGGCCGCCCTCTGGATCAGCCGCGGGGATGGTGCTGTGCATGCAGCGCCTGCAACCGTTCGCGGGCGACGTGGGTGTAGATCTGCGTGGTCGAGATGTCTGCATGACCAAGCAGCATCTGTACGACGCGCAGATCGGCGCCGTGATTCAGAAGGTGCGTAGCAAATGCATGCCGCAATCCATGGGGCGACAACGGCGCGTTGATCCCGCTTGTCAACGCATGGTGCTTGATCAGCGCCCAGAACCGCTGGCGCGTCATCGCCTCTGCGCGCTGGGTGACAAACAGCGCTTCTGTGCTGCGCCCGGCCAGCAGCGCCGGGCGCGCCTCGTGCAGGTAACGCTCCAGCCACGTCCGCGCCTCTTCCCCGAGCGGAACGATGCGCTCCTTCGAGCCTTTGCCAAGAACGCGTACCAGGCCATCATTCAGCGACAGTTCGACCATCGTCATGCCGACCAGCTCCGACACGCGTAGACCCGTTGCGTACAACAATTCGAGCATCGCACGATCACGCAGCCCAAGCGGTGTTTTAACGTCGGGCGCTGCGAGCAGCACTTCAACCTGGGCTTCCGAAATCGTGACGGGAAAGCGTGGCGGGCGTCTGGCCGGCACGAGCTGCAGCGTTGGATCGGCGTCGATCAACCTCTCGCGCAGCGCCCAGCGATAGAAGCGGCGCAACGACGCAAGCCGCCGATTCGCGGTGGATGAACGCGACGCGGCGTGGCCGGCTGCGAAGTAGCCCGCCATGTCGGCCGACGTTGCGACGGTCAGCGATTTGCCCTCTTCCTTGAGCCAGTTCTTCAAGCGCTCCAGATCGCGCCGGTAGGCCGACAATGTATTCGTGGAAAGTCCGTCCTCGAGCCAGACCGCATCGAGAAAACGGTCAAGATCCGGATCAGCGTCAGCGCGGGCGGATGACGGCGGTCGCATTCAACGACGTCAAGTCGGTTGCGGCGCGCGGAGCGGCGCTGACCAGCGCGGACTCCAGCAGGCGCAGCATGGCTGCGCCGTGCTGCGCGGCGAACTGCGGCGCTGGCGCGCCCTGCGCCATGTGCGCGAACGCGCCTTCGAGAAACAGGGTCGCAAATCCGTGCACCGCGCTCCACGCAAGGACGATCTTGGCTTCGAAAGTGCGCGTGGCCAATTCTTCAGCCGAAGAAGTGCGGGTCAAAGCGCGCAGCAGCGCGTCAAAGGTTGATTGCGAGGCGGCGCGCAGCCGTGCGCTGGCAGCATTGAGCCGGTCGTGTCGGAACATCAACTGGAACTGTGCGCGGTGTTCCAGCGCGAAGTCGATATAGGCCTGCCCGACGGCGGTCAGTTGCCGTGCCGGATCATCCGGAAACCGCGCGATGTATTCGTGAATGCGCGCCGAAAGCCGCTCGAACCCGAGCGCGGCAATCTCGGTCAGCAGTCCACGCGCATCGCCGAAGTGATGGGCCGGTGCCGCATGCGAGACACCTGCGCGGCGCGCGCATTCGCGGAGCGTGAAACGCTCCACACCTGCTTCGAGCAGCAATTCCTCCGCCGCTGAAAGCAACGCGGCACGAAGGTCACCGTGGTGATACTGCTCGGTCGGCTGTGCGTTGCGAGCGCCGCCCACAGCGCTGCGCCGGCCGGGTCGCGCGATCTGATTCATCGGCAGCATTGTGCCATTTGATCTTGACACTGTCCAAATGAAAACCTTTCGCAGGAATTCAAAGGAAAGAGCCGGCACCGCCGGCTCTGCACTGCCTCAAGCGACGGACGTTACGCGCCGAGCAGTCCCTTCTTAAGGCTTGCGTCAGCCGGCTTGTCCCCAATCCAGATGCGCAGCACGGCGGTGAAAAAGTCTTCGCCGGCAATGGCGGTGCCTTTTTGCTGGCCATTGACCACGATCCGCGTGCCCGCTTCGGGCGTGAACTCAAAGTGGATCGAGTTGCCTTTCTTTGCCTCGCCGATCGACTTCAGGTTCGCCTGCAGCGCGTCGATCTGCGCTTTCAG
>DAITAC010000024.1:12932-25908 GCA_036824465.1 Burkholderiaceae bacterium
TTGCCTCGCCGATCGACTTCAGGTTCGCCTGCAGCGCGTCGATCTGCGCTTTCAGCGCACCGAGTTGCTCCTCGGTGTGGTTCGCCTTCAGCCCGTCGATCAGAGCCTCGGCAAAGGTATCCGCTGAGACGTCTCGCAACATATGAATTACCACCCGGCGCGGTCCTTTCTGACCGAGCAGCGTCGCCGCCGAGTTGGCCTTCTGCGGAACATAAAGGCCCGCCGCGTACACCTTGAAGATGGCGCGCGTGCGTACACCCGCGCCGTTGAGCTGGAGCGGCTGGCCACCGACTTGCGCGGTCGGCTCGAACTTCACGCCTTCAATCTCGACCGGCTGCGCGCCGGCGACCAGGCTGGTCACCGCGAATGCGATTACTGCGATCCATCGTTTCACGTTGAAATCTCCTTCTTGAATGTGTTTGAACTAGCGCTTCACGCCATCTCGGGGTTGACACCCCTTCCAAGCCCTTTTGGCAAGGGGAAAGTCACATGCTCCTGGACGCCCTCGAGCGTGCGCACGCTGCGCGCACCAAGTTCCTTCAATCGCGAAAGCAGCTGCTGAACGAGCGCATCCGGGGCGGACGCGCCTGCTGTCACGCCGACTCGATTTGCTCCCTTCAGCCATTGCGGATTGATATCAGCGGCCGAGTCGACCAGGTATGCGGGAACGCCGAAGCGCTGCGCGACTTCACGCAACCGATTTGAGTTGGAACTGGCCGGGCTTCCGATCACGATCACCAGGTCAACCTGCGGCGCCATGAATTTCACGGCGTCCTGTCGATTCTGCGTCGCGTAGCAGATGTCGGCCTTCTTCGGCTCCGCAATCGAGGGGAAGCGCTGCTTAAGCGCAAGCACAATCTCCGCCGCGTCGTCAATCGACAACGTGGTCTGAGTCACATAGGCCAGTCGGTCGGGATTGCGCACATCGAGCCGCGCGACGTCGGCCACGGCCTCGACGAGGTAGATCCCGGTGTCAACCTGGCCCATCGTGCCTTCGACTTCCGGATGGCCGGCGTGCCCGATCATCACGATCTCGCGGCCCTGCGCACGCATCTTCTCCACCTCGACATGGACCTTGGTCACCAAAGGGCAGGTTGCATCAAATACATTCAGTCCACGCGCCGCCGCATCGGCATGAACCGATTTGGCAACACCATGCGCGGAGAAGATCACGGTCGCGCCGCCAGGCACTTCAGCGAGATCATCGACAAACACGGCGCCTTTTTTCCGCAGGTCCTCCACCACGTACGTGTTGTGCACGATTTCATGCCGCACGTAGATCGGTGCGCCATGAATGAGCAGTGCCCGCTCGACGATCTCGATCGCGCGATCGACCCCAGCACAGAATCCGCGCGGCTGCGCGAGAAGCACTTCCATCACAGGACCCCGATCACATGCACCGAAAATCTCACCGCCATTCCCGCCAGTGGATGATTGAAGTCGACCACAACACGTTCGCTGTTTCGGTCCTTCAAGACGCCGGCCAGGCGCCCCCCATTCGGGACATTGATCTCGAGCACGTCGCCCAGATGGTATTCAACGCCGGGATCAGCGTACTGATCAAACGCAGAGCGCGTCAGCGACTGGATCAGATCCGGACTGCGCTGACCGAAGGCCTGCTCTGCCGCGAGATTGAAAACTGCCTGGGTGCCTTCCCCGAGCCCGATCAGGCGCCGCTCCAGTTCGGGCGCCAATTGACCCGCGCCGAGCTGCAGCGTGGCAGGCCTACCGCCGAGGGTGCTGACGATTTCGCGTTCACCGTCTTCCCCCATCACCGCCAGACGATAATGCAGCGTGATATGCGAGCCTGATGCGATGACCGCCATGCACGTATCCGCCGAGAACCGACGCAGATTCTATCGAAGGAGTCGAGCATGACCATCAAGGACTGGCCCGCGTCGGAACGGCCGCGCGAACGGCTGCTCGCGCAGGGGCCAAGTGCGCTATCGGAAGCGGAACTGCTCGCCGTGTTTCTTCGCACCGGCGTGCCTGGCCGGACCGTGATCGAAGTGGCGCGCAATGCACTCGATCATTTTGGCGGATTGAACGGACTGCTGTCGGCGCCGCAGCGCGATCTGCAGACGCTGGCCGGCTTTGGCCCGGCAAAGTGCGCTCAGCTGCACGCAGTCCTCGAACTTGCGCGCCGGGCGCTGCGCGAAGAGGTCAGGCGCGACACGGTCCTGAACACGCCCGCCAGGGTGCGTGATTACCTCGGTCTTTCGCTGCGCAACGAGCGGCAGGAGGTCTTCGTTGCCTTGTTCCTTGACGCGCAGAACCGTCTGATCGCCGATGAACCCCTGTTTCGCGGCACACTGACGCAGACGAGTGTTTTTCCAAGGGAAATCGTCAAACAGGCGCTGCGGCATAACGCGGGGGCCGTGATCTTCGCGCACAACCATCCGTCGGGGCTCGCCGAACCCAGCCGGGCCGACGAACTTCTAACGCAAGCGCTCAAGGAGGCGCTGGGGTTGGTCGACGTTCGCGTTCTGGACCATGTGATCGTCGCCGGCAATGCAAGCGTGTCGTTCGCGGAGCGAGGCCTGATCTAGCCGGCCCGTCCGGCGGCTGGCTTACAGAAGAAGAATTCCCTATAATCCACGGCTTTGCGCGACCCGGCTTTGGGTCGCGCGCTTCCTACAGGATTCAGGAGTTCAACATGGCACGCGTGTGTCAGGTCACCGGTAAGAAACCCATGACGGGCAACAACGTTTCACATGCGAACAACAGGACCAAACGTCGCTTTCTGCCCAATCTGCAGCATCGCCGTTTCTGGGTTGACAGCGAAAAGCGCTGGGTGCGGCTGCGCCTGACCAACGCTGCACTGCGCACGATCGACAAGCTTGGCATCGACGCCGTGCTCGCCGACCTGCGCGCACGCGGCGCAATCTAGGAGAAGCGACCATGGCAAAAGGTGCTCGCGAAAAGATCAAGCTGGAGTCGACCGCTGGTACCGGTCACTTCTACACGACCACGAAGAACAAGCGCACTACCCCGGAGAAGCTCGAGATGAGCAAGTTCGATCCGGTGGCGCGCAAGCATGTTGCCTACAAGGAAACGAAACTCAAGTAGCGCGCGCCAACTGCCAATCAAAAGACCCCGCTTCAGCGGGGTCTTTTGTTTTCGAACTACTTGGTTCGCCGGATTTCAGGCGGTAACGGACGCCGTCGAATACGAGCGAATTCGCAGCGCCGCATCCTGCAGCACACGGATGCCACTGGCTTCGGCGCGCGCAATCCAGTCCTGCAGGTGCGCCAGCATCTGCTCGCGCGATACCGAGGACCGCTCCCAGGTCACTGCGAGATCGGCACGCATGTCGATCAGTGTCTGCAACACGCGGCTCTGACCCAGCAACTCGCGCAAAGTCTGCTGCTGCGCAGACGGAATCTGCGCGACGTCGCCCTTGCGCAGCGCGCGGCGCAACCGCGCGAACCGCTGCTTTTCCGCCGCCGACAGGCGCAACCGCTCAACCTCATCATGAAGCGTTCTCTGCAGACCGCGCGCGTACTTCGCCAATAGGTCATAGCGATTGTTGATCACCGCCTGCAGAGTCTCCACGTCAACCCGCACGCGTGGCGACGCAACCTTGGCCACTGGGGCAACACGCAGGATGCGCGCCAGGCCGATCGCCGACAGCATGCGGATATACATCCAGCCGAGATCGAATTCGTACCACTTGTTCGACAGCCTGGCTGAGGTCGGATACGTATGGTGGTTGTTGTGCAGTTCCTCACCACCGATCAGGATGCCCCACGGAGAGATATTGTTGCTTGCATCCGGACTTTCAAAATTGCGATAACCCCAGAAATGACCGATGCCATTGATCACGCCGGCAGCGAAGAACGGGATCCACATCATCTGCACCGCCCAGATCGCGAGCCCGGCGTAGCCAAACAGAATGAGATCGGTGCCCAGCATCACCCCACATCCTTGCCACGTGAAGCGCGAGTAGACGTTGCGCTCCAGCCAGTCGTCAGGCGTGCCAAGGCCGTAGCGCGCCAGCGTCTCGCGGTTGTTCGCCTCAGCCATGTAGAGCTCCGCGCCTTGCCAGAGCACGGTCCGCAAACCGCGCGTCTGCGGGCTGTGCGGATCCTCCGGCGTTTCGCACTTGGCGTGGTGCTTGCGATGAATTGCCACCCATTCCCGGGTCTGCATTCCGGTCGTCAGCCACAACGACATGCGGAAGAAGTGTGCCACCGCCGGATGCAAATCCAGCGCGCGATGCGCCTGAGAGCGATGCAGAAATATGGTGACCGCCGCAATCGTCACATGCGTCAACAGCAGCACCGCAACGATCAGTTGCCACCAGGACAATTTCAGCAGTCCGCCATCAAGGAATTCGAATAGGTACATGAGGACTCCATTAGACGGACGGTGTCCGCCTGCGACCATCGCCATTCTTGCGCCGGCATCGGCGCATCGGGCCGAGGCGCCCGACTAAAGTCACATTGTACGTGCCGGTCCCCGGTCGGGACGGTGACCGCCAGTGGGGCGTGCCGCAGATGGAGTGAAGATCAAGCGGCCCCGATGCCACCCGAGTTCCAGCCCGTAACGCGAACCTCGCGCTGCGGAAACGGGATGCTGATCTTCCCGGCGCGGAAGCGCTCAAGGATCGCTTGCGCGACAAGCGATTGCACATTCAGGCGGCCCTGCTCCGGATCTGCGATCCAGAAACCCACTTCAAGCTCCAGACCGTCGGCGCCAAAGCCAAGCAACAGCGCCGCTGGCGCCGGATCGGTCAGCACGCGATCGTTCGCGCTTGCGGCTTCCTCCATCAGAGCCAGGGCTCGCAGGGTATCGGTGTCATAGGCAACCGAAACTTTGACGGCGACGCGCACGCGCCGATCACTGAACGAGTGATTCGTGACCGGCGACGACACCAGCATCTCGTTCGGCACGATTGCCTCGGTGCCGTCCAGTGAGCGCACAACCGTGTATCGCGTCCTGATCTGGGTGACAACGCCGTAGTACTTGTCGACCGATATCAGGTCGCCGATGCGCAGGCTGCGATCAAGCAGGATGATGAAACCGCTGACGTAATTCGATGCGATGCGCTGCAGCCCCAGACCAAGCCCCACCCCCAACGCGCCGCCAAATACTGACAGCACCGTGAGATCGATGCCGGCCAGCGACAATGCGAGCAGCACGCCGATTACGATCAGGAGCGCCCGCAGCAGTCGCGCAACCACGACACGAACGTTCATGTCGACCGTGTCATTGCGCAGCAGTCGCAACTCGAGCACTGAGCCGACCCAGAGCGCAATCAGCAACGTGACCAGCACCGAGGCTGTCCCGCTGACAAGCGTCCAGAGACTGACCGGCGCACGACCGATCGGTAGCTGGTGCGAATCGAGCCATTGGACAACATCGTCGAGCACGCCGACCAGATGCAGTGCGACGATCACCCAGACGATCAAGGCGATCGCGCGCTCGAACGTGCCAATGAAGGCGGCGCGATAGAAGACCCTTCGCAGCACGTAGACGACGAAGCGCACCAGCGCCATCGCGCCGAGCAGCGTCATCGCCAGCCGCAACAGCCGAGCATCGACGGTCCGCGGCAATTGTCCTGCCAGTCTCAGTACACCCTCACCCCCCCACAGCAGTACCTGCGCCGTGATTGGAAACGCGAGTCGGCGAAATCCATCGATCGAGAACTTCAGCGCGTCCGTCTGCGTGCCACCCGCAGCCATCCGCTGCGCCAAGCGGGCTTCAACCCGGCGGCGCACGAGCCGGGATGTGAACCAGCCGCCGACCAGCGCACCGCCGATCGCGATTGCGCTCCAGAAGTGCGCGGGGCGCGCCAGCCCCTCGGCCAGCGCCTGCATCAGTTCCTGCAACAGCGAATCGTTCATCGATGTCGTTCCAGCACCGCGGCGAAGAATCCATCGGTGCCATGCAGATGCGGCAGCATCACGAACCAGGGCGCGAATCGTCCGGCATGATCGATGTCGATTCCCTGCGTTCGCAGCACCTCAGTGGCGGGCATCACTGAAAACTGCGGCTGATCGGCAATGAATCGCTCGACGACCTCCTGGTTCTCCAGCGTCAGCAGGGAGCAGGTCGAATACACGAGTCGTCCGCCCGGTTTTACCAGCCGGCTCGCCGCGCGCAGCACGTTGGCCTGCACCTGATTCACGCGCGCCAGTTCGGCTTCGTCAAAGCGCCACTTCAGGTCCGGATTGCGTCGCAGCGTGCCGCTGCCAGAGCACGGCGCATCGACCAGCACGCGATCGATCTTTCCGGATAGACGCTTGACCCGCAGATCATTTTCGCTCGCGATCGCCGCCGGGTGGACATTCGACAGGCCGCTGCGTTTGAGTCGGGGTCCGAGGCCGGCCAGGCGCTTTGCGTGAATGTCGAAGGCATAGATGCGCCCGCTTGATCGCATCAGACTGCCCAGCGCCAGCGTCTTGCCGCCGGCGCCCGCGCAGAAGTCCACCACCATGTCGCTGCGTTTCGGTGCCACCAGCCGCGCGATCAACTGGCTGCCCTCGTCCTGCACTTCGATCATTCCATCCTGGTACAGCGGCCAGCGAGTCAACGCGGGTTTGTCATCGAGGCGAATGCCGTCGGGCGAATAGCGCGTTGCCTGCGCCGCCAGCGGGGCATGTTCGCGCGTGGATGCGCGCAGCTCAGCCAACACCTGATCACGATTCGCCTTGATCGTGTTCACACGCAGATCGAGCGGGGCGGCTTCTGTCAGCGCGGCCAGCAGCGGTTCGGCGTCGTGATATTGCGCGGTCACGTGCGTAAACAGCCAAAGCGGCACCTCAGCGCGGATGGCGGCCGGCATGCGCCGAATGTCCATCGCCAGCGCACTGCGCACCGCGCGTTCGTCGCCGCGCAGTGCGCGCGGGCCAAGCGCATCAATGCCGTGCTGACGTGCCAGGGCCACGAGTGCCGACAGGCGCGGTGCGCGCGCCGGGTGCGCCGGCGCGAGTTGCGCCGACAGCGTCGCGTAATGCCGCAATACATAGAACGTCGCCTCGGCGATCAAACTGCGATCGCGTGCGCCGAGCGTGCGTTCCTGCTTGAAGAAGCGCGACATCACGGCGTCGGCCGGACCGTCGAAGCCCAGCACATGTCCGAGCAGATGCGCCAGGCCGTCGACCACCTGCGAGGTCACACGCACGCCGTTCATGTCGCAAGCACCGATTGCACGCCGGGCTTGAGCTCATGTGTCACCACCCGGCCATGCTCAAGCCGCACCTTGCTTTCGCAAAGCCAGCGCACACAACACGGCAGCAACACATGTTCCTGCGCCAGAACCCGCGCGGCCAGTGATTCCTCGGTGTCGCCATCGAGAACCCTGACTGCCGCCTGCGCAATGATCGGTCCACCGTCCACCTCGTTCGACACGAAATGCACGGTGCACCCGTGCACTTTCACTCCTGCCGCCAGCGCCTGTCGATGCGTGGCAAGGCCGGGGAATGCCGGCAGCAGCGACGGATGAATGTTGATCAACCGGCCCGTGTAATGGTCGACGAAGCGTGCAGTCAGCACGCGCATGAACCCCGCCAATACGACAAGGATCGGCACGTGCGTGTCGATGGCCCTGATCAGCGCGGATTCGAATGCATCGCGCGACGCAAATGCCGCGTGCGGCACGATTTCGGTCGCAACGTCGAAGTCACGCGCAATCGCAAGGCCCGCCGCGTCGGGGCGATTGCTGATCACACCGGCGACGCGCGCATCGAGCAGCTGCTCCCACTGCTGCTGCCGCGCGCTGCGCAGGATTGCCTGCAGGTTGCTGCCGCGTCCCGAGATCAGACAGACGATGTTTCGCATCGACAGAATTCTACGCGGCCGATCGCTAACTCCGCGAAAATCAAGAGGTTTCGGGCGCGCGGTCCGTATAATCGCAGCGCATCAAAGACCATCCCTCGATGAAGATTTTTCGTGGCCTTCCTCCCGCCGCCGAGCGCTCGCCATGCGCGCTTGCGATCGGCAATTTCGATGGCGTGCATCGCGGCCACCGTGCGCTGCTGACGCGCGTCGTCGACGCGGCGCGCGCGCGAAATCTGCTGCCGGCGGTGATGACGTTTGAGCCGCACCCGCGCGAGTTCTTCATGCCCGACAAGGCCCCGGCGCGGGTCGCCAATCTGCGTGACAAGCTGCAGGGATTGGCCGTGAGCGGCATCGAGCATGCGTATCTGCAGCACTTCAACCGACGCTTTGCATCGATCAGCGCCGAGGATTTCATCGACAAGATGCTGGTGGACGGCTGCCGGATGAAGTGGCTGCTGGTCGGCGACGATTTCCGCTTTGGTGCACGGCGCGCTGGCGATGTAGCCCTGCTGCGACAGCACTCCCCCGGCGGCGGCTACGAAATCGAGCAACTGGATACGATAACCGACGGCGGCGAACGGATTTCAAGCTCAGCTGTGCGAGCCGCGCTCGCCGCCGGTGATCTGGCGCGTGCCTCGCACCTGTTAGGCCATGCGTATTCGATCACCGGCCGCGTATTGCATGGTGCCAAGCGCGGCCGCACGATCGGATATCCGACGCTCAACCTGCGCATTACGCACAAGCGCCCGGCCGCGCATGGTGTCTATGCGGTGCGTGTACACGGCATCACCGACATGCCGTGGCCGGGCGTCGCCAGCGTGGGGCTGCGCCCGACGGTGGACGACAGCGGCCGCTGGCTGCTCGAAGTGCACCTGTTCGACTTCGCCGATCAGATCTATGGTCGACTGGTGCGGGTCGAGTTCATCAAGAAACTGCGCGACGAGGAGAAGTACGACACGCTAGACCAGTTGACCGCCGCCATTCGCAACGATGCCAACCAGGCACGCGCGTTGTTTGCGGGCAGCGCGATTTGATCTCCTATCAACCTTGAAGAGCCCGAGGGGGCCAAGGAACCACCATGGCTGACGACGCCAAACGCCCTGCGGCGAAGACGAAACCGCCGTCCGATCCGGCAACCAAGAAGTACCCGCTCAATCTGCCCGACACGCCGTTTCCGATGCGTGGCGATCTGCCCAAGCGCGAACCAGCGTTGGTCGCCGGGTGGGAGCAGGCCAAGGCCTATCAGGCGATCCGCGCCGCGCGCAAAGGCGCGCCGAAGTTCATCCTGCATGACGGTCCACCCTACGCGAACAGTGAAATTCACCTCGGCACGGCGGTCAACAAGATCCTGAAGGACATCGTCGTCAAGACGCGCTCGATGGCCGGCTTCGATGCGGTGTATGTGCCCGGATGGGATTGTCACGGCATGCCGATCGAGATCCACATTGAGAAGAAGTTCGGCAAGAACTTGCCGCGCGCCGAGGTGCAGGCCAAGGCACGCGCGCATGCGACCGAACAGATCGCGCTGCAGATGAAGGGATTCAAGCGCCTTGGGGTGCTCGGCGACTGGGACAATCCGTACAAGACGATGACGCTCAAGGCCGAGGCGGACGAGATCCGCACGCTCGGCCGCATGATCGAGCGCGGCTTCGTCTACCGCGGACTTAAGCCGGTGAACTGGTGCTTCGACTGCAACTCAGCACTGGCCGAAGCCGAGGTCGAATACATCGACAAGAAGACGCCGGTGATCGATGTCGCCTTTCCTCTGGCCCCGGGCGAAGAAGCCAAAGTGGCGGCTGCGTTCGGCGTGGCCGCGCTTGGCAAGCCGACGTCGACCGCGATCTGGACCACGACACCATGGACAATTCCCGCCAACCAAGCGCTGAATTTCCATCCGGAGTTCGTCTACGCGCTCGTCGACTGCGGGGATCGGTTGCTGATTCTCGCCGAGTCGCTGGTCGAGTCGTGCCTGCTGCGCTACGGACTGAAAGGCCGTGTGATCGCGACCACTGTGGGGCAGAAGCTCGAGCAGGTGCGCTTCAGGCACCCGCTCGCTACGCTCGACAAGGGGTTTGATCGCCTCTCGCCCGTGTATCTGGGGACCTATGTCACGGCGGATGCCGGCACCGGCATCGTGCACTCGTCACCGGCCTACGGCATCGAGGACTTTGATTCGTGCAAGTCCTACGGAATGACGAATGATGAGATTCTGAACCCGGTGACGGGCGATGGCCACTTCGCGAAAGACTTCCCGCTCTTCGGCGGCATGAAGATCTGGGAGGCGAATCCGCGGATCATCGACAGCCTGCGCGTTGCGGGCTCGCTGCTGCACGCCGCGCAGGACCAGCACAGCTACATGCACTGCTGGCGGCACAAATCGCCGCTGATCTACCGCGCGGCGTCGCAATGGTTCGTGCGGATGGATGGCGCGACGCGCGAGACGCAGGGCGTAATGCAACGGGAGACGGTTGGAGAAACCCTGCGCCAGACCGCACTGCGCGCCATCGAGCAGACCGCGTTCTTTCCATCGTGGGGCAAGGCACGGTTGCACGGGATGATCGCCAACCGCCCCGACTGGTGCATCTCGCGCCAGCGCAACTGGGGCGTGCCATTGCCGTTCTTTCTGCACCGGGAAACGGGCGAATTGCACCCGCGCACGCTCGAACTGCTGGAAGGCGCGGCGCAGAAGGTGGAGCAAGGTGGCGTCGAAGCGTGGAGCCGCGCCGCGGTCGAGGATTTCCTGCCGCCCGATGAAGCCGCGCAGTACACGAAGATCAACGACATCCTCGACGTGTGGTTCGACTCGGGCTCCACGCATCGCACGGTCATGCGCGGCTCGCATGCGGCGGAACTCGCGTATCCGGCTGACCTGTATCTGGAGGGATCGGACCAGCATCGCGGCTGGTTTCACTCATCGCTTCTGACAGGCGCAGCGATTGATGGGCGTGCGCCATACAAGGCGCTGCTGACGCATGGCTTCGTGGTCGACGCGCAGGGCCGCAAGATGAGCAAGTCGCTTGGCAACGGCATCGACCCACGCGAACTCGCCGACAAGATGGGCGCGGAAATCATGCGGCTTTGGGTCGCATCGACCGACTACTCGGGCGAGATGTCGATCGGCGACGAAATCCTGAAGCGCGTGGTCGAAAGCTACCGCCGCATCCGCAACACGCTGCGGTTCCTGCTGGCGAATACCAGCGATTTCGACATCGAACAGGACGCCGTGCCGATCGCGCAGCTGCTCGAGATCGATCGCTACGCCCTCGCACTCGCAGCGCAGATGCAGGCCGAGGCGCAGAGAAGCTGTGACCGCTACGAATTCCATCCGGTCGTGGCGCGGTTGCAGACCTTCTGCTCCGAGGATCTGGGGGCCTTCTACCTCGACATCCTGAAAGACCGCCTTTACACGACCCCCGCCATGTCGACGGCACGCCGTTCGGCGCAGACGGCGCTGTGGCACATCACTTCGAGCCTGCTGCGGCTGATGGCACCCTACCTGTCATTCACTGCCGAGGAGGCGCACAGGGTGTTCTGTGGCGACGAGCGCAGCACGATCTTCACTGAGGTCTACCACGAACTGCCGCCGATTCCGGGTCACGAGGCCCTGCTTGCCAAGTGGGCGCAGATCCGAGCGGTGCGCGCGGATGTGCTCAAGCAAATTGAAGCCCTGCGCGAGGCGAGCCAGATCGGCTCATCCTTGCAGGCCGAAGTCGATCTGCACGTTGCAGGCGATCGTCATGCACTGCTTGCCACGCTTGGCGATGATCTGAAGTTCGTCATGATTACCAGCCGCGCAACGCTGCATCAGGCCGCCGCGACAGCGGATGAGAAGGTCGTGGTGACACCGAGCCCCAATCGCAAGTGCGATCGCTGCTGGCACTGGCGCGCCGATGTCGGCACAGCCACTGGCCATCCGAAATTGTGCGGCCGCTGCCTGACCAACCTCTTCGGCGCTGGCGAGACGCGCAAGGCGGCCTGATGGCGTGGAGCAGCGGCAAGACCTGGTGGCAGAAACTGGCGCCCTGGCTCGGGCTGGCGACGGTGATCGTGCTGGCCGACCAGCTGACGAAGATCGTGGTCGAACGCAAGTTCGATCCCGGTGATGTCCGGCCGGTCACGGGCTTCTTCAATCTGGTGCTGACCTACAACAAGGGCGCGGCGTTTTCATTTCTTGCCAACGCGTCCGGGTGGCAAGGAACGTTTTTCACCGTGATTGGCGTGTCGGCATCGTTCTTCATCGTCTATCTGCTGGCGCGACATGGCACGCAGCGGCTCTTTTCGCTCGCACTGGCTCTGGTCCTCGGCGGGGCGCTGGGCAACGTGATCGACCGCATCGCGCATGGCCACGTGATCGATTTCCTGGACTTCCATTGGCGCGGCTGGCACTGGCCGGCGTTCAATCTTGCCGACTCCGCGATTGTGCTCGGCGCAGTGCTGCTGATTCTCGACGAACTGTTACGGGTCAGGAAATCGAAGTAATCTGCGCGCCATGGAACTGACCGGCAAACGTATCATCCTCGGCATGACCGGCGGCATCGCGGCCTACAAGGTGTGCGAACTCGCGCGCCGCCTGCAAGACGATGGCGCGGATGTGCAGGTGGTGATGACACGCGGCGCGCAGCAGTTCGTCACCGCGACCACGATGCAGGCGCTGACCGGCAAGCCCGTGTTCGTCGACCAATGGCAGGCGGATCAGAACGGCCGCGTGGATGACGGCATGCCGCATATCGCGCTGTCGCGCGGTGCTGACGCGATCGTCGTTGCACCGGCGTCCGCGCACTTCATTGCCAGGCTGGCGCACGGGCTCGCCGACGACCTGCTCTCCACGCTCGTGGTCGCGCGCGCCAAAGACACGCCGTTGCTGATTGCACCGGCGATGAATGTCGAGATGTGGGAGAACGCCGCCACCCAGCGCAACATCGCGCAGGTCAAGGCGGACGGTGTGGTCGTGCTCGGACCGGGCAGCGGCGGGCAGGCCTGCGGTGAAATCGGCCTTGGACGGATGCTTGAGGCAATGGAACTGCGGGAAGAGATCGTTGCCTACTTCCAGCCCAAGGTGCTCGTGAACAAACGCGTGCTGATCACAGCCGGTCCGACGTTCGAGCCGATCGATCCAGTGCGCGGCATCACCAACCTGTCATCGGGGAAGATGGGGTTCGCGATCGCGCGCGCCGCGCGTGAGGCGGGCGCG
>DAITAC010000024.1:26008-31176 GCA_036824465.1 Burkholderiaceae bacterium
GTCATCGGGGAAGATGGGGTTCGCGATCGCGCGCGCCGCGCGTGAGGCGGGCGCGACGGTGACGCTGGTTGCCGGGCCGACATCACTGGCCACACCGCGGGGGGTGCAGCGGGTCGACGTGCAGACCGCGCGCGAGATGCACGATGCCGCAATGGGCTACGCGAAGCGCGCCGACGTCTTCATTGGCGTCGCCGCCGTCGCCGATTGGCGGGTGGCGAACGCAAGCGCGATCAAATTGAAGAAGGCGAAAGGCGCGGCTCCGCCGGCGCTCAAATTCGAAACCAACCCGGATATCCTGGCCGACGTGGCCGCGCTGCGGAATCCTCCCTATTGCGTCGGCTTCGCAGCGGAAAGTGACAACGTGGTCGCCAACGCGCAGGCCAAGCTGGAGGCCAAACGTGTGCCGCTGATCATTGCCAACCGCGCGCAGGACGCGTTGGGCAGCGATGAAATTGAACTGCATCTGGTCGACGCCATCGGCGTCACGACCCTGCCACGCGAAAGCAAGCTCGCTCATGCGCGCCGCATCGTGGCCGAAATTGCATTGCGCCTGGAACGGGGACGATGAACCTGCCGGCCGGCGAACCCAAGGACGGCGACTTTGTCGCTTACGTCGCGGAAATCGAGCGTCAGCAGATGGCGCGTCTGCCGACCCATGTGCTGACCACTCTGGGTGGCGCGGATAAGCGCCCTGCTCGGACGCAGGCCGCAGCGGCCGCGTCCTGGGAGATACGGGCATTGCCGGCGAACCTCGTCGGCAACATCGTGTTGGGTGTCGTTGGATTATTCTTCCTTCTCCTTGGTCTGGTCGGCGATGGCGGAGTGATTGCGGCCGGAATCGGTGCGTTCCTGATCTGGCGAGCGGCCAAATCGGTGTCGGCTGAACTGCGCAGGACCAAGTACGACCTGCGCGAACGACTGGCCCAGACACTTGATGCCGCCAACCAAGAGCGTCGATGAAGCTCGATATCAAGCTGCTCGACGCGCGCCTGCGGGATAACGTCCCCGGCTACGCCACGGCCGGCGCCGCCGGAATCGATCTGCGGGCCTGCATTAACGAGCCGGTCGTCCTGCGCGCGGGCGAGGCGCAACTGATCCCGGCCGGAATCGCGATCCACCTCGAGGACCCGGGCTACGCGGCGATGATCCTGCCGCGCTCGGGGCTTGGTCACAAGCATGGCATCGTGCTAGGCAACCTTGTGGGCCTGATCGATTCCGACTACCAGGGGCAGATCATGGTGTCGTGCTGGAATCGCGGCCGCGAGCCGTTCACGGTCCAACCGCTCGAACGAATTGCGCAGATGGTGATCGTGCCGGTCGTGCAGGTGCAGTTGAACATCGTCGATCACTTCATCGAAAGTGCGCGCGGCGCCAGCGGGTTCGGCTCAACCGGCAAACATTGATGCTGGCCTCGTTTGCGCGCTGGCTGCTGGGCCTCGCCGGCTGGCGGGTCGAATTCAATGGCATGCCCGGCCCCAAAGGCGTAGCGGTCTTCTATCCGCACACGTCCAACTGGGATTTCGTGATTGGGCTGCTCGCCATGTGGGTGATTGCGGTTCCAATTCACTTCATCGGCAAGGAAAGCCTGTTTCGTGGCCTCACGGGTGCCACACTCGGGAGGCTCATGTACCTCTGGGGCGGACGCCCGGTCGATCGACATCACGCCAGCGGTGCAGTCGACCAGCTTGCCGCGCTAATGAAGGCAGAGGATTTCTTCTGGCTCGCGCTGTCGCCCGAAGGAACGCGCAAACACCTGCCGTTTCTGCGCACTGGCTTCTACTATCTGGCGCTCAAGCTCGACCTGCCGGTCGGTCTTGCCTTCATCGATTACACGCGCAAACGCATCGGCGTGACCGAATTCGTCAGGATGACCGGCGACGAAGCGCGCGACCTCGCGACGATTCGGGCTTACTACGCCGACAAGATCGGACGCTATCCGGAAAAGGCGAGCGAAATCGCCTTTCGCGATCGTCCATCATCGACGTAGTCCGCAGCAGTCGGCCGCGCATCGATCACCGGCAGCGCGGCCGCGCGTCTCAGGTCAGCATGTCCGCCCAGATCGTTTGCGCCCAGCTCCAGGCAAAGATACCCTCGAGCGCCCATGAGTTGCGATCCTGCGTCGAGATGCCTCCGGCGCCGGCCACCGGCTCGAGCGTCCTTTTCTCCGGCACCCAGCGGTGCACGCTTGCCACGTGCACCGCACTCTTGTCGTCGATATAGCTGTAGCACGTATTGGCCATCGTCGGCGGGATCGGGCTTCTGCCGTTGAGCAGCTCCACGATCGCCGCCGCGGCCGTCTTGCCGTGCTGGTTGGCTATGTGGCCGCTCTTGGGCATCATGGGCGCCGACAGCGTGGCGTCTCCCAGTACGTGCACGCCCTTGACCTTGACCGACTCCATCGAGGTCCAGTCCACCTCGCACCAGCGATTGTTGGCGGTGATCAGTCCCGCATCGCGCGCGATATTGGCGGCACGCTGCGGCGGAATCAGGTTCAATACATCGCCCTTGATACGGTCACCCAGGTCAAGCACGAAGGTCTTGCCGGCGACGTCGACCTCGCTGACTGGCGCATTGTTGCGGTATTCGATGACCCCCTTGTAGTCCTCGCCGAACACGCGCGAAAACAGTGGCTTCTTGGACACGTAGTCCGGGTTGGCATCCAGCACGATCACCTTGCTCTTGGGCTTGCGCGCCTTCAGGTACGAGGCGACCAGGCAGGCGCGCTCATACGGACCGGGCGGGCAGCGGTACGGCGCCAGCGGCATGCCAATCACGACGGTGCCGCCGTCGGCCATCGCCTCCAGCTGCCGCCGCAGCAGCACCGTCTGTGGGCCGGCCTTCCAGGCGTGCGGGATCGTCTCGGCCGCCGCCACGGACATGCCGCGCACGTTCTCCCACAGAAACTCGACGCCGGGCGAAACGACCAGCCGGTCGTAGCTGAGCGTGCCGCCCGAGGCCAGCCGCACCTGCCGCTTGTCAACGTCGATCGCGGTGGCAGTGTCACGCACGCGCTTCACGCCGTGCTTATCCAACCCGGTGTAGGCCACGGTGATGTCGGCCAGTGTGCGGCTGCCGCCGAGCACGAGGTTCGACATCGGGCACGAAATGAACGCCTCATTGGGCTCCACCAGTGTGACTTCGATCCTGCCCTCGGACCACAGGCGCAGGTACTTGGCCGCAGTCGCGCCGCCGTAGCCCGCGCCAATCACGACCACCTGGCCGAGCGATTTGCGGCCGCCCATGGTCTCGCAGGCAGCGAGCGACGTCACCGCCGCAGTGGCCGCGCCGAGCTTGAGCAGGTCGCGCCGTCTGAAGTTGTGCGCTGTCATGGCGTCTCCTTATTTGACCGGTTGCCGCGCAAAGTGCTCGGCAATCAGATTGATCTGCACATCGGTGTAGCCCTTGGCGAGCTGATGCATGACCGTGGCCGGGCGCTTGCCGTCACGAAACGCGCGCATCTGCTCGGCCAGGTATTCCTTATTCTGACCGGCGATGCTCGGCATGGCGCCGGCACCGCGCCCCTGCGTGCCATGACAGTTGGCACAGTTGGCGGCGAGGTACGCCGCGGACTGCGCGTCGGGTTGCTGCGCCAACGTCGGCGCTGCCACGACAAGCGCAAGCAGCGCAGCCGCCGCGCCGTGCGTGACCGGCATGTGTGTCATCTCTGTCTCCTCGATTCGTCGTTGCGGCGACCAAACAAAACGGCCCGAAGGGGAAAACCCTTCGAGCCGTACTGTTGACTCTTCGCGGCGACCTGTCAATCCGCCCGGAAAAGCGGTGTCGCTATTCGGACGTCACCGGCTCCGGCCGCTCCGCCCTTGGCGCGTCGCCGCCATCGGCCGGCGGGAATTCAAGCTTGACTTGGCCGGCCTCGTCGACATCGACACTGACGCGACCGCCGTTGAGCAACTTGCCGAACAGCAGTTCGTCGGCGAGCGCCTTGCGAATGGTGTCCTGGATGAGTCGCGCCATCGGCCGCGCACCCATGACCGGATCGAAACCCTTCTTCGCGAGGTGCCCGCGCAGCGCGTCGGAGAACACGATGTCGACCTTCTTCTCGTGCAGTTGATCTTCGAGTTGCATCAAGAATTTGTCGACCACGCGCAGGATGATCTGCTCGTCGAGCGCGCGGAAGCTGATGGTCGCGTCCAGCCGGTTGCGGAACTCCGGCGTGAAGATGCGGCGGATTTCGGCCATCTCGTCGCCCGCTTCGCGCGTGTTGGTGAAGCCGATCACGCGTTTGTTCAGCGTCTCGGCACCGGCGTTGGTGGTCATGATGACGATCACGTTACGGAAGTCCGCCTTGCGTCCGTTGTTGTCGGTCAGCGTGCCGTGATCCATCACCTGCAGCAGGATATTGAAGATATCCGGATGCGCTTTCTCGATTTCATCCAGCAACAACACCGCATGCGGCTTCTTGGCGATGGCCTCGGTCAGGAGCCCCCCCTGGTCGAATCCGACGTATCCGGGGGGCGCGCCGATCAGGCGACTGACCGCATGCCGCTCCATGTACTCGGACATGTCGAAGCGGATCAGTTCGATGCCGAGCGTGAAAGCCAGTTGCTTGGCGACCTCGGTCTTTCCAACGCCGGTCGGTCCGGAGAACAGGAACGAGCCGATCGGTTTGTCCGGCTTGCCCAGTCCTGAACGCGCCATCTTGATCGCCGCGGCAAGCGCATCGATCGCCGGCTCCTGACCGAACACGACGTTCTTCAGATTGCGTTCGAGGTTCTTCAACTGGGTGCGATCGTCGCTCGACACCGTCTGCGGCGGGATGCGCGCGATCTTCGCAATGATTTCTTCGACCTCGTTCTTGCCGATCGTCTTCTTGCGCTTGCTGACCGGCAGGATGCGCTGCGCGGCGCCTGCTTCGTCAATCACGTCGATCGCCTTGTCGGGCAGATGACGGTCATTGATGTACCTGGCCGACAGCTCTGCCGCAGCCTGGATTGCGCCTGACGAATACTTGACCCCGTGGTGCTCCTCGAAGCGCGATTTCAGCCCCTTGAGGATCTCGATCGTCTCCGGCACCGTCGGTTCGATCACGTCGATCTTCTGGAAACGGCGGGACAGCGCATGGTCCTTCTCGAAGATGCCGCGATATTCGTTGTACGTGGTGGCACCAATGCACTTCAACTGCCCCGACGCCAGCGCCGGCTTCAGAAGGT
>DAITAC010000024.1:31276-45331 GCA_036824465.1 Burkholderiaceae bacterium
GTGGTGGCACCAATGCACTTCAACTGCCCCGACGCCAGCGCCGGCTTCAGAAGGTTTGACGCATCAAGCGTGCCGCCCGAGGCCGACCCGGCGCCGATCAACGTATGGATCTCGTCGATGAACAGGATCGCGTTTGAGTTTGCCTTGAGCTGTTTGAGCACGCCCTTCAGCCGTTGCTCGAAATCACCGCGGTACTTGGTGCCCGCGAGCAGCGCGCCCATGTCGAGCGAATAGACGTTGGCCTTCTCAAGGATCTCCGGTACGTCGCCCTTGATGATCCGCCATGCCAGACCCTCGGCAATCGCGGTCTTGCCCACCCCGGCCTCACCGACCAGCAGCGGGTTGTTCTTGCGCCGGCGGCACAAAACCTGGATGACGCGTTCGACTTCAAGCTCGCGCCCGATCAGCGGATCGATCTTGCCATCCTTGGCGAGCTGGTTAAGGTTCATCGTGTACTGCTCGAGCGGCGAAGCCTGTTCGCGGCCCTGTTCCTGCTCCGGTGCCTCTTCGCCCGACTGCTGCTTGGCCTTTTCGTCGGCCTGCGGCGACTTGGTGATGCCGTGCGAAATGAAGTTGACGACATCGAGCCGGGTCACGCCTTGCTGGTGCAGGTAGTACACCGCGTGCGAGTCCTTCTCACCGAAGATCGCCACCAGCACGTTGGCCCCGGTGACCTCTTTCTTGCCGTTCGAAGTCGACTGCACGTGCATGATCGCGCGCTGGATCACGCGCTGGAAACCCAGCGTCGGCTGCGTGTCGGCCTCGGAGTTCGGCGGCAGGATCGGCGTGTTGTCGCCAATGAAATTCTGCAGGCTCTTGCGCAGGTCCTCGATGTTGCAGGCGCAAGCGCGCAGCACTTCGGCGGCCGACGGATTGTCCAACAGTGCCAGCAACAGATGCTCGACGGTGATGAATTCGTGTCGCGCCTGGCGAGCCTCGACAAAGGCCATGTGCAGACTGACTTCCAATTCCTGCGCGATCATGCTTCCTCCATCACGCACTGCAGCGGATGCTGGTGCTGGCGTGAATAACTGCAAACCTGCTCGACCTTACTGGCTGCAACGTCCCGCGGATACACGCCGCAGACACCGCGGCCTTCGTGGTGCACCTTCAGCATGATCTGGGTCGCCTGCTCGCGTCCCTTGCCGAAGAACTTCTGCAGCACGCCAACCACAAACTCCATCGGCGTGAAATCGTCATTGAGCAGTACAACCTGGTACATCGGCGGCGGTTTGACCCGAGAAGTCTTCTTCTCGGTCACTGTCCCATCACCCAGCCGCTCGCTCATGGATCCATTCTAGGCAAGGCGCCGTTCCCCGACAGACCAGAAAAGCGTACTAATCATAAGTTAACTCAGGTGCTTGCCGCCTTCCGCCGTTCAGATCAGCGGACGCGTCGTTGCGCGCGACGCACGGTTGGACTCATCGCCTTCAAGACCCAAAATGGAGTCTCCTGGCACAAATCACAAGCGTTCCCGGGAGGCGGACGGCGTTACTCAGGCCTAGAAGGACCCGCTGGCGCGTTCCGGTGACCTCTGCGTTCTCGCCGCGCCAGACCTTGACGCGAGCACTGATTTGCACAAAGAATGCGCAGCCGCAGATGTCGAAGTGAGGCAGAAGCGGACCGGCGACCGGCGGGACGCACAATTCCGGCGGTCGTAATGGAGGGGGTCGGGCTGCGCTCGCAGGAGTTTGCGGCGACCGGACAGAGACGTACGAAAAGGAAGAACAGATGGCAACAGGCACGGTGAAGTGGTTTAACGACGCGAAGGGCTACGGCTTCATCACTCCCGACGGAGGCGGCGAGGATTTGTTCGCCCACTTCTCGGCGATCCAGATGGGCGGGTTCAAGACCCTCAAAGAAGGGCAGAAGGTCAATTTCGAGGTCGTGCAGGGCCCAAAAGGTAAGCAGGCGTCGAACATCACGGCAGGCAGCTAGCCAACGGCCTGAGCCAAAAAAACCCCGCCGTGGCGGGGTTTTTTGTTGCTTAAGCAACGCAGCCACGTCACATGTTGGCGATCATCGCGTTGCCAAACCCCGAGCAGGAAACCTGAGTCGCACCTTCCATCAGGCGCGCGAAATCGTAGGTGACCGTTTTCGCAAGAATCGATTTCTCCGTCGACTTGACGATCAGATCGGCCGCTTCGGTCCAGCCCATGTGGCGCAACATCATCTCGGCCGACAGAATCTCTGAGCCGGGGTTGACATAGTCCTTGCCGGCGTACTTGGGCGCCGTGCCATGGGTCGCTTCGAACATCGCAACTGAATCGGACAGGTTGGCCCCAGGCGCGATTCCGATGCCGCCGACCTGTGCCGCCAGGGCGTCTGAAATGTAGTCGCCGTTCAGATTCATCGTCGCGATCACGTCGTACTCGGCCGGCCGCAGCAGTATCTGTTGCAGGAATGCGTCGGCGATGACGTCCTTGATCACGATGTCGCCGTGCTTCGCCTTGATCTTCATCCAAGGGCCGCCGTCAAGAAGCTGCGCGCCGAATTCCTTCTGTGCCAGCGCGTAGCCCCATTTGGCAAATGCGCCCTCGGTGAACTTCATGATGTTGCCCTTGTGGACAAAGGTCAGGCTCTTGCGCCTGTTGTCAAGCGCGTACTGGATCGCTTTGCGGACGAGTCGCTCCGTGCCCTCGCGCGAAACCGGCTTGATGCCGATGCCCGAAGTGGCCGGGAAACGGATTTTCTTCACACCCATTTCATCCTGCAGGAACTTGATGAGTTTCTTCGCCTTGTCCGATTCCGCTTCGTACTCGATCCCGGCATAGATGTCTTCTGAGTTCTCCCGAAAGATCACCATGTCGGTCTTCTCGGGCTCTTTGACCGGGCTGGGCACGCCCTTGAAGTAGCGCACCGGTCGCAGACACACGTACAGGTCCAGTTCCTGGCGCATGGCAACATTGATCGAACGGATGCCGCCGCCGACCGGGGTCGTGAGCGGCCCCTTGATCGACACCACGTATTCCCTCAGGACCTGCAGCGTCTCCTCAGGCAGCCAGACATCCGGGCCATACACTTTCGTCGACTTCTCGCCGGCGAAAATCTCCATCCAGATGATCTTGCGCTTACCGCCGTAGGCCTTGGCGACCGCCGCGTCGACCACCTTGATCATCACCGGGGTGATGTCAACCCCCGTACCGTCACCTTCAATGTAGGGAATGATGGGTTGGTCGGGCACGGAGAGAGAAAAGTCTTTGTTGACGGTGATCTTTTGCCCTTCCTTGGGCACCTTGATGTGCTGGTACATGGAGTCTCCGGCTGATGGGGAATCTTGTTCTGGCGGGTGTTCCGAGCGGGACCGGACCAATCGCCGCTGTTCAACCGGCAATCTTACTCGCCCCGCCTTTCCAATCCGTCAACCGGGGTCGATACCGACACGTTACGGCTATTGACGCAATGCCGTCCGCGGCCGGACTTCCGGTCGTCGCTCAACCTAAGACCGACCGAAAGGGAGCTTCATGAACAAACTGATCGCTGCACTGATTTCGACGCTTTTCGCAGGCGCCGTTCTTGCGCAAGCCGCCCCGGCAGCGCCGGCCAAGCCCGCAGCTCCGGCCTCCTCGGCTGTCGCCGGCCCGGCCCCCGTAGTGAAGTCAGACACTAAGGCGGAAGCCAAGGCCGAACCCAAAGATGTTAAGAAAGCGAAGGTCACCAAGAAATCCAAGAGGTCCAAGAAGGCCGAAGCTGCCAAGCAGTAAGCTTCGCGCCTAATGCCAAAAGGGCAGGGCCCAAGGGTCTTGCCCTTTTCTGTCTGTTTTGTCTCAAATGTGCATGATCGGTTTTCGCCAAGTCCTCCTAGGGCTATCGCTCTTGCCGTTGCTCGCCGCCGCCCAGGGAGCAGCACTTCCGCCACAACCCACAATCAAGCTCACGGCCGGAATCCATGTGATTACGGCGGAAGTCGTCGCGAACAACGAGACAATGACTCGTGGCCTGATGTTCCGAGAGCGGCTGGCGCCAAATCAGGGGATGGTTTTCCTGTATCGCGACAAGTCGACGCTGTGCATGTGGATGCGCAATACGCTGATTCCGCTGTCGGTCGCGTTCATGGACGACGACGGCACCATCGTCAACATCGAGGACATGGCGCCCAGGACCGACGCCAGTCATTGCGCCGTCAAACCCGTCCGCTTCGCTCTCGAAATGGAGCGCGGCTGGTTCGACAAACGCGGCCTGAAACCAGGAGCGAAGATCGGCGGGCTGCCGAGAGCGCCCTGAGTCGCTCCACACGCTTCCTTTCCTTCGGCATCTTCCCGCCGCCGAGCGGCCGCGATCCGTCAGCCAAGATTCTTCGCCGCGAAGTCCCAGTTGGCCAGGCTGTTGAGAAACGTCTCGACGAATTTGGGCCGCGCATTGCGGTAGTCGATGTAGTAGGCGTGTTCCCACACGTCGATCGTCAGGAGCGCCTTGTCCGTCGTCGTGAGCGGTGTAGCGGCATTGCTCGTATTGACGATGTCGACCGTGCCGTCCGCCTTCTTCACCAGCCAGGTCCAGCCAGAACCGAAGTTGCCGACCGCGCTCTTCGTAAAGGCATCCTTGAACGCGGCGTATGAGCCCCACTTCTTGGCGACCGCCGCCGCCACAGCGCCTGTGGGCTCACCGCCGCCGCCGGGCTTCATGCTGCTCCAGAAGAAGGTGTGATTCCACACCTGCGCTGCGTTGTTGAATACACCGCCCGAGGACCTCTTGACGATTTCCTCCAGCCGCGCGTTTTCGAACTCGGTGCCTTTGATCAGGTTGTTGAGATTATTGACGTAGGCCTGATGATGCTTGCCGTAGTGAAACTCGAACGTTTCCTTCGAAATGTGGGGCGCGAGGGCATCCATCGCGTATGGCAGCGGAGGCAAGGTGTGTTCCATGAGTGACATCCTTCACAAGAGGGTAGGAGATCGTATGCCAGAAAGCAGAGTGTGGGATTCTAGTCACGTCAGTCTTGTGGTTGTCTCCGCTCCAGTTCCAGGCGTTCGACACGCGTATCCGCCCCGCCGCGCGCGAAACGCAGCCGCAATTGATCTCCCGGGGACAACTGTCGCGCATCGCGCACGCTGCGGCCATCGGGTGCAAATGCCATGGCGTAACCACGGGCAAGCACGGCGTTCGGGTCGAGCGCGGTCAGCGAAGCAGTGAGCGACTCGATCTGGCCGTGGCGCCCTTTCTGCCCGCGCTGCACTCGCGCAGCGAGACATGCACAGACTTCCTGCACACGCGCGCGCGGCGCATGCGCCTCGGGTCGAAGTCGCGCCAGCCACTGAGTCGACCGCCCAATCGCCAGCTGCCGGCAGCTCAGCGCCTGTGCCGCGGAGTGCCCAAGCCGCGACAGCAACCCTGTCACACGCCCGTCAAGGCCACGCAGCGGCGCGCGCGGCAGTGCGAGCGCACGAGTCGCGTAGTCATGGCGCTGCTGCAGAAGATCGAGTTGCCGTCGGGCACCGGCCTGCAGATTACTCAAGCGCTTTTCAACTATTTCGAAGAGACTGGCACGGTCTGGCGCTGCGATCTCCGCGGCGGCTGTCGGCGTGGCCGCGCGCACATCGGCAGCAAAGTCGGCGATCGTGAAATCCGATTCGTGCCCGACCCCGACCACGACAGGAATCCGGCACGACCGAATAGCTCTTGCGACGACTTCTTCGTTGAACGCCCACAAGTCTTCGATCGACCCTCCGCCTCGGACCAGAAGCACGACATCGACTTCGTTGCGCGCCGACACCTGCGCGAGCATCTGTGCTATTCGCACACCTGCACCTTCGCCCTGCACCGGTACCGGATAAACGATCAAGTGCACGTAGGGCGCCCGTCGACGCAACGCGCTCAGCACGTCTCGCAGTGCCGCCGCCTGCACGGACGTCACGACGCCGATCGCACGCGGCAGCGCCGGCAATGGTCGCTTCAGCGTCCCGTTGAACAATCCCTCGGCCGCCAATCGCTCCTTCAGACGCAGGAATTCCTCAAATAACCGACCGAGGCCGGCACGCTGCATGGATTCAACGTTCAGTTGATACTCGCCGCGCGCTTCATACAGGCCCACCTGTGCCAAAACCTCAACCTCTTCACCGTCGCGCGGTGCGAAGTTCACCAGCGCGTTGCGCCCGCGAAACATCGCGCATCGCACTTGCGCCGCGGCGTCCTTCAGGGTGAAGTACCAATGCCCGCTTGCCGCGCGCGCCAGGTTGGCGATCTCGCCGCGAACCCGCACCAGCGGGAAGCCGCGCGAAAGCAACCCAGCAACGGCGCGGTTTAGCGCGGATACCGTCATCGGATCCCGCGCCGTTATTGGATTTTCGTTCTCGGATGCAGGCATCATGCGGCTCCGCGGGTCGAAACTGTCCACACAGGCGCACCGCGCCTCGGCTGAACGGTTTTGGGCCGTCCCTCAAAGGCGGGGGTCCTTCTAAGCACTTGATTCAAAGGCAGTATTCCAGATGCACAACGAGCGCGCAGTCTACGTAATCTCACACCCGGCGCGGATTTGCGGCGTTTCAGCACCGGTTGTTCACATATTTGTCCACAGAAACTGTGGAAATCCGTGTCATGCAAGCGCAGCGAGGGGTGCAGCGATGCACCGACTACACTTCGCGTTCAAAGTGCAAAGCTGAGGAGGGGCAAGGACTTGTTCGCGATCGTACAGGCCATCGGTTGGCCAATCTGGCCGTTGCTCGCGGCGTCGGTCATTGCCCTGACCCTGATCATTGAGCGCAGCATCGCGCTCCGGCGCGACAAAGTGATTCCCCAGTCGTTGCTGCAGGACGTGTTGAACCTGGTCGCAAGAAGACAGGTCAACCCCGAAGTGATCGTCAAGCTTGAACGAAGCTCGCCGCTAGGGCGCGTGCTGGCAGCCGCGCTGCGCAACGTGCGCGCACCACGCGCGATTGCAGGCGCGGCCGTTGCCAATACGGGCGGTCATATCGCGCATGACCTGGCACGTTACCTCTCGCTGCTGGGTTCGATCGGATCGATCGCGCCTCTGCTCGGGCTCCTTGGCACCGTGATCGGCATGATCGATATCTTTGCTTCCCAACAGGCCGGCTCCAATCCGCAACAACTCGCCCACGGCATTTCAATCGCTCTGTACTGCACCGCATTCGGCATCATCGTAGCCGTGCCGTCCGTTCTGTCATACCGGCACTTCAAGGCACGCATCGAGGACTTTCTGGTCGAGATGGAAGACCAGTCGCAGCGCTTGCTCGAGGTCCTGTTTGCCGATCGATACGACCCCACCCCGCGATGAAATTCAGGCGCGCACTGGACGAGGAGCCGGAACTGAATCTGATTCCTCTGATCGATGTGATGCTGATCGTGCTGATATTTCTCGCGGTCACCACGACCTACTCGCGCTTCGCCGAATTGCGCATCGAACTGCCGAAGGCCGACGCGAAGGCCACGCAGAACCGGCCGAACGAAGTGGTGATCGGCGTCACCGCTGACGGCCGCTATGCTCTCGATAAGAAGCTGCTCGCCAAGTCCGACGTCAATGGATTGGTCGAAGCCCTGAGCATTGCCACACGGGGCCGCACCGATGTGCTGCTGGTCATCCACGCCGATGCGCAGACGCCGCACCAGGCGGTTATCCATGTGATGGAAGCAGCGCGCATCGCGCAACTGCCGCGCATCAGTTTTGTCACCGAGCGGCAAAGCGCCGCCGCGCAATGATTTGAATCTCAACGACCTGTCCAATCGGGCGGAGCGCACGCTGCACGCGGTGTGGCGCAAGCGCGGTCTCGCAGCATGGCTGCTGCTGCCTCTGGCACTGGTGTATCGGGCGGCGCGCTCAATTCATGCGCTGAGCTACCGTGCCGGGCTGTTTCGTGCCTGGCGCGTTGGCGTGCCGGTCATCGTCGTTGGCAATCTGTATGTCGGCGGAACGGGCAAAACGCCGCTGACCCTTGAAATCGTCCGCGCTCTGGTCGCGCGCGGCCACCGGCCCGGCATCGTGACCGGCGGTTACGGCACCAGCGGCCGCGATGTGCGGATCGTCGAAACGAACGCGCGTGCGAGCGAGGTCGGCGATGAACCCCTGCTGATGGCGCAGTCGGTTCAGGCCATCGGAGTGCCGGTTGTGGTCGGTCGCGATCGAGTCGCGGCGTGCCGCATTCTGCTCAGCGTTCACCCCAGATGCGACATCATCGTCGCCGACGATGGCCTGCAGCATCGTCGGCTCGCCCGCGACTTCGAAATTGCACTTTTCGACGAGCGGGGACTCGGCAATGGCTGGCTGCTGCCGGCAGGCCCGTTGCGTGATCCACCTGATCGTCTGAAGGATGTATCAGTCGTGGTGTGCCATGGCGCCGTACCAGCGATTCGAATCTACTCACCGCGCTACGAAATGCATACTCAGCTTGGCGACGTTCGGTCACTGGCCGATCCGACGCGCGCCATCACGCTTGAGGGGCTCGTGACGGAACAGCAGCGCAGTTCGTTGCGAATCATCGCCGCCGCGGGCATCGGTGCGCCCGAGCGATTCTTCGCGATGCTGCGCCACGCTGGCCTCGACATCGTGGAGCTGCCATTGCCCGATCACTATGATTTCGCCGAGAACCCGTTCCTGGGGCGGCAGTTCGATCTCGCATTGATCACTGCGAAGGACGCCGTAAAATGCCGCGCAGTGTCATCGATTGCCACCGACGGACGCATGTGCATGGTCCAACTGCGAGCGTCGGTCGACGCCGGATTGATCGACATGATTGAATCCCGGCTCAATTCACCCGCCCACCCTCAAAGCGAGGCTATCCATGGACCCACGGCTGCTTGACATCCTCGTATGCCCGGTCACCAAGGGACCACTTGAGTACGACCGCGAACACCAGGAACTGATCTCGCGCAGCGCCGGGCTCGCTTACCCGATACGCGACGGCATTCCGGTCATGCTCGAAAGCGAGGCGCGCCGTCTTGAAGAGGCGACGCCTGGCTTGCCTCCGGTCTAAGCCGAGACCGCTTCTGCCACTTCCGATGTCCGGCTTTGTCGTCATTGTTCCGGCACGGCTCGCCTCAACGCGGTTGCCGCGCAAGCCACTGGCTGATATTGGAGGCATACCCCTGATCGTCCGTGTAGCGCAACGCGCCGCCCTCAGCAGCGCCGAGCGCGTGATCGTTGCCGCTGACAGCGAAGAGATCGCCGAAGTTTGCCGTTTGCACGGCATCAGCGTCGTGCTTACATCACCCACGCATGCAACCGGAACCGATCGGCTGGCCGAGGCAGCGGAGCGACTGTCGCTCGCCGACGACGCAATCGTGGTCAACGTTCAGGGCGATGAGCCGCTCATACCACCGACGGTGATCAACGACGTCGCTGGCTTGCTGCAGGCTCGACCCCAGTGTGCGATGGCAACGGCTGCACACACCCTGGCGGACGCCGCCGAGTTCTTCAGTCCCAACGTGGTCAAGGTCGTCACCGACGCTGGCGGCCGCGCACTGCTGTTTTCGCGCGCGCCAGTTCCGTGGTCGCGCGACGCCTTTGCCCGTGAACGCGAACGCTTGCCTGCGGGCCTGCCGGCGCTGCGGCACATCGGCCTGTACGCGTACCGTGCCGGATTTCTGCGAGGTTTTTCCAAGCTTGTCCCGGCGCCGATAGAAATGCACGAAAGCCTGGAACAGTTGCGCGCGCTGTGGCACGGACACGGCATCGCGGTGCTTACGCTTGCGGCGGCGTTGCCGCCCGGAGTTGACACTCCCGCAGATCTTGAACACGTGCGTGCGCTGATTGCGACGCACGCATAGACTCGCGCCCTACGAAGTCAGCAAGGAAACGTCGATGAAACGGGTGGCCACCCTGATCTTCCTGGGTGCTCTGCTGTTGACCGGAGCCGCGCTGGCCAAGACATTGCGCTGGGCATCGCAGGGGGACATCCAGACATCGGACCCCTACTCGCAGAACGAATCATTCACCAATTTGTTCTCGCAACAGGTACATGACTCGATGGTCATGCGCGACAAACAGCTGCGCATCGTGCCAGGGCTCGCGACTTCGTGGTCCCAGGTGAACCCAACCACATGGCGCTTCAATCTGCGCAAGGGCGTGAAGTTCCACGATGGCACGCCCTTCACGGCTGACGACGTCGTGTTCTCGTTCACGCGGGCAAGCCACGCCAACTCCCAGATACGGCAGTACGCAATTCCGGTTGGCAAGCCACGCAAGATCGACGATTACACGGTCGAATTCGAACAGGATAAGCCGAACCCCATCACGCTTGAGCACGCGACCTCGGTCTTCATCATGAGCAAGGCGTGGTGCGAGAAGAACAAGGTCAGCAATCCGCTCGATTTCAAGAACAGGGAGGAGACATTCGCTGCCCGCAATGCGAACGGCACCGGGCCCTTCGTGCTTGTGTCGCGCGAACCCGGCATCAAGACCGTGCTGCGGAAGAACCCGAACTGGTGGGGAACGTTCGAGGGCAATGTCACCGACATTGTCTACTCTTCGATCGGATCGGACGCCACGCGCGTGGCGGCGCTGCTGTCGGGCGAGGTCGATTTCATCCTCGATCCGCCGCCGCAGGACATTAATCGCATTAAGACGGCCAAGGACGTCAGACTGATCGAAGGCGTGGAAAACCGGGTAGTGTTCTTCGGTTTCGACCAGCAGCGCGACGAACTGCTGTACTCGAACGTCAAGGGCAGGAACCCGTTCAAGGACGTGCGCGTTCGCCGCGCGGTTTACCAGGCAATCGACATCGAAGCGCTGCGCGGCAAGACGATGCGCGGCGCGGCCTTGCCCACGGGGGGCATCACACCATCGATTCTCGTTTCGAACCCGGACGCGGAGAAACGGCTTCCGTACGACCCCAGTCGCGCCAGACAACTGCTGACCGAGGCAGGGTATCCGAATGGCTTCGAAGTGACGCTTGACTGCCCAAACAACCGCTACATCAACGACGAGGAGATCTGCGTTGCGACGGCCGCGATGCTTGCGCGGGTCGGCATCCAGACCAAGGTCACCGCGCAGCCTCGCGCGACGTACTTTCCGAAGCTGGAGAAGTTTGACACCAGCTTCTACATGCTCGGTTGGGGTGGCGCGGTAACGGATGCACAGACCACGCTCGACCCGGTGCTGCGCACATTCGACAAGACCTCCGGCAAGGGTGGTTTCAACTACGGGCGCTATAGCAACCCGAAACTCGACGCCTTGATCGATGCGGCCGCAATCGAGATGAATGCCGACAGGCGCAAGGAACTCATCAGGCAAGCGCTTGCGGAGCACAACGAACAGGTACACCACGTCCCTCTGCACCGGCAGGTGATTCCGTGGGCGGCGCGCGCCAATGTGACGGTCGTGCACCGCGCCGACAACTGGCCGCTTGCGGAATGGATTCGCATCGACTGAACCGAACGACTGAAACGGCACGCCACCCATGAAACAACGAAACGCCTTTTACGCACAATCCGGCGGCGTGACCGCCGTGATCAACGCCTCCGCCGCTGGCGTGATCGAGACTGCACGCAAGCACAGCAAACAGATCGGCAAGGTCTACGCGGGACGCAACGGCATCATCGGCGCGCTGACCGAGGACCTGATCGACACGAGCCGCGAATCGACGACTGCAATCAAGGCGCTGAAGCACACGCCTGCTGGCGCCTTCGGCTCGTGCCGTTACAAGTTGAAGGGTCTGGAGGAAGACCGCGCCCAGTACGAACGCCTGATCGAGGTGTTCAAGGCACACGACATCGGCTACTTCTTCTACAACGGCGGCGGCGACTCGGCCGATACCTGCCTGAAGGTCTCGCAATTGTCGGAGAAGTTGGGCTACCCGCTGCAGGCGATTCACGTGCCGAAAACGGTCGACAACGATCTGCCGATCACCGATGTCTGCCCCGGCTTTGGCTCGGTGGCCAAGTACGTCGCGGTGTCGCTGCGCGAAGCGAGTTTCGATGTGGCATCGATGGCGAAGACCTCAACCAAGGTGTTCGTGCTTGAAGTGATGGGCCGGCACGCAGGCTGGATCGCCGCAGCCGGCGGCCTGGCGGCCGATAAGGCGCATCCGATTCCGATCCTGATTCTGTTTCCCGAAATCACGTTCGATCGCGACAAGTTCCTGGCGGCGGTCAAGGAAAAGGTCGAGCGCTTCGGCTACTGCTCGGTGGTCGTCTCCGAGGGCGTCAAGGGCGCGGACGGCAAGTTCCTGTCCGATCAGGGGCTGCGCGATGCGTTCGGACACGCGCAACTGGGAGGCGTGGCGCCGGTAATCGCGAGCATGGTCAAGGAGGGGCTCAATTACAAGTTCCACTGGGCGGTCGCTGATTACCTGCAGCGCGCAGCCCGCCACATCGCGTCGAAGACCGACGTGGAGCAGGCATACGCGGTTGGCAAGGCGGCGGTGGAGTTCGCACTGAAGGGCCACAACGCCGTCATGCCGGCAATCGTGCGCACCGCGAATCGGCCGTACCGCTGGAAAATCGGCATGGCGCCACTCGCCGATGTCGCCAATCGCGAGAAAATGATGCCGCGCGAGTTCATCAGCGCTGATGGTTTCGGCATCACCGACGCCTGCCGGAAGTACCTGGCGCCGTTGATCGGCGGCGAGTCGTATCCGCCGTACAAGGACGGCCTGCCGGACTATGTGGTGCTGAAGAACGTGGCAGTGAAGAAACGACTCGCGGCCGGCTTCAAGATTTGACCGAGCGCACGAAACTATCGCGGCCGGAGTAACCGTCGCACGAGCGGGAACGGTTAGAATCCCGCCGCTTCAGCCAGTACCGCACCGGGGGTCGACGGCGCGCGTACTCGGGACAACCCGCCGGCTTACGCCGTCGCGGTAACCATAATTACACGAGGCAGGACGGGGGATGCGAGTCATACTGCTCGGGCCACCGGGCGCCGGCAAAGGCACCCAGGCTGCATTCATCAAGGAACGCTACGGCATTCCGCAGATCTCGACCGGCGACATGCTGCGGGCTGCGGTCAAGGCCGGTACGCCGCTCGGTCTCGCCGCAAAGAAAGTGATGGATTCCGGCGCGCTGGTGTCCGACGACATCATCATCGGGCTGGTCAAGGAGCGCCTGAAGGAGCCTGACTGCCTGTCCGGCTACCTGTTCGATGGCTTTCCCCGCACGATCACGCAGGCTGAGGCGTTGAAGGCCGTCGGGATCAAGGTCGACGTGGTGCTCGAAATTGCTGTTCCGGACAGCGACATCATCGAGCGCATGAGCGGCCGCCGCGTTCATTTGGGGAGTGGCCGCACCTACCACGTGAAGTTCAATCCACCGAAGGCGGCCGGCAAGGACGACGTCACCGGCGAACCGCTGATCCAGCGCGATGACGACAAGGAAGAGGTCGTACGCAATCGCCTCAAGGTCTACCACGCGCAGACGAGTGTGCTCATCGACTACTACGCGAAGTGGGTCGCCAGCGGAGATGCCGCCGCTCCGAAGCATCGCAAGGTGTCCGGCGTGGGCGGCGTGGATGAAATCCGGCAGCGTGTTTTCGAAGCGCTCGCCAAGTAGGTTTTGACTCAACAGCTTTGATAAGGAGAAAGCAATGTCTGGATTGGCTCTCGCCCTGCTCTGCGGTCTCGCGGCCGTCGCGTTCGGCGCACTGTCGATTTCCTGGATCCTTAAGCAGCCCGCGGGAAACGCGCGGATGCAGGAAATCGCGGCTGCCGTACAACAAGGTGCGCAGGCGTACCTGAACCGCCAGTACCGCACGATTGCGATCGTCGGTGTCGTGCTCGCGATCATCATCGGCGTGGTGCCGCAGCTCGGCGCGTGGACTGCAATCGGGTTCGTTCTCGGCGCGGTGTTATCGGGTGCGGCCGGCTACATCGGCATGAACGTGTCGGTGCGCGCCAACGTGCGCACCGCGCAGGCAGCCACACAGGGGCTGAACGCGGCGCTGAACATTGCCTTCCGCGGCGGCGCCATCACCGGCCTGCTGGTGGTGGGCCTCGGACTGATCGGCGTGGCGGGCTTCTACTGGATCCTGAAGACGACGCACGCGGGCATGAACACGCGTGACCTTCTGCACCCGATGATCGGGTTCGCCTTCGGCGCCTCTCTGATCTCGATCTTCGCGCGACTGGGCGGCGGCATCTTTACCAAGGGCGCGGACGTCGGCGCCGATCT
>DAITAC010000196.1:0-4247 GCA_036824465.1 Burkholderiaceae bacterium
CCGGCACCTATGTCGCAGGTGCGGCCAGTCCGGCGACCGCGCAACGTACCACCGCGCACTCCCGCAAACAACTACCCGAGCGAGCTGTCTAGTCCATTGCTCAATGTGAGTCCGTCGCCTCGCAGTGCTTGCGCACCGCCGCGGCAGTTTCCCAGAGGCAAGCCGTGCAACGACTTCACTTCGGAGAGTCCAAACCTGGAGAAGGCGTCGGGCGCCGCTTCCCCCGTGACGAGGCCTGCTCCGATTTCAGGGGCGAAGCAAGAGAGTCTGTTTGCAGCGAATTACCGCGCGGGCGCAACGACTGGTTTGGATCGCTGATCAGCCGGAAATCAACAGATCACAATTGGCCGCTCTCGGCCCGCCGCGGCGCTCGCTTCCAAGCGAGCGATCGCCACCTGGATGAATCGACCGGGTGTGCGCGCGAGGATTCCAAACCTGATTCTGGATGCGCGTTTCATTACCGCGCGACGCGACTCTGCTCCTTCGCATCGAAGTCTTTGCACTTACCGCGAATTCAGCGCAGTTCCCCGCCCAGCGCCGCGCGGTTCTGCACCGCGAACACAGCCGCCTCGACACGTGAGGTCAGGCCGAGTTTGGCCAGGATATGGCGGACGTGCAGCTTGACGGTGTCGTGACTGATTCCCAGGGCCTTGGCGATGGCCTTGTTGCTCTTTCCGGCCGCGACATGCTCCAGAATCTGTCGTTCACGACCTGTGAGCTGCTTCACCAGGCTGGCGACGCTGCCTGGCTCGGTGCCGCTCTGAAGGATTGCCGCCAGTTTGCCCGCGATTGACGGCGCGACCACCAACTCGCCACGTGCGGCACGCCGGATCCCCTCGATCACGTCGACAGGTTCCATGTCCTTCAGCAGATATCCGCGCACTCCCAGGCGCAGCGCAGTGGCAAGATCCTCGGCTGCTTCGCTCATCGTCAAGACGACGATGGGCGTCTGCACGCCCTGTTCGCGCAGACTCTTGAGCAGCGTGATGCCGTCGGTCGGCCCCATGCGCAAGTCGAGGATCAGCAGATCCGGTTGGTGTTTTTGCAGCAACGCGAGGGTTTCGTCCGCACGTCCGGTGGTAGCCAGCACCTGCATGCCGGCACCGCGCGACAGAAGATCGGCCAGTCCCTGGCGCACCAGCGCATGGTCGTCGACGAGAACCAGCTTGATGGGTGGCGAGGTCATGATTGGATGCGGCTGTTGCGGCCGCGGTGAACTGTCAGCGTGATGCGCGTCCCGCCAGCGGGAAGGGCCTCGATTGCCAGTCTTCCACCCGCGCGGCCGGCGCGCTCACGCATGATCTGCAGGCCATGGTGGCCAGCCTCCGTCAAACGGCCGGCACAGCGTGGGTCAAGAATCTCCTCGCTGGGACCGCGCCCGTCGTCTTCGACCATGAAACGAAACTCCTGGTCGGTGCTTTCGACGCGCAGGCATGCCCGATGCGCGCCCGAATGATGGCCGACGTTGGTCAGTGCCTCCTGCAGGATGTAGAAGATCTGCAGCTGCTGGTCAGTGGCCAGTTCGAACTCTTCGGCCGGACACTCGAATTGGAGTTCAATCCCGGTACGCTGCCGGAACACGGAGACCAGCTCGTTCAGCGAAGCCGCCAGCCCGCGCGAGTCCATTCCAGCGCGATACAGCGAAATGATCTCGCGCAGCCGGCCGTGCGCGTTGCGCAGCTCATCGCTGGCATCGCTCCAGTACGCCCGCGCATGGACGTTGTCCTTCTGCTGCATGGCATCGTTCAGCAGCGACATGCGCATGCGCACGAACGTCAGCGACTGCGCCAGCGCGTCGTGAATATCGGCGGCCATCAACTGCCGCTCTGCTGCCAGGCGTGCCTGCAGATTCTCCCGTGCCAGCCGCTCGTTTTCGAGGGCCAATCCAAGCAACTGCCCGAACGGCCTGAGCAGATGGGCGATTCCGGGCGGTGGGTCGGATCCCTCGGCAAAAAACAGATTCAGCACACCGATCGGTTTGTCGCGGTGATCCAGCGGCACCGCCACCGCGCGTCCGCTGAACGCTCTGGCCGATGCGTTGGTCGAGTGAATCGCGCAGCCGATCGCGGCCGTCGCCTGTCGTGTCAGTGCGCTTTGCAGCGCCGCGCCGCACATGCCACAGTCCACGGGCATCAGCCTGTCGCGCGCGCAGTCTTCGTCCGAGAGCCCCACGGCAGCCATCAGGCGCAGGTTCACGCGATCCGGGGTCGGCGCGCGGATGGCGCCTGCGCGCGCGCCAGTCAGCCGTATGACCAACCCCAGGAAGTCGACCAGTACCGAAGGAGATCTCCCGCTTTCCGCGTCGTCTGCCGGAAGTGCGAACGTGTCCGCGGTGGCGACACCTCGGGTCTCGATCTGAGAGTCCCTTACATTCAATTTCGGCTCGTCATCGATGTGGTCGACGGCGCAATCCTATTCCAATTGCGCACGCGCTTGCAGCATGACGGGCTGGCCGTCACGCCGCGCGGACCCCGGATCAGGCCACTGCCTGGTAGTAAAGGTTCTGGGGATGATTGGCCTGGGCGAAGAAAAACCAGCGCTCCGCCAGCAGTCCCGCATATTGCACGACAAACGCCGCGATCAGCAGCGCCGCAGAAGGCAATGTGAGGCCGGTCACAAGCAGGAGCGCGGGCAGCGGAAACACCAGCACCAGAAACGACCACTTGACGGCGCGCAGCAGCGCGCGTGTGCGGCCGTGGAAGAACTCGCGCGTATTGTAGGAACCGCCCATCATGCCCATCGACTTCTGCACGATCCGCGGGTGCTTGATGCCGATCGCCGACTGCACTGTCGATTTCGGCTTCAGACGCGCATTGCGAACCAGCGAGGCGCCGCGCGTCAGCAGCGCGGCAGCGGTGAACAGCACAGCCCAAACCACGAAGAAATTGAGCAGCACGGGTGCGCGCAGCGACGCGTAGGCCGCCGCCAGCGTGAAGCCCGAACTGCATCCCAGCAGCACGTAGTTCGCCAAGGTCAGCGGTGTGGCCCACTCCTGCAGGAACTTCACGCACGCATAGATCATCGCCGTGCACAGGTACAGGGCCAGCGCGAGGAGCGCGGCCAATGCGCCAATCCCCAGCGTCGTTCCCAATGCGCGCTCGGGCGCCTGCCAACCGAGAAAGTGCGCTATGCCGTACAGCGCGGTGGCCGCCATGAATGCGGGCAGCACGATCACCTCGCGCGACAACCACGATGTGCGCCAGCGCGCCGCCGAGCGCCAGCCGCGCTCGGGCCGGCCCAGGTGAAACACCGACGACACCAGACCGGCCGCAGTGAGCGCGACGGCGATGGCTGCCCCGATCGCGAAGAAGGCTCCGTCGGCCGGCGCCGCAAGCCACCAGCGGTAGCGCGCGCCGAATTCGGCCAGATAGAGCGCGAGCAGCAAGCCCTGACCGGCGCCGATCAGCGTGGTGAGGAAGACGACCGAGAAGGCGGGTTGCATCGCAAATGCGCTACCAGGACGTGACGTCGTCGAGCGCCGGATCGCGCAACGATGGCTTGGGCAACTTGCCGTCGATCTTCAGCGGATTGTCGACCCGCACCAGGTCTTCGACGCCGATTGGAAGTTCGGTCTTGCGTCGGGGCAGGTAATGATTGGCCGGCAGCGTGCCCCACTCGGGCATCAGCGCGTAGCCGGCACGGTCGCGGATCGCGCGCGAGGCTTCCGAGTCCGGATCGTGCACATCGCCGAACAGGCGCGCGCTGGTCGGGCACGCCATCACACACGCAGGGCGGCGCTCGGCGGGCGGCAGCTTCGGGTCGTAGATGCGATCGACGCACAGCGTGCACTTCGTCATCACCTGTTTCTTTTCGTCCAGCTCACGCGCGCCGTACGGGCATGCCCACGAGCAGTACTTGCAGCCGATGCACTTGTCGTAGTCGACCAGCACGATGCCGTCTTCGGGGCGCTTGTAGCTGGCGCCGGTCGGGCAGACAGGAACGCACGGCGGCTCCTCGCAGTGCAGGCACGATTTCGGGAAATGCACCGTCTGCGTATTCGGATACTCGCCGACCTCGAAGGTCTGCACGCGATTGAAGAACGTTCCGGTCGGATCGGCGTCATAGGGTCGCAGATCTGCCATGGTGCCCGCCGCACCCGACGTGTTCCACTCCTTGCAGCTCGTCACGCAGGCGTGACAGCCGACGCAGACGTTCAGGTCGATCACCAAAGCGAGCTGCGTCACAGCGAGCGCTCCCGACCTTCGAGCTGCGTCACAGCGAGCGCTCCCGACCTTCGAGCTGCGTCA
>DAITAC010000025.1:0-45148 GCA_036824465.1 Burkholderiaceae bacterium
CGGGTTTCGTCCAACGACTCCCTCGCTTTAGCTGCATTTGTTAAGCGCCCGCAAGCTGAGCTCAAATCGGCGCGATGGGTCAATCGTATGGGGGTCCGGGGTCGCAGTCAAGTTGGTGATCAGGCGTCGGCCGGCTCGATCGCGAGACTGAGTTGGTTGCGCGGCCCATCTTCCTGCGTCTTCGGCAAGATGCGCGCCGCCTCGACACGATCGAGATACGCGGGGGTCACATCGCCGGTGATGTAGTGTCCATCGAAGCAGGATGCTTCGAAATTCGTCAGTGCCGGATTGCAGTCCATCACAGCACGTTTCAGATCCTCGATGCGCTGATAAATCAGTGCGTCGGCACCGATCTCGCGCCGCACTTCCTCCTCCGTGCGCCCGGCGGCAATCAGTTCCGAGCGGGTCGGCATGTCGATACCGTAGACGTTCGGAAAACGCACCGGCGGGGCTGCGGACGCCACCATCACGCGCGTCGCGCCGGCATCGCGCGCCATTTGCACGATCTCGCGGATGGTCGTGCCGCGCACGATCGAATCATCGACCAGCAGCACGTTCTTGCCCTTGAACTCGACCCCGACCGTGTTGAGCTTCTCTCTGACCGACTTCGCGCGGATCGCCTGACCCGGCATGATGAAGGTACGGCCGATGTATCGATTCTTGATGAATCCTTCCCGATAACTCAGCCCCAGCTTGGTCGCCAGCTGCATCGCTGCCGGCCGGCTCGAGTCCGGAATCGGCATCACGACGTCGATGCCAGCCGACGGCACGCGCGCCGTGACCTGATCGGCAAGATATTCGCCAAGCCGAAGTCGCGCACCGTACACCGACACGCCGTCCATCAAGGAGTCAGGACGAGCCAGATACACATACTCGAAGATGCAGGGATTCAGGGTCGGCGTTTGCGCGCATTGGCGGCTGAAGTATCTTCCATCGAGATCGACAAAGATCGCTTCACCCGGTGCAACGTCGCGCACAAAGCGGAAACCAAGCCCGTCGAGCGCCACTGACTCCGATGCGACCATGTACTCGGTGCCACGGTCTGTTTCGAGCGCGCCAAAACAAAGCGGCCGGATTCCGAACGGATCGCGAAACGCCAGCAGCCCGTAGCCGGAGATTTGCGCCACGACCGCGTACGACCCGCGCACCCGGCGATGCACCCCTCCTACCGCACGAAAAACCGCATCGGGATCCAGCGACAGTCGCTCGCTGGCAAGCTGCAATTCGTGCGCGAGCACGTTCAACAGCACTTCGGAATCCGAATTCGTGTTGATGTGGCGTCGATCAATGCGAAACATCTCGTCCTTGAGCTGTTCGCAGTTGGTCAGATTACCGTTGTGCGCCAGCGTGATCCCGAACGGCGCGTTCACGTAGAACGGCTGCGCTTCTTCCGAGTTCGATGCCGATCCCTGCGTCGGGTAACGGACTTGAGCAATTCCGGAATTGCCGGGAAGCGATCGCATGTTGCGCGTGCGAAAAACGTCGCGCGCCAGCCCATTGCCCTTGTACATGTGAAATGAACTGCCGTCCGCAGTAGCGATGCCGGCAGCGTCCTGACCGCGGTGCTGCAGCAACTGCAGGGCGTCGTAGAGCAATTGATTGACCGGCGCAGTGGACACCACACCGACGATTCCGCACATCCTTTGACCTCCAGCTATCCCGGCGACAGCCCAGCGAGCGGAATGTGCCGCGAAGCGAATCGTACCGCTGCTTCGACATGAGGCAACACTGTCGAGCCGCGCCAGAAGGGTTGCCGTGCCATCTGTGTATCACGTGCGAAGAAGACAAGCACCGCGATGATGAGTGCGCCCCGCGCGAGACCGAAAATCCCGCCGAGCGTGCGATCCGCCACGGAGAGCTTCGCAGCGATGAGCAATCTGCGCGCGGCCCAGCCGACCAGCGCTGCCGCGAACACGCACGCGGCGATGATTCCAATGCCGGCCACGAGCGTCCTCACGATCGGCCACTCGATCTCCAGCGGGATCCGTTCGCCCAGCACGGTCGAATAGCTCATCGCGAGGTAGGCGCCAAGAATCCAGCCGACGATCGACACCACTTCGCGAACAAAGCCGCGCAGTATGCCGAGCAGGAACGACAGCGAAACGAGCGCGACGATGGCCCAGTCAATAGAGGTCATTTCAGCCGCTGACCACGCCAGCATTGATGCCCAGCGTCTTGAGCTTGGCGCGCGCCTGCTCCGCATCTTCACGCGTTGCAAACGGACCGATCCGCACGCGGATGCGATCACCACTCTGCGTGCTGACCTTTTCCGTGTACGGTGAGAATCCCGCTTTCTTCAACTTCGCGACCAGGTCGCGTGCGGCACCTTCGCTGGCAAGAGCCGCCGCCTGCAGTGCGAACTGCGCGTTTGCGACACCGCCCGCCGCCGGGTTCGCAACTGCTGCGTCCTGTATTGGTGTTGTGGCTACCTTTCCGGGCACTTCGGCGGCGGCTTCCTTGGACGCAGCCGCTTGCGCCTTCCCGGTTGGCTCTTCTGTGACCGGCGCAGCGGGGCGAACACCCGCGGCACTCGTTGCGGCCGGCGTCGACAGCCTGGGGGTGAACGGCGTCTTGTCGCTCGGGATGTCAATCGCGACCGAGTCCGGCACTGGCCGCGGCGTGGGGTCAAGCACCATCGGCAGCATGATCACCGCCGCCAACAGGAGCGCAGCCGCACCGATCAAGCGGCGGCGCGTCCTGATGTGCAGCTCGGTAGCCTGATCGCTGCGGGCAGCCTCCTGCGCGTCATCGGCGCGCGATTTCGCTGCGACTTCCGTCTTCCTGTCGCGCCAGAACGCCCAGCTCATGGTGATGCCCGGTATCTCGGGAGATTCAGCGGATCGCGCTCGCGCATGACTTCCGCCACGGTGGAAAAACTTCCGAACACCGCAATTCTATCCTCGGGTGCCGCGCGCGTGATTGCGGCTGCATATGCCGCTGTGACCGACTCAAAGGTTTCGATCGTTGAAACTTGGCCCGCACCGCGCGCGGCGCGGACGATCTCCGCGATGTCCGCCGCTCGACTGCCGCGCGCGCCGGGTGTGCTCCCGATATACCAATGATCGACGCGCTGCGCGACCCGTGCAACGACGCCTGCAATGTCCTTGTCACGCAGCATGCCGAAGACCGCGTGCGTGACGGGAAAGAACCCCATGCTGTCGAGGTTCTGCGCCAGAACCGACGCGGCGTGCGGGTTGTGTGCGACATCCAGGATCACCGTCGGCCGGCCCGGCAAGACCTGGAAGCGCGCGGGAATCTCGACCGTCAGCAGTCCCTGTCGAACTGCCTGCTGGCTGACCGGCAACCGCGCCGAGAGCGCCTCGAGCGCAGCGAGTGCGCCGGACGCATTGAGCAGCTGATTGGCGCCACGCAGCGCCGGATACGGCAGGCTGTTGCGGCGGAGTGCGCGGCCACCGTAGCTCCATTGCTGTCGATCGCCCTGGTAGTTGAAATCCCGTCCGAACAGCCACAGATCGGCGCCCATGTTCTTCGCCACATCGAGCAGCGACTGGGGCGGTTGCGGGTCGGCACAGATTGCCGGACGTCCGGCGCGGTAGATATGTGCCTTTTCGAACCCGATGTGCTCACGCGTCGGCCCAAGGTACTCCGTGTGATCCAGGTCGATCGAGGTGACGATCGCGCAATCCGCATCGACGAGGTTCACAGTATCGAATCGTCCACCGAGACCGATCTCAAGCACGAGCGCATCGAGCTTCGCGCGCTGGAATAATCGCAGGATGGCCAGGGTCGAGAATTCAAAGTAGGTCAATGAGACGTTGTCCCGCGCCGACTCAACCTCCTCAAACTGCTCGATCAGTGCCGCGTCGCCCGCCATTTCACCGTCGATGCGTGCGCGCTCGTTGAAGTGCAGCAGATGGGGTGACGTATACAGTCCGACGCGATAGCCCGCGGCGCGCAGGATGCTGTCGAGCATCGCGCACGTCGAACCCTTGCCATTGGTGCCGCCAACGGTGATGACCGGACAGGTGAAGTCGATACCGAGCCGCTGCGCAACGGCGCGCGATCGGTCCAGCGTCAGGTCGATCGGCCGGTGATGTAACCGCTCGATGCGTTCGAGCCAGACCTCAAGCGTTTCTGCCCCGATGCTCAGCCTCGGCGATGCTAGGCAATTGCTTCAGGTGCCTGCTTCAGCAGCAGCGCGAGCAGATGCGCGATCTCGTCGCGCATCTGGCGGCGGTCGACGATCATGTCGATCGCGCCCTTGGTCAGCAGGAACTCGGCGCGCTGAAAACCCTCCGGCAGTTTCTCGCGCACGGTCTGTTCGATCACGCGCGGACCGGCAAATCCGATCAGCGCCTTCGGCTCTGCGATCACGACGTCGCCCATGAACGCAAAGCTGGCCGACACGCCACCCATCGTGGGGTCAGTCAGCACCGAAATGAAGGGTAACCGCGCGTCGGCGAGCCGGGCGATCATGGCCGAAGTCTTGGCCATCTGCAGCAGCGACAGCAGACCTTCCTGCATGCGCGCGCCACCAGTGGCGGTGAAGCAGATGAATGGAACCTTCTGCTCCAGCGCAGTCTGCACGCCGCGGACGAAGCGCTCGCCAACGACCGCGCCCATCGAGCCGCCCATGAATTCGAACTCAAAGCAGGCCACCACCGCCGGCAGAGCGCGGATCGAACCGCCCATGACCACGAGGGCGTCAGTCTCCCCGGTCTCCTGCATTGCGTCCTGCAAGCGGTCGGGATACTTCTTGCTGTCCTTGAACTTCAGGGCGTCGACCGGCAGCACTTCCTGGCCGATTTCATAGCGTCCCTCAGCGTCCAACACTGCATCGAGTCGCGCCCGCGCCCCGATGCGCAGGTGGTGGCTGCACTTCGGGCAGACCTGAAGTGTTCGCTCCAGTTCTGCGCGATACAGCGCCGCGTCGCAGCCCGGGCATTTGACCCAGACGCCCTCTGGCACCGACTTGCGAGTTCCGCCTTGCTTGATGCGCGGCGGAAGGATTTTTTCGATCCAGCTCATGCAGCCTCCTCTTGAGGCGATACTTCATCGATTGCCCGACGAATGCCGGCCACCAGCTCGCGCACCGCCTCCACCGCACGCTCGCGCGGTGCGTTCTCGAGTTCCTGGATGATCCTGCTGCCGATGACGATGGCATCGGCGATGCGCGCAATCGCCTGCGCGCTCTGCGCGTCCCGGATACCAAAGCCGACCGCGACCGGCACCCGCGTCTTTGACTTGATCGCTGGAATCCTGGCGCCGACTGCCGCCACATCCAGATGACCTGCTCCGGTGATCCCTTTCAGGCTCACGTAGTAAATGTAACCGGAAGCCACGCGCGCAACGCGTTCAATGCGGTCCTCGGTGGAAGTCGGCGCGAGAAGAAGAATCGGGTCGATATCCTCGGCGCGCATGGCGGCGGCGAATTCCTCACACTCCTCCGGCGGGTAGTCCACCACCAGCACTCCATCGACCCCGGCCGTCTTGGCTGCGCGCGAAAACTCATTGCGTCCCATGCGTTCGATCGGATTGGCGTATCCCATCAGCACCACCGGCGTGGTCGTATCGGACTGCCGAAACTGCGCTGCCATCGCCAGCGTCTGCCGGAGCCCGACGCCGTTGCGAATCGCGCGCTCGGTCGCGCGCTGAATGACCGGACCATCGGCCATCGGATCCGAGAACGGCACGCCGAGCTCGATCACGTCGGCGCCAGCGTCTGCCAGCGCATGCATCAGCGGCACTGTCAGTTCAGGCACTGGATCGCCAGCGGCAATGTACGGAATCAACCCCTTGCGACCGCGCCGCCTGAGATCCGCAAAGCGCTGGGCGATGCGCGACATCAGTGGCGCTTCTTCCAGAACGCCGTTGCCTCTCGACATGATGCGCGGCAGAAAAACTCGAGCCCGCTCGCTTCGGCAACGATGTGCAGGTCCTTGTCACCGCGCCCACTCAGGTTCACAAGCAGGATCTTGTCCTTTGCCAGCGTCGGTGCGAGCCGAGTCGCGTGCGCAAGCGCGTGACTCGATTCGAGCGCCGGAATGATCCCTTCGATGCGACAGCAATCGTGAAACGCCTGCAATGCTTCGCTGTCCGTTGCGCCGACATACTCCGCACGACCGCTGTCCTTCAGCCACGCATGCTCCGGTCCGACGCCCGGGTAGTCGAGCCCGGCAGAGATGGAGTGTGTCTCGGTGATCTGGCCGTTTTCGTCTTGCAGCAGATAAGTTCGATTGCCATGCAGCACGCCGGGTGAGCCGCGTTGCAGGCTGGCGGCATGCTTCATCGTCGTCAGGCCCTCGCCCGCTGCCTCAACCCCCACCAGCCTTACTGTCTCATCCGGAATGTAGTCGTAGAAGATCCCCATCGCGTTGCTGCCGCCCCCGACGCAGGCGATCACATAGTCCGGTTGGCGCCCCGCGATCTCGGGCATCTGCTGCAGGCATTCCTTGCCGACGATCGAATTGAAGTCGCGCACCATCATCGGGTAGGGATGCGGGCCGGCAACTGTGCCGATGATGTAAAAGGTGTTCTCGACATTCGTGACCCAGTCGCGCATCGCCTCGTTCAGCGCGTCCTTGAGCGTGCGCGAGCCGCTCAACACCGGCACCACTTCCGCGCCGAGCAATTTCATCCGGTACACGTTCGAAGCCTGGCGACCAACGTCCTCTTCGCCCATGTACACCACGCATTGCATGCCAAAGCGCGCGGCGACCGTGGCGGCAGCCACGCCATGCTGTCCGGCGCCGGTCTCGGCGATTACACGCGGTTTGCCCATCCGCTTGGCAAGCAACGCCTGTCCCAGCGTGTTGTTGACCTTGTGCGCGCCGGTGTGGTTGAGATCCTCGCGCTTCAGATAGATCTGCGCACCGCCAAGCATTTCGCTCCAGCGCTTCGCGTGATAGATCGGGCTCGGACGACCAACGTAGTGCTTCAGTTCCCTCTGCAGTTCGGCGGTGAACTCCGGATCCTCACGGTATCTGGTGTAGGCGTCGTTCAGTTCCGCCAGTGCATGCATCAACGTTTCAGCAACGAAAATGCCGCCGTACGGGCCGAAGTGACCGCGCTCGTCGGGAAGATCGTATGGCTTCATGCGTGTTCGAGCTCAGCATCTGCCGCGCGCACCGCGGCGACAAAGCGGTGAATCCGCTCGGCGTTCTTCACGCCGGGCGACTGCTCGACACCGCTGCTCACATCGACGGCGAACGGCTTCACCTGTTGGATCGCTTTCGAGACGTTCGTCTCATTAAGCCCGCCGGCAAGGATGATCGCCTTGCTACGGGTCGAGGCCGGCGGAAGCTGTGACCAGTCAAACGCCACGCCCCCACCTCCGAACCCGGCCGCGGGTGCATCGACAAGAAGCGCGCGGGCCGAGGAAAAAGTGCGCTCGCAGTCTAGCAAATCAGTCTCACGCATCATGCGCACTGCGCGAACGTACGGACGTTCGAATCGTTCGCAGTCAGCCGCAGTCTCGTCACCATGGAACTGCAGCAACGCGTTCGACGCGCAACCAAGCGCGGCCTCGATCGCCGAAGGTGAGGCATTGACGAACAACAGAACCGGCGTGACGAAAGCTGGCAACGCACGCGCCAGGTCCTTCAAGACAGCGAGCGGAACGTAACGCGGGCTCGCCTCATAACAAACGAACCCGACTGCATCCGCGCCGGCGCGGCCGGCGCTGAGGACATCCTCGATGCGGGTCAGTCCACAGATCTTGATGCGCGTGCGACTCATGCGAACGGAGCGAAGTCCTGGGCCGGGGGCAAATCGAAGGTCGCATCGTAGTCGACCGCCGTCAGGTACAGCCCGGCTGCAGAAGAAGTCGGTGCCGCGAGTCGCCGGTCACGAGCCGCCAGCAATTCGCCCACCCAGCTTGCCGGTTGGCGTCCGAGTCCCACATACACGAGCGTCCCAACCAGGTTGCGCACCATGTGATGCAAGAACGCGTTGGCCGCAAAGCGCAGGCGCAGCAATCGGCCCTGCTCGGTCAGTTCAACCATGCGCAAGTTGCGCACCGGCGATGCCGCCTGGCACTCGGCAGAACGAAAGGAACTGAAGTCATGACTCCCCGCCAGCAGAAGCGCCGCGTTGCGCATCGCCTCGATGTCCAGCTGGCGAAACACCCAGCCGACGCGACGCTCGAACAGCGGCGCCCGCACCGGATCGTTCAGCAGCCAGTAGTCATAACGACGCCCGCGCGCAGAGAAGCGCGCATGAAACTCGTCAGCAACCGGACGCGCCCATCGCACCGCGAGTGTCTGCGGCAGCCAGCGATTGACGCCGCGGACCCACGCATCAAGTGGTCGCGCAACCTCGGTATCGAAATGAACGACCTGGTAGGTCGCATGCACACCTGTGTCGGTTCGGCCGGCGCAGGTCGTCGCAATCAGCCGCCCGGAAAACTGGGCCAATGCACGCTCGAGCACATCCTGAACCGCAGCGCCGTTGGGCTGAGTCTGCCATCCGCAGAATGCCGCTCCGTCGTACTGAAGACCCAGCGCCAGGCGCATTTCGGACAAGGAAATGAAAAAGCCGGCGCGGGTCAGCCCGCGCCGGCTTGATCAATGGTTCTCAACCCTCGATCTGCTTCATCAGCTCGACCGCGGACTGGCGCTGCTCACGCGTTCCATCGCGCATGACTTCTTCGAGCAACTCGCGCGCACCGTCCTTGACGCCGAGGTCGATGTAGCCGCGCGCCAGGTCAAGCTTCGTGGACATTTGTGCGGCGAGCGGGCTCCCGGTCGGCGTTTCGGTTCTGCGCCCGCCCAGTTCAACGTCGGCCCCGCTCAGGTCAAAGTCGATCAGCGGGACGGTTGCCTGGTCGGTGTTGGACAGCAATCGCGGCGCGCGCTCTTCCGGCAAGGCACCGACTTCACCGATCAGGGATGGACGCGACAGCGTGTCATCGAAACCGGGAATCGTCGCGGAAGGTCGCGTTGTTCCGCGCGCGAGTGCGGTTTCCGTGGGCGGCGACGTAAACGAAGGAGCTGGCTTGGATTTCTTGCCCGGCAGATCCAGATCAAGATCGGGCAATGACGGAAGCTTGGCGATCGGCAACGTCTTGGGGGGCTCGAAATTCATGTCGAACGCGGGCACCGCGGGCGTTTCAGATTTGGCTGGCGTTTCCCGCTTCAGTGTGGTCAACGGCGCTTCGAGTTCGAAGTCGAGACCGGCCAACTGGGTCGGAGCATCGGACAGATCGGTTTTGACCGGTGAGACAGGAATGGACGGGGCCTCGGTCGGCTCCACAGGCAGCCTGGTCTCCACGCCCAGCCGCGAGTCGTTCTGCTGGTACGTGTCCTGCAACTTCTCTTCTATAGCCGCTTTCGAAAGCACCGTTTCCGGCGCAGGCTTGTTGACCGTCGATTTCCCGAACTCGAGGCTCGGCATCTCGGTGACAGGAATTGTCGAAGCTTGCTCAAGTTCCGCAGCCGACATTGCGGGCATGGGTGCCATCGCGCTCGTTGCACCCGCGCCAATCGTCGTGCCCGGGGTTAGACGCAACTCGGTGGTCGGCCCGCGCGTCGCCATTTCCGCCGCGGTGCCCGCCGCGCCGTATAGGGCGTTGCCCGGATCCAGCGCGCGGCCGAGCTTGACCGCGCGCTCCCACTCGTCACCCATCGCGCCAGTGCGCTCCTTCAACTCCTGGGCAACCGCATTGAAAGACGCCTTGTCACCGCGGCGTGAATAGATCTCAAGCAGTTTGGAGCGGGCAGGATGACGATCGGGTTGCAGGCGCAGCGCTTCCTTCAGGATCTCTTCGGCCTGCTCTTCGCGCCCGTAGGCGATATAAACGTCCGCCTCTGCGACCGGATCGACCTCGTTGGAGTCAAGCTGCGACGAGGAAGGAATGAAGCTCGAGTTGAACGTGCTCGTTGCGGCCGTGTCGACACTCTGCCCGCCGGTCTGGCCAAACAACGAGTTGCCACGCAGCCCCTCGGCCATCTCGAGGTCGCCCTTTTGGTCGGCCGACTTGCGACGGCGGTATGCAGCAAATCCAAGCAACGCGACAACGGCGGCCGCGAGCCCACCGATCGCGTAACCGGAAGTGTCAGCGAACAGGCTCTGCAGGAACCCTGGTTCTTCCGCTGGCGCCGCTTTGGCAGGTGCTGGTTTGGGTGCCTCGGCCTTCGGCGCTTCTGCCCTCGGTGCCTCGGCTTTGGGCGGCTCGGCCTTGGCCGGTTCAACCTTCGGCGTCTCGGCTGGCGTGGGCGCTTTTGCCGCTGTCTCCGGAGGCGGCGTCGGCGCGGCAACTGGCGCGGGCGCAGGTGTCGGCGCAGCAGCACCAGTCTTTGTCTCGGCCGCCTTCTGTGCCGTCGCACCGGCCTTGCTCTGAAGCTCCAGCGCCTGCTGCAGTTTCTGGTTCGTCTGTTCCAGTTCGGCAACGCGCTGCTGCAATTCCTTAAGCTGCCGGTCGCGCGCAACGGCTTCGTCCGCTGCCTTGGTCGCCGCTACTTGGCCCGGCGCAGTCGCGTCGGCCTTGGCGATCTTCAACTGATCGCCGGTTCGGGCGGGCGCTCCTTTGTCTTCCACCTTGGTGGTGACGCGTCCTTGTCCCGCCGCGGCGGGCGCAGACGGCGCAGTCGTACCAGCCGCCTGCGCAAGCCGGCTTCGATACTGCGAGAAGTCCGCGCTTTGAGCGGCGACTTCGCGCCGCGAATCCGCGACTCCTGTCGCCAGCGTTTCGCTCTCCGCGGGAATGCGCAGCGTGCTGCCGGCGCGCAGGATGTTCATGTTCTTCGACACGAACGCATCGGGATTGGCTCGAAACAGCGAAACCAGCATCTGATCAAGCGAAGCGGCCGGCGGCTTGGTCTGTTGAGCAATCTTCCCAAGTGTGTCCCCACGCTGGACCGCGTAAGTTGAAGCCGACGTCACCGACGCGCGTGTCGCAGGCGCTGCAGGCGCCGGGGCTGCCGCCGCGGCCGGGGGCGCCACCGGAGCCGGTGCCGCTTCCGGCGCCGGTGCAGGGGCACGCGCCACGGGCGCCACAACTTCCGGCGCGGTCTTCAGCGCGGGGGGGTCGAGCAGGACCGTGTATTCGCGCAGCACGCGCCCGGTTGAGGAATTCAGTTCGAGAAGCAGGTCCAGGAACGGCTCGTTGACCGCCGATGCCGAGGACACTCGCACCACAAAGCGGTTGTCGCCGCGCTTATCGAGCGCAAATCGCAACGAAGACAACGCGGGATTGAACTCAAGATTGGCCTGCCGGAATGCGCTCGCCGACGCAAGTCGCACCGCGAGTGACGCGGCCTCCTGGGAAGTGACCGACGTGACCTCGACTTCTGCCCGCAAAGGCTGGCCGAGCGCCGAGTAGACGGTCAAACGTCCCAAGCCGGCGGCGTCGACGACGGGCGCCGCGAACGCCAGACTGATCGCTAATGCAAGCGCGCACCGCGCCGATTTTGGGGATGAATTTTTCGTGGCCACGAATGCCTCTCGAGGGCGGTCGAAATCGATTTCGAACTTAACATCAGTGACTTAGCGGCGCAAGCTTAGAAGTCGCCGTAACTCCTCGTCCTGACGGCTGATAGGCGGGATGTTGCGGTCGCGCCAATCCCGCTCAGTCAAGACGATTCAGAAGAAGCCGCAGTATCCGACGCAGCGGTTCGGCGGCCCCCCACAACAACTGGTCCCCAATCGTAAACGCGCTCAGGTACTCACCACCCATGGCAAGCTTGCGCAGGCGCCCGATCGGAATTTCCATGCTGCCGCTCACACGGGCCGGGGAAAGCTCGCGGATGCTGTCTTCGCGAGTATTGGGAATGACACGAACCCAACGATTCGCCTCAGCCAGCAGCTTCTCGATCTGGCCAAGTGGGACATCGCGCTTGAGCTTGATCGTCAACGCCTGGCTGTGGCAGCGCATGGCACCGATGCGGACACACAGACCTTCGACAACGACGGAGCCGGGCTGACCCATCGGCGGTCGGCCGAGGATCTTGTTGCACTCGGCGCCGCCCTTCCACTCTTCACGGCTCACGCCGTTGCCGAGATCCTTGTCGATCCAGGCGATAAGGCTGCCGGCCAGCGGCACGCCGAAGTTGGCCTTCGGCAGACTGTCCGCGCGCAACGCGGCCGACGCTCTGCGATCAATCTCGAGGATGGCTGACTTGGGATCGGACAGCAGATCCTTGACCGCCGCATGCGCAAAGCCCATCTGGTCCAGCAGCTCGCGCATGTTCGGCGCGCCAGCACCCGAGGCGGCCTGATAAGTCATCGCGGTGACCCAGTCGACCAGATCGGCCTTCAACAGCCCATCGATCGCCAGCATCATCAGGCTGACCGTACAGTTGCCGCCGATATAGTCCTTCACGCCCTTGCCCAAGGCGCTCTTGATCACGGGCAAGTTGACCGGATCAAGGATGATCACCGCGTTGTCTTTCATGCGCAGCGCGGAGGCGGCGTCGATCCAGTAACCATTCCAGCCGGCGGCGCGCAGCTTCGGATGGATGTCGTTCGTGTAGTCACCGCCCTGGCAGGTGACGATCGTGTCGCAGGATTTCAGTGCATTGAGATCGCTCGCGTTCTTCAGCACCGGCTCGGCGCGCGTGATGTGCGGCGCCGCGGCGCCGGCGTTCGAGGTGCTGAAGAACACCGAATCGAACAGATCGAAGTCGCGCTCCGCCGCCATGCGATCCATGAGCACCGAGCCCACCATGCCGCGCCATCCAACAATCCCGACTTTCATTTCCGCCTCTTTCAAGTTCAAAGCCTCAAAGCGCCGCGACGACTGCGTCGCCCATCTCTTTCGTACCGACCTTGCGCGTCCCCTCGCTCCAGATGTCGGGCGTGCGCATCCCGCCCGCGAGCACACGTCGGACGGCGGTCTCGATGCGATCGGCCTGTTCCGCGCGGGCCAGCGAAAAACGCAGCATCATCGCCGCGGACAGGATCGTCGCCAGCGGGTTGGCCACGCCCTTGCCCGCAATGTCGGGTGCGCTGCCATGACTCGGCTCATACAACCCTTGATTGCGCTCGTTCAACGACGCCGACGGCAGCATTCCAATCGATCCGGTCAGCATCGCTGCCTCATCGGACAGGATGTCGCCGAACATGTTACCGGTGACGATCACATCGAATTTCTTCGGCGCCCGCACCAGTTGCATCGCCGCATTGTCAACATACATGTGTTCGAGCTCGACGTCACGATACTGTGCGTGCACTTCGGTCACCACGTCCTTCCAGAACTGAAACGTCTCCAGAACGTTGGCCTTGTCGACACTCGTGACTTTCCGGCTCCGCTTGCGCGCCGCCAGGAACGCGACGTGCGCGATGCGCTCGATCTCGGGTCGCGCGTAGCGCATGGTGTCGAACGCCTCCGGCTGACCCGCAAACGGCCCATCCGGCGCTGTGCGGCGACCCCGCGGTTGCCCGAAGTAGATGTCGCCGGTCAGTTCGCGCACAATCAGGATGTCCAGGCCCGAGACCACCTCGGGCTTCAGCGAGGACGCCGCAGCCAGTTCGGGATACAGAATCGCCGGACGAAAATTCGCGAACAACCCCAAACCCCTGCGCAGTCCCAGAATCGCCTGCTCCGGCCGCAGCGCACGCTCCAGTTTGTCGAATTTCCAGTCGCCGACGGCGCCGAACAACACGGCGTCCGCATCCTGCGCCAGTTTGAGCGTTGCGGCGGGAAGCGGGTGACCGTGCTTTTCATAGGCCGCGCCGCCGACATCGGCAAACTCCAGTTCGAGCGGCTCGCCTAGCGCCTTGAGCACCTTGACTGCCTCGGCAACGATTTCGGTGCCGATACCATCACCGGGCAGCACTGCGATCTTCATCTCGTGTTCCTCGCGGGTCTCTCGTTTCACCACGCTCGTGCCCGCGCCAAAGCGAAGTGCGTCATCCGGCCGTGGTCTTGATCAGCCACGGGAACTGCGTGAGGCGCTTCTTCTCGAACTCGGTGATCTTTGACCTGTGCCGCAGCGTCAGACCAATATCGTCGAGCCCGTTGACCAGGCAATGCTTCCGGAAGGGCGCGATGTCGAAGCCGTGTTCGGCTCCGCTCGCCTCGATCACCTTCTGCTGTGGCAGATCGACCGTCAACCGGTAGCCGATGAATCCGGCGATCTCGTGAAACAGCCGATCGACCACCAACTCGGGCAGAACAATCGGCAGCAGCCCGTTCTTCAGGCAGTTGTTGTAGAAGATATCAGCGAAGCTCGGCGCGACCACCGCACGAAAACCGGATTGCACCAGCGCCCAGGGCGCGTGCTCGCGCGATGATCCGCAGCCGAAATTCTTGCGCGTTAGCAGGATCGATGCCCCCTTATAACGCGGCTGATTCAAGACAAAATCCGGATTCAGAGGCCGTCTTGCATTGTCCATCCCGGGTTCGCCGCGATCCAGATAGCGCCATTCGTCGAACAGGTTCGGGCCGAAGCCCGAGCGCCTGATCGACTTCAGGAACTGCTTCGGAATGATCGCGTCGGTGTCGACGTTTGCACGATCCAGCGGCGCGACTAGACCTTGATGAACGGTGAATCGTTCCATCACTTCTTCTTCGCTGCGCCTTCAATTGTTTCGCCGGCCTTCTGGATGTCCTTGCCGAAACCCTCGAAGGTGTTGCAGCCTGCGACCACAACGAGCACGGCCAGCACTACAAGCAGTTTTCCCATCTGGTTCTCCTTTCTTTCTAACCCAGGCGCCGCACGTCAGCGAAGTGCCCCTCAAGCGCCGCTGCAGCCGCCATCGCCGGCGACACGAGATGGGTGCGGCCGCCGGCGCCCTGCCGGCCTTCAAAGTTGCGATTCGACGTGGAAGCGCAGCGCTCGCCCGGCTCCAGCCGGTCCGCGTTCATCGCCAGACACATCGAGCAACCCGGCTCGCGCCATTCGAACCCAGCGGCGGTGAACACGCGATCCAGTCCTTCGCGCTCAGCCTGCGCTTTGACCAACCCCGATCCGGGCACCACCATTGCAAGCTTCACGTTCGACGCCACGCGCTTGCCAAGGCGCTTGACCACCCACGCCGCCTCGCGCAGGTCCTCGATGCGCGAATTGGTGCACGAACCGATGAAGACCTTATCGACCCGGATGTCAGCGATCAGGGTATTCGGGGTCAGTCCCATGTACTTCAGTGCGCGTTCATAGCCTTCGCGTTTCACCGGATCCTTCTCGGCGTCCGGATCAGGCACGCGTGCATCGATCGTCGTCACCATCTCCGGCGACGTGCCCCACGTCACCTGCGGTTTCAGCGTCTCGGCACGCAACTCGATGGTCATATCGAACACAGCGCCGGCGTCGCTTCTCAAAGTGCGCCAGTAGCGCGCGGCATCGTCGAACAGCGCACCCTGAGGCGCAAACGGACGGTCCTTCACGTAGGCAATCGTCTTTTCGTCCACTGCAACCATGCCCGCGCGTGCGCCAGCCTCGATCGCCATGTTGCAGACGGTCATTCGGCCTTCCATCGACAGCGCCTCGATCGCGCTGCCGGTGAATTCGATGGCGCAACCCGTGCCACCGGCGGTGCCGATGCGACCGATCACGGCCAGCACGATGTCCTTTGCCGTGCAGCCGAACGGCAGCTTGCCGTCGACCTTGACGAGCATGTTCTTCGCTTTCTTCATCAGCAGTGTCTGCGTGGCCATCACATGTTCGACTTCGCTGGTGCCGATCCCGAACGCCAGGGCGCCGAACGCGCCGTGCGTGCTGGTGTGCGAATCGCCGCACACCACCGTCATGCCCGGCAGCGTTGCGCCCTGCTCCGGTCCGATCACGTGCACGATTCCCTGACGCCGGTCGAGGAATGGGAAGTAGGCCGCTGCGCCATACTGCTTGATGTTGGCGTCGAGCGTGACGATCTGCTCCTTGCTGACCGGGTCCGACAGGCCGTCATAGCCGCGGTCCCACCCCGTGGTTGGCGTGTTGTGATCAGCGGTCGCGACGATAGAACTGATCCTCCACGGCGCACGGCCGGCCAGCCGCAGACCTTCGAATGCCTGCGGCGACGTCACTTCGTGCACCAGATGGCGATCGATGTAGAGCACCGTGGTCCCGTCGTCCTCGACATGGACCACATGGGCGTCCCACAATCTGTCGTAGAGTGTTTGCGGCATAGTCACTTCGGAGTTGCAGGCGTAATTATGCCGTGCCGCAGTGCGGAACCCATTGCCGCAAGGCGCGTCTGACCAGCACTTTTTCGGAGTCCACATGAAGGATCGGCCCAATAATCTCAAGACGCTGCAGCGGCGGCACGCGCTCGCTGCATATGGCGTACTGGGCACGTTAGGTGTGTCCACGGCGATTGGCGGGCGCTCAGCCGCGCAGACGAGCGCGGCTGAGCGTCATCCGACGCCGGCGCAGTCGCTGGGACCGTTCTACCCGCGCTCGGCTTCGGAACGGCCCGTGCAGACGGACAATGATTTGCTTGATTTCGAAGGTGACCGCTTGTTGACCAAGGGGACGTCGCTGTTCCTGACCGGGCGGGTCGTTTCGCGGCGGGCTCAACCGGTCGCAAATGCGCGTGTCGAGATCTGGCAATGCGATGCGAACGCCGTGTATCACCATCCAGCCGGCGGCGCCGAAGCCGAGCGCGACCGCCACTTCCAGGGCTATGGCGAGACACGCACCAATGCGGAAGGCGCGTTCTTCTTCCGCACGATCCGACCGGTGCCCTATCCGGGTCGGACCGCGCACATTCATGTACGCATCGAAGCCAATGGTTTTGCTCCGCTTGCGACGCAGCTTTACCTGGCCAACGAAAGCGGCAACGCGCGTGATTTTCTTTATCGGCAGTTGAAGGAAGCCGAGCGCGCCGAGGTGACGCTCTCACTACGACCGACCGAATCGAGTCACCCCCTTGCGCGCGGCACGCGATTGACGGCCACGGTCAACCTCGTGGTCGCTTAACGCCTCGCCTTTTCGTACAGTGGCATGACCCGCTGCGAGTAGTCCTGCAGGTCGCGCACGCGGGTCTCGTGCGACGGGTGGGTGGACAACCATTGAGGCGGCGAGCCGCCACCGACCTGACCCATCTTGTTCCACAGCGACACAGCCGCGCGCGGATCGTAGCCGGCACGAGCGGCGAGCTCGACACCGATGCGATCGGCTTCCTGTTCATTTTCACGGCTGTTCGGCAGCACGAAGAACGCCTGCCCGAACAGATTGCCCAGATCGGCCACGCCCTGTCCATACACCGCGCCGAGCACCTCGGCGCCGAGCGCCACCGGCGCGGCGCGCGACATGCGTTCGCGTGCATGCTCTCGCAACGCGTGTGAAATCTCGTGGCCGATGACCGCCGCAAGCTCGTCATCGGTGATCTTCAGTTTATCGATCAGTCCGGTATAGACCGCGATCTTGCCGCCAGGCATGCACCATGCGTTGACCTGGTCTGACGAGATCACGTTGACCTCCCATTGCCATGCCGGCGCATCGTCGCGAAATACTGCCGTCTGGGGAACGAGCCGTTGCGCGATCCGGCGTACCCTCTCCGTCTGCACCGAGTCGCGATTCAACTGACCCTTCTGGCCCGACTCCTTGAGCACCGACACGTACTGCTGCTTCGCCGCCGTGTCGACCTGCGCGGCAGGTACAAGCGGCGACATCTGCTGCTGGCGCGTGACTCCCACCGTGCCGCCACGCGTGGTCTGCACCGTCTGACAGCCGGTGATCGCCACGGCGACTCCGAAGGCAAGCCAGGCCAATCGTCGACGTAACTTCCGATTCATTCAGGTCTCTCCGTTCTAAGCTGTTTGTGGCAACTGCATTGCCTGGGCATCCAGCCTGTGCGACCGCCGCACTGCCCACCATCCCAATAATGCCGCAACACTGCTCGACCAGAACGCGGCAGCAGGGCTGATGGTGGACCACAGCCAGGCTGCGCCAAGACTGCCGGCCGTGCCACCCACGCCATATCCCAAGCTGACGTACAGGGCCTGTCCGCGTGCCGCGGCAGCGCCAGTGAACCAGCGCTGCACCGTCAGGATCGACGCACTGTGATGCACCGCGAAGGTGGCCGCGTGCAGCACCTGCGCGATGACCAGGAGTACGACCACGTCTGCAAATCCTGCGATCAGCGCGAAGCGGATCGCAGCGAGCACAAACGTAATGGTCAGCAGCGGGTACACGCCAAAGCGCTTGAAGAAGCGCCCCTGCATATAGAAGAACGCAATTTCGACGAGCACGCCCAGTACCCACAGCACTCCAATCCCGGTCTTGCTGTAACCGAGCTGCTGCAAATGCAGTGACAGAAATGAATACAGCACGCCGTGGGCAAAGATCATCAACACGACCGATGCAAAGAACCATCGCACCCGCGGCTCGGCAAGCCGCGCGCGCACGGACACTCGTTCATGTACGGGATCCGCGTGCGGCGCATCGCGCACCAGATAAGCGGAAGCCGCGGTCAACGCCAGCAAAGCGACCACCAGCCACGGCTGCACCGCAATGCCGAACCGATCAAAGACCGGTCCCATTGCGAGCACCATGGTGACGAATCCGATCGAGCCCCACGCACGCAGGCGCCCGTACCGCGCGGCGGCGTGAGCGTCGCCGCGCAAGCGCGCCGCGATGATCGCCTCGGACACCGGAATCTGGCCGGTGCCGCAGAACTGAGTCGCAAACAGCACGGGCAGGATCCACCAGAAACCGCCCGGCATGATCAGCAGCGCAAACAGAACGCAGGTGGATACCGCCGTCCATTGAATGACGCGCAATCGGTGCGAGGTGTGATCCGCGAGCCAGCCCCAGAAGTTCGGCCCAACGATGCGCGTCGCCTGGGCGGTTGCCATGGCGATGCCGATCTGCGCCGCAGTCAGGCCGCGGTGTTCGAGGTAGAGCGGAAAATACGGCGCGAACACGCCAGCGGCTGCAAAGTACATGGCCATGAACAGCGACAGCCGCCATGGCTCCCAGGCCGCACGCGGAAGACGCGCGAACATCAGCGACGGGTTGAGGGGCCGGCGATCGGCGCGACTGCATGCGCGACGTCGGCGTTCTGCGCCCGGTGCAACAGTGCGTGATCCATCAGCACCAATGCCAGCATGGCTTCGGCAATCGGCGTGGCCCGAATCCCGACGCATGGGTCGTGGCGGCCATGCGTTTCGATGTTCACTGCCTCATTGAGTTTGTTGATCGAGCGGCGCGCGATACGGATGCTCGACGTGGGCTTGATCGCGATCGACACCTCGATGTCCTGCCCACTCGAAATGCCACCCAGAATGCCACCGGCGTGATTGGTGGCAAAACCCTGCGGCGTCAGTTCGTCGCTGTGCTCGCTGCCAATCTGCGTTACGGCACCGAAGCCGGCGCCGATTTCCACGCCCTTGACCGCATTGATTCCCATCATCGCGTAAGCGATGTCGGCGTCAAGCTTGTCGTATAGCGGCGCACCGAGTCCGACCGGGACGTTGCCCGCCATCACACGGATGCGGGCGCCACATGAGTCGCCGCTTCTTCGCAGCGCATCCATGTGCTGCTCAAGCTGCGGCACGATCGCGGCATTCGGTGCAAAGAAGGGATTTGCGTCGACCTGTTCCCAGGACTCGAACGGCACCATGATTGGCCCCAGTTGCTGCATACAACCACGCACACGCGTGCCGAATTCTTCGTGCAGCCATTTCTTGGCCACTGCGCCGGCCGCGACCATCGGCGCGGTCAGTCGGGCCGATGAGCGCCCGCCGCCGCGCGGATCGCGCACGCCGTACTTGCGCCAATAGGTGTAGTCGGCATGGCCCGGCCGGAACGTATCGATCAGATCGTCGTAGTCCTTGCTTTTCTGATCTTCATTGCGGATCAGCAGCGCGATCGGCGTCCCGGTTGTTGATCCCTCATACACGCCGGACAGGATCTCGACGCGATCGGACTCTCGCCGCTGCGTCACGTGACGCGACGTGCCAGGTTTGCGGCGGTCCAGATCGGACTGCAGATCTTCCGCCGACAGCGCCAGTCCCGGCGGACAGCCGTCGATCACGCAACCGATCGCCGGGCCGTGCGACTCGCCGAAGTTGGTGATCCGAAAAAGATGGCCGAAGGTCGATCCCGACATGCGGCGATTGTACGGTGCACGGTTTGCGCGCTCGACCTTTCGCCGTCAAGCGGGCATGCTTACGCACCCCGCCACCCGCCGCCGCGAACACCAATGCCGGGTCACGAGAAGAAGATAGGAGACGCATCATGGAAGTCACCGATCCCGCCAAGATCGAACGCATCGAAGAGGTCGTCAAGCTCGCCATCGCGCACGCGCCCTCCGGCGAGCGCGCCCTGCTGGAGGTCTTCGCGCGCGAGTATTTCCGTCAGGTCGATCCGGACGACATTATCGAACGCCCCGCTGAGGAACTGATGGGCGCGTTGCTGTCGCATTGGCAGTTCGGCGCACGCCGTGAACCGGGCAAGCCCAGGGTGCGCGTGCTGTCACCCACCGCGGCCGAGCACGGCTGGGTGTCGCGCCACACCGTCATTGAGATCGTCAATGACGACATGCCGTTCCTGGTCGATTCGGCCACGATGGAGATCAATCGACGCGGCTCGACACTGCATTTGATCATCCACCCGATCTTCGCCGTCGAACGCAACGCCGACGGCACGTTGAAATCGATCCGGCCGCGCAGCCCGCTCGGAAGCAACGATGCATCACCGCGCGAGTCGTGGATGCATATTGAAATCGATCGCCTGGTCGAATCGCAGATGCGCGCCGACGTGCTCGAGGACATCGAGCGTGTGCTGGGCGACGTGCGCTGCGCGGTCGAGGACTGGAAGCCAATGCTGGCGCGGCTGCGCGAGGCGATCGCTGACACCGACCGTAATCCTCCCCCGGCGCCGAAAGAAGACGTCGCCGAGACGCGTGCCTTCCTGCAATGGCTGTTCGAAGACCATTTCGTCGTGCTCGGCTACCGGCAGCACGATCTGGTCACACAGGAAGGAGCCGATACCCTGAAACTTGTCCGCGGCACCGGCCTCGGTCTGCTGCGCGAGAAGGCCGAAGAAAAAGTTTCGGAGAGTTTCGCCGCGCTGCCGCCGGCGGCGCGCGCAATGGCGCGCAAGCCTTCGCCGATCGTGATCGTCACCAAGGCCAACACCCGTGCCACCGTGCACCGACCGGGCTACACGGACTACATCGGCGTGAAGCGCTTCAACGACAAGGGCGAAGTGATCGGCGAGCACCGCTTTATCGGCTTGCTGACATCGACCGCCTATAGCGCGCGGGCCACCGAGATTCCACTGCTGCGCGGCAAGCTGGCGGCGGTGTCGGCGCGCGCCGGATTCCTGCCCGGGAGCCACCTCGCCAAGGCGCTCGATCATGTGTTCGAAAGTTATCCGCGCGACGAACTGTTTCAGGTTTCGGCTGACGAGTTCTACGAGATCGCGCTCGGCATCCTGCAACTCGGAGAGCGCCAGCGGCTGCGCATCTTCATCCGCACGGATCACTTCGAGCGTTTCATCTCCTGTCTGGTGTTCGTGCCGCGCGAGGTATATTCGACCGACCTGCGGCGCAAGTTCGAGCAGATCCTGATCGAGTCGTTCAACGGCATCGGCGCAGAATTTGACGTGCTGATAGGCGATGCGATCCTGGCGCGCATCCAGTTCACCGTGCGCACGACGCCGGGGACAATTCCGCCGTACGAGCGCCACCACATCGAACGCCGGCTCGCAGCGGCGGCCCGCCGCTGGGACGACGAACTGCGCGAGGCGCTGATCGAGGAAGAAGGGGAAGCGCGCGGCATCCAGATCTACAAGCGCTGGGCCGGGACCTTTCCCGTCGCGTTCAGCGAACGCGTCACCGCCCGCGCCGCGGTTGCCGACGTGCGCAAGATCGACCTGCTCACCGATTCGGCACCGTTCACGCTGAGTTTCTATCGGCCACTCGGCTCCAGCAACACGCTCGGTTTCAAGATCTATCACGCAGGCAGCCCGGTCGTACTGTCCGAGAGCCTGCCGATGCTCGAGCACATGGGCGTGCGCGTACTGAGCGAGAACCCGTACCGGATCGGCCCCGATGGCGCCGCGCAGGTATGGATCCACGATTTCTCTCTGCAGGCGCAGATCGCGGATGATGCGGAACTCGAAACCATCGCGCGTCTGTTCGAAGATGCCTTCGGCCGCGTGTTTTCCGGCCGCATTGAAAGCGATGACTTCAACCGCCTGGTGTTGCTGGCAGGGCTCGCGGCCGACGAGATCGTCGTGCTGCGTGCCTATGCGAAGTACCTGAAACAGATCGGCTTCGGCCTGAGCCAGTCCTACATCGAATCGACGCTGGCCACGCATCCGCGCATCGCGCGCATGCTGGTGACTCTGTTCAAGCTGCGCTTCGACCCTGCCAAGCAGAACCTCGAAGCCGCGGCGCGACAGAAGGCGGCAATTGAACAGGCGCTTGAAAAGGTCACCAACCTCAACGAAGACCGCGTGCTGCGCCAGTTTCTTGCGCTGATCCAGGCCACGCTGCGCACCAACTACTGGCGCACAGGCGTGGGCCACAGCGGTGCCGCCGGCGAGCGGCGCACGTTCCTGTCGTTCAAGTTCGAGTCAGCCAAGGTGCCGGGGCTGCCCGACCCGCGGCCGCTGTACGAGATCTTCGTCTACTCGACACGCTTTGAAGGCATCCACCTGCGCGGCGGCAAGGTCGCACGCGGTGGTTTGCGCTGGTCGGATCGACCCGAGGACTTCCGCACCGAAGTGCTGGGACTCGTCAAGGCACAGATGGTGAAGAACACCGTGATCGTTCCGGTCGGTTCCAAGGGCGGCTTCGTGCTGAAGAAGGCGCCGCCGCAAGGTCCGACACAAGCCGATCGCGAGGCCTTCTTGAAAGAAGGCGTGGCCTGCTATCAGGACTACCTGCGCGCGCTGCTCGATTTGACCGACAACCTGGCCGGCGACAAGGTCGTGCCACCGCCGCAGGTGGTGCGCTTCGACGGGGACGATCCCTACCTGGTGGTCGCCGCGGACAAGGGCACCGCAACCTTCTCCGACTATGCCAACGCGATCAGCAAGGAATACGGTCACTGGCTCGGTGATGCGTTCGCCTCGGGCGGCAGCGTCGGCTACGACCACAAGAAGATGGGCATCACCGCGCGCGGCGCATGGGAAAGTGTCAAGCGCCATTTCCGCGAAATGGGCATCGACACGCAGACGACCGAGTTCACGGTCGCCGGCATCGGCGACATGTCGGGCGACGTGTTCGGCAACGGCATGCTGCTGTCGCAACACATCCTGCTCGTCGCCGCGTTCGATCACCGCCACATCTTTCTCGACCCGAAGCCCGACGCCGCGAAGAGCTTTGCCGAACGGCAGCGACTGTTCGATCTGCCGCGCTCGTCCTGGGCCGACTACAACGCGGAACTGATCTCCGCCGGCGGCGGCGTGTGGCCGCGCTCAGCCAAGAGCGTGCCGATCTCGCCACAGGCGCGGGCCGCGCTTGGCATCGACGCGGAGCAATTGACCCCGACCGAGCTCGTGACCGCGATCCTGAAAGCGCCGGTGGATCTCCTCTACAACGGCGGCATCGGCACCTACATCAAGTCGGAAGGCGAGTCGCATGCCGACGTCGGTGACCGCGCCAACGACGCACTGCGCATCAACGGCGAAGATCTGCGCTGCAAGGTCGTCGCCGAAGGCGGCAACCTCGGTGCCACACAGCGCGGGCGCATCGAAGCCGCACTCAACGGTGTGCGCATCAACACCGACGCAATCGACAACTCGGCCGGGGTCGACACGTCCGACCATGAGGTCAACATCAAGATCCTGCTCGGGCTGGCGATCGCCGACGGCGAAATGACCGAGAAGCAGCGCAATGTGCTGCTGGCCCAAATGACGGACGAAGTCGGCGCTCTCGTGCTGCGCGACAACTACTTCCAGACACAGGCGCTGTCGATCGCCAGCCACCTCGGTGTGCGGCTGCTCGATCAGCAGGCGCGTTTCATCCGCTATCTCGAAAAGAACGGGCGGCTGAATCGCGCCATCGAATACCTGCCGACCGACGAAGAGATGGAGGAGCGCCGGGCCAAGGGTCGCGGTCTGACCAGCCCCGAACTCGCGGTGCTGCTTGCCTACAGCAAGATGTGGCTTTTTGACACACTGCTCGAATCCGATGTTCCCGAGGATCCGTGGATCGCCACGGCGGTGGCGCGCTACTTCCCGCGCAAGCTGGTGGAGAAATTCGGCACCTGGATTCCGCGCCATCCGCTCAAGCGCGAGATCGTCGCTACCCACGTGCTGAACAGCATGGTCAACCGCGTCGGCTCGACCTTTGTACACCGGTTGTCCGAGATGTCGGGCGCCGAGGCACCACAGATCGTGCGCGCCTATCTACTGACACGTGAAGTGTTCAGCTACGTGGCGCTGTGGCAGCAGATCGAGTCGCTCGATGCCAAGGTGCCATACGAAGTGCAGACCGAGATGATCCTCGAAGCCAACCGGCTGATGACGCGCGCCGTCACGTGGTTCACGCGCTCGCGCCGCCTGATCGAGCCGATGGAGACGACGTTTAAGCGCCTGGCACCAGCGGTCGAAACGATGCGCACACGACTCGCAGCGACCGCGCAGACTTCAACGAAAGCAGCAGGGTGGATCCAGGCCGGCGTGCCCGCGCAACTGGCAGCGAACGTCGCCATGATGGAAGCACTGTATGCAGCACTCGATGTCGCCGAAGTCGCTGAGAGCGCGCGGCGCCCGCTCGATGAAGTGGCCGAGGTGCACGCGAGCGTCGGTGCACGCCTCGGCTTGACGCGGCTGCGCGCGCAGATCAACGCGCTGCCGGCCGACAGCTACTGGCAAAGCCTGGCAAAAGCCGCCCTGGGCGACGATCTCGCCGGGCTGCAACGCGCAATCGCGATGGACGCGGTCAACCAGGATGGCGACGGCGCTGCCGCGCGTCTCGCGAAATGGGAATCGCGCAACGGCGCCGCACTCGAACGCGCCAAGCGGCTGCTGGCAGAATTCGGCGACAAGGGCGCGGACCTGGCGATGTTGTCGGTGGCTCTGAGGGAGTTGCGCAACCTGGCGTAGCCGGTCCTCAAAGGAAAGTCTCGGCAATGCGCACCGTGCCCGCATGGCCGACGTACTCGAACTTCATCTCGAGCCATTCCTGCGCAGTGGCACGGCCGAGGGCAAATAGCTCGGCGAGGAAGTCGCGCGATGTGTTGTACTTGCTGCTCTGGCCATACGCCTCCATCTTTTCCTCGGCGCCGATCATGTGAAGGTAAATGCGCTTGTAGCGCTTCGGGTCGATGCGCCGCTCGCTGAGCAGCCGCTGCACGAACTCGATCGAGCGCATCTCGTGCAGCAGCGACGAGTTGAAGCTGATCTCGCTGGCGCGGTCGATGATCTCCTGCGCAGTGTCGGGCAGATCGGCGCGCGATAGCGGGTTGATCTGCACCAGCAGAAGGTCCTTTGCCTTGGTCGCATACCACAGCGGCCACAGAGCCGGATTGCCCATGTAGCCGCCGTCCCAGAAATGTTCGCCGTTCACTTCGACCGCCTGGAACGCGAACGGCAGGCAGGCCGATGCAAGCAGCATGTCGAGCTCCAGCTCGTGCTCGCGAAAGATGCGAACGCGACCAGTGCGCACATTGGTCGCGCACACGAAGAGTTTGAACGGGGCTTTCGCGCGCAGGTGCTCGAACTGGATCAGCGGTTCAAGCACCGTGCGCAGCGGGTTGTAGTTGAGCGGGTTGAGCTGGTACGGCGAGTAGACCTGCGACAGCAACTCAAACCAAAGCAACATGGGGTTGGCGGTCGGAACGTCCGGAAGGCCGCTCCATTTCTTCGCCAGCGCAAACGCGCCGGGCCGTGTGGCTATCGCATCCCAGAACGTCTTCAGGGCTGCACGTGCAGACGCGCGCGGATCGCGGCGCGCACGCAGCCCGTCAAGCCAGCCGTCGGCCATCACGACCGCGTTCATCGCACCTGCGCTCGCCCCGCTTACGCCTTCGAACTCGAAGCGTCCGTCTTCGAGCAGCGCATCGAGCACGCCCCAGGTGAACGCGCCGTGCGAGCCGCCGCCCTGCAGCGCCAAATTGACTCGTTTGCTTGCCTTGATTCGTATCACTTCCAGTCACCTCGCAGCGCGGCCACCATCTCCTGCAGGTATTCTGGCGTCGCATCATGCGGGGCCACCGGGACGCCGACGTTGATGCCGATCCTCGACAGAATTCCGCGCCGGAACGGCTGCGTCATCGCGGATCCGCTGACGCGTGAGAAGTACGAGCCCCACAGTCCCTGCAGCGCGACCGGCACCACTGGTAACGGATCGCGTTCCAGAATGCGCGTGATACCGGGTCGAAACGGATTGATCTCGCCGCTTGCGGTGATCTTTCCCTCCGGAAAGATGCAGACCAGGTTGCCGTCGCGCAGTTCCTCGCTGACACGCGCAAAGGCGCGCTCCATCATCGCGGCATCGACTTTCGCCGACGCGATCGGGATCGCCTTGACCTGGCGGAACAGCCACGACAACACTGGCACGCGAAAGATGCTCAGGTCCATCACGAAGCGGATCGGCCGCGGGCTCATCGCCATCAGCACCAGCGCATCAATGAACGAAACATGGTTGGCGACGATCAGCGCCGGGCCCGTCACAGGAATGAGCTCGGTGCCCTGTTTGCGGACCCGGTACGTCACGCTGACCAGCAGCCAGGACAGAAAGCGCAGCAGGAATTCCGGCACCAGGGTGTAGATGTAGACGGCGACCAGTGCGTTGAGCAGCGCGGTCGCAACGAAGAGTTGCGGGATCGTCCAGCCGAGCCCGCTCAGCAGCGCAGCCGAAATACCTGCCGCCAGGATCAGGAAGACCGCGTTCAGGATGTTGTTCGACGCGATGATGCGCGCGCGATGGGTCGGCTCGCTGCGCGTCTGGATCAATGCGTACAGCGGTACGCTGTAGAAGCCTGCAAATGCAGCCAGCAGGAACAGATCCAGCAGCACGCGCCAATGCACCTTGACGCCGATGAACTGGCCTGCAGACTGAGCCGACGCCGCCGGCAAGCCCTGCACGGCGAAGAAGAGATCGAGTGTGAACAGCGTCATGCCAATCGAACCGAACGGCACCAGGCCGATCTCGACCTGATGGCGCGACATCCGCTCGCATAGCACGGACCCGATTCCGATGCCAAGCGAGAACACGGCCAGCAGCAACGTGGCCACCGACGGATCGCCGCCGAGCGTGCGCTGCGCAAACTGCGGAAACTGGGTCAGGAACACGGCGCCAAAGAACCATAGCCACGAAATGCCAAGCAGCGACAGAAAGACCGCCCGATCGCGTCGCGCAACCTGCACGTTGTCCCAGGTGACGCGCAGCGGATTCCAGTCGATCACAAGCCTGGGGTCAGACGCGGAGGCCGAAGGAATCGCCAGACTCGTCGCCAGGCCCGCCAGCGCGAGCGCGACGCAGGTGGCGGCCGCATACAGGTGTCCACGTTCGCTGGCGTCGATCATCGCCCCGGCCGCCATCGTGCCGAGCAGGATCGCAACAAAGGTTCCCATTTCCACCAGCCCGTTGCCGCCGACAATTTCATGCGGTTGCAGGCGTTCAGGCAGAAACGCGTACTTCACCGGACCGAACAACGTCGAGTGCAGACCCATCAGCAACGTGCACACCAGCAGCACGGCAAAGCTGTGGAAGAAGAAGCCCCACGCGCCGCCCAGCATGATCCCGACCTCGAGCAGCTTGACGGACTGCATCACGCGCGCCTTGTCGAATTTGTCGGCGATCTGTCCCGCCGTCGCGGAAAACAACAGGAACGGCAGGATGAAGACGCCGGCAATCAGATTGACCGCCAGCGCAGGATCGAGCGTTGAAAGCTGCGCGCCCTTGTAGGTCACCAGCAGCGTGAAGGCGTACTTGAAAACGTTGTCGTTGGCAGCCCCCAGGAACTGGGTCGCGAAGAACGGACCAAAGCGACGCTGACCGAGCAGCGCAAACTGGTTGTCAGCCATGAGGAGATTCGAAGTTGCAGACGGTGTGGATCGTAGCGTTGGTGCGTCGCTGCGCGACAAACGAGATGCAAGTCGCAGCGTGCGCGACTCCAGGTACCGCTGAAGCCGTTCTGTGAGCAGTCAGCGCAACACTTCCTGCGCCAGCGCAACGCCGGACAGGAATGCGGCTTCGACGCGGGGGCCGTTGCACCAGTCGCCGGCAGCACCGATGCGCTGCTGCGCATCCCACAGGCACGTCTGCGAAAGCGGGTTCAGCGGGGTTGCGAACTGCCAGCGGACCGCGGTCAGATGCGTCGGGTTCAGCGGTCGGCGGATACGCGCGGAGAACGATCGGATCAGCCATTTGGCGACGTCGGCGCCGTCCATCTGGAAGAAGCGGCGCGACCAGCGCGGGCGCGCATGCAGCACCCAGCGCTCGGCGATCCCCGCAACGGCGCCGCGCCGTGGCTTGGCACTGTCTCGCGCGCACCAGCCGAGGATCGGATCGTCCGTGAAGAACGCGCCGTCATAGTCGACACCGCACGGACGCGGCAGCGCCATCATCGCGGCCCAGCAGGGATCCCAATTGACCGTGGCAGCGATCTCGGCGACGGGCGTCAGATCGCGCATCATCGCAGCAGCGCCGGTCGAGGGAATGGCCACACACACCGCGTCATATGCTGGCGCGTCGTTTGTGCTCTCCTGGTTCACACAGTCGACATGCCAGCCGGCCCCGTTGCGCCAGACGCGCGCAACCGTGCTGCTGAGCCGAACATGCAGATCGCGCGCCATGTGAGTGCCAAGCCGCGACATAGCCGGCAAAGCGACAAAGCGTTCGGCCGCGCGCGTCCTGTCTTCAACGCCCGAGTCGGAAAACGCGATCACCCTCCCGTTCCAGCGTTGCACGATGCCTTCCGCCTCCCAGCCACGCACTGCGGAAGCGAAACGCTCATCGCTCACGGTGAAGTACTGCGCCCCATCGTCGTACGCGCCGGCATCCGAAACCAGCGTGGCAGCGCGCCCGCCCGGCGAATCGCTGGCATCAAAGACAGTGACATCGACGCCGCCCGCGACAAGTTCGCGCGCGCATGCCAGCCCGGCGACACCCGCGCCGATCACCGCAACGCGGGTGCCGTTAGAAGAAGTCACCCCCTGATCGACTCCTCCGCTGGCCAATCGCGGATGTAAGCCTTGAGCATGCGATTCTCGAAGCTCTGCTCTTCAAGCACCGCCTTGGCGACGTCGTAAAAAGAGATCAGGCCAAGCAGCGTGCGTCCATCGAGCACGGGCAGATAGCGCGTGTGGCGTTCGAGCATCAGGCGCCGCACTTCGTTCACGTCGGTTTCGGGCGTGACCGTGAGCGGCGCATCGTCCATCACCCCCCGCACATGCGTGCCCCCCAGCGCGCCGCCGTTTGCATTCAGCGTCTTGATCACCTCGCGGAATGTCAGCATGCCGACCAGATCACCATGGTCCATCACGACAACCGAGCCAATGTCATTCTCGGCCATCGTCTGCACTGCGATCCATAGCGGAGTGTCCGGATTGACGGTGAACAAGGCACTGCCCTTGACGCGCAGAATGTCGCTGACTTTCATTGCGTCCTCCCCGAGTGAACTGGCCGGCGCACACGCCGCGCAGGTAAGACGCGCGGCGAGCCAGGCGACAGCCGAAGCAGCATCCTAGCCCACGGAGCGAGTCCGGAACAAGCGGCCTGCCCGCATGCCGGGGCGACCCTGCCCTTCACCCGTTATCACGTCTCTGAGGGCCGCGGATAAGTTGACACCCGCAAACAGGTCAGCACAGCGCCTGCTTGAACAACTCGACCTCGCGCATCACGGCGGCGCGGATCGCAGGCTCCCACACCGAATGGCCGGCGTCATTGACCACAACGTAGCGTGAGCCGGGCCAGGCGCGCGCCAGGTCGTCCGCGCTGACAATCGGGCACACCATGTCGTAGCGACCCTGCACGATCGACGCTGGCAGATGGCGAATGCGGTAAAGGTTGATTAACAACTGGTTCGGCGCGAGAAAACAATGGTGCGCGAAGTAGTGCGCCTCCAGCCGCGCGAGCCCCAGCGCCTCGTCGGCAAAGTGACGCACGAGCTCCGCGTTCGGCAGCAGCGTCGAGCAATGTCCTTCGTATTCGCTCCACGCGCGCGCAAACGGCAGATGCACGCGTGGGTCAGGGTCGAATAGACGCTTCAGATAGCCACCCAGCAGGTCGCCGCGCTCGTTGACGGGCAGCATTTCGGCGAAGCTGCGCCAGGCCTCGGGAAAGATGTGCCGCAATCCGTACAGAAACCACTCGATCTCTGACCCACGACCGAGGAAGACACCACGCAGCACGAAGCCGAGACAGTGATCCGGATGGGTCTGGCCGTAGGCGAGCGCCAGTGTGCTGCCCCACGATCCGCCAAACACCAGCGCCTTGCCGATGCCAAGATAGCTGCGCAGCAACTCGATGTCGTGCACCAGATGCGGGGTCGTGTTGTCGGTGACGTCACCGGTCGGCGTCGAGTTGCCGGACCCGCGCTGGTCAAACAACACGACACGAAACACGTCGGGATCGAAGAAGCGCCGATGTTCCGGCGAACATCCACCGCCCGGCCCGCCGTGCAGGAACAGCACCGGTACTCCGTGCGGATTGCCGCACGTCTCCCAGAACATCGTGTGCACGTCATCGAGCGCCAGCATGCCGCTGTCGTACGGTTCCAGCGGTGGGTAAAGGTCGGCGCGCATGTCCATCGTGGCAATATAAATCAGTCGGGCGTCGGGAGTCGGGCGTCGGGCGTCTCGGGTAACCTACTCGTGACTCGTTACTCGCGACTGACCATATGGCCGTCCCAAAATACCCCGGCTTCGACACCCTTGCGCTGCATGCGGGCCAGCGGCCCGACAGTGCGACCGGCGCACGCGCGGTGCCGATCTATGCGTCGACCTCGTTCTGCTTCGACGATTCGGAGCACGCCGCGGCGCTCTTCAACATGGAGCGTGCCGGGCACGTTTACTCGCGCATCTCCAACCCCACGGTTGCCGTGCTCGAGGAGCGCGTGGCCGCCCTCGAACAAGGCGTGGGCGCGATCGCGACCGCAAGTGGCCAGGCCGCGCTGCATCTGGCGATCGTCACGCTGATGGGGGCGGGATCGCACATCGTCGCCAGTCGCGCGCTGTATGGCGGTTCGCACAACCTGCTCGCGTACACGCTTGCGCGCTTCGGCATCGACACCACGTTCGTCGACCCGCGCGACTTCGACGCATGGCGCGCGGCGATCCGCCCCAGCACGCGGCTGCTGTTTGGCGAGACGCTCGGCAATCCGGGCCTCGATGTGCTCGACATTCCGCGCGTTTCAGCAATTGCGCACGACCATCAGCTGCCGCTGCTCGTCGACAGCACGTTCACCACGCCATACCTGATGCAGCCGTTCGCGCTGGGCGCCGACCTGCTGTATCACTCTGCCACCAAGTTCATCGGCGGGCACGGCGTCGCGATCGGCGGCGTGCTGGTCGACGGCGGCACGTTTGACTGGAACGGATCAGGAAGATTCCAGACTCTGACCGAGCCTTATGTGGGATTCCACGGCATGAACTTCGCCGACGAGAGCACCGTCGCACCGTTCCTGCTGCGTGCACGGCGCGAAGGCCTGCGCGACTTCGGCGCCTGTATGGCGCCGCACACCGCGTTCCTGCTGCTGCAGGGCCTGGAGACGCTGCCGCTGCGAATGGAGCGGCATGTCGCCAACACGCGCAAGGTGGTCGAATTCCTGGCTGCGCATCCGCTGGTCCAGAAGATTGCCTATCCCGAGTTGCCCACCCATCCCGACCAGGCGCTTGCGAAACGGCTGCTACCCAAGGGCTGTGGCGCTGTGTTCAGCTTTGACCTGAGGGGCACGCGCGCCGCGGGGCGCAAGTTCGTCGAGACCCTGGATGTGTTCTCGCACCTGGCCAACGTCGGCGACGCGAAGTCGCTGGTGATTCATCCCGCGTCGACCACGCATTTCCGCGTGCCGGATGATGAGCTCGTTGCCGCCGGAATCACACAGGGAACGATCCGCCTGTCGATCGGTCTCGAAGATCCGGTCGATCTACTCGACGATCTGTCGCGCGCACTGAAGGCCGCGTCCAGGGTTGCATGAGCATGATGCTCGGAAACACACCTTCGCAACTCTTTGCCTACACGGGTGGCAAACCGTTGGACCAGAGCAAGCCATGCGTCGTGTTCATTCACGGCGCACAGCACGATCACAGCGTGTGGATTCTGCAGAGCCGCTATCTCGCGCATCACGGGCCCGGGGTGCTGGCGCTCGATCTTCCGGGGCACGGGCGCAGTGATGGACCGCTCGCAGCCTCGGTTGATGCTATGGCGGATCGCATCGCCGCCGTATTGGCGCCGCTTGCCGCGCCACGTTTCGTGCTGGTCGGGCACAGCATGGGTTCGTTGATCTCGCTCGAAGTTACGCGACGGCTGGGCGAGCGAGCCGCTGGCCTCGCCTTGCTCGCCACCGCCGCGCCGATGCGCGTGTCCGACGCGTTGCTCGCCGCCACGCGCGAGGATTCGGCGGCCGCAATGCAGATGATCAACGTCTGGTCGCACAGCGCATCGATCGCTCCCTTTGCGGTGCGACCCGGCAACCCAGGGCCTGGCTTCAACGTTGTCTGGGAAAACCTGCGGCTGATGGAAAGGATCGCCCGTGTCAATGGTGCCGATGTCTTGCCGACTGACTTCGCCGCGTGCAACGCATATTCCGATGCGCTCAATGCAGCAAAGTCGCTGCACTGTCCGGCGCTCTTCATTCTCGGCGCCGCTGATCAGATGACACCACCAAAGGCTGCGCAGTCACTGATCGATGTCTTTGCACAGAAAACTGTTGTCGTGCTGCCGGCGACCGGCCACTCGATGATGGCTGAAAACCCGGATGGCGTTCGCAAGGCGCTGCAGAAATTCACCGCGCAGGTCTTCGCACCGATCCGAGACTCCGGAGCGGCCTGACCGCAATGCTCGCTTTGAGCCAGGCGGTCAACTGGAACACCTACGGGCTGTACGTTCTCACCGAAGCCGCGCTGAGTCTTTCACCCGGTCCAGCGGTGATGCTCGTGATCGCGTACGGCATTTCGCGTGGCGCGCGCCGATCAATCTGGGCCGGACTCGGCATCCTGTCGGCCAACGCACTGTACTTCGCGCTGTCCGCCACCGCGCTCGGTGCAGTGCTGGCATCGTCGAAGACGTTCTTCACCGCGATCAAGTGGATCGGCGCCGCGTACCTGATTTATCTCGGGGTGTCCGCGCTGGTCGGCAGACCGTCGCCGATCACGCTGTCGAACAATGGCGCAAAGGCAGCGTCACGCCGCGGGATCTATCTATCGGGTCTGGCACTGCAGCTTGCGAATCCGAAGACGCTGATCTTCTTCATCGCGATCCTGCCGCAGTTCGTCGATCCGCGACTGGCCCTCGGACCGCAGATGGTGTGGCTCGCCGCAGGCTCGGTGATCCCGGAGTTCTTCATCCTGGCCGGTTATGGCTGGCTCGGTTCACGCGCCGCGAGATTCGCCACGGACGCACGCTACGCGCGCTGGACTGAGCGCATCGCCGGCGTGCTGATTCTGTGCGCGGCGGCGCTGGTGCTATTGGTCACGACGAATTGATCAGGGCTTGATCGCCGCTCACTCGCGTTGCACCGACACCGGCCGCAGCGCCTCGCGCATCCGTGACGGCTCCAGGCACAAGCGCGCCAACGCCGGCCGATCGAGTTTCCCCTCTCGTGTATGCGGCAGTTCTCGAACGAAGACGATCTGGCGCGGCCGCTTATGCGGCGACAGATGCGCGTCGATGTAGCGGGACAGCGCCGCGTCGGACGGCGGGACAGGATCCACCACGAGCGCGGCCGCAACGGTTTGACCCCACGTCTCGCTCGGCACACCGAACACGCCGGCCGCGGTGACACCGGGACAGCCTTCGAGGGCGCGCTCCACCTCCAACGGGTACACGTTCTCGCCGCCCGTGATGATGAGATCGGCAAGCCGCGCATGAACGTGCAGGCATCCGCGCGCGTCGATTTCGCCGAAGTCCCCGGTGTCGAACCAGGCATCCGGGACCAGCGCCGGCTCATGCAGGTAACCCGCCATCAGCATCGGCCCCTTGACCTGAATGCGCCCATTAACCAAGCGGATCTGCACGTCAGTCAACGGCTTGCCTGCGCCATGGCGCGCCGGATCGCGCCGCGCTTCATAGGGTGTGGCGACGACCTGCGAGCAGGTTTCGGTCAGGCCATACGTGATGACAATCGGAAATCCGCGCCCAGCTGCGCGTCGCAGCAGGTGGGTGGATGCCATCGCGCCGCCGAGCAGGATTGCCCGCAGGAACGGCGGTGCGATCCAGGTCGGATGCTCGTCAAGTGCCAGGGTCATCATCGTTGGAACCACCGACAACAGAGTGGCCCGCTGCTGCTCGATCCATGCCGGCAGCAGTTCGGCATCGAATCTCGGGGCCAGTGCGACTGCACGCCGCGCGATCAGGCATCGCGTGATGATCGACAACCCACCCACGCGCGCGATCGGCATGCACAGCAACCAGCAATCATCATCGTGCCATCCAAGATTGGCGGCACTCGCCCGCGCCGATGCCATCAACGCCGTACGTGTGAGCACGGCACCGCGCGGATACCCGGTCGTGCCTGACGTATAGATGACGGCAGCAGCGTCCGTGTGCATAGCATGACCGGGACGCACGGCCGCGCGCACCACGGCGTCGCGTTCCGATGCCGCCAGTCGCGGGTGAAGCAGCAGGGCCGGAACGCGCTTCTCCAGCAGCGCAAATAGCGTGACCACGGTCTCCAGCGTGTTGGTCGCGGTGACCGGATACGGAACGGCGTCATGACTGTCGTCCCGCAGCGAACGCAAACGGGAATTCGTTAACTCCGCCAGCTGCGCAAACGTGACTTGCTGGTCGCCGATGCGCAAAGCGATTGCGCCGGCCGCGTCACGCGCTGCCGCGAAAATGGACAGAACGTCGCTCACCTGATATCTGCGACGTGCAGCTCGAGAGAATTTGCCCGAGCCAAGTGCTCAAGGCAGGCGGCGAAACTTGCGAAAGTCGGGCTTGCGCTTTTCGAGATAGGCGTTTTTCCCCTCCTGTCCCTCTTCCGAAAGGTAATAAAGCAGCGTGGCGTTGCCCGCCAGTTCCTGCAGACCGGCCTGTCCGTCGCAGTCAGCATTGAGCGCCGCCTTCAGGCATCGCAGCGCGATCGGACTGTTCGCGAGCATCTCGCGGCACCACTGGACGGTTTCCGCTTCCAGGCGTTCGTAAGGAACGACGCAGTTCACCAGCCCCATTTCCAGTGCCTGCTGCGCGTCGTATTGCCGGCACAGAAACCAGATTTCGCGCGCTTTCTTCTGACCGACGATGCGCGCCATGTAGGAAGCGCCGTAGCCCCCGTCGAAGCTGCCGACCCTGGGGCCGGTCTGCCCAAAGCGCGCGTTGTCGGCGGCAATCGTGATGTCGCACACCAGGTGCAGCACGTGCCCGCCGCCAATCGCGTACCCGGCCACCATCGCGACGACCGGTTTCGGCAGCGTACGGATCTGCCGCTGCAGATCGAGCACATTCAGGCGCGGCACGCCGTCGTCGCCGACATAGCCCCCGTCGCCGCGCACGCGCTGATCGCCGCCTGAGCAGAACGCTTCCCGGCCCTGCCCGGTCAGAATGATCACGCCGATATCCGGATCCTCGCGCGCATCCGTGAATGCAGCCTGCATCTCCCGTACCGTCTCCGGCCGAAACGCATTGCGCACCTCGGGCCGGTTGATCATGATCTTGGCGATGCCCTCCCCAGCTTTCGCGTAGATGATGTCCCGGTAGCCGGGCACGGTGGTCCAGTTCGGGACCGGCGGCAGGGCCATGGAATCCATTTTCTTCTCCACAGGATTTCAGTGCGTCAGTATTGAGAATGTCGTCGAGTGACCGCGGTGTCGCGGACGCATTGAGTGATTGCAGCGCGGCGTATCCAGGCCACCTCACCCGCGACAAATCGGTTAGTCAACTTTCGCCCCGGCCTCACGCACGAGCTTCCCCCACTTGTCCGCGCTCGCAGTGATGAAACGCGCGAACTCCTCCGGCGAGGTCGGGACGGGCTGCGCGCCACGCGCCAGCAGCGCTTCGCGCAGTTGAGGATCGCTGAGCGCCTGGCGAATTGCCGCGTTGAGTTTGACGATGATGGGTTCGGGCGTTCCGGTCGGAGCGAAGATTCCGTCCCACGCGCTGATCTCGAAGCCCGGCAGCCCGGAGTCAGCAATCGTCGGATATTCCGGCGCCGCCGGAAACGGCCGCGCGGTGGTGACTGCCAGGCCGCGCACCTTGCTGTCCCTTGCCAACGGGTACGCATTCGGCATCACGTCGATCATCATCTGCACCTGCCCACCGATGAGATCGATGACCGCCAGCGCGCCGCCGCGATAGGGCACGTGCACGATGTCGATGCCCGCCATCTTCCGAAACAACTCGCCGGCAAGGTGCGAAGTCGTTCCATTGCCCGCCGACGCGAAGTTGACTTCGCCCGGATGGCTCTTTGCATACCCGATGAGTTCGGCAACCGATTTGACGGGGAAAGCCGAATTGACGATCAGCAATGCCGCAATCGTCGTCATCCGTGAGACCGGAACGAAATCCTTCACCGGATCGAAGCGCAGGTTGGGGTAAAGGCTCGCATTGATCGCATGCGTGCCGTTGGTACCGTAAAGCAACGTGTAGCCGTCAGGCGCCGCGCGCGCCACGCTCTCGGCGCCCACATTGCCTCCGGCGCCTGGCCGGTTGTCGATGACGATCGACTCGCCCAGAATCGCTGCCACTTTCGGCATGATCATGCGCGCCAGATTGTCCGCGCCACCGCCGGGCGGAAACGGGACCACCAGGCGAATCGGCCGATCGGGGTACTCGTTTGCCGCCGCTCCCGCGGTCAACGTCCAGAACGTGGAAAGAAGCGCGACCGCGAGGATGCGTGCCAGGCTCGCGACGAGCGATTGCGGTGACATGTTTTCTGAATTCCTATGGTTTCACGCCGAGAATCCCCGGCGAGTTCCGCGGGATTCGCGCGGACGCCTAATCCGCCGCCCGATCTGTTCTCCGGCAACTCGGCGCAGACGCAGACCGAAGTTCACGCTTCTTCGTGGCTGTGAGTCAAGAACGTCCAACGTCCAAAATTAGCATACGAACGAAGTTTGCCCCGCAGTGTGCCAGCCGCTTGCGATCTGTCTGCCAGGCTCGCCTTGCACTGAGCGCGCCAGCCGCGGCCGGCGCGTGGGATCGCGCTCAGGTGCCATCCGCCGCGAACTGATCAGGTCGCGCCTGCCGATAGGACCGATCCCGCTATCGATTCGGCACCTTGATGCGAGAGATCGTCCAGCGCTTCACGTCCGCCTCCCACTCGGCCGGACTCCCGGTCAACGGCAGCGCAAGGTTGGTCACGTACATCCACGCACCAACGATCACCGGGCTCGCGGGAAACAGAAGCCCATTGGGCGCGCCGTCGCCGCGAATACCCTGGAACTCGCCGAGCCGCGCGATGACCCGGCCTTTTTCGTTGAGCGCCACGACCTGATCGGCCTGATTCGCCGCGACCCACAGCCGCCCGCTGCCGTCGAACGCGATGCCATCGGCGCCATGGATGCTCTCTGCAAAGACCGAAATTGACTTCGTCGCGAGGTCCATCTTCAGAATCCGGCTGTCGCCGGTGTTCGCGATGAACAGCGCGGACTCGTCCGAGTTGAGCGCAATGCCGTTCGCGCCGAACGGCGGAAACCCGGCGGTCGCAAGCAGCGGATCCTGCGTCACGAGCGACACCGCACAGGGCTTCGTGCACGTGGCGACATTGTCGATGCGATAGATCGCGCCCTGGAACGAATCGGACACGTACAGGTTGCCATTGCGGCTGAGCGTCATCGCGTTCGGGGCTGGAAAGCGGTTCGACCCGAACATGATCGTGTCACTGCTGCCGTCGGGATTCGAAACGCTGCGCGATGCTGGCGCCCCGATCGAAGGAAAGTCGGCTACGTTTTCGACCGGCGTCGTCGCGTTGAAATTCGCTGGAATGCGCTGCAGCTTTGACGCACCGAAGTTGAGGATGTACACCATGCTGCGAGCAGCATCGAAGTCGAGACCCAGGATCGGCGTTCCGCCGAAATCCTTGATCGCGGTGAGTTGCCCGTTGTTCGAAAATCGAACGAGCTTGTTCGCGTTCGGACCGAAGTCGAACGTCGCAGCGAAGATGTCTCCCGTCGCCGGATTCGCGGTGATCCCTTCCGGAAAGCGCGCACCGTCGGGAAGCGTCGCGAATTGAATGGCCGCATTGCGGTCCAGCATCAACGTATCGGCGGCGTGAGCGGCCTCGATTCCGAGCGACAACGCAACGCCCATCACAGCAGCAAACAGCTTATTCATGAGTTCCTCCTCCTTGCTGGTTGTCCAATCCCCGTCTCATTCAGCAAACGCCTGCGGTACGCCATACATTCGGGCACTAACGGGCCGCGGTTGAATGCTCGAGGGGTCACTAAATCGTACGCCTGCTGGCGCAATTTCGACGCCATATCTGGCACTTCCGCACGCCTGTGGAGACAACGAGATACGATATCCGTCGCCCTGCCTGAGCCCGCACTCGGCGCCCGCACCCCTCACGAGAAGTAAGACTGCCGCCACAACCTCAGTGCGACCGCAGGTGGCTCGCCCTCGTCACCAAGGCAACTATCAGTACGTTCCCGCTGGGCCCTACTGACGACGATCGAGCAAGCGCCTGACCTTCGAGGATTGTGAGGTCCCCGTGTATTGATCGAGCGCACCCTTATTCACCGGCGTGACCTGAACCTTGATACCAAGCACCTCTTTCAGCCGGCGCTCCAGTTCGGACTTCACATCTGCCACGTCCGCTCCGCCTTCGGCAAGTTCAACCCAGACATCCATGTGGTCGGCACCTGCGTCGCCCATCCGATCGACGAAGCAGAAATACTCTCCGTTGGCGCGTCGATCTTCGGCCACGACCGCTCCCACTGCTTCCGGGAAGACGTTGACGCCCCTCAACTTCACCATGTTGTCGTTGCGGCCAAAAATTCGTACCAGTCGCCGCATGGTGCTGCCGCATGGACACTCGCTCGTGTGAAACGCGGAAATATCGTTGACGTTGAATCGGATCTGCGGCGCGCCGTACTTGTATAGCGTGGTGATGTAGACCGTGCCCTTCTCGCCGTCCGGAAGCAGTCTTCCCGTTTCCGGATCGGCAATCTCGAGGATGAAAGCGTCTTCCATCACATGCATGCCCGACTGGTGGCGGCATTCCGCAGCGAGCATGCCGCTTTCGTGCGTGCCATACATGTCGAACGCCGGCGCGCCCCACAGGTCCTCGAGTTGCTTGCGGTCTTCCATGCCCAGATGCGTGCCGAGCAGGCGAATACCAAGCAAGTGGGGATCAATGCCGAGTTCATCGCGTGCCACCAGCGCCATGTGCCGCAGGTAGGCTGGGAATCCGAGAATGACGTTGACCTTCCACGCCTTGATGATTTCGATCTGGCGCCGCGTCGGCGTGTTCGCTCCACTGCCCGTCATCACCGGAACCGCGCCGGTGTAACGCCACAGCGCCTCGCGCGGCGCCATTCCGCCGTTGCCAAGACCGAGCGAATAGGTGACGAGGACGAGATCTCCTGGCCGAATGCCGTGCATGGCGAAGCGACGGCCGCCCAGGATGGCCATCGTTTCGCGGTCCTGCGGCGCGTACAGCATCGGCCGCGGTAGTCCTGTCGTGCCGCCGCTCGTTTGCAGCACCAGCGGCATTCGCTTGCCGTCTTCCGGCGAGATGCCCATGAAATCGCCGAACGGCGGGTTGCGCTCGATGCTGGCGCGGATGTCATGCACGTCGTACGGCGGCAGCTTGGTCAGGTCATCAAGGCTGCGGATATCCGCGGGAGCGAGTCCCGCAGTTCGCCAGTGCCGCTGGAAGAATGGAATCTCCCAGCCGCGCCTGACCGTCGCGAGAAAGCGTCGTTCCTGCAACGCACGCAGTTCTTTGCGCGATATGCGCGCCGTGGTACGGAAGTAATCCGGCGGCGGCGGGTAGTCGCGCGCGAGTTGCTCAAAGTCGAGCGAGCGCCAGTACCACGGAACCGATTCGGGCGCGTCGGTGTCGTTCATCGCACCGCCGAATGCGCCCCGCCGTCGACGTGAAACACGCAGCCGGTCGTGTAGGCGGCCCACGTTGAACTCAGGAACGCCACCAGGCCGGCAATCTCATCGGTTGAACCGAGGCGCTGCATCGGGATCCGGCTCGCCATCTCCGCCAACTGCGCATCGTTGATGCCACCGGGCACGCCGCTGCCGAACACCGTGCCAAGACGGGACGTCATCACCCTGCCGGGGCAGATCGTGTTGATCGTGATCCCGGCGCTGGCGATCTCGAGCGAAAGCGTCTTTGCGTAGCCAATCACGGCGTTCCAGGTCGCCACCGATAACCCAAAACGCGGCAGCGGCTGCAGCACCGACAGCGCCGTGATGTTGATGATGCGCCCCCAGCCCGCCGCGCGCATCAGCGGCAGCACACCGCGCGAAAGTCGCACCACGCTCATGAGGTTGCGTTCGACGGCGCGCGCCCACGCGACATCGTCAAACGTCTCGAGTTCTCCCAGAGGCGGCGCGCCGTCGTTGTTGACCAGAACGTCGATGCGCCCGAAATGCGCGTGCCCGTGCTCGACGATCCGTTCGCAATCGTCCGCTTTGCGAATGTCGGCCACCACCGCCAACGTCGGCGCGCCGGTTTCGTCGTGCACGCGCTTGACCGCCTCGCCGAGCGGCGCCTCGTGCCGCGCGATCATCGCGACCGACGCGCCCTCAGATGCGAGCAGGTGCGCGATCGCATAGCCGATGCCCTGGCTGGAACCGCCGACAATCGCCACACGACCCTTCAAACCCAGATCCACTTAGTTCTCCGTCAGACCGAACAGGCGCTCGGCATTGCGATGGAACACATTCGCCAGCACTTCGTCGTCATAGCCCAGCGAGTGCCAGTCGGCCACGAGCCGCTCATATCGAAACAAAGGATAGTCGGCGCCGAACATCAAGCGGTTCCTGAGCCGGCCGCGGATCTCCCGCTTCAACGCATCGGTCAGGTACTTCGGTGACCAGCCATGCAACTCGCTCCACACATTCGGCTTGTGCAGCATCACCGCAATCATCTCGTCCTGCCACGGCCACGCGGGGCGACCCGTGATGATCTTCAGGTCGGGCCAGTCGATCGCCAGTTCGTCCACGTAACGCGGGTGGCACAGTTCGAGTTTCACGCCGCCGCCCCCGCGCAGGCCCGCACCGGAACCCGTGTAGCCGACCAGCACCAGTACTGGCCGGTCATGCGCCAGTGCGACTTCATAGAACGGGCGATAGATCGGATCGCTGGCGGGATAGCCCATTCCCGCGGCAGATACGCAGTAGCTGATAAAGCCCGTACTCGCCTGAATGCAGCGCTTCAGCTCCTGCGCACCGGCAGCGCCCAGGCGCGGATCGATCTGCAGCCAGTGGCCGAAGATCGCGTCCAGAAAACGACGCTGGGTTTCGATCGCGTAGTCATGCAGCGGAACTACTTCGTTCAGCGGCAGGCTCTTGGTGAAACCGAAATCCAGGATGGCTCGGACCTGATTGGCTCTCAGGTACGCGGCCATTTCCTCTTCGGTGTCGTACTGCGGTATCGAGTTCCAGGTCTTCTGTTGCTGCGCCAGCGCCTCCGGCGTGCGCAGCACATAGCCGCGCTGCGTGCCCCAATGCGAATGCAGGTCAAAGAGCCGCACGGCGCGCCTAATCGGCCTTGATGTTGGCGGCCTTGATGACACGACCCCAGCGCTCGATCTCGCTCTTCAGGAAGGCGTCCGTCTGCGCGATCGTGCCGCCGACAAAGGTCACGCCCTGTGCGGACATCCGTTGCACCATTTCGGGATCGCTGATCGCCTTGTTGATCGCGAAGTTGAGTTTCTCCTGCACATCACGCGGCGTGGCCTTGGGTGCGAAGACCATGTACCAGGCGCTCATCTCGAATCCTGCGACCCCCTCCTCTTCCATCGTCGGGTATTCGGGTGCAAGCGCCGAACGCTTGACGCCGGTCGTGGCGAGCGCCTTCAACCGCCCGCTCTTCACGTGCGGCAACGAGGTCGTGATCGTGTCGAACATGATCGACACGTGCCCACCGAGCAGGTCGTTCAGTGCCGGCGCGTTGCCCTTGTAGGGAACGTGGATCAGGTCCACGCCGGCGAGATGCTTGAAGAGCTCTCCGGAAAGATGTGCACCTGCCCCTGCTCCCCCCGACGCGTACTGATACTTGCCCGGGTTTGCCTTCAGCAGAGTGATGAGTTCCTTGACCGAGTTCGCTGGAAAGTTCGGCTGCGTCACGAGGATCAGCGGGATGTAGCCCACGTAGGTGATCGGCGTCAGTTCCTTCTCCAGGTCGTACGGCAGCTTGGCGACCAGATACTTGTTGGTCGCCAGCACGGAGTAGCCCATCAGCAACGTGTTGCCATCGGCAGCCGACTTGGCGACGAAGTCCGTTCCCACCGCGGCACTCGCCCCCGGTTTGTTCTCGACCAGGACGGCGACACCGAAACTTTCCTGCAGCTTCTGCGCGATCGCGCGCGACAGGATGTCGACGCCACCGCCGGCGGGCACGGGCGCGATGATCCTGATCGGCTGCGAAGGCCAACCCTGCGCCTGGGCGCCTCCTGCCAGCAGCAGCGCCGCAGCGGCAATCGCGGGACGGAGAAGTGATGCGGCCAGATTCCTCATCGTTGTCTCCTTGCGTTTCAGACTTGCGCCACGCGCTTGATCAGTTCCAGCCGACGGATCTTGCCGGTCGGTGTCATCGGCAGATCCGGCATCACGACGAGTTGCTCCGGCAGTTTGTAGTCGGCCACGCGTCCACGGAGGAAAGCAACGACTTCCTCCAGCGTCAGGCTCGTCCCCGGCTTGAGCACGGCGCACATGCTGTTCTTTTCGCCCAGGCGCGGATCGGGTGCGCCGACGATGGCGACCTGCAAGATGGCGGGGTGCTGGTACAGCAGTTCCTCAATCTCGCGCGGGAAGTACTTCTTGCCGCCCCGATTGATGATCTCCTTCTTGCGCCCCGCGATGCGCACATTGCCTTCCTTGTCGACGAATTGACCCAGATCGCCGGTTCGAAACCAGCCGTCCGGCGTAAAGCTGTCGCGATTGGCGGCGTCGTTGTTCAGGTAGCCGAAGTGCACCGAGGGTCCGATCGCGGCGATTTCGCCGACCTCTCCGTACGGGACGTCCTTGCCCTCTTCGTCGATGATGCGCAAGCCCATCACGCTGACACAGCGCCCGACCGTGCCATTGACCTTGAGCGGATCGTCGGTGAGGCGCGTGAAGGAATGAAATCCCGTCTCGAGCATGCCGTACAGCTCGATCAGCTTGGCCGTCGGCAGCGCCGCCTGGAAAGCCTTGATCGTTTCCACCGCGGCGGAAGCGCCGCCGGTGATGACAACGCGCAAGGAACTCAGATCCCGCTTCGCAAGCTGCGGCGAATTCAGCATGGCCACGATCGACGCCGGCGCCGTCGGGATGTAGGTCACCCGTTCGCGCTCGATGATCTCGAGCGCGCCGTCGCCTGAAAACCGCTCCATCAGTACCGTGCGTGCGCCCGCCATCACTCCCTGGACCAGCGTGATGTAGCCCCAGTTCAGGCCGACCGGCAGGTAGTCGAGCAGCACTTCCTTGTCGGTCACGGCGAGCTCGTCGTTGATGAGCTCGGACGTGCACAGCGTGGTGTTAAAGCAGTGCAACACCCCCTTCGGATTACCCGTCGTGCCCGAGGTGAAGCACATGCGCATGATCTCGAATGGGTCCATGCGCACGCGGTCGCGTGCGGCGATCTCCGGCGTCTCGTTGACGACTTTTGCGAAACTCGCCACGCCTGCCTCGGACACATCGTCCACACACAGCACGATCGCGAGGTCAGGCAGGCGCGGGCGAATCTCGCGGATCATGCTCAGGTAGTCGAATCCCTTGAACTGGCTTGCGCAGACGAACACGCGCGACTGCGAGAACTTGAGAATGTATTCGACCTCGACCGCGCGAAAGTCCGCGCTGATCTTGTTGGCGATCGCGCCGATCAACTCGAGCGAAAAGAACACCACCGGAAACTCAATGCGGTTGGGCAGCTGCAGCGTCACGACGTCGCCGCGCTTCACACCCTGGCGGCGCAGGAATTCCGCGAATCGTTTTACTTCCGCCCACAACTGACCGTAGGTGATGCGACGCCGGTCGTCGACGATCGCCTCCCGCATTGGGGTTTCGCGCGCCCGGCGTTCGAGAACGTCGGAAAGGCAGCGATCGCCCCACCAACCTTTCTCCGTGTACTCCTTGATGGTTTCGGGGCTTGGAATTCGTGGTGCCTTGATCATGTGCTTCCCCTCAGCGAACGGCGCGCAACAGACCGCCATCGACCTGCAACGCGGCGCCTGTGATGTAAGACCCCTTCGGCGACACGAGCAGCGCGACCGCATGGGCAATGTCGTCGACAGTTCCTATGCGCTTCACCGGAATCTCATTGCGCAATCGCTCCTGTACGATCTCGGGCGCATCAGTTCCGGTGGCGAAGACCTTCTGCAGTCGCGTCGTGTCGATATAGCCGGGGCAGATGGTGTTGACGTTGATGCCGAACTCGGCCACTTCCAGCGACAACGTCTTGGCATAGCCGATCACGCCGGACCATGTCGCAACCGAGAGCGCGAATCCGGGAATGGGTTGAATCGCGGAAATCGCGGTGATGTTGACGATGCTGCCACCGCCGCGCGCCTTCATCGACGGCACCGCGCCGCGCACCATGCGCACCACATACATCAGGTTCTGTTCGATCGCCTTCATCCACGCCTGGTCGTCGAAGGACAGGATCGGACCCAGCGGCGGCGCGCCATCGTTGTTGACCAGGATGTCGATACCGCCGAGTTCGCCTTGCACGCGATCCGTCACGCGCAGGCAGTCCTCGGCGCGGCGCGAGTCCGCCTGGATCGGCAATACGCGGGCACCGGTCTCGCTGCGAATACGCTCGGCGGCCGACTGCAGATCAACGTCGCGCCGCGCGGTCATCGCGACCGTCGCACCTTCGCGCGCGAGCAGCCGGGCGATGCCGAAGCCGATGCCCTGGCTCGCCCCGCCGACGATTGCAACCTTGCCTTGCAGCTCCAGGTTCACTTGCGTGCCACCTGCTGAAGAAATCGCTCCGCATTACGGCAGAACACCTGCTCGAGCACTTCCTCGTCGTAGCCCTCTGCGCGCCAGTCGCGCACCAGTCGCTCGTAGGTGAACAGAG
>DAITAC010000105.1:0-13788 GCA_036824465.1 Burkholderiaceae bacterium
AACCTCAAGTAGCGCGTTGTTGACTCTTCGGGCGGCGGCCGGTGCGCCGCTGACCGCTTGCTCAGGAGTCGCCTATTCCGGCGACAAAACCAACTCCGAGTCACTCGTGAAGCGGGAAGGCGCTGTCGCGCAAGTTCACGACTTCTGAGTAACCGTTTCGACAATCGGGCCAGCCATTGCTGCTTGACGCCTTTCTCCGCGACGCACGCGAGTTTCTGCCGATTCTGCTGCAGGGCTGCTGGACGACGATCCAGCTCACTTTTCTGGCCCTCGTGCTTTCGACCGTCATCGGCTTTGCGCTGGCGCTGATGCGCTTGTCGCCGTATGCGTTGCTGCGTGTGCCGGCGACCACGTTCATCACGGTGATCCGCGGCATCCCGATCATCGTGCAGCTCTTCTATATCTACTTCGTGTTTCCGGACATCGGCATCAGCCTGACCTCGTTTCAGGCGGGATTCATCGGGCTCGGCGTCGCCTACTCCGCGTACCAGGCCGAGAATTTTCGCGCCGGCATCGAGTCGATCGACCACGGTCAGCTGGAAGCGGCGCAATCGATTGGCATGCGCTACTGGCTGATCCTGCGGCGCGTGATCATGCCGCAGGCGATTCGCATCACGCTGCCACCCTATGGCAACACGATGATCATGATGCTGAAGGACTCGTCCATCGCCTCGACCATCACGGTCGCCGAACTGGCGCGGCAAGGGCAACTGGTTGCCGCTTCGACGTTCAAGAACATGACGGTGTTCACGCTGGTCGCGCTGCTGTATCTGACGATGAGCCTGCCACTCACATATCTTGCCCACCGGCTCGAGAAGAAGTTCGGCCGCAGATGATCTCGGTCCGGCATCTTTCGAAATCGTTCGGCGCACACCGGGTGCTCGACGATGTCAGCCTCGACATCGCGAAGGGTGAGGTCGTGTGCATCATCGGCGCCTCGGGCTCAGGCAAGTCGACGTTGCTTCGCTGCATGAATGGCCTTGAATCCTATGAGTCGGGCGAACTCACCATCGACGGCCGACTGATTCGCAGGGACGATCGCCAGATTCACGAGTTGCGCACCGAGGTTGGCATGGTGTTCCAGCGCTTCAACCTGTTCCCGCACCGAACGGCGCTGCAGAATGTCATCGAAGGGCCGGTTTATGTGAAGAAGGTGCCGGCCGCGCGTGCACGTGCCGAGGGCCGCGCGCTGCTCGAAAAAGTTGGCCTTGGCGACAAGCTGGATGCGTATCCGGCCAGGCTGTCGGGCGGTCAGCAACAGCGCGTCGCAATTGCGCGCTCACTGGCGATGAAGCCCAAGGTGATCCTGTTTGACGAACCGACCAGCGCACTCGATCCGGAACTGGTGGGCGAGGTATTGAAGGTCATGCAGCAACTCGCGGAAGAAGGTATGACAATGGCGGTGGTCACGCACGAGATGGGTTTCGCGCGCGAGGTTGCGAGCCGCGTGCTTTTCCTCGATCAGGGGCGCATCCTCGAGCAGGGCGCGCCGGAGGAAATCCTGAAGAACCCGAAGAACGAGCGGACGCGTGACTTCCTGCGGCGCGTGATCCACGCAATGTGAGCGCGCGTGGTGGCGCTGCAGGGCGAGGTCGCCGGCGCGGCTCAGTCCACCTTCGCGCCGGACGCCTTGACGATCGGCACCCACTTGGCCAGGTCGTCGTTGATGAGCTTCGTGAAAGCGTCCGGCTGCGACGGCGGCGCCAGATCGAAACCCTGCGCCACCAACTTGTCGCGGATCGCGGAGTCGGCGAGGACGCGCGCGATCTCCGTGTTCAGACGGCGCACCACCTCGGCCGGCGTTCCGGCTGGTGCGACGAATCCGAACCAGGTGTTGACTTCGTAGCCGCGCACACCGGACGCATCCAGCGTCGGCAGGTTGGGCAGTTGCGGGGAGCGGGTGAGGCTCGTGACCGCGAGCGCCTTGAGCTTGCCTTCCTTGATCTGATTGATCACCGTCGGCGTGTTGAAGAACCCCATCTGCACTTCGCCGCTCATCACGGCAAGGATGCCTTGCGGTGCGCCCTTGTACGGGACGTGCACGAGATCGGTGCCAGTGAGCTGGCCGAACAGTACGCCCGAAAGGTGGTGACTGGTGCCGCTGCCGCCCGAAGAGAACGTCACCTGGCCCGGCTTGGACTTGGCCAGCGCGATCATGTCCTGCGCCGACGCGGCGGGGTTCGTTGGATGCACGATCATCACGTTCGATACGCCGCCCACCAGCGCGATGGGCGCGAAGTCTTTCAGTGAGTCGTAGCCGGGCTTGGCGTACAGCGCCAGGTTGAACACCAGCGTTCCCTGCGAGGCGAACGAGATCGTGTACCCGTCGGGTGCGCTGCGCGCCAGTTCCGCCATCGCGATCGTGCCGCCCGCACCGGGCTTGTTGTCCACGACCACCGGCTGGCCGAGGGCCTTGGCAAGCTCGACGCCCACCGTGCGCGAAACGATGTCGGCCGTGCTGCCGGCCGCGAGCGGCACCAGCAGCTTGATCGGCCGTGACGGCCACGCCTGCGCATACGTCGTATCGGGCAGCAGAGCTGCGAGGGTGCCGGCCACGGTCATCGCCGCGGCCGAAACGAAGACACGAAGTGATGCGCGACCTTCTCTTGCTTGCACCATGTGCCGGCTCCTCATGTCTCAAAGCCCGATCGAGGCTGCAACCAGCCGTGCCAGTTCACGGCGCAGCCGCGCGGCGACATCGGCGTGGCGGCGCGAACGGATCAGGTTCTTCATTTCGTACGGATCGACACGCAGATCGTACAGTTCGTCGCATTCCGCATCGGCCGGCGACTTCTGCACCCAGTGGATGTACTTGTAGCGCTCGGTGCGCACGGCCTTGTACGTCATGCCATGCAGCCAGGGCATTGCGTTCTCGCTGAAGTATTCGCACATGAACGACTTGCGCCATGCCACACCGGACGCGGAACGGGCAAGCGGCAGCAGCGATCGGCCCTGCATGTGGCGGCGGTCGCGCGCGCGACCGCCGGCCAGCTCGACCAGCGTGGGCGCGATATCGAGCGCCAGCACCATCTTTGAAACCGTGCGCCCGGCCGCGAATCGCCGCGGATAGCGCAGCAGCAACGGCGAGCGAATGCCTTCTTCATAGGCAAAGCGGCGTTCCGGTCCGAGTGCATGTTCGCCGAAGAAGTAACCGTTGTCGCCCAGGAACAGGATCAACGTGTCGTCGAGCTGACCGGCGCTTTCGAGCGCGCCGAGAATCTCGCCCACGCCTTCGTCGACGGAGGCCATCATCGCGGCGCGCAGGCGGATCTCTTCTTGCGAGCCGGACTTGATCCAGTTCATCACCGCCTGGCCACGCTCCCCATTGCGCAATTCAAAAGCCTCCGCGAATGCGGGCTTGGCGCGGACGGCCGTCTTCGCGTCGGTCACGTTCGGGCGGGGCGGAAAGAACTCGCCGCGATAAAGATCCGTGTGACGTTCGGCCGGGATGTAACCACCGCCGGAAATGTCGAGGGTGCCGTCCGCCGCCTGGAAAGCATCCGGGTGCACTGCCTTGTGCGCAAGGAACAGCGAAAACGGGCCGGTGCGCTTGCGCTGGACAAACTCGAGTGCATGCGCGTTCAGCAGGTCGGTGATGTAACCGCGGTGCTGACTCTGCGTGCCGTTGATGTTCAGCACCGGATCGATGATGCGGCCGTGGCCCGGAAAGCTCACCCAGGTCGCGTAGCCCGGGCGCGGATCGGCGCTGTTGCCCATGTGCCACTTGCCGACGTGTGCGGTGTCGTAGCCGAGCTTGCGCAGGATCAGGTGATAGTTGGGCAGTCTGTGGCTCAATGCATCTCGTGCGACGTTGTCGAGTACGCCGTGCCGGCTCGCGTACTGACCGGTCACGATGGAGGCGCGATTGGGCGAGCACAGAGGTGTGGTGTGAAAGGCGTTGACGAAGCGCACGCCTTCGCGCCCGATGCGATCGATATGCGGCGTTTTCATGTACGGGTGCCCGCAGATCCCCGCTTCGTCGAAGCGCAGGTCATCGATCAGGATCACGATCAGATTCGGACGGCGCAGGCGTGCCATCGGGTCTCCTTGAGCGGTTGGGTTCTTGTTGGATCGGCGACTGCGGGAGGGTAGCGCAGCTTGTGCGTCGGTGGACGGTCGCAGTGTCATGTCCGGGCGTATCGGCGCACTCCGAAGCGGACGGAAGTTCAACCTGCTGAATCGCAACGCGTTCGCGTGCCAGCGAAATAGCATTCATCAGATTGGTGACATCGAGGAAGGGAAGTCGAGATGAACCAGGACCTTCTGCATGATCCGCTCATCAACAAGGGCACCGCATATTCGCTCGAAGAGCGCGACCGGTTCGGGCTGGAGGGATTCCTGCCGCCCCGCGTGGAGCGGATCGAGGAACAGACGGCGCGTGTGCTGGCCGCGGTGCGGGCAAAGTCGACACCGCTCGAAAAGTACTGCTACCTTGCTGCGCTTCAGAACGAGAACGAAACGCTGTTCTTCCACACGCTGATCGGCAATCTCGCGGAATTGGTGCCGATCGTGTACACGCCGACGGTCGGGCAGGCCTGCCTCGACTGGAGCCGAATCTACGAGCGTCCCCGGGGGCTCTACATCACGCCACGCCAGCGTGGCCACATCTGCGACGTGCTGCGGCGCTGGCCGCACAGGAACATCGGCATCATCGTGGTGACGGACGGTGGACGAATCCTCGGGCTTGGGGATCTCGGCGCCAATGGCATGGGGATCCCGATCGGCAAGCTCGCGCTGTACGTCGCGTGCGCCGGCGTGAACCCCGCGCGGTGCCTGCCGGTCATGCTCGACGTTGGCACCGACAACGAAGCGGTGCGTGACGATCCGCTGTACCTGGGATTGCGTCAGCCACGGCTGGCCCGGCCGGCGTATGACGCGCTGGTGGAGGAGTTCGTCACGGCCGCGCAGGATGTGTTCCCCGGTGTGCTGGTGCAGTTCGAGGACTTTGCGAACGTGAACGCATTTCGCCTGCTGGCGCGCTATCGCGATCGCGTCTGCTCGTTCAACGACGATATCCAGGGCACCGGCGCCATGGGTCTGGCCGGCATGTATTCAGCGCTGCGGATCACCGGCGGCGAACTGGCCGACCAGCGATTCCTGTTCTTCGGCGCAGGTGAGGCCAACGTCGGCATCGGCACGATCGTCTCCGCCGCGCTGGAGCGGGCCGGTCTCCCGGCCGCGGAAGCGCTGCAGCGCTGCTGGTTCATCGACAGCAAGGGTCTGGTCACGAGCGGGCGAGCTGAACTTCCCGAGCACAAGCGGCCATTCGCACAGGACCATGCACCATTGACCGGTCTGCTCACAGCCGTCGAGGAGATCCGCCCGACCTTCCTCATCGGCGCCAGCGGCCAAGCGGCCGCGTTCACCGAACCCGTGCTCGCCGCCATGGCACGACTGAACGAGCGGCCGGTGGTCTTTGCACTTTCCAATCCGACGTCGAAGGCCGAATGCACGGCGGAACAGGCGTATCGCGCCACGCAGGGCAGGGCGATCTTCGCGGCGGGCAGTCCGTTCGCGCCAGTGACCTGGGAAGGAAAGACCTATGTCACCGGACAGGGCAACAACTCCTACATCTTCCCCGGCGTTGGACTGGCGGTGCTCGCCTGCGGCCTGCAACGCGTCACCGACGAAATGTACTTCGCTGCCGCACAGGCGCTTGCCGGCCAGGTCACGGCGGAGGATCTCACCAGCTCATGCATCTTTCCGCCCGCCGCGCGTATGCGGGAGGTGGCGGCAGAGGTTGCAGTCGCGGTCGCCGAAGTTGGCTACGCCCAGCACCTGGCGCTCGCGCCGCGGCCGAGGGATCTGGTCGCACACGTCCGGGCCAGCCGGTACGAAGGGATTTACCCACCTCGGTATTGCCTCGCGCAGGAAAGTCCAGATGGGTCAATGTCTTCATTTGGAATCGTGACAGCCTGACGTGGGTGCACTCGAATCTGTAGTTCAGTCTGTGGGGACGGTCACTATGGAAAAGGTCTGGTTGAAACAGTACCCGGAGGGAATTCCTCCCGAAGTCAACATCAATGAATACTCATCGCTGAAAGAGATCCTGGAGAAAAGCTGCGCGCGCTTCAGCGACCTGCCGGCGTACGGCAACATGGGCGTGTCGATCAGCTACCGCGAACTCGACCGCGCCAGCACCGCGTTTGGTGCGTACCTGCAGAAGGTTCTTGGCCTGCAGAGAGGCGAGCGCGTCGCGATCATGCTGCCGAACCTGCTGCAGTACCCGGTGGCTCTCTTCGGCGCGCTGCGCGCGGGGCTCACGGTGGTCAACACCAATCCGCAGTACACGCCGCGCGAGCTCGAACATCAGTTGAAGGATTCGGGCACGACCGCGATTGTCGTGCTGGAGAACTTTGCGACGACGTTGCAGCAGGTGCTCGGGCGCACGCAGGTGCGGCATGTGATCACGACGCAGGTCGGTGACATGTTTCCGGCCTTCAAGGCATTTCTCACCAACCTGGTGGTCAAGCACGTGAAGAAGATGGTGCCGGAATGGCACATCGCGAACACGACGCCATTTATGTCGGCGCTGCGCATCGGGCGGGAAAAGACACTGGCGGACGTGGCGCTCGGCCATGACGACATCGCGTTCCTGCAGTACACGGGCGGCACGACCGGTGTCGCCAAGGGAGCGATGCTCACCCACGGCAACATGGTGGCCAATCTCGAGCAGGTGGCGGCATGGATCGCGCGCGATCTGCAGGATGGCAAAGAAACCGTCATCATTCCTCTGCCGCTGTATCACGTGTACGCGCTAACGTCGAACCTGGTGTTCATGCGCATCGGTGCCCACTGCGTCCTGATTACCAACCCGCGCGACCTGCCGGCGTTCGTCGACACGTTGAAGAAGACCCGCTTCACCGCGATGATCGGTGTCAACACGCTGTACAACGCGCTGCTCAATGCCGCCGGATTCGCCGGGATCGACACGCGTGGCTTGAAGCTCACTTCGGCCGGCGGCATGGCCGTGCAGCGTTCCGTCGCAGAGCGGTGGAAACAGGCGACCGGGTCGCCGATCGTTGAAGGCTACGGCCTGACGGAAACCGCGCCGGTGGCGATTTCCAACGCGCTGAACATCAAGGACTGGACCGGCACCATCGGCCTGCCGATTCCGTCCACCGAAGCGGCGGTGCTGGATGAGGAAGGCAATATGTTGCCGCCCGGACAGATGGGTGAAATCTGCATTCGCGGGCCGCAGGTCATGAAGGGCTACTGGCAGCAGGCGGACGAGACGCAGAAGGTGTTCACGAAGGACGGCTGGTTCCGCACCGGCGATATGGGGATCATGGACGAGAAGGGCTACTTCAAGATCACCGATCGCAAGAAAGACATGATCATCGTCTCCGGTTTCAAGGTATTCCCTAACGAGATCGAAGACGTGGTCACGATGCACCCGGGTGTGATGGAGGTCGCCGCGATCGGCGTGCACGACGAGAAGTCAGGCGAAGTGGTGAAGATCGTGGTCGTGAAGAAGGATCCCGCGCTGACCGAGGCGGACCTGCTCGCGCACTGCAAGCAGCACCTGACTGGTTACAAGGTGCCGAAGTTCATCGAGTTCCGCACCGAGCCGCTGCCGAAGACCAATATCGGCAAGATCCTGCGGCGGATGCTGAGAGATCAGTCTGCTGCGAATCCGCCGAGCGCGCAGGTTGGGCGTCAAGACAGCAAGGAGAAAGTGACAGCCTAGCAAGCGATCGGAAATCGACGCGCCCTCCGGTATACTCCGCGACCTCGCGCCCGTAGCTCAGTTGGATAGAGTACTTGGCTACGAACCAAGGGGTCGTGGGTTCGAATCCTGCCGGGCGCGCCAAATTCCTGCTGTCAACTCAAGGGCTTACGTGCATCGCGCTTAAGCCCTTTTTCTTTGCTGTAGGGACTCTGAAGGGACTTTTGTCACACGTGCCAAGCGCCGGGTTGCGCGCGGGTCTTCAATCGTCCGATTCCGCGCTTCCAGCGACAACATCTGCAAGGACGCATTGACCCGTCCCGAATCATCGCGGATCAGTTCCAACGCGTCGCGCAGTTCGCGAACCTGAGCGGCTGAATAATGTGCTGTCATGCCTTGCCGCCTGTGCCACAGGATGTCGGCGATCGTCGACTCGGGAACGCCAGCCTCGCGCAGCCGCATGCCCACGGTATGACGAAGATCGTGGACGTGCAGGTCGAAGAACCCGGCCTTCTTGCGGCCGTTATGCCACGCGGTGTTGTTCATCGTCGTCACCGGCTTGAATGCCATGGCCGGTTCCTGGCTGAAGTTCTTCGTACGCTCGCGACGCCACGCGAAGACGAACTCCGCATGCTGCCCCCGGACATCATCGAGGATTCGCTGCGCGACCGAGTTGCACACAACGTACGCGAGGGATCTTCGTCCCTTCACATAATGTCGCGGCACCTCGAAAACGCTGATGGTCTCTTCCCCGAGTTTCACCTTCAGTTCCCAATCCCAGCGCAGATTCACGACGACGTTGTCCCGAATGCCCGTGTTGAGCATAAAGAGCGCCATCCTCGCCAGATGCGCCGGCAAGACAGGGAGCAGCCTGCGCTGCTCTTCCCAGCTGATCGGGCGGGGCTCACGTTGATGACCGAGTAGCGGCAACAATGTCAGCAGCGGCGCCTGGCCAAGCACTGGTGCCGTTCTGCCATCACCAAGATCAACGCGCCACTTTCGTGCCGCGAGATTCAGAATGTGACGAACAACGCTCAGAGCAAGGTTGATAGTCTTGTGCGCTTTGCCTTCGTCCAGCCGCTTGTCCACGAATCGCTGCAACGTGCCATCGTGTATCTGGTCAAGCGTGAGATGCCCGATCAACTCCACGATCGGCTCCAGCAAGGTCGCTTCCGTCTTGAGGCTGACTTTCCCCAGCCGCTCCTGCTCGATCAGATATCGCGCGGCAGCTTCCGACAGCGTCAGGGTCCTTTCCTTGATCGGACCCTGAGCCTGGATTTCCGCCATTCTCGCTAAGAGGGAGAACTGCGCGTCCTGATGCGAGCCATGACGACTTTGAATGCGTTCGCCTCGGAAGACCTTGTCGACCCGCCATTGCCCACTTCTTGCGTCAAAGTAGACGCCTTGCTGACGGCCCATTGTCTATCTCCTTTCCTGGGTTGCGAGGGCCGCCCGTCCATCGACAATGTTACGACGTCCGGTGGCGACGACGGGATGGAACTGTTTCCGATCGGTACATTCCTATCGCGAGTGGAGTGGTTCTCCTTCAGGCGGTTGAAAAGGTCGTCAAGGTCGAGCCGGTCGTACAGGACCGAAGTGCCCAGACGAATCGGCGTCAACTGTTGTTTAAGCGAGTTCCACACGCGACGGCGGACGCCCAGATAAACCATCGCCGATCCCGAGTTCATGGCGCGCGGGGCGAATTCTTCAGCGCTCATTCGAAGCCCTCCGTTCCGGTCTCTGGCTCCGGACCGGGCGCAGGCGGCACCGATATCGAGCGCCCGGAGCCGGCGCGCGGGACTGCGCCGACGTAAGCTCCTGCGATCTGTTTGCGTGCGTGGCCAAGATCCTCGGCCACTGAAAGGCGCGCCTGCGTATCGAGTGACGGATCGATTTCTTCCCCGCCACGAACTGGCGCAGCTGTACCCGTGATGGCCTCGTACTTGGCGCACGCATACGTGTGCCGCAGGCCGTGCGCAGTGGCGCCGATCATGGCGCGCGTGATTCCAGCTGACTCACAGACGTAATAGAAGCGCCGGTAGTTGGACCGCATGTCGCGCGCAGGGTCGGCGAGGAAGCCCTCCTGGGTCTTCATGAGCGCTTTCGCGGCGGCAAGCGCTTCGCGCTGCGCATCGGTTTCGATCCGAACCTGCCGCTTGCGTCCCCCTTTGGTCCCACGGAAGAAGGTGACGGCCTCCTCGCCCGCGTCCTTGTGCGGCCGGAACATGATCGACTCTTTCACACGCGCGCCGAAGGTCACCTGCAGGCGCATTTCGGCGCCCACCCACGGATCGCGCGCCGCAACGCGCGCAATCGTGGCCTCGATATCGACGTTGTCGCGCTTCCAGGTCTTGTCCTCGAGCGCCACGGCGCTGCGCCGGACCAGTGCCGGATCGCCCGCATACTCCTCCGTGGGCCGCACCATGCCGCGCTTGCCGATCCACAACTCGAACACACGCAGGTGGGAAAGGTACTTCTGGATCGTTGCCGGCGAGAGGCCGGCTTCGACCCAGCGCTTGAACGCCCACCGGATATGTCGATCGCCGAGTTGGCGGGGGTCGATGCGATAGGACTTCTCCTGGTCCCGCCTCAGCTCCTTGAAGAACCGGAACAGGAATTCTTTCCTGTCATCCTGCGTCTTGTATGAAACGATTTTCTCGAACGAGAAATTCATCTGGTTGTACCGATCGCACAGCATGATCAGGACGGGATTCCAATCCTGCTGCTTGATCGGGATGCCGGGCAGCGACATCGCGTTGGACAGGGGAAGGGAAAAGGCAGGTGCCAATCGGACGTAGCCGGGCCTGCCTTTGATGGGCTTACCAACTGCAATAGGCGAGTACATGCGTGCTCTCCACAACTTGCCCGGCAACAGTACGGGCCAGGACCTGGTACTGCCCGTGCGCTCGGTCCGTGGCGCAGGGGAGGGTGGAGTCATCGATCGCACATCGCACGACTCCGCTCGCGATGCGGTTTGCCCAGGTTTTCGCCGAAGCGATAGGTATCCGTAAAAACGCACAGTCCGCACCGCAGCTCGTTTCAAAGCCACAGCACGCCCATTGGGAGGGCGGCGAACGTCAGGCGTCGCCGTACTGTCGGGGCACATGCCCCCAACGTCATGGATCTTTGATGCCCGGCAGCTCCAGGGCAGCGTCGCTACCACCGCGACGCATAGAGCTGATCGATCCTCGGTCGTCGTCCCCTTCCAGAGAAGACGCGACGGCCTCAAGGGCCCGGTCGACAGGGCTTGCAAGTTCCGCACAGCGCAAGCGGCGCGGAATGGCGCTGATACTTCTTCAGGACCGGTCTGGCCGGTCAGCAGGATCCCTCAGATGGAGATCGCTGCTCCTTGAACGCTGTGGTCGATCTGATCGGCCAATCAGCCAGTGATGCCTCTTAAGGGTTGGGCGCCCTTCCACTACGATCTCGATGATCACCGGTGTGGAGCCGGCTGTTGCTGGCGGAATTTTGCTCACGCATTTCGCGTCACGTCAAGAGGATGTCGCGCCGAACAGGAAATCGCGGCGCCTCGCGACGCGAAGTACGGGTAGCAGTCGTCGCAAGCGGGTTGCTTGCATGCAAAAGTGTGCGCATTTCGCTACGTGCAGTGTCGCTCTGCGAGTTCTGGACCACCACTGCTCGCGAGCGGTCGGCACCCTGCGTCTGCGCTGCGGTTCGTTTCATTCATATGATCGACATCGGACGCAGAGATGCCAGGCTCGCGCAATGGCGCGCCTTCTTCGACTGCGTTTTGATTTCTTCGTTGTGGGTGCCAAGCGGAACAGCCAATCCCACAACGCCGGCTGGAGCACCGCGTCGATCGAAAAGTATCGACGGCATTGCGGCGGGGCTTCACTCGCCCGCGGCGCTGAAGCAAGTCGAGACTCGAATGATCCGAGCGCTCGCCGAGTGAATACTGGGCGAGGGACTCACTCATATTGCTGTGCGGACTCGTGGGCCACGATCATGCTGGCGTGGTTTCTCGAAGGAAAGACTCTCCTTGCCTTTGGCCTGAACGGCCTTAGAAGTTCGCGGTCACGGTCCCGCGGCTCAATTGAATCTAGGGCGCGAATCAGCTGTTCGACCGCGCCTTGTCTGCAAGCTGTTGGGGCTGAGTGCTCCGCGCGTCTCTTGGCCTCTGGGCGCAGGGAGAATTCAACAGCCGCTGAGCACTTGGGGTTTGTCTGCATGCCTGACGCCCGGCGTTTGCCGTAACCTGTATAATCACATCAATTACATCAATCCATAGACATGGAGATTGCCATGGTCCGTGAAGCGCCTGCGATGACCGTCCGCCAGAACCTGGGAGAGTTGCTCAATGAAGTGCAGTACCGCGGCGACTCGGTGCTGATCACCAAGGGTGGCAAGCCGGTTGCAGCCATTGTCGACATCGCCCTGTACGAAAATATCCGGCGAATGCGCGAGGACTTCGATAAGCTCTGCGCGGAACTGGTCGAGGCGGGCAAGTCGTTGACCGACGCCGACATCGATGCGGCGGTGAAGGTTTCGCGCCGGCGTGTACGGGCCGCGCGAGCGCAACGGCGCCCCACGGCAAAGGGCTGAACCGCAGGGGCGCGCCGACCGTGTTGCGCGTGGTTTTGGACACCAACGTCATCCTGTCCGGCCTGCTCAGGCCGGACGGAACGCCGGGACGCATCCTCTCCGCATGGCGGGGCGCCCACTTCCGGCTGGTGTTGTCCGAGTTCATGCTGGCCGAAATCGAGGACGTGCTGGGCAGGGGCAAGATCGGCCGCGCGCTCGGCTGGTCGCAGGAAAAGATCGGTCGCTTCATGGTCGAACTGCGCGCCTTCTGCGAAGTCGTCGAGCCCGCGGACGTCGCAATCGAGTATCCGAGAGATCCCGACGACATTCCGGTGCTGGGCACCCTCATAGGTTCCGGCGCCGACGTGCTGGTCACGGGCGATGGGGATCTGTTGGCGCTGCGCGCTCAGTACCCGATCCAGACGCCTGCCGAATTCGCGCAAAGGGTCTAGCGGCGCACCAGCTCGGCAACGATGCCCTGCATCGTCCGTTCCGGCTGGCACACGCTCTGGGTCACCAGCGCCGTTCGGCGTGAGATCGCACCAGTCGTTGTTCGGTGACCGTCGGCCTCCTCGGCCCCTGCACGCTGCCGGGCTAGACGCTTGCGGACAACGAGATCGCGATGGTCACGGCTGCCAAATAAACTCTTGGAGACCAAGTCTTGATTGTGTGCGCGTGGCCATTGAGTCGATGCGAAGTCGTGCTGCTGCGCGTCGCATTAATCTTCCGAGATCCTTTCCGACGCGGATGCTCCTCTCGACAGATCCTGACTTCCTGCTACCTCTAGTTCCGGCTGGAGTCTTCCGATTGAAGCTACGCCGATGCCGCGTGCCCGGCGTCAACTATCTTGAGCGCGCATTGCCAGAGCGCCGCGAAGCGCTGCAAGCGTTATCCACGGCCGGCCGGCGTGGTCGCGTCATTCGAACACGACGACGACCGGCGGTCGGTAACGCGTAATGTTTCAGTGCGCGATGGTTCTTCCTGCTTTTGTTTAAGCGCGCCAGCGCCGCGCGAATTGATCTGTTCGAGAATCGCTCTTGGCGGCCGATCAACATCTTGTGGTGTTCCGATCCATGTCTTGTATCAACCGACCTCGAAGAATCGATTTTGGGGCTCCTACGCGAGCCGCCCGCGGCGCAGCCGAGACGTTTCGACGGTCAGTTCATGGCTTGGAAGCTGCGCTACGTTGCCGGCGAGTCGGCAACGCAGCGCGGCGTCTTTAGCTATCCACGTTCATCTCCAGGATCGTCGCGTGATGCCCGAGGCGGTCCACGGTGGCCGCCGTCATGGCCTTGGCGGGGAACAGCTGGTCACATTCCGAGAACGGCGCGTTGGCCGTGATGGCGATGCTCTTGCGCTCGTAGCGTTCGGCGATCAATTCGAACAGCACCTAGGTTTCGGCCTGGTCATGCCGCGCATAGCTTAGGTCGTCAAGGACGAGCAGATCGAAGCGATCGAGCTTGGCCAGTTCGGCGGGCACTTTCGACGAGGGAAGTCTGTCCGATTCTATGGACGACAACTTTTCGCATCGGCGGCGTTGCCGGGCAGCATTTTTGTATATACAATAACTCGGCGCG
>DAITAC010000197.1:0-4221 GCA_036824465.1 Burkholderiaceae bacterium
GTATTTCCGGCATGGCCGCCGCACATACGGCCGCGGCAGTATGCCCTCGTTTAGCACGTTGAGTACTAGGCGCTCATGGCAACACATGACCAGATCGGTGCCAACGCTCCCCAGTCGAATCTCAGCGGACGACGCCGTTTTGCATCTGCCGCAGGGCCTCGTCCCGCATCCGCTGCGCGCGCTCCAGCTCAGAACCCGAACTCCTCTTTCGGGACGTGTTGCACCTTGCCGCACTCGGACTTGAAGTCGTACGGCACTTCGGTGGCGCAGTCGGGCCACTTGCCCGTGGTCATCCAGAACTCCACCAGCCCCAGGCGCGCGCACAGGCGCGGAAAGCGCAGATCATTGCGCAGCTCGGGCATGCTGGCCTGGAACAGCAGCGCCGTCCGGTAGCCATCGGGGCCCATGATGTCGTCACTCGTTCCCGCGGGCCCCAGGCGGGCGGTATCCGCCGCGCGGTACGCGTCGTCCACCAGACCCAGATGCGCCGCGTACACGAGGCGCGCCACGTCGACGCCTCCGGTCTTGGCCACATGGGCCTGGAACATGGTGCGCCAGGCGCCGATGTGCTCCGGCGTCGGATCACGCTTGGCGCGCACGAAGGGGATGGTGTCCTGGAACTCGCGCAGCGGGCGCTTCGCGGCGAGTGCGAGCAGGCGGTCCACGGCCGCCCAGTCCTGCTGGAAGGCATGGGCACGCAGCAGGCTCGAGATCGGAAAACTCATTTCGGGAATGCGCGCCACGAGGTCTTCGTACACCGGCACCGCCTCCGCGACGCGCCCTGAGGCCATCCTGGCAAGCGCGACGAGATTGGCGGACATCGGATCCAGCGCATCCAGGCGGTACGTACGCTCGGTCTCTTCGAGACTCTCGCGCAGCCGGCCGGTCAGCCGCAGGAACCAGCCGATGTAGCGCCGGCCATCGCCAGACCCGGGTGCCTGTTGCAGACGCTCCAGAAAGACATCGGCCTCGACGAACTGCCCGAACGGCGGCATCACGAAGCAGCGTGCCACCAGGGCGTCGTTGTTCTGCGCGTCGAGCGCCAGGGCGTGCGATGCCTCGCGTGCGACACGTGCCGCGCTCTCCGCACGCTCGGCGAACGGCAGGTACACGTGGAGGAAACCGCGCAGGTAGGCGAGCCGGCCCCAGGCCTCGACGAAGTGCGGCGCGCGCTGGGTGACCACCTCAAGCAGGCCCACGCACGTGCGCAGATCGTCCGGCGCGTAGGACTTCGGGCTGGCGCGCAGGTAGAGGTCGTAGACGGCAGGATCGAGCGAGCGCGTCGAGAAGCTGGAAAACGCCTGGTCGAGCGCTTTGGCGATGGCGACCGCAATCTCGTCCTGGACCGCGAAGATATCTTCGAGGCTGCGGTCGTAGCTGTCCGACCACAGCGTGGTGCGTGACGCGGCTTCCACCAGGTGCGCGCTGATCCGCACGCGCCCTGCGGCGCGGCGGATCGCGCCGTCGAGCACATAGGCGCAGTTCAGGCGCTCCGCCGCCTCGGCCTTGCGCTCGCCGCGGAATTGGAAGCTCGACGTGCGGCCGATCACCTTCAGGTTCGCCCCGCGCGACAGGCGCTGGATGATCTCTTCGCTCACGCCGTCCGAAAAGAACTGCATCTCGGGATCGTTCGACAGGTTGTCGAAGGCCAGCACGGCGATCACGGGCAGGTTTTGCGACGCGGATGCCGTCGCCGATGGCCTCGCGGCGGGCGTCTCGGCATTCCGCAGTGGCAGCGTGAATCGGTAGCCGCGCCCGGCGACGGTCGTGATGGCGTCGTTGCCGAGCACCTTGCGCAGTGACGAGACCTGCACGGTGAGGTTGTTCTCCTCCACCACCGTGCCAGGCCATACCCGCGCGAGCAACTCCTCCTTGCCGACCACGCGGTCGCGGTGCTCGATCAGCGCCAGCAGCAGGTCGAAGGCCCGTGCGCCCAGGGCGACCGGCTCGCCATGCGCAAGCACGCGGCGTTCTGCCGGTCGCACTTCGAACCCGCCTGCCGTGAAGACCGCGTCCAAGTTTCTCCTCGTCTGTCGCCTCGCCGCGCCCGGGCGGAAGGGCCGGGCGGCGCGGGCGCATTCAGTCTGCCACGGCAAGCCCGCATTAGGAACGTTTCACATCTTTTCGGCACCGCTTAAGGACGCGGCCGGGGCGATCGCTGCACAGTGCGGCTGCCGACGACGACACCGCGGCGGGCAACCCGAAGAGATGCTGACATGAACGCGATGACCCAGGACACGCCCGCCATGACCCGCGCGGAAGTACACGCCGACGTCGTTCGCCGGGGCTACCAGGCATTCAACACGGGCGACATCAAGGCACTCCACGAGCTCTTCGACGAGAAGGCCTCGTGGCACACGCCCGGCCACAGCCCCATCGCCGGCGACCACCGAGGTCGCGCGGCCGTGTTCGCGCAGTTCGCCCGCTATGGCGGCGAGACGCAAGGCACGTTTAAGGCGGCCCTGCAGCAGGTGCTGGCCGGCGACGATGGCCGCGTCGTGGGCTTGCACCACAACAGCGGCCTGCGCAACGGCAAACGTCTCGACGTGGACTGCTGCATCGAGTTCCAGATCCGCGACGGAAGGATCGTCTCCGGCCGCGAACACTTCTTTGACCTGCATGCCTGGGACGCCTTCTGGGCGTAGCGACCCGGGTTCCTCCACGCGCCCATGCCTCTCTACCGACAACCCGTTTTCACAGGAGAAACTGCCATGCCTCAATCTGCCATCAAGGTCGGCGTCATCACCGACCAGAGCGGTCCCCTGTCCTTCTGCGGCATCGCCAACGCGAACGTGGCCCGGATGGTGATCGACGAGATCAACGCCGGCGGCGGCCTGCTGGGACGCCGCATCGATCTGGTGCTCGAAGACAGCGCCACCGACGACACCGTGGCGGCCGCCAAGGCAGCCAAGCTGGTCCGGCATGACAAGGTCGACGTCGTCCTCGGCGGCATTTACAGCTCGACCCGGCAGGCGATCAAGGGCCCGGTCGTCGTCGAGAGCAAGAAGCTGTACATCTACCCGGAGCAGTACGAGGGGCAGGAAAGCGACCCGCTGATCTTCTGTACCGGCCCGGTGCCGGCCCAGCAGGTCGAGCCGATGATCCCCTGGCTGATGCGGCACACCGATGCGCGCAAGTTCTACCTGCCGTCGGCCGACTACATCTGGCCGCACGTGATGAACCAGAAGGTGCGCGAGGTCGTCACGGCGCACGGCGGCTCGATCGTCGGCGAGGAGTACTTCCCGCTTGATCACAGCGACTACGGCAAGACGATCGAGAAGATCATGGCGAGCGGCACCCAGGTGGTCTTCAACACGACGGTGCCGCCCGGGTTTGCCCCGTTCCTCGAGCAGCTTTACAACGCCGGCTTCACGAAGCGCGGCGGCAAGGTCGTCTGCACGTACTTCGAGGAGAACTTCCTCGGCATGCTGCCGGCCGCGCACGTGGACGGCATCTACAGCTGCCTCGACTACTACCAGACCGTCAGCGACCCGTTCAGCAAGCAACTGCTCGATCGGTACAACAAGCGCTATCCGGGCGGCGCCAAGTTCACCGCCGGCAGTGCGAGCACGGGCATGTACCGCGGCCTCAAGCTGTGGGAGGCTGCCGTGCGCGAGGCGGGCACGCTCGATCAGGACCGAGTCATCGACGCGCTGGACCATGCCCGCATCGCGCAGGGACCGGGCGGCCCCGCCGCCATGGTGCCCGGCCAGCACCACGTGCGGATGAACATGTACCTCGCCCAGGCACGGAACGGCCGCTTCGACGTCATCGAGGAACTGGGAACGATCGATCCCAAGGAGCGCGTGGTGGAAATGACCGCCGCCTGAGTTTGCAGCCACGCCGCCACCGTGCGGCGCGGCACTGACGCGCGGGCGAGCGTGCAACGGAGCAGTTGAGTGCCTAAGATCCGTCTCGGTGACCTCTCGCTTGACGTGGTGAGTTATTCCGTCTTGCATTCAACGCGACAAGAAAAGATGCCAATGACGGCCACCGCACTTTTCCCCTCACCCCAACCCCTCTCCCGGTGGGAGAGGGGCTTGCTTCCCTCTCCCACCGGGAGAGGGACCGAGGGTGAGGGTCGCCTCGGCATGTAGCTACTGCTCGAACACATACGCAGGAATACACTCGTTTTGAATGCGAATTGGAACTACACACCGCCGGACTCAGAGGCGAATGCGATCGAAGTTCCAGCCAAGGAGATAAATCAATGAAGCTCTA
>DAITAC010000106.1:0-13693 GCA_036824465.1 Burkholderiaceae bacterium
TTGCACCGGACGAGATGGCGAGCGCCAAGGAGCGTTTCGGCTCTGCCTCGCTAAAGAGGTTGCTCGTCACCTCCGATCTGTTCGAGGTCATCGAGGAACCCGACGGCGGCGGTCATTTGAGGACGGTATATCGGAAGAAGGCGACGCATCCGAGCTGACCGCGGCGGGGGCCCGACGCGTCGTCGGGGAATTGCCTGCAACCTAATCCGCGCCCCTCGGTCCGCTCAGGAGAGGGCTCCAGGCTCCTCGATTCCGCGATCTCCGCGTTGCGGGAGTCATGCAATGAAAAAGACCCGCAGGGCCTCTCGACTCGACGGGTCTTTGATTCCGCTTTTCGCGGCGCGCAGCACGGATGCTGTGCATTTGGATGCTTCCGCGCCATCGCGTAGTCGGATCGATCACCCGGGTTCGGTGACAGCGTGCAAGGAAGCAACTGAATCGTATGCCTCGCCGAGGCGCGGGGCAAGAGAGAGCCGTAGGCAAGGGCGCAAAGCGCCTACGTTCTCTGTTCTGGGCCCCGAGCACCGCGAACCGGCTTCCGCACACTGAGACAGGTCCGGACACGCACTTCCGTTTCGGGGTCGCCAGGTGCGGCGCAGCTACGGGGGCCGCGGGCGGGCTCAGGAATAGTGAGACAGGTTGCGGCGGCGTTGCAGCTCGAGAATGCGTCGTTCCAGATCCGCGATATCCGTGGCGTGTGACAGAAAAGCCTCGATCTCGCGTCGGCGCGCGCGGCCGGTGCTGGTCTCGTACCAGCTCGCCAGTTGGGGGAAGAACCCCCGCAGCGCTTCGCCCAGGCGCTGGGACAGGGCGCCCCGGTCGTTCTTGACGGCCGCGTCGGATTCCTCGGTTTCAGGCTTCGAGTAGCTGAAAGCGCTTGGCGCGCCTAAATCTGCTCTACCAACAATTACCGATACCCAGTGCTGCATAACGACCTCCGTTGAGTCTCGTGCGAAGCAGGGATTGCTGCGTCGCACAAACGAATGATGGAGCCGAATGTCCGATAAATAAAGTCAAGTTTTAGACCGATATGCCCAACTTTGCCGACTGGGTGTCGCGGACCTATCTGACATGAACTGCATCTAAAGCACTCTTTCGTTGGCTAAGTGCTCGCATGGATACTGCCCGGGTTTCCCCCAAGCGCGATCGGTTCGTCGCCGAGTCCTTGGTCGACGGCAATGCGACCAGGGCGGTGCGTGCAGCCGGGTTCTCGGCAAGGACCGCTTACTCCGCCGGACCCCGGCTGTTGAAAGATGTCGGCGTGCAGGCCGCGATCGCGGAGCGGCGGGCTGAGATCGCCTGTGGGGATTCACGGACCCGATGGCGCCGTGGGAGTGCAGGAAATTGATGAGAGAGGGTGGGAGATGCCGGTAGTCGGCTGGCGGCCAGTTCGCCCTTGACGCCTTCAGCGTCTTGTCGTTCAGATCAGGCAACGCAGGAGCGGGATATGGCGATCTATCTGATTCATTGCATCGGTGCTCAGGCGATGTGTGTGCCCGCGCATACAGCGGGCACACAGGACTCTTGAAACCAACTTTTCTTGAAAGCTTGCGTGTCAGGCGGTGTTACGCAGCGGCTGAATGAACGGACGCAGTGCCAGTTCGATTGTGGGGTGCAATGTCAGCCGTGCTGCCGTCAGTTTCTGATCGATCGATTCGACCATCTCTCGCGCCTGGTCCAGTTGCACTTCAAGCGCGTGCAATTCGCCTCGATGCTCTGCGACGCGCGATTCGAGCGCAACAATAAGAGTAACAGCATGCTCGCGATCGTTCTGCAGCGAAGCAAACGCGCTCCGTTGACTCGAGCGACGCAGCGATTCAATGGCGACTTGCACGCTTTTCATGACTCATTTCCACAATAAGCGGACGAGCCACACCCCCCGACGGGGCGTGCTCCCCGCAAAGGGTTGGTTGAATGCCGTCATGAAGACGGCAGAACGACAGTTACCCCGTCGTTCGAATTGATGCCTGCATGCCTCGCCGCCACCGTGAAGACAGGCCGGCGCTCCAGCTCGGGAACAACCTGCCTTCGCATGCGCCGGGACCGCCGTGCAGCGTGTTTGGCCGCCAAACGTCTGCCGGGGATGGATTCACTGGGAGGTCGGACCGGCGGTGATAGTCTTTCGCCTCGGCCGGAATCGCACACATCTCGCGGCCGCGATACGAACCCGTCCTCCGACTCGATCTCCATGGACAAGGAACTGCTGGCGCGCTTGCGTTCGCGCTATGGCGAGGCGAAGGGTGGCGACATCTACGACGCGGATTTCGCGGCGACCGCCGCGCTGGCATTCGACAAGCCGGATGCGCGGCGCTGGCCCTTTGCCGGTGTCGCGACACTGCTGGGCGCACCGTACGCGCCGGACTTCCTGGGCGGCGCCGAGAACGCGCTGGACGTGGCGCTGCTTGGCGTACCGATGGACCTTGGCGTGACCAACCGCAGCGGTGCGCGCTTCGGGCCGCGTGCCGTGCGCGCGGTCGAGCGCATCGGACCGTACGAACACGCCCTGCGGATTGCGCCGATGCGCCATCTGCGCTGCGCCGACATCGGCGATGTGCCAATGTCGAGCCGTTTCGACCTCGCAAAATGCCACGCCGATATCGAAGCGTATTTCGCTCAACTGCGCGCACGATCGATCATTCCGCTTGCTGTCGGCGGCGATCACTCGGTCACATTGCCGATACTGGGGGCGCTGGGTCGCGACCGTCCGCTGGGCCTTTTGCACATCGACGCGCATTGCGATACGGCCGGCGAGTTCGAGGGCGCGAAGTTCCATCACGGCGGGCCGTTTCGCCAGGCGGTGCTTGACGGCGTGCTCGACCCGCAGCGCACGATCCAGATCGGCATCCGGGGTGGGGCCGAATACCTGTGGGAGTTCTCGTACGAAAGCGGCATGACCGTGCTGCATGTCGAGGATGTAGAAAAGATGGGGATCGACGCCGTGATTGCGCGCGCGCGCGAGGTGATCGGCAGCGGGCCGATGTATGTGAGTTTCGACGTCGATGGCATCGATCCGGCATTCGCGCCCGGGACCGGTACGCCGGAGATCGGCGGGTTGACCCCGAGAGAAGCGCTGGCCATCGTGCGCGGGATGGCGGGACTTGAGATCGTCGGGGGCGATGTGGTCGAAGTGGCACCTCAGTACGACGCCAACACCAACACAGCGCACCTGGGGGCGCAGATGCTCTTCGAGGAACTGTGCCTGGTTGCGTTCAACGCGCGCGAGCGCGGCGGGAGCGCACGATGAGCGAGTCGCTCCTGTGGGGCGCGCGGTTTCGCGCCGCGCCTCATGCGGACCTGATGGCGCTGTCGCGCGCCGACCCACGCTATTTCCGTCTCGCCAAGGTCGACCTGCTGTCCTCCCAGGCACACGCTCGCGAACTGCAGCGCGCCGGCGTGCTGACGGCGCAGGAGTGCGAAACCCTGATCGCCGCGCTGTCGCAACTGCGCACCGAGCATGCGGCCGGCAGCCTGCAACCCGTGCCAGGCGACGAAGACGTCCACACGTTCATCGAGCGCGTGCTGACCGAACGGCTGGGTGCACTGGGCGGCAAACTGCGCGCCGGTCGCTCGCGCAACGACCAGGCTGCAAATGATCTTCGCCTGTATCTGCTGGGCGAAGCGCGCACCCTCGCGTCGCGCACGCTCAGCATGATCGACGCTCTGCTGGCGCAGGCCCAGGCCAACCAGGACACGCTGGCGCCAGGACTCACTCACCTGCAACCGGCGCAGCCGATCACCTTTGCGCATCAATTACTCGCCCATGCGCAGGCGCTGGCGCGCGATCTTTCGCGACTGGTCGACTGGGACCGGCGCAGCCGCGTCTCACCGCTTGGCGCCGCGGCGCTCGCGGGCTCGGCCATCGCGGTGCAGCCGGAAGTCGCTGCGCGTGAGCTGGGCTATGACAACGCGGCGGAGAACTCGATCGACGCGGTGGCGAGCCGTGATCACGTCGCAGAGTTCCTGTTCGTCTGCGCAATGCTCGGTGTCGACCTGGCCCGGCTGGCGGAAGAAATCGTGCTGTGGTCGTCGCGGCAGTTCGGCTGGATCGAGCTGGACGATGCGTTCGCCACCGGCAGTTCGATCATGCCGCAGAAGAAGAACCCGGACATCGCCGAGCTCACGCGCGGCCGCAGCGCCCGGCTGATCAGCGATCTGAACGGCCTGCTGGTGATGCTCAAGGGCCTGCCGTTCGCCTACAACCGCGACCTGAGCGAAGACAAGCACTTCGCGTTCGATGCCATCGATTCGCTCGCCGTCGTGCTGCCCGCCATGGCGGGTCTGGTGCGGACGATGCACGTGAAGTCCGACGTGGTGATGCGCGACAGCACACAGAGCTACACGCTCGCGACGGAAGTGGCCGACTGGTTGGCGCGCCGCGGCGTGCCGTTTGCCCGCGCGCACGAGATCACCGGCGCACTGGTGCGGCATTGCGAAGACCGTGGCATCGGCTTCGAGGCGCTGACGGACGAGGATCTGCGCGCGGTCGATCCGCAGCTTTCCAGCGAGGTGCTGGCGGTATTGACGCCGCAGGCTGCGGTCGCCGCGCGCTGCGGATACAACGGAACGGCCCCGGCAGCGGTGCAGGCGCAGCTCGAGCGGTTGCGCAAGCGCCTGCAGAACTACAGCGCGTGGGCGGCGGCTGACCCGCTCGCGCCGATCGCAGAGCCACATCGATGAACGTGCCGGCCACGCCGATCGACGAATCGGTGGCAGACCTGCGCGTCGTTCCGCGCCGCTACTTCGGCCGCTGGCTGGCGGCGGCCGTGCTGCTGCTGATCGCCGCCTTCATCGTGCAGGCATTTGCCAAGGGGCAGATCGAGTGGAAGGTGGTCGGCCAGTTCATGACCGCCCAGGCGATCCTGGCGGGGCTCGCGAACACCGTCGTGATGACCTTTTGCGCGATGGCGCTTGGCATCGTCCTCGGTGTGACGTTCGCCGTCATGTACATGTCGCCCAACCCGGTACTGAAGGGCGCGGCCTGGTTCTATATCTGGTTCTTCCGTGGCACGCCGCTGCTGCTGCAATTGCTACTCTGGTTCAATCTGGCGCTGGTGTTTCCCAGGCTCGGTATCCCGGGAGTGCTCGACATGCGCACCGTCGACCTGATCACGCCCTTTGTCGCCACTCTGCTGGGGCTCGGCATCAACCAGGGCGCCTATACCGCCGAGGTCGTGCGTGGCGGCATCCTGTCGGTCGACATGGGCCAGGTGGAGGCGGCCAAGTCGATCGGCATGACGCGCCTGACCACGCTGCGACGAATCGTATTGCCACAGGCCATGCGTGTGATCATCCCGCCGGTGGGCAACGAGTTCATCAGCATGGTGAAGCTCACCTCGATCGCCAGCGTGATCCAGTTTTCCGAGGTTCTGCGTGCGGCGCAGACCGTGTACTACGCCAATGCCAAGGTGATCGAGTTGCTGATCGTCGCCGCCGTGTGGTATCTGCTGGTGGTGACGCTGCTGTCGATCGGGCAGTACTTTCTTGAGCGACGTTTCGCTCGCGGCAGCGTGGCGCGTGTTGTCGACGATCGAGCCGGCGTGCAGAACGAGCGTGGCGCATGATGATCGCTGCGCGTCAGGTGCACAAATCCTTCGGCGCATTGAAAGCGCTCGATGGGGTCGATCTGACCGTCGAACGTGGCCAGGTGCTGTGCATCATCGGTCCGTCCGGCTCAGGCAAGAGCACCCTGCTACGCTGCATCAACCAGCTCGAACGGGCGGACCGCGGCGCGATCTGGGTCGATGGTCAACTGGCGGGATACCGTCGCGTCGGCAACGCCCTGCACGAACTCGACGATGCCGACATTTCGCGCCAGCGCCTTGCCAGCGGCATGGTGTTCCAGCGCTTCAATCTGTTTGCACATCTGACTGCGCTCGGCAATGTGATCGAGGGTCCGATCGCCGTGCTGAAGCGCGACCGGGCGCAGGTGAGGAGCGAAGCGGAGGCGCTGCTGGTGCGAGTCGGACTCGCCGACAAGCGCGATGCCTATCCGCGTGAACTGTCCGGCGGCCAGCAACAGCGTGTGGCCATCGCGCGCGCGCTGGCGATGCAACCGAAGGTGATGCTGTTCGACGAACCCACGTCGGCGCTCGATCCGGAACTGGTGGGCGAAGTGCTGGCCGTGATGCGCGATCTGGCTCGTTCCGGCATGACGATGATCGTGGTCACGCATGAACTGGGTTTCGCGCGCGAAGTGGCGGACCATGTCGTCTTTATGGATCGTGGCCGCATCGTCGAAGCCGGTTCGCCGGCACAGGTTCTTCAGCAGCCGCGGCATGCACGGACGCGCGAGTTTGTGGCTGCGGTACTCAAGTAGCGTTCCATTGTTAACTGCCAGGAGGAGTCATGAAGTTCACCCGGATACTTGCATTTGTGCTGGCGGCCTGCGCGAGCGCCAGTGTCGCAGCGCAGGACTTGCCCGATCGCGTCAAGAAGGCGGGCAAGCTGGTGGTCGCGATGCAGCCGAACTATCCACCGATCGTGTATCGCGATCCGACCTCCAATCAGCTGCTCGGGTTCGACATCGAGCTGGGCGAGGCGATCGGCAAGGAGCTCGGGGTCAAGATCGAGTGGCAGGAAACGGCGTTCGCGCAGGTCTTCAGTTCGATCGCGACCGGGCGGGTGGACATGGCGATGATCGGCATCAGTGACTTGCCGGCTCGCCGCGACAACGTCGACTTCGTCGACTACTTCAAGAGCGGCGCGCAGTACTACACGGGTTCCGCGACCGGTATCAAGACCCAGGCCGACTTGTGCGGCAGGAAGGTCGGCGCCAGTCGCAGCACGAATTGGCCCAAGCAGATCGAGGAGTGGAGCCAGGCGAACTGCGTCGCGAAGGGGAAGCCGGCAATCAACGTGGTCGGCACGGAGGGATCCGTCGACGCGCGAACGCAGCTGAAATCCGGGCGAATTGATGCCGGTGTGCAGGGCAATGAGACCCTGCCGTACTTCCAGAGTCAGGAGCCCAACACCTTCGTGATCGTCGGCGAGCCGTTCACCGAGAGCATCGTCGGCATTCCGGTGGCCAAGACCGAACCTCAACTGCGCGACGCCATCAAGGGCGCGCTGGAGCGGCTGCAAAAGAATGGCGCCTACGACAAATTGCTCGCGAAGTACTCGCTGCAGTCGAGCCGCTATACGCCCATTGCCATCAATCAGGGCAAACAGTAGCTGCGCACGAGCACGCCAACGCAGAGTCCGCGGGTTTCGCGTCGTTCATTCGCCGCACACTTCGCGACCAGGGAGCCTGGATCAACCCGCGGATGCGTTCTACCGTTTGACCTGCGTCGGCCTTTTCGAGCCAATCATTCCTGGAACTCTTTGCAGTTGATCTCGCTGGGAACCCTATCGTTTTCCCTGCTCGTTCGCTGCAAGGTTCCCTGTTCGGCGCGCCATCCAGAAGGGCATCTCTGCCCAACACGCTTTGGCCACGCGCGTTTATGCGGGTCAGCCGCTCTGAGCGAGGCCGAAATCTGTGCAATTTCCCTGCATATTTTCCTGTTTCAGCGAACTTCTGCCTGAGACGGGTTCGCTCTGGACTGCGTCCTCCGCCAGACGGAACGGCCCCATCGGGGCCGTTTGCGTTTGGCGGAAGGGGTGGCTGAACGAGGCCACCCGGGTTCGGCGAGCGAACGTCCGGTGGACGTTTGCGAAGGACGCCCGCAGGGCGGTCCCGAAGCAAAGCGCAGGGATGAGCAGATCGCCCTAAGGCGAGATGCGAGCAATCCCACCGCGGTGCAGCGCACGTCCGCAATTCACAAGGAAGCGACTCCGCGTCGGAGCCGTTCACATCTTGGCGAATCCAACGGTGCGCAGAGCCTGCAGGCTCTGCTGTCCGCAACTTGCCCCTGCACACCGCGGGGAAAACCCGCGACCTCTGTCGCGCCGCATCAATCCTGCGTCACGCGAGAGAGGGAGTGCGCGCCGCGATTGCTTGCGCTGCGTCAAGCCTTACGGATTCCGTAAGGTTGACGTAAGCGCGGGTTCATAGCGTCCGCACACGCGAGAGTTTGATCACAAGAGAAGACGAGAAGAGGCGAGCCATGGGGAACATCGAGTCGGCCCTGAACGAGAGGCGGGTTTTCAAACCAAGTGATGAGATGGTCAGGAATGCGGCCGTCTCCGGCATGGATGCGTACCGCGCGTTGTGCGCCGAGGCGGAGCGCGACTTCTCCGGCTTCTGGGGGCGCCTGGCCAGGGAGCACGTGTTGTGGCAAAAACCTTTTACACAGGTGCTGGACGAATCGAAGGCGCCGTTCTACAAGTGGTTCGCCGACGGCGAACTGAACGCGTCCTACAACTGCCTTGACCGCAATCTCGCCAACGGCAACGCCGACAAGGTTGCGATCATCTTCGAGGCCGACGATGGCAAGGTCACGAAGATCACGTATCGCGAACTGCACGCCAAGGTGTGCCAGCTCGCGAACGGCATCAAGGCGCGCGGCTTCAAGAAGGGCGAGCGCGCGATCATCTACATGCCGATGTCGATCGAAGTTGTGATCGCGATGCAGGCTTGCGCGCGACTGGGCATCACACACTCGGTGGTTTTCGGCGGTTTCTCGGCCAAGAGCGTGCAGGAGCGCATCGTCGATGCCGGCGCCACGCTGGTGATCGCCGCCGACGAGCAGATGCGCGGCGGCAAGGCGATCCCGCTTAAGCCCGCAATCGACGAAGCCTTTTCGCTTGGCGGTTGCGAGGCCGTGCGCACGGTCATCGTCTACAAGCGCACAGGCGGCAAGGTGGCCTGGACCGAGGGCCGCGATGTCTGGATGCACGACGTGATGGCGGGTCAGCCCGCCACATGCGAGCCAGTCTGGGTCAATGCCGAGCACCCGCTGTTCATCCTGTACACATCGGGGTCGACCGGAAAACCGAAAGGTGTCCAGCACTCCACCGGCGGCTACCTGCTGTGGGCGGCGTTGACGATGAAGTGGACGTTCGACATCAAGCCGACGGACGTCTTCTGGTGCACCGCCGACGTGGGCTGGGTCACCGGTCACACCTATGTCTGCTATGGGCCGCTTGCCACCGGAGCGACCGAAATCATGTTCGAGGGCGTGCCGGTATATCCCGACGCTGGGCGCTTCTGGAAGATGATCCAGGATCACAAGGTGACCGTCTTCTACACCGCGCCGACTGCAATCCGTTCGTTGATCAAGGCCAACGAGACCAACCTGGCCACGCATCCGACCAAATACGACCTATCCAGCCTGCGCATCCTCGGCACCGTGGGTGAACCGATCAACCCCGAAGCATGGATGTGGTACCACAACAATGTCGGCCGCGGCCGCTGCCCGATTGTCGATACGTTCTGGCAGACGGAAACCGGTGGCCACATGATCACGCCGTTGCCCGGCGCTACACCCCTTGTGCCGGGATCGTGCACGCTGCCGCTGCCGGGGATCATGGCCGCAATCGTCGACGAAACGGGGAACGATGTTCCCAACGGGCAGGGCGGCCTGCTGGTGGTGAAACGCCCGTGGCCGGCAATGATCCGCACCATTTGGGGTGACCCCGAGCGCTACAAGAAGAGCTATTACCCGGACGAGCTCGGCGGCAAGCTGTATCTCGCGGGTGATGGCTCGATCCGCGACAAGGAGACCAGCTATTTCACGATCATTGGTCGCATCGACGACGTGCTGAACGTGTCCGGTCATCGCATGGGCACGATGGAAATCGAGTCCGCACTGGTGTCCAATCCGCTGGTGGCCGAAGCGGCGGTCGTCGGCCGGCCGGACGACATGACCGGAGAGGCGATCAGCGCATTCGTCGTGCTGAAAGGCGTACGGCCGAGCGGCGACGAGGCGCACAGGATTGCGAAGGATCTCCGCGACTGGGTCGGCAAGGAGATCGGTCCGATTGCCAAACCCAAGGACATCCGCTTTGGCGACAACCTGCCCAAGACGCGCAGCGGCAAGATCATGCGCCGACTGCTGCGCTCGATCGCGAAAGGCGAGGCGATCACGCAGGATGTTTCAACGCTGGAGAACCCTGCGATTCTGGAGCAGTTGAAAGTCAGTCAGTAGCGCACGCGCGGCACAACGCGGCGCGACGACGCCGCGGGCCGAAATAAGACCGAGCTGCGCCGGCTCGCGACGATGCCGGCGCAGGAGCGAGACAGAAGGGGAGCAACGCTTGGCGTTGTTGCTGGTGATATTGAAAGCGATCATCGAGATTGCGGCGCTCGCGCTGCTCGCTCGATTCATCGTTGGCATCTTCAACTGGGGACGCCGGCAGGACAATTTCGTCTATCAACTGCTGGCGCTGGTGACCAAGCCGTTCGTCTCGGCAGTGCGCTTGGTCACGCCGCGGATGGTCGTCGACCAGCACATTCCGCTGGCGACCTTTCTGGTGCTGGTCTTCGCCTGGTTGGTTGTGCTGTTCCAACTCGATCGGCAGTGCCACGCGGACCCGGGGCAGGCGGGCTGCGAAAAGGTGCAGAGGCAGCAGCGATGATGGCCATCCTCTCCCGCGTGTGGCTCGCCGCCGTGGCGTACGTCGCCCTGCTGTTCGGCCGCACGCGCCGTGCGTTGGATGTCTATCAGCAGATGGTGAAGCTCAATCCGCGTGACCATGACGCACGGGCGACGATCGGCAACCTGAGGATGCAACTGGGTGACGTCGATGGCGCGATTGCCGAGTTCCGGCAATTGCTGGACTTCGACGTCGACAATGCCGATGCCTGGTTCAACCTCGGTTATCTGCTTGAAACCCGCAACGAACTGGCTGAAGCCGAGCGCGCGTTCGGCCGCGCGGCGCACCTGAATCCCTCGCACGATCGCGCCTGGTACGGCCTGGGGCTGGTTCTGATTCGAACTGATCGCCTGCGCGAGGCGATCGACGTGCTCAAGAAGAACACCAGGTTGCAACCCTTCAGTCCCTATGGTTGGTACCAGCTTGGCATGACGTATCACCATCTTGGCGAAAGTGGTGAGGCCTGGCGCACTTATGAACATCTGAAGTCATTCGAACCGCGTTATGCGGCCACGCTCAAGCACGATATGGAGTCGACACCACCACGTTCGCTTCAGTTTTCAACCACCCCTCAAGCCAATCCAAAGGAGGCCATCTCATCGACAACCTGAAGGAGCAATTTTGCTGGCTGGCCGTTGAAAGACTCAGCAAGGGGATCGCAGTGGCGTCGCAGCACCCGATGCGCCAAGTCGAACCGGGCAGTGGTTTTTCAACGGCTTGCTGAACCGTGTATCCAGGAGGACACATGCAACTCACCGAAAAGCACAAGGAGTACTGGAGGAGGAACCTGAACCTGACGCTGGTCCTGACCATCATCTGGTTCGTGGTGACCTTCGTCATGGGCTACTACGCCCGCGAACTGGCCACGATCAACTTCTTCGGGTGGCCGCTGTCGTTCTACATGGGGGCGCAGGGCTCGCTGATCATCTACATCGTCATCATCTGGGTCTACGCGAAGAAGATGGGCCAGCTCGATGAAGAATACGGCGTGCACGAAGGAGACGACTGATGAGCTCACAGATCAGCTCGAACCGAGCATTCTTTAACCAGTTGAAGAAGTACTACACCTGGTACACGGGTGGCTTCATCGTGTTCCTGATCGCACTGGCGATCCTGGAGCAACTGGGCCTGCCAAAGGTGTGGATCGGCTACGTGTTCCTTTTCGCCACCATCGGCCTGTACGCGGGCATCGGCATCATGAGCCGGACCGCGGACGTGGCCGAGTATTACGTTGCAGGCAGACGCGTGCCGGCGCTCTTCAATGGCATGGCCACCGGCGCGGACTGGATGTCGGCGGCTTCGTTCATCGGCATGGCCGGCGGCCTCTACCTGCAGGGCTTTGACGGGCTGGCCTTCATCATGGGCTGGACCGGCGGCTACTGCCTGGTGGCGTTCCTGCTCGCACCGTACCTGCGCAAGTTCGGTCAGTTCACGATTCCGGACTTTCTCGGTGCGCGCTACGGCGGCCACACGGTGCGCTTCATTGGCGTCATTGGCGCGATCATGTGCTCTTTCGTGTACGTGGTGGCACAGATCTACGGCGTCGGTCTGATCACCTCACGGATGACGGGCGTCGAATTCACGGTCGGCGTTTTCCTGGGTCTGGCCGGTATCCTGGTCTGCTCGTTCCTGGGTGGGATGCGCGCAGTGACGTGGACGCAGGTGGCGCAGTACATCATCCTGATCATCGCTTACATGATTCCGGTGGTGTGGCTGGCGGTGAAACACACCGGCGTGCCGCTGCCGCAGTTCGTGTATGGGGCCGTGCTGGCGAAGGTCACCGAGCGTGAAAAGGTGCTGACCGTCGACGCCAAGGAGAAGGAGGTCCGCGAAATCTTCAAGCAGCGGGCAACGGACGCCAAGGCGCGGGTCGATGCGCTGCCAAAGTCGTGGGAAGAGGGCAAGGCAGCCGCCGAGAAGCGCGTCGCAGATCTGCGCACGGCAAATGCACCGATGACGGAGCAGAAGGCGGCCGAGAAATCGCTTGCCGATTTTCCGAAGACGGCCGACGACGCCAAGAAGGCGTGGACCGGGCAGATCGCGACGAACAATGCGCGTTCGGCGCCGCCGATGCCGCACGGCGAACCGTTCTACACGAGCAAGACGGGTGAAGCCGGTGACAAGGAACGCAATACCAAGCGCCTGAACTTCCTCGCGCTGACCCTGTGCCTGATGGTTGGTACCGCAGCGTTGCCGCACATCCTGATGCGCTACTACACCACGCCTTCGGTCAAGCAGGCGCGCCAGTCGGTGTTCTGGTCGCTGTTCTTCATCTTCCTGCTGTACTTCACCGCGCCATCGCTCGCGGTACTGGTGAAGTTTGACATCTACACGCTGATTGTCGGCAAGAGTTTCGCCGATCTGCCGGCGTGGGTGGCGGCCTGGCAGAAAGTCGATCCGCGCTTGCTGTCGATCACCGACATCAACAAGGATGGGATCGTGCAACTGGCCGAGATTGCGATCGGCCAGGACATCGTGGTACTGGCCACGCCGGAGATCGCCGGCCTTCCCTACGTCATCTCGGGCCTCGTTGCTGCGGGTGGCCTGGCGGCGGCGCTGTCAACCGCCGACGGTCTGCTGCTGACGATTGCCAACGCGCTGTCGCATGACCTGTACTACAAGATGATCGATCCCAACGCGTCGACGCATAAGCGCATCACCGTGTCCAAGGTGCTGCTGCTGGTGGTGGCCATACTCGCTGCGACCGTTTCGGCACAGGCTCCGGCCGACATCCTGTTCCTGGTTTCCGCGGCGTTCTCGCTCGGAGCAGCGGCATTCTTCGTGCCGCTGGTGGCGGGCGTGTTCTGGAAGCGGGCGACCAAGTGGGGTGCGGTCACGTCCATGATCGGCGGCATAACGGTGACGTGGTATTACATGATCACCACGCAGCCATGGCTGCGCAGCGTGTTCAACGTCACCAGTCCCGTGGCTGACAACATCTGGTTCGGCATCACGCCGATCTCGGCCGGCATCTTCGGCCTTCCGGTGGCGCTGGTGCTGATGATCGTCGTGTCGCTGCTGACCCCCGCGCCTGACAAGGAGACGCAGGAACTGGTCGAACACGTGCGCTACCCGAACCTCAAAGGTGACACCGTGTCGACGGTGGGAACCTGATGAGCGGTTAGTCGATCGAAACTCAAACGGCCCCGTGAGGGGCCGTTTGCTTTTCCACGACGTGCCTGATGCGCGCTCAATACGGCTCGACTTGTCTGATCCCTCG
>DAITAC010000198.1:0-4163 GCA_036824465.1 Burkholderiaceae bacterium
GGCCATCTGCGTGGCCGTTCCGCTGTACGTCGTGCCGCCAATGACGACTGCGCGCGCCCCGGTGTTATCGAGCTGGAACTCGTCGCAGACCGGATCGCTGAAATTGTCGTAGGGCGCGGTGCAACTTGCGCTCGCACACGGTGTTGCCAACAACGTAAACGCCTGACCACTGTTGGTGAACTGCAGAGTGACCGCGTAACTCTGTTTGCCCTCTGCCGGTGCCTTTTGCAGCACCGGCGGCAGCGTAACCGCCGTGCCCGACTGGGTCGGACATGCGGAAGCATCGGACATGCTGTAGCAGCCGCTCGCCGTGTAGTTGCGCTCGAGGAACTGCGCCGCTTCCGACAGCGTGCGCTTGGCTTCGGCCCGCTTGGCGCGCACCACGTAGGCGCTGTACTGCGGGATCGCGATCGCGGCGATGATCGCCGCGACCGCAACCACGACCATCAACTCGATCAAGGTAAAGCCGCGCGTGGCGAGCGAACCACAGCGGTCCAGAGGCGCTGCGGAGTAATGCTTGGGGCCACTGGTCATCACTGGAAGATCTCCCGCCACGCGGTCCGGCCACGAATCGAACCACCGGTCGCCTGCTGGCTGATCGTCGTGATCGACTGCACATTGCCAGACGAGCCGCCTGCGAACAGAAATACGTTGGTTCCGGAGTCAATCGCGATCAGGTTCTTCACGATGCCGTAGTTAAGCTTGAAACTGTCATAGCCCGCCTGGCCAGTGTCGACAAAGATGTTCTTCGATGTCTTGCCACCTTTGAAGGGATCCAGCGCCACCACGGTACTGTTGCCGCCACCGGCACAGATATCAGAACTCGGAATCAGCGTCGAGAAAACGATGCGGCCCGCCAGCAAGGTCGGGGCAGACACCACGCGCTCGCCGGCGCGGACACCGGTGACCGGGTCGGTCACTGCAAGGTCGACGTACCAGCCATTGTTGGTGCCGCTCGTGTAGACGACGGAGTTCGAGCTGACCGTCCGCGTTCCACTCGAAAACGCGCTCAGAGTCTGTTCCACCAGTTTTGCGCTATCGCTGCCATTCGCTGTTCCCCGATATGACAAATCAGTCCCCGGGGCAGTCGCGCAGGTGGTGTCCCCCGTGGCCGCAGCAGGCGGTTTGTTCAGCCTTGACGTGGACGAGTTGCGGTCGAGAATGCCGTAGAACGATTGCCGCGTCGTATCGGTGCGGTCGTCAGCCGAGAGAAAGCGCCCGGTACCGAAGTAGATCATCGCTCCCGTTTCACCCGAAGGCGGTGCGCCGATCTCGATCAGGCTCGTGATCGGCTGTACGCCGCCACACTTGTTGCGCGCAGTAAAGAGCGGCACACGCGCGCTGCCCTCTTTTGTATGCACTACCCACTTTGCAGGATCGGTATCACTGACATCGAATTTCCACAGTTGTCCGAGCATGTCGGCCGCGTAAATCGCCTCGGTGGTGCGGTTACTGTCCGAGTCGAACAGCGACGGGCGCCCCAGTCCGTTGGTGTTCGCGCACGCCGCAGCGCTATTGCCGCTGCCGAGGTTTCCTTCCGCAACAGAGATCCGGCGCACGACGCCGTCCGCCAACCTGACGAGATAAAGCACCGCACATCCATTCGGACTCAGATACCCGTTGCCGAAGATCGCGTAGTAATTGCCGTCGTTCAGACGACCGATCACCGGCTGACCAATCGTATAACCGAGGTCATTATCACTTTGGCCGGTCAGATCCCACAGTACATTCGCCGCCGCGAAACTGGTCGGGTTGGTTACATCCAACGCAAAGACGCCGCGCTGGCCCGCCCCAGTCGTTCCCACCAGGACAGTGCGCCAGTCCGTGGTTGATAGGTTTGTGAACGTGCAGTTCGACGCCGGAACTTTGAGGCATGCATCGCCGACCCACGGCGACCCATCCACGAAGAAGCGGTGATTGCCGTTATAGGATGGGTCCGTCAACTGAACCAGCGCAGCGCGAGAATCAGTCGGCGAAATCGTGTCTTTCAGCACCGACCGCGGCACATAGGCGAACTGTTCTTCCATTGTCGTGGCATTGAAGCCATGCAACATGCCGTCGTTGGCGCCCACATAGATCATCTTCGTGCGCGACTGCGTCGCCGCCACGTAGTTGTTGTAGGAGTTCAGGTAAACGTTGCTGGTGTCGTAGTTGTCGGGCGAGAGGTTCCCATAGCCGAAGTTTTCCCCGCCGGAAAATACGATGTCCGAATTGACGATGTCGCCCAGCTTCTTGCTGCGGATTCGAAAGTCACCTGGATTCGGGCCTTCTTTGGTCTGGTCTCCACGCAAGTAATCCACCACATAGCCACGCACGGTATCGTCCGCACCAAACGCGTTCCAGACCCCCGCAGTGGTCAGGCCGGCCTGCGTAAATGCCGCACCTGCACTGCCCGTCCATGTGAAAATCTTGCGCGAACCGTACGGCGGAATGGAATCAGCGGCGTCCACACAGGCAGGACTCCCTCCGATCTGGCACGTTGTCTGCCCGCTTGTGTCAACCGGTATGCGCCCCAGGCGACCAGTCCAATCGTCGACCTTGAACTGCGCCTGATACAGGGCAGAGTCAGTTGCCAGACGGGTTGAGTTGGTCGCCAGCGCCGTGCCAACGAAATTGCTATTAGCGTTGATCGGCGCCGCGCGACTCAAGGAGTTAGTCAACGCGTCGATGAGTTGAGCGGGCGTATCGGCGCCAAAGTAGCCGCCGCGGCTGTTGATCGCTGCGTGCCAGAGGTCGTACAAATTGCCGGCCAACCCTGCGCCTGTGGTCGGCCATCCGAGGGCAGGTGGCAGTGGCGAAGTGCTGACCGAGTTCTTCAGCCCGACGCCCACCACGTAATTGACCATGTGCTGCCACACCGCCGGATCGTTGACGGGATTGAGTTCCTGGACGGTGTTGGCAGTCCTGTCGCCGAAGAAGGGCAGCAGGTTGTTCGGAAGGGGGCGAAGGTCATTCAGCCAGTAATACATCGCAATGTCGGCGAGCGAATTCTGGTTAGTGTCGCCCCACGGCGGCGTGTTCGCGGGGACTGTGCGCGGGGACGTGCTGTAAAGCGTGGCGTCGGGCCAGGTCATGCTGCCGCCATCGACGTTGCCACCGTTGCCGCACGCGCCCGAGCCGCAGAAGTTTGTAGTAGTAAATGGGGACAGCGACACGTTTGTGTCATCGGTCCACGGGCTACCTGCCACCATGATGTGGAAGTTCGGACGGCACGAAAGTCGTGGGTTGGTGGTGGAGTCGTAGGCAAGCTGCGGGAACTTCAAGAAGGGATCGTTTGGAGAGGCGGTCGTCGAGTAATACTGCCCCGCGCGCCATAGCGCCGAACGCAGCGGGGTCGCGGGGTTCGTACCTGCCGCGGCGGGACGCAGTCTCCGTAGCCAGTTCTGCAGATCGGTGAGCCGCGCGTTCGTGAACTCATCGATAAGATTCGATATTTCTGGACTCACGGGGTTCGAGCTCGAGTCATATCCAACGCATGTGTTTCCGCTCGCGAAGCTCTTGCACGCGGTCAGTGCCTGCCATCCAACGCGAGTGCCGCTCAATGCGGGGTCGCTCAGCACGCGCCACGCCGAACTGACCATCGACAGGTGCCGCGTCCGGTAATACGAGTACCAGTTGGCGAAGTTTTGGAGTTCATCGGTCCCACCCGGCCCGGACGATGAACTGACAATCACTAGCGTGTAGCAATCGTCGTTGGTGATGCTGCCCACCGATGCCGGACAGGTTCCGGTTCCAAATTTGGAGGAATCAAACTTGTAGTAGTACGGATCGCCGCCAGTATTGACGCTCGTAGCCCCTATGGCACCTTTGTCAGCACTATAGTGATCAGCATAGACAGGCGTGTCCGTACTGCCGTCGTATGAGAGAGTTGGCCGATATTTCTTCTTCTGCCCGAAGTCAAGTTTCCAGCTATTGCCGGCTTGGTAGAAACCATTTACCCACGCATTATCAAAAGTGGACATGGTGGTCATCGCGCCTGCTGGGGCGACATAAGTCTTGGTCGGGTCGTAGTACAGCGGATTGAAGGCGCTTGACTTGAAGCGTCGCGTATTTGCCGGCGCCGCATCGCCGGCAAATCCGGTCGCGTACGACGTGCCGCCCATCGTGTCGGCATAGGCGCGCGCCATGTTCGGCGAGTCGTCCATCGTCAGCAGGATGTTCGG
>DAITAC010000026.1:0-43780 GCA_036824465.1 Burkholderiaceae bacterium
GCGCTGTGCGTGCCACGCTGCGTGGCCCGCCGCGACTGGAACATGCTGGCCATTTCCGCCGGCGTGGCCGTGGCGAAATCGATCACGCGCGGCTGCCCGGGGCGAACGGTTTCGCTGCAGCCCCAGTACAGGTAGGCCTTGCCCTTCGGCCGTTCGAATTCGCGTTCAACCACTTCGTCTTCACGCCCTGTCGGTGCTGGCGGAGCGCGCTCAGGCGAAACCAGCTGCAACCGCGGCGCAAGCCGCGTCCCTTCAGGCACGGATTGAGTTGCTTCGTTCAGGTTCGGGTTGTTGCTGGTCGCGAGCGTGACATCGACCCAGCGCCCCGCACTGCTCGACTGGGTGCGGCCGAACGTGTTCTCACCCTGCCCCGCACCCGCACCGCCGAACATACCGCTGATCGCGGCCATCGGATTGCCTCCGCCGGCCGCCATGCCGAACCCGGAAAACGTCGCCACGTCGATCCAGGCTTGGGCAATTGGCGGCTTGACGACCTGCACCGGCGCTTTGGTCTGTGCCGCGGCGCCACAGGTCGCGGCCATGCACACAGCGATGACGCACCGGTTTCGTGTTGTCAGTTTCATCGTGTCCTCCCCGCTTCTAAAACGAACCTCTCTTTCGCAGAACGCGACGATACGCCACGGGCACGTCATCGCGGCAACACGGTCAGCAGCGCGGGAGAACTCGTCAGACACACCACGTCGTTGCACACATGCACCGTGAAAAGCGAGCCACTGTCCGCCAGCGTGGTCGGTGGCGTGATGTACGTGAAGTTGGATGCGCCCGCGATATCAACGCCATTGCGGCGCCATTGGTACGTGATCGGGCTGGCGCCCGCGACGCCGACCGCGAAGCTGGCGCTCTGCCCGACGAGGACAGTCTGGCTTTGCGGCTGCTGCCGGATGTCGAGCGCAGTGCCGATGATCGATCCGTCCAATCCGATCGCGACATAACAGCCGCTCAGCGACAGCGCCAGACCGGCCAGTACGCAGAGTCCGCTTAACAGGATTTTTCGATCCATGAATCTAGGCTAACGCATTGCGCGCCGGGGCGTTGATTCAGGTCAGCGCTGGGAGCAGGCATCAGCGCAGCATGGGTACGGGAGAAGGCGATGGATAGCTACCTGCACCGCGAATCACATTTTCAGGCGAGCGACACCGTACGCGACATCGTGATCGGGATGGCCGACGGACTGACTGTGCCGTTCGCGCTCGCCGCCGGCATCAGTGGCGCGGCGGCCGGGGTTGATCTGGTCGTCACCGCCGGCGTGGCGGAAGTGACCGCCGGCTCGATCGCGATGGGCCTGGGCGGCTACCTCGCCGCACGCAGCGAGCATGAACACTACGCCTCAGAGCGCAGGCGCGAGGAGCGCGAAATCGTCGACAAGCCCGACGCGGAGGCGCGCGAGGTCGCAGACATTTTCGAGAAGTACGGCCTGACGGCCGCGCACTACTCACCGCTGATCGAAGGACTGAAGGCGAACCCGGTCGCGTGGCGCGACTTCATGATGCGCTTCGAGCTTGGCCTGGAAGAGCCGCAGCCGCAGCGCGCCAAATGGTCGGCCCTGACGATCGCGGGCGCGTATGTGGTCGGCGGCTTCATTCCGCTGTCGCCGTATCTGGCGTTCGAAACCGTCGCGCGCGCATTGCCGTGGTCGATCGTCATCACGCTCGCCGCACTTGCCGTGTTCGGCTACATCAAGGGGCATTTCACCGGCGCGCCCAAGTGGGCTTCCGCGCTGCAGACGCTCGCGATCGGCGGTGTCGCCGCCGGCGTTGCGTTTGCATTGGCGCGCATCATTGGATGAGGAGAACGCATGAGAGCGAAAACTGTCACCGTACGCGACCTCGCCACCATGCAGGTCGTCACCGTTCAACCGCACACCACCCTGGCTGAATGCGCGCAGATCATGCGCAACCAGCATGTCGGCAGCGTGATCGTGGTCGATGACAAGGGCCAGCGCGACAACCCGGTCGGCATCGTCACCGACCGCGACATCGTGATTGAGACCGTGGCGGTGGATCTCGATCCGAAAACGCTGACCGCAGGCGACGTGATGGCGGCACCGCTGGCTACCGTGAACGACAGCGACGACATCCTCGATGCGCTCGCCAAGATGCGCGAGCGCGGCGTGCGGCGCCTCCCCGTCGTGAATGAAAGCGGCGTGCTCGCCGGCATCATCGCCGTGGACAACCTGCTCGAAGCGCTCGCCGAGCAGCTTGATTCGATCGTGCGCGTGATCAAGGCCGAGCAGACCAAGGAAACGTCACTGCGCAAGTAGCGCCGGGGCGCAATGCCGATCGCCAACGCGGACATCGCTGCGGCGTTCGAGCAGGTCGCCGATCTGCTCGAGCTGCAGGACGCCAACCCGTTCCGCGTGCGCGCGTATCGCAACGCGGCGCGCGTCGTTGGCGAATTGAAGCTTGACCTCGCCGCGCACATCGTGGCGGGCCGACCATTGCCCAAACTGCCCGGCATCGGTGCCGACCTTTCGGCCAAGATCCAGGAGTTCGCCAAGACGGGGCGCCTCGCCCTGCTCGACCGCCTGCGCAAGGAAGTGCCATCGGGTGTGGCCGATCTGCTGCAGCTTCCTGGGCTGGGCCCCAAGCGCGTGCGTGCGCTGTACGAGGAACTGCACGTGCACACGCTGCCGCAACTGCTGCGCGCGGCACGCGACGGCCGCATCCGTACGCTGCCCGGCTTTGGCAGCAAGACTGAAGCGCACATCGCCGACGCAATCGGCAAGCAGCTCGGTCAGGTCAAGCGCTTCAAGCTTGCGATCGCGGCGCAGTACGCGGACGCGCTGCTGAGCTTCCTGAAACAGGGTCCGGGCGTTGTCCAGGCGCAGGCCGCCGGTAGCCTGCGCCGCTGTCGCGACACCGTAGGCGATCTCGACCTCCTCGTCACTGCATCCAATGGCGCCGCGGTGTGCCGGTACTTCACGTCCTATCCGGACGTGCGCGACGTGCTGCAGGAGGGCGACACCAAGGCGTCCGTGGTACTGAAATCGGGCCTGCAGGTCGATCTGCGCGTCGTGCCGCAGGAAAGTTATGGCGCAGCACTGATGTATTTCACCGGATCGAAGGCCCACAATATCCGCATGCGCAACCGCGCCATCGACCACGGGCTGAAGCTCAACGAATACGGGTTGTTCAAGGGCAGCCGTGCCGTCGCCGGCGCCACCGAAGAAGAGGTCTATGCCGCACTCGACCTGCCGTGGATCGCCCCCGAGCTGCGCGAGGATCGCGGCGAAATCGAGGCCGCGTTAAAGCGTGCTCTGCCGCACCTGATCGCGCTCAAGGATCTCTGCGGCGACCTGCACGTGCATACCAACTGGAGCGACGGCACCGCGGGCATTAAGGCGATGGCCGAGTCAGCGCGCGCACACGGCCTCGGTTATGTCGCGATCAGCGAGCACAGCCGGCGGCTGACGGTCGCGCACGGACTCGATCCGGTGCGGCTCGCCAAGCAGTGCCATGAGATCGAGCGGCTGAACACCGCGCTCGAGGGGATCGAGCTGCTGACCGGGATCGAGGTCGACATTCTCGACGACGGCGCGCTCGACCTGCCCGATGCATCGCTGGCGCCGCTGGACATCGTGATCGCCGCCGTGCACTCGAAGTTCAACCTGCCGCGCGCGAAACAGACCGCGCGCATCCTCGCCGCGCTCGACAACCCGCACGTGAAGATCCTCGCGCACCCGCTCGGCCGCCTGATCGACCAGCGCGATCCCTACGATGTCGACATGCTGGCGATCGTGCGCAAGTGCAAGGCGCGACGGATCGCGCTCGAACTGAACGCGCACCCCGAGCGGCTCGACCTGACCGACATCCACTGCCGGATGGCGAAAGACGAAGGAACGCTGGTGTCGATCAACTCCGATGCACACTCGGTGCACGAGTTCGACAACCTCGTGCACGGCATCGGCCAGGCACGGCGCGGCTGGCTGGAAAAGGGTGACGTTCTGAACGCACGCGCGCTGAAGGAACTGCGCGCGTGGTTGAAGCAATCACCCTGACGGCGACGCAAACAAACCGCCGGAACCGGTGACCTCCTGGGTCCCCGAACTCCCGCGGCTTAACCCGCTTTACGGCGTCACTGGACCTTCAGATGCTTGGCGTGAGCGCCTTCTTTCTTTGGCAGCGTCAGTTCAAGGATGCCGTCGCTGTATTTCGCTTCGGCGCCTTTCTCGTCGACATCATGGTCGAGCGAGAACGAACGCGACATTGCGCCGTAGAAGCGCTCGCTGCGCACCATGCGCTCGTCCTTCTCGTCCTTCTCGCGCTTGACCTCTGCACGAAGCGTGACGACGTTGCCATCGATCGAGATGTCGATGTCTTCCTTCTTCACACCCGGCAGTTCCGCGCGCACCTTGTATGCCTTGTCCGTCTCCTTCAGGTCCACGCGAACATCAAAGCCTGGCTCAACTTCCCACCGCATCGGCCGCAGTACGTTCTTGAAGAATTCGCGGAACGACACTTCGAACGGGTCTTGTCTTACAACGACGTTTGCCATATCGACCTCCTGTTTCGATCCGGGCGCAACACATTCCGAACACCCTGATCGTTCAAATGAATACTGGCCGTCTGGCCTGCGAGAGCATTGACCCCGTGCAGTTTCACTGGCGCTTCCGTTACCACGTTTGCGTGGAGAGGATTGCACTGCCGGGTCTCAGCGACCACCCTAGTTGGTGAGAACAAGGGGTCCGGCAACCGGGAGCAACGATGAAACTCACTTCCACTGCGTTCACTCACGTTGGTGAAATCCCGACGCGCTACACGTGCGAGGGGCAGGACATCTCGCCGCCGCTGGCGTGGGGCGATGCACCCGCCGGAACGCGCAGCGTCGCGCTGATCGTCGACGATCCGGACGCGCCCGATCCGAGCGCGCCAAAAATGACCTGGGTGCACTGGGTGCTCTACAACCTGCCACCGAACGGCGAACTGGCCGAGTCGGCGCGCGCACTCCCCGGCGGCACCCTGCTCGGACTGAACGACTGGAAGCGCACCGGCTACGGCGGGCCGTGCCCACCGATTGGCCGGCATCGCTATTTTTTCAAGCTGTATGCGCTCGATGCGATGCTGCCCGATCTGCGCCGGCCGACCAAGGCACAACTTGAAAAAGCGATGCAGGGGCACGTTCTGGCGCAGGCCGAACTGATCGGCACGTATCAGAAACGCCGGTGATGCCTCACTGCGCGGCGTTCTTCACCGCCCCCCGCAGCGCGTCGGCGTGCTTGTTCGCCACCGAGTGCTTGACCAGGATGTCCACTGGCGTGACCTTGCGGCCGTAATAGCCGTTGTTCAGCGAGTCGCGCACGTCGAGCACGGAACCTTCAAAGCTCACACCGGCGAACGCACCCTTGGATTTCGAGAAACTCATCAGGTCACTCGTAAACGTGATGCCGCCACCCTGACCAACGGGGCCGGCAGCGATCGATGCATCCGATCCGAGCTTGAACTTGTTCGAGTACAGGCTGTCGAGCGCCTTCTGGCTGTTGACCAGGATGACGACCTCGGCCGCTTCGCCGCCGAACTGCACCCCGATGCTGGCCGAGCCGATGGTGTAGAAGGCCGGGCCGCGCCAGTTGTCGCCATCGCGCGCCAGCAGCACGCCCGTGCCGCCCGATCCGCCGACGAAGAAACCACCCTTGATGATCTGCGGAAAGATCAGCACACCACGCGCCTGCTTCAGCCCCTCGCGCAGCGCGCCGAAATTCTTGTCGCGCGCCAGCGACTCAATCGTGATGCGCGCCTTGTCGACCACGCCGCGCGCATCAACCGCATCATCCGCCCGCGCGGTCGGAAGCGCCAGCAATGCGGCCGCGGCGAGCGCAGCGCCGCTCAGACGGCGACGGATCAGTCGCTGCGAAATGTGCTGTTTCATGATGGCTTCTCCATGTTGATGGCCGGTTGGACCGGGCAAGGTTCGCATCGGTTCAGCAGACATGTCCATGAAGATGACTCCCACCTCTCGTTTCAACCGGCTGTTTCAGCGCGCGATCAGACTCCACGGTTGTAGAGCGGCAAGTCGTGGTGCTGCGCCCACTCCTTCGCTTTCGCAATCGCGATGCGGATCGCCTTGCCCTCGTCCATCCCTTCGTCAAGCAACGCATTGGCAATCTCGATCGCCTTCTCGCGCACCGGCCCGCTCAGATGACGCATTGACGCAGGAAAGTCGACACTAGTCCAAGGCATGCACAACCTGTTGCGCTACGCGCGCAGTGCTGAAAGCTGTTCGCGGCCCCGCGACTCGGCTGAACCCGTCGCGGCCCGGATGCTCGCTGCACATGTGGGGAAAGCTTAGTCCGGCTGCGCGGTCGCCGTCAGCGGCTTGCTTGCGCACGCGTCCCGTACACACGCGACGGCGACGCCACGACGAAAGAAAGCGCCGCGGCGTTCGCGGCGCAAGACCGAAGTTGCGCGGCTGGAGACGGCCGCGCCCTCGCGTTCAGTCGCTGGCTTCAGACGTGCGCGTGTGCGTGCCGCGCGCTCGCGTAGTCGACCATGCCCTGGAAATCGACCACCACCGCCGGTTCGTCGCCGATCACCCATGCGTCATGACCGGACGGCAGCAACGAGACGTCGCCGGGATGGCATTCGAGTTCGGTGCCATCGTCCATCTTCACCATCAGCACGCCGGAGACGTGGTACTGGAAGTGCGGCGCCTCGCAACTCTTGGTGTTGGCCAGCGGCTGCACGGATGTCGCCCAGCGCCAGCCGGGATCGAACACCGCGCGGCCGACCGTGGCGCCGCCAATGTTGATCAGTTCGAGCCGGCCCCTGGGAAACTCGCGCACCTCGTCGGGCTTGTTGAAATGCTTCAGTTCGGCCTTGTCCATTCGCAATCTCCTGTGTCCAGTCCGCACTACTTCTTAAGACCCGCCACGACCCAGTTCTCGACCGGCGCCTTGCCAGGTTGAAGCATCATCGCCGTGGCGTCGAGCTTGTCGCCGCGGATCACTCCCGACCATTCGAGCTTGCCGTATCTCGGGCTCTCGGTCGTCGCCTCGAAACGCGTGATGCCGCCCTCGGTAGAGACGACGCGATACGGCGCATCGCTATAGCCGTACCGGTCGCATGCCGACGAGTGAAAGCGACCGTTCCTGAAGCTCACTGTGTCCGCGTCGCCGCTCACCTTGCCGCGGGCGAGAAACACACCTTCATAGGCCTTGCCGTCGATCGGCGAAGACTGCGCCAGCGCCGGCCCAGCCGCCACCATGAGGGCGGACAGCACGGGAACAATGCAGGCACGAAGCGGGGAAGACTTCATCTTTGACCTCCATGAGTCGTTAAAGATGGGCGGTGCGCGTGTGGCGCATCACGAGCTATAGTCTTTGCCTCACTACAGCACGCGCCAATACGCATTCCGGCGTATGCGCGCGAAGGTGGGTTGCGATGGCAGCATCAGCAACGCCCGGTCTGAGCGGCAGCGACATGCAGCGCGCGCTGCAATTCCTGCGCGAGCAACGCGTTGAAGCACCTTCGCTGGAACAGTTCGCGCGCTCGGCCAACGCCGGTCTGGCGGAACTTGTCGGCGCCGATCTCGTGACCCTGAGCTACTGCGATCTGCGCGCCGGCACGCGCAGCGTGGTCACCTGGCCCGACCAGTCGCTCAACGCCGAGGATGTCGCCTCCTTCAACCGGTTCTTTCAGAGCCACCCGCTGGTGCGGTATCACTCGACGCATCCGGGTGCCGGCGCACACCGGATCTCGGACTCGCTGCCGGACGCGAGCTTTCGCCGCACCGCTCTGTATGCCGACTACTACCGCAGGATCGGCATCGAGCACGTGGTCGCAGTCCCGGTGCATGTCGATTCCGCGCGGCTGATCAGCTTCGTCCTCAATCGCGCGCGGCGTGAATTCTCCGATCGCGACTGCGCGTTGCTCGACACGCTGCGCTTTCAGCTCGGCGCCGAGTACATGGCGCAGGAGGCCCGGCTGCGCGCGCAGCGAACGCTCGCGCAGTTGAACGACGTGCTGATGGGCACCGGCATGGCAGTGATCGTGCTCGACCGCGGTCGACGCGTCGCGCGCAGTTCGGAGCAGGCGTTGAAGTGGCTGGCATACGCGGGGTTTATCGACAACGTCCGAACGGGCGAACGACTGCCCGAACCGATCGACCGCTGGATGCGCACGCGGCTCGAGCCGTCATGGGCGACGTTCGATCCGGGACCGCTCGTGCTGGCAACATCCGCACACACGCTGCGGCTGCATCTGCTGCAAGGCGAGGATGCGCTGACGTTGATGCTGGAATGCGCGGCGACGCTGCAAGCGCCCGCGCTCAGGCAGGACTTCGGACTGACCGCGCGCGAGCGCGACATCCTGCGCTGGCTCGCGGCCGGCAAGAGCAACGCGGAGATCGCAACGATCCTCGACATCCGCCCGCGCACGGTGCACAAACATCTGGAGCACATGTTCCGCAAGCTCGGCGTCGAGAATCGCACCGCCGCGGTGCTGCGGGCGCTGGAGCTTGCGCGCGAACACTGAGGTGCGCGCGTGCTGTCAGCGAGCCGGCAGCGGAATGAACTCTGTCTCGCCCGGAATCGACCCGAAGCGCTTGCGCGCCGCCACGTTGCCATAGCGCGCCCAGTCGGCGCGCGCCGCCTCGATCTTTTCGCGCGAGCTGGCGACGAAGTTCCAGTTGATGAAGCGCTCGCCGACCGGCGAGCCGCCGAGCAGCATTGCGCGCGCAGCGCTCTTGGCGACCACATCAACCTGAGCGCCTTCCGCCAGTACTGCCATCTGCCCGTGGGCGAGCAATTGACCGTCGATTTCAACAATGCCGGCCACGACGTAAAGGGCGCGCTCAGGATACTCGGCAGGAATCGTCAGGCGTGCAGCCGAATCGAACTTCAGCGCGCAGTACAGCGTTGGCGATAACACGCCAACCGGCGCACGTTGGCCAAAGGCCGCGCCTGCAACCACGCGCACGGAGACGCCGGGCAGATCGAGCCGCGGCAATGTCGGAGCCGAATGATGTTGGAACGACGGCGCATCATCTTCGTGTTCAAGCGGCAAAGCGACCCACGTCTGCACGCCGTGCGCGCGACTGCTGTGCCGGAGCATTGCGGGCGGTGTGCGCTCGGAGTGCACGATGCCGCGCCCGGCGGTCATCCAGTTCACATCGCCGGGCGCAATCTTCTGCTCGTTGCCGAGCGAATCGCGATGAATGAATTCACCCTCGAACAGGTACGTGACCGTTGCCAGCCCGATATGCGGGTGCGGGCGCACGTTCACGCCATCGCCCGGCGCGAACGTCGCCGGACCCATGTGATCGACGAAGATGAACGGGCCGGCCATCCGCCGCTGCGCCGACGGCAACACGCGCAGCACCTTGAACCCGCCGAGATCGGTCGGGTGGCCTGTGATCACCAGTTCGATCGAACTCATGCGGCACAGGCTACCGCAACCCCCGTTGCCCGGGTCACGCAGGTCATAGCAAGCAGAAGCCAAGCAAGCTGACGCCGAGCATCAGCCACAGGCTGCTGCGGGTTCTCGACGTACAGGCCACGCAGGACGGACGCCGTGCAGGCCGGCGACGGCGCGAGGCGAGACTCAGTCCTTGTTGCATTCTCAGCGCGGCCAGCACCCACTGCTCGATCCGCACCTCATTGATTTCATAGTCCGCCGTCCGCGCCCCGTGCATGCTGGTCTCCCCAATGCGCTGTCCCCGCGCGACAAGCAGTGTGCAGACACGGCGTTCGCGTGTCTGTGGAGAATTCGACAGCTTGTCGGGCGAATATTCACGCGTGAATATGCAAATGACCGGCGATGAAGACGCGGCCGATGGCTGATGTTGGCAAGCATTGTCCGTTGAGAACGGCGGCAAACAGCGCCGGGTATGTCGCAGCGATGACCGACCGCATCGCCGTGGCCCGGCAGGCCGGGCGCAAGGTGTTCACCCTGCAAACGCTGCCGCCGTTCGACCACCGTTCGGTGACGGACGGGCAAGCTGGACGCGTTCTGGCTGCATGCGCAACAGCCGGCGCCCCGCTTTTGCCGCCACAGTCTCGCTGTTGAACGTCGTCACCCATATGCCGGCGGTTATGCTGCGACCTGCCGCGAGCAAGCGGTTCGCCGGGCCGATGTTCGTCCTCGTCAGCGCGCCTGCCACCAACCACCTGAAGCACCCATGAACACTTTTGCCTCCGATCGTCGTCGCAGCAAGCTCCCCATCGTTGTCATCCTCCTTGTGATCGTCGCCGCCGCCGTGGCTGGCGCCGGCTACTACCTCTGGCCGCGCCTTGAATCCGAGCCGCCGCAGATCACCGTCTCGCCCAATGTCGATATGGTGGGCGTGGCACCGCTGGAGATCCAGGTCACCGACAAGGGGACCGGCTTGAAATCCGTCACGGTGACGCTGTCGCAAGGCGGGACCGAGCACAGTCTCGCCACCGAGCAGTTCGCCCAGCCCGTGGGCGAGAAGAAGTTCGCGGTGGCGCTGGCGAAGGTGCCCGGCGTCAAGGAAGGCCCCGCCGTGCTGCGCGTGACCGCGCGCGATGCGTCCCTGTGGAACGGCAACGAGGCCAAACTGGAGAAGAACATCACGATCGACATCACGCCGCCGACGCTGGAACTCATCGCCGACGACCGCTACGTCAACTTTGGCGGCGTGGGCGTGATCGTCTACAAGGCGTCGACGGACACGGCGGCGAGCGGGGTGAAGATCGGCGACTACTTCTTCCCGGGCTTCCCCGGCCAGGTGAAGGATCATCCGGACCACTTGCTGGCCCTCTTCGCGCATCCTTACGACGCCCCGCCGGAGGCGCGGCCCACGCTCGTTGCCACCGACAAGGCCGGCAACACGCGCGAGATGCGGCTCGCCTACGAACTGAAGAACGTCCGGTACAAGAAGAGCACCCTCGCCATATCGGATAGCTTCCTGCAGAACAAGGTGGCGCCGCTGCTCACCGACGCCGCCGCGCGAGCGGGCGCGCCGAAGGACGTCTTCGTCGCCGTGAACAGGCGGCTGCGGAAAGAAAACGAGGACCGCATCACCGCGATCACGAAGAAGGCCACCCCCACGATGCTGTGGAAGGACGCGTTCACCCAGCTCAGCAACTCGAAGGTCGAGGCGAACTTCGCCGACCAGCGGACGTACACCTACAACGGCGAACCGATTGATACCGCGTACCACCTCGGCTACGACCTCTCGGTCACGAAGAACTATCCGGCCGAGGCCGCCAACAGCGGTACGGTGGCATTCGCCGGCGACCTCGGCATCTACGGCAACTCCGTGATCCTCGACCACGGCCTCGGCCTCTTCACGCTCTACAGCCATCTCAATTCGATCGACGTCAAGGTGGGCGACTCCGTCGCCATACGCCAGGCCCTCGGCAAGACGGGTGAGACGGGTCTCGCCGCCGGCGACCACCTGCACTTCGGCGTCTATCTCGACGGCGTCGCGGTGCTGCCCGTGGAGTGGTGGGACCAGAAGTGGATCGACGACAACATCACGCCCAAGCTGGAAGGGCGCAGTGGGCAGGAGATCGCGGAGGCACAGCAGCCGGTGAAGAAGACACGCAAGGGTGGAGGGAAGCGGCGGCGATAGCCGCTTGCTGTTCGGCCGGCGCGGCCGACTGCGCATTCACCATGGAGGTGGTGCTGGGTCCATCGCCTTTGCGAAGGAAGCTGCGCCGCTTGCACGAGGTGCACTCGGTTTTGTTGTACCAGTCCCGACCAGCGAATTGCAGCCAAGTCCGCTACGGGTGGAAACGGCCATTCCCGATGCCGCCTCATGTGTCCGTCGATGTCGCGTTGTGGCCAGGTACTGCCGGCTCCCTCTCTCACCCCTTCCGCCCCTCGCGCATAGCAGTGCGGCTCTTCCGATCGCTGAGGTCGTGCGCTCCCCCGGAATCGTGAGCATGCGCCGTGAGAAGTCGGCTCTTTGCACCCCGCTGAGACCGACGCCCTCGATTTCGGCGGAGGCGAGCGATGACTCCCCGGGTGCATCTCCGATGGGCTTGCGGCGGATTGCAGGGTCACCCGATGATCATGGGCCTGCGCGAGCTGGGTTTGACCGACTCTGATTCTTCCGATCGTCACAAGAACAGCTTGTAAGCCGGGTTATCCGTTTCTTCCCAGTGCCGGTAGCCGAGGTTGGCGAGGAAGTCCTTGAACTCCCTGCGCTCGCCCTTCGGCACCTGCAGCCCGACCAGTACGCGAGAATAGTCGGCGCCCTGGTTGCGGTAATGGAACATCGAGATGTTCCAGGACGGCGCCATGCTGGTGAGGAATTTCATCAGCGCGCCCGGCCGCTCGGGAAACTCGAAGCGATAGATCACCTCGCCTTCCGCCAGCGCGCTCTTGCCACCGACCATGTAGCGCACATGCTCTTCCGCGAGTTCGTCGTGGGTCAAGTCGACGGTCGCGTAGCCGTGGCCGCGAAAACTCCTTGCAAGCTTCTCGTTGTCACCGGCGCTGGTGGTGCCGATGCCGACAAAGACATGCGCGGCGGACGACTCGCTGATCCGGTAGTTGAACTCGGTGACGCTGCGTCTTCCGATCAGTTCGCAGAAGCGCTTGAAGGAACCGCGCTCCTCGGGGATCGTCACCGCGAACAATGCCTCACGCGCCTCGCCGACCTCAGTGCGCTCGGCGACGAAGCGCAGCCGGTCGAAGTTCATGTTGGCACCGCAGGCGATCGCCACCAGCGTCTTGCCGCGCAACTTCTCGCGCGCCGCGTACATCTTCATTCCCGCAATTGCGAGCGCACCGGCAGGCTCGAGAATCGACCGCGTGTCCTGGAACACGTCCTTGATCGCGGCGCAGATCGCGTCGGTGTCGACCAGCACGATTTCGTCGACGAACTGTTTGCACAAGCGGAATGTCTCCTCGCCTACCTGGCGCACCGCCGTGCCATCCGAGAACAGGCCCACGTCGTGCAGCGTGATGCGGCGGCCCGCGGCGAGCGAACGCGCCATGGCATCGGAGTCCACCGTCTGCACGCCAATCACCTTGATCTCGGGTTCGAGCGCTTTGATGTACGCGCCGACACCCGCGATCAGGCCGCCGCCGCCGATGGCGACGAACACCGCATGGATCGGCCCCTGATCGCCCGGGTGATGCTGACGCAGGATCTCCATCGCCACCGTGCCCTGACCCGCGATCACGTCGGGGTCGTCGAACGGGTGCACGAAAGTGAGCTTGTGCCTGGCCTGCAGTTCGATCGCGTGTGCATACGCATCCGAATAGGAGTCGCCATGGAGGACCACCTCTGCACCGCGCGACTGAACGGCCTCGACCTTGACTTGCGGAGTCGTCACCGGCATCACGATCACTGCGCGACAGCCGAGCTTCTGCGCGGCCATCGCCACGCCCTGCGCATGATTGCCGGCGCTGGCCGCGATCACGCCGCGCTTCATCTCGTCGCGCGGCAGCCGCGCCATCTTGTTGTAGGCGCCACGCAGCTTGAAGCTCTTGACCGGCTGCAGGTCCTCGCGCTTGAGCAGCACGCGGTTATGCAGGCGCTCGGATAGCCGCGGTGCTTCTTCCAGCGGCGACTCGATCGCCACGTCGTAGACGCGCGCGGTCAGGATGCGGCGCAGATATTCCTGTGCAGACACGGCCCCTCTTCCTCAATCGTTGCCCGGAAAGGTAACACGCTCGAGGCGCACGACCGGTCGAGCGGTTCGTTCTCACCGACCACCGCTTGCGTCCTTCGATCAGTACCAGCCGAAGATCGAAGCCGCGCGAGCGGATTGCGGCTGGCTTGCCGTCGAGCAGATGTTGGCGGTCGGCGGCCCGCACCTCACCGCGGACCCAGCGATGGGCGCCTGAAACCGGCCTCTTAGCGCGAGAGCGGTCACGCGGGTGCGGGCCGTCGTCAGTTCTACGCGACGTCCGCAACCGTCACGCCGAACCGGACAGCTTCAGTCCGGAGAAGTCGCCAGCGCAAGTCGATACGCCTCTTCAACCGTCAGCGACGCGCCGCTGCGCTTCCATTCTTCGATGTCGCTGTCTTTTGCGCTGGCCGACAGGCGCTGCATGGTGAGTTCGCGCGCCCTGAGCTCCGCCGGAACGTAGGCGTCGAGATCGTGCGCGACGAAAGCGGCGTCGCCGTAACCAAGCAGCCGGGCCGCCGCCTGCATGCGATCCTCCTGCGCAGCCAGCAAGGCTGCCGTTGCGGCGTAGCGAGCGCCGAGGTCGAAGCGAACAATCAGAGGCGCGGCCGTGGTCAGCGCCTCGCGGGCAGCAGCGGTGTCCGGCTTGAAGAGCAGCGCAGTCGCCAGGCTTCCGAGTGAGTACATGTAGAACAGTTTGTCTTGCCTTGGTGCCAACCGGCGCGCAACTTCACGCAGTCCGTCGATCGCGCCGTCGACATCGCCCAGGATCAACGCGATTTCAACGGCGTTCTCCTGCGACGCCAACTCAAACTGCGTCGCACCACAACTCGCCGCCAGATCGCGCGTCAACTCGTAATCGCGCCGCGCCTCGGCGAAGCGACCCGCCGCTTGATGGACTCTCGCACTGGCGTTCGGGAGCAGCATCCGCATCCGTGCCGGCCACTGCGGGCGGCTGAGTCGCCTGAGTTCGTCCAACGCGTCGAGCTGCTGCTGCGTCGGGGACGCATTGGACCAGAATGCCAACGCCATCAGCGCCGCCGCCAATGTGCCCGGATCGTCGGCATCTCGCAGCAGTTCGATCGCGCGCGCGGCCGCATCGCGCGATTGGGCCGGCCGCGTGTTGGCCAGCATCGATGCCAACGCATGCCACAACCGACCCGCCGCTCGGCGCGGCGTCGCGGCACTGACAAGAGCAAGCGCGGCCTCACAATGAAAACGCGCCTCCGGCTGCAGAGCCATCTCAAGCCACAGCGGTCGAGAATCGCCAGCCAGCGCGATCGCCAGTTCAGCATCGTTGCGCAGGCTCCATGCCAGCGCGGCGCGCAGGTTGTCCAGTTCGGGCTCGTAGCGGGTAAACCATTCCTCGTCGGACAGATTCCAGAACTCGTCATACATGCGGGAAAACAGCCGTGCGATGGCGCGGGCGTGTCGGCCCAGCAGGGTCCCGGTCTCATCAGCGTCGGCCAGCTTTTCCAGCGCATAGGCGCGGTTTGTTTCGAGCAGCCGCAGGCGCGGGGCCTGGCCGCCTTCGGCCACGACCATCGACTTGTCGACCAGCGCGCCAAGATGATCGAGCACGGCCCACGAATCGATCGCGTCATCGGCCAACACCTCCTGCGCGGTCTCCAGCGCGAAGCTGCCGGCAAAGACACCAAGGCGCCGGAATACGACGCGCTCCTCGACCGACAACAGGCCGTGACTGAAGTCCAGCGCAGCGCGCAGCGTTTGATGGCGCCGCAAGACAAACCGCGAGCCGCCGGTCAGCACCTGCAATCGCTCGCCCAGCCGCGCGCGCAGCCCTTCGATGCCCAGCAGCGCAACGCGTGCCGCAGCGAGCTCGAGCGCGAGCGGGATGCCGTCGAGGCGCCGGCAGATTTCAACGACCGCGGGCGCGTTGTCAGGCGTCAATTCGAAGCGCGGATCGGCGGCTCGCGCGCGTTCGACAAAGAGTTGCACGGCGCCGAACTGCGCGGCGTCCACCGCATCGACAGCTGCAGGCACCGCGAGCGTGTCAAGGCGGAACACGTGCTCTTCCGTCGTCTTCAGAGGTTCCTGACTCGTGACCAGAATTCGGACCGCAGGCGCGGCCTGGGTGATCGCGCTAACAAGCGCCGCCACCGACTGCAGCAGGTGCTCGCAGTTGTCCAGCACCAGCAGCAGTGATTGCGCTCGAAGTGCGGTGACCAGTGCGGCGACCGCGGGCCGATCGGCGACCGGCGGCACACCCAGAACGCGCGCCACTTCGGCGGCCACCAGTTCACCGTCGGCGAGCGCGGCGAGTTCGACCAGCCAGACCCCATCGGCAAAATTGCCCGGCGATTCATTCGCGATGGCACGCGCGACCGCCTGCGCCAGCCGCGTCTTGCCGATACCGCCAGCGCCCGCGATGGTCACCATCGGATGCTCGATGAGCAGCGCGCGCAGGCGGGTTATCTCTTCCCCACGGCCATAAAGCGGCGGCAGACGAAGCGGCAGATTGGTTTGCTCGGGTTGCGGTGGCAATCGATCACCGGCATCCGTAGCGATCGCAGCTTCAGTCGCACTGACCGGCGCCGCTTCGCCGGCTGCTCGCACATCCAACGTGAAGCGGTAACCGCGGCCGGGCACGGTCGCGATCGCGCCGGGGCCGAGCAGCTTTCTCAGCGTCACCACCTGCACCTGCAGGTTGTTCTCCTCGACCACCAGCCTGGGCCACACCAAGTCCATCAGCTCGTGTTTTGAGACGACGCGGTCGCGCCGCTCGACGAGTGCCAGCAGCATGTCGAAGGCGCGCGCACCGAGCTTGACCACAGCGCCATTGGCCAGCAACTGGCGCTGATCGCGCAGCAGGCGGAAGCCGCCAAACCGGTATTCAGGTGCCGAAACGGCAGTCATGGGAAAGGTCCCGCGTAGGGCTCATCGATCAAGGATCAGCTTAACGAACGCAATTGCCGCCGACGATGCCATGAGGCTGGCCGGCGCACGCGTTTAAGAACGTTTAAGGGCCCGCCCAAAGACCTGAAAGGGGGTTCAGGCGGACGATGCGTCTGTCGTCAACACCCACCCGAAGGAGACCCAAATGCACCGCGAATTCAAAGCCAGCAGCCCAGCAATCCGTACCGTCATCGCCGCTGCCGCCGTCCTCGCGACGCTCGTCACCGCCGGCTCGATCGAAGGTCTCGTCAGGCACTACGACGCCGAATCGTCGCAGTTGGGCCGCACCCAACCGGCCATCGTCGCGCAGCGCTGACTGGTCCGTACTGCATGCCGGGGATGGACATGCCCTGGTTTCAGACGCACTGCTGCCTGCGTCAAATGATGTGCAGCGCTGAAGCGGTCCCGGCCAGACTGGACTGCAAATGAATGAGGAGATTCGCCATGAACCGTTTCCATCGTTTCACCGCCGTCGCATCCGTATTTGCAGCAATCGCGATCACTCCCCTGGCGTCGCACGCCGAATACAAATGCAGTGAGCCGCACGGCATGATCGACAAGCGCGCTTGCGGGCAGGCCGCGGCGGGTCCCGAAGCGCTGCGGCGCTTCGTCGAGCGCACGCGCATGATCTACGGGCTGTACTACTGGGACTACGCCCGCCGCGATTAGCTGTCAGCGGTCGCAGTCAGTTCGGTCGTCGAGCCGATACCGACGGCCGCGAAGGAGCCAATGGCGGCCGTTGCGCGCAGGAGCTATTAAGCCTGCCGACCGCGGGAGGTGCGCTTGCATCTCCGGCGGGAGGCGCAAGCGCGCGGCGGTCGACCGCAGGGGCATGCGCTGCGGCCTGCGCTTACCATCCGCGCATGGAACCGCAACCAGCCGACGCCCACGCCGCGCCGTACGGCGCATTGACGCCGGATACCGTGCTCAACGCGCTCGACTCGATCGGGTTGCTCACGACCGGCCAACTGCTCGCGCTCAACAGCTACGAGAACCGTGTGTTCCAGATCGGCGTGGAGAGCGCCGACGGCGGAGCACGTTTCGTGGTCGCCAAGTTCTATCGGCCGGGACGCTGGACCGATGCGCAGATCCTGGAAGAGCACGCGTTCGTCGCCGAGCTGGTAGCGCGCGAGATTCCAGCCGTGCCGCCGCTCGTGATGCACGGTACGACGCTGCACTCATTCGAGGGTTTTCGCGTCGCGGTCTCGCCGCGCCAGGGCGGACGCGCGCCCAACCTCGACGATCCTGACGTGCTCGAATGGCTCGGACGCTTTCTCGGTCGCATTCATGCTGTCGGCGCCATGGAGTCGTTCCAACACCGGCCCACGCTCGACATCGACGGCTTTGGCGTCGAGCCGCGCGCTTACCTGCTTGAACATGACTGGCTGCCGCCGGACGTGCGCAGCGTCTACGCCGGCGTCATCCAGCAGGCGCTGGACGAGATCAGGCGCTGTTACGAACGCGCCGGTGACGTGCCGTTGATCCGGCTGCATGGCGACGTGCACGAAGGCAACGTGCTGTGGACCGAGAGTGCGACGAGCGCTGGGCCGCACTTCGTCGACTTCGACGACAGCCGCATGGGGCCGGCGGTTCAGGACCTGTGGATGCTGCTCGGTGATCACGATCAGATGGCCGCGCGCCTGCGCGACGTACTGGCCGGCTACGAAGACTTCGCCGAGTTCGATCGGCGCGAACTGAATCTGATCGAGGCGCTGCGTACGCTGCGATTGATCCACTACTCGGCATGGATTGCACGCCGCTGGGACGATCCGGCTTTCCCGGCGGCGTTCCCGTGGTTCAACACGCCGCGCTACTGGGAGGAGCGCATCCTCGAACTGCGCGAGCAGATCGCGGCGATGCAGGAGGCGCCGCTCATTGCCTGAGATCGACGCGATTAATCCTTGACCCGTCAAGGGACTCCGCTGCAGCGCAACAGATACACTCCGCGATGAAGCGCACGCCTTGCACGAGTCGATGAACGCCCCGCTGTCGCCCCACGCTCTGAAGCGCCGCGCGCCCGAAGCCGAACCGCCGGCCCGCCTGCGCGAGATCCCCTACAACTACACGTCGTTCTCGGATCGCGAGATCGTGATCCGGCTGCTGGGCGCCGAAGCGTGGCGCGTGCTCGACGGATTGCGCTCCGAGCGCCGCACCGGGCGCTCCGCGCGCATGCTGTACGAGGTGCTGGGGGATGTCTGGGTCGTGCAGCGCAATCCGTATCTGCAGGACGACCTGCTCGACAATCCGAAGCGACGCGTGCTGCTGGTGGAGGCGCTGCATCACCGGCTGGGTGAGATCGAGAAGCGGCGCGAACCCGACGATCGCGAACGCGATGCGAAGGTCGGTCTGCTGCTCGATGCCGCGCGCAAATGCGTGGCGAAATTCGAACAGGACTTTCGCGACACCTGGGACCTGCGCAAGAAGGCGAAAAAGTTATTTGCGCGCGTCACGCGTGACGACAACGCGTGCTTCGACGCCTTCGCGCGCGTTTCACATGTGACCGACGCGACCGACTGGCGCGTCGAGTATCCGTTCGTGGTGCTGACCCCCGATACCGAGGACGAGGTGCCCGCGCTGGTGCGGGCATGCTTCGAACTCGGACTCACCATCATTCCGCGCGGCGGCGGCACCGGCTACACGGGGAGTGCGGTGCCGCTGACGGCGCAGTCGGCGGTGATCAATACCGAGAAGCTGGAGACGCTGGGCGAAGTTGAATCAACTGCGTTGCCGGGCGTGGGTGAGCCGCGTTCGACGATCCTTTCCGGCGCGGGCGTGGTGACGCGGCGGGTGGCCGATGCGGCCGAGCGTGCAGGACTGGTATTCGCAGTTGATCCGACCTCGGCTGACTCGTCATGCGTCGGCGGCAACATCGCGATGAACGCTGGCGGCAAGAAAGCCGTGCTGTGGGGCACGGCGCTCGACAATCTGGTGTGGTGGCGCATGGTCGACCCGGAGGGTCACTGGCTCGAGGCCACGCGCGTCGAGCACAACCTCGGCAAGATCCACGACGCCGCGGTCGCGAAGTTCGACCTCGTGTGGAAGGACGGTCGCCAGCCGGCGGAACGCGCGAAGGAGCTGAAGCGCGAGCGGCTCGAGATCGATGGCGCGAAATTCCGCAAGGTCGGGCTCGGCAAGGACGTCACGGACAAGTTCCTCGGCGGATTGCCAGGCATCCAGAAGGAAGGCTGCGACGGCCTGGTCACGTCGGCGCGCTGGCTGCTGCACCGGATGCCTAAGCACATACGCACGGTGTGCCTGGAGTTCTTCGGCAACGCACGCGAGGCGGTGCCGTCGATCGTCGAGATCAAGAACTACCTCGGGACGCTGGCGCAGACGAGCGTTGCCGCACTCGACCGCGGCGCCCCGTCGCCGGTCCTGCTGGCTGGGCTCGAGCATCTTGACGAGCGTTACCTGCGCGCCGTCGGCTACTCGACCAAGTCCAAGCGCGGCGTGCTGCCGAAGATGGTGTTACTCGGCGACGTCGTCGGCGATGACGATGCGGCGGTGGCGCGCGCGACGAGCGAAGTCGTGCGCATCGCCAATGCGCGCGCCGGTGAAGGATTCATCGCCGTCAGCGTCGAGGCGCGCAAGAAGTTCTGGCTCGATCGCGCCAAGACCGCGGCGATCGCCAAGCACACCAATGCGTTCAAGCTGAATGAGGACGTGGTGATCCCGCTGGAGCGGATGGGCGACTACACCAACGCAATCGAGCGCATCAACATCGAGCTATCGATCCGCAACAAGCTGGAGCTGCTCGACGGGATCGATCAGTACCTTGGCACCGAGATCCATCTGGGCAAGACCGGTGACGTGGAGTTCGATCGGCTGTCGCGCGAGGAAATTCTTGGCGACCGCATCGAGCAGGCGCGCGAGTTGATCGCGTACACGCGAGCGCGGTGGCGCTATCTGCTCGAGCACTTCGACCTGCCGGTCGCTCAGGCTGCATCGCAGCTCGCAGCGCTGGGGATCACGCACGTGGCTGGGGCGCCCGACGCCCGACGCCCGACGCCGACCCTCATCGACCTGCTTCAGGACCGCGCGATCCGTGTCTCATGGAAGACTGAAGTTCGCGCAGCGCTGGAACGCATCTTCTCGGGCGCCGCATTCGCGCCGGTGCTGGCTGACTGCGAAGCGATCCATCAGCGGGTGCTGACCGGCCGCGTGTTCGTCGCGCTGCACATGCATGCCGGCGATGGCAACGTGCACACCAACATCCCGGTCAATTCCGACAACTACGAGATGCTGCACACTGCGCATGCGACGGTGGCGCGCATCATGCAGATCGCCCGTGATCTGGATGGAGTGATCTCGGGGGAGCACGGCATCGGCATCACCAAGCTGGAGTTCCTGCGCGATGATGAGACGCGCGACTTCCGCGCCTACAAGAATCGCATCGACCCCGAAGGCCGCTTCAACCGGGGCAAGCTGCTGCCCGGCGCGACGCTCGCCAACGCCTACACGCCGAGCTTCGGCTTGATGGGGCACGAGTCGCTGATCATGCAGCAATCCGACATCAACTCGATCTCGGATGCGATCAAGGACTGCCTGCGCTGCGGCAAGTGCAAACCGGTGTGCGCCACGCACGTTCCGCGCGCCAACCTGCTTTATTCGCCGCGTAACAAGATCCTCGCCGCGTCGCTGCTGATCGAGGCGTTCCTGTACGAGGAGCAGACGCGGCGCGGCGTGAGCCTGAAACACTGGGACGAATTCTCCGACGTGGCCGACCACTGCACCGTCTGCCACAAGTGTCTGACACCTTGCCCGGTCGACATCGACTTCGGCGACGTGACCATGGCAATGCGCGACCTGCTGCGGCGGATGGGCAAGAAGCGGTTCAATCCCGGCACCGCGGCGTCGATGTTCTTCCTGAACGCCACCAACCCCGAAACGATCAAGTTCGCGCGCAAGGTGATGATCGAGTGGGGTTACATGGCGCAGCGCTGGGGCAACCGCATCTTCCGCCTCGCTGCGAAGGCACAGACAAGGAAACCGCCGGCAACCACCGGCAAACCGCCGCTGACCGCGCAGGTGATCCACTTCGTCAACAAGAAGATGCCGGCAGGACTGCCGAAGAAAACCGCGCGCGCGCTGCTCGATATCGAAGACGCGCGCTACGTGCCGATCATCCGTGACCCGCACAAGACCGCGAGCGACGCCGAGGCGGTGTTCTATTTCCCGGGTTGTGGCAGCGAGCGGCTGTTTTCACAGGTCGGATTGGCCACGCAGGCGATGCTTTGGCATGTCGGCGTGCAGACGGTGCTGCCGCCGGGCTATCTGTGCTGCGGCTACCCGCAGCGCGGCGCAGGCCAGTTCGACCGCGCCGAGAAGATCATCACCGATAACCGCGTGCTGTTTCATCGCGTCGCCAACACCTTGAACTATCTCGATATCAAGACCGTGGTGGTCAGCTGCGGCACCTGCTACGACCAGTTGGCCGGCTACGAATTCGGGCAGATCTTTCCCGGCTGCCGCATCATCGACATTCACGAGTATCTGCTCGAGAAGGGCGTGAAGCTGGAAGGTGTAGCCGGCGTGCGCTACATGTATCACGACCCCTGCCATTCGCCGATGAAGCTGCAGGATCCGCTGAAGACTGTCAATGCACTGATCGCCACGGCCGACGCGGTGAAGATTGAGAAGAACGACCGCTGCTGCGGCGAAAGCGGCACGCTGGCGATCACGCGACCCGATGTGTCGACGCAGGTGCGATTCCGCAAGGAAGAAGAGGTGCGCAAGCTCGCCGCCAAGCTGCGCAGCGGCGACTTCAAGGGTGAAGTGAAGGTGCTGACCTCGTGCCCGTCGTGCCTCCAGGGGCTGAAGCGCTACAACGACGATGCGCAGACCGACGCCGATTACATCGTCATCGAGATGGCGCGCCACCTGCTGGGCAAGGACTGGTTGCCGCAGTATGTCGCCCGGGCGAATGCGGGCGGGATAGAGCGCGTACTCGTCTAGCCGGGACGCATGCAGCCGGTTAAGTGCCCGGCCCTCGCGCCGCCGGCTTTCCGCCCATTGAATCTCGAATCGCCTGCGGATCGACCACTTGCACATCAGACGAATCGCGATTCCTCGGGATAATGCTGCCGGTCCGGTACGCGGGCGCGTTTCGTGCCTCGTTGGGCTGCGATCCCGTGTCTGTGGCGCAGCCACTCGCGAGTCCCATACCAGCCAGCATGATCCACGCCGCCAATTGACGCATCCGTGTCTCTCCGTAATCGGGCAAAGTCCGAACAATACGCAAGACCATTTTAAACACGGCGAATGCACTGTCGCCGTCGCAGCAAGCGGCAGCACAATGCCGTCCACTGACACGGAGTACCGCAATGAAAGCCGCTGAATGCGAACTGTGCCGGCTCGATGGCGGCGCACTCGTGCTACGCAATGAGGAGTTGCGCATCGTGCTGGCCGATGAACCGGAGTACCCGGGTTTCTGCCGGGTAATCTGGAATGCACACGTGCGCGAGATGACCGATCTTGCGCCGCCGCAGATCGCGCGCCTGATGGGCGCGGTATTCGCTGTCGAAGATGCGTTGCGCGCGGTCTGCAAACCGCTCAAGATCAATCTCGCCAGCCTGGGCAACGTGACGCCGCACGTGCATTGGCACGTGATCGCGCGCTTTGCCGACGATCCGCACTATCCGAAGCCGGTCTGGGCCGAGCGCCAGCGCGAAGGCGATGCGGCATCCATCGCCGCGCGATGTGTGCTGCTGCCGCGGTTGACCGACGAGATCCGCGCGCGCATCAAAGCGCAGTAAGCGGTGGCGCGCGGCGTCACTGCGCGCATGGCGCCAGCCGCGTGGCCGCGAACTCCTTCTGCAAGGCGGCCAGCTGCTGCGCGGTCGCTGCGTCCGGCGCCTTGATCTGAAAGCGCCGCCCGGCATTACCCGACGGGCGATCGGTCACTCGCACTCCTTTGATGCCGCGCTGCTCGAGATCACTCTGGTGCTTCAGCGCCAGGTCACGATCCTTGAACGATCCGAGCGAGATCGCATTGCGCAGCGTGGCGCTTTCGATCACCATCAGGTCACGTACGCCGCGGCCGCGCAACTGATCGGCAATGCGCTCGGCTTCCGCGCGCGTCGCGAGCGGAGGCAGGAAGACCATGTACCAGCCGGTCGGATCGGCCTCTATCACTTGCAGCCGATCGGCCAGATTCAGCGCCTCCAGCCGCGTCTGCACGCGATCCGCCACGTCTACGGAGAAGTCGCCCAATTCCATGCACGCGGCCGCGCTTGCCTCTTTCCGCTCGGGCGCGACGTTCTTGCCGCCTTCGCGCAACCGACGCAGATCAGCGTCGGTCAGCAGGCGAATCCGCTCCGGTTCGATCTGGCGCGTGATGCGCTCCGGCTCGCGCCCCGTCTGCGCCACCGGACCAAACAGACCCTGCTGGTACGCGAGGAGCAGCACGTTGGCAAGCAGGAGGATCAGAAACGCGGCTCTCATCGCGCCGCTTCCGTATGCGCCAGCGCATGCGCGCGCAGCAGTACGCCGCGCAGCACCAGGTTGGCCTCGATCGAGATGGCGGCGACCAGACCCACCTCGAATGCCATATATGGCCGTAGCGCCGGCGCGTATCCGCCCCCGAGCAGCAATTGCAGCGGGCCGTGGTCTGACGCGAAGCGCCGCACACGTCGCTCGATGAGTCCGAGCTGGCTGTCCAGCACACCGGTGGTGATCGCGTCATCGGTGTTGTCCGGATGCGCGACGTGCTCGCCTTCTGCGAGCGGCAGCTGCGCGGTCCGCCGCGCCAGGCTGTCAAACATCAGCCCCACGCCTGGCGCGATGACACCGCCAACGAAGCGCCCATCGGCGCTGACGCAGTCGACCGTCGTCGCGGTGCCTGCATTGACGACGACCAGCGCGTGGTCCGGACAGGCAGCACGCGCGGCCAGCATCGCGTGCCAGCGGTCGGCACCGAGCTGCAACGGATTGCGATAGCCATTGCGAAGATGCAGATCAACGGCTGAGAACTCCGACTGTGACCCGAACCACGTCACCTGCACGCCCGACAGGTCCTTCACCACATCGTCGATCGCGCGCTGCACAGCGGCGTCGGCCACACTGCAGCCAAAGGCTGCATCGACCGGCCATGGCACGCGCTGCCGCAGATCGTTGGCGAGCGCATCACGCAAGCCGGACGCAATGGCGAGCGCGCTGCCGACCGTCGCGACTCGCGCGCCGGCAACCTCCTCTGCCGATGCCCACTTGAGCGCCGAATTGCCGGCGTCGAACAGCAACCAGGTCATGGCCTCACGCCCGCATTGCGCACCGACAATTCGCCGCTCGAGAAAGCGCGCAGGCCATCGGAGGTCTGCAATAAGAAGCGCCCCTCGCCATCGACGCCCAATGCGCGCCCGCGCGCGACGGTGCTGCCCAGCTCCATTACGTCGACGTCCGTATCGGCGTGCGCGAACCAGCGCATATAGCGCGGTTGCAGCGGAACAAAACCTCCACGCTCGAATGCGCGCACGATATCCAGGATTGCGTGAGAAAGCTGCGCGATGCGAGCTTCACGCGTCGCAGCCAGCCGAACCCGCTCGATCCGCTCGTCAAGCGCTGCGATCGGCTGCGCGGCCGATGCGCGCATCGCCGCGTCGACCCACAGGTTGACGCCGACGCCGATGACGAGCGTGCGCCGGCCCGCGCCGTCGTGTGCAAGCTCACACAGAATGCCCGCCAGCTTGCGACCATTGAGCAGCACGTCGTTGGGCCACTTGAGCGACGCTTCAACGCCATCGGCCCGCAGCGTCTCAGCGACCGCAATCCCGCAGGCGAGCGTGACCGCCGCAGGCGACTGCAGCGATACCTCGAGCGGGAGCGCAAGTGAAAACAGCAGTGCAGCGCCCGGGGTGCTGTGCCAGCGGCGCCCGTGCCGGCCGCGGCCCGCGGTTTGCACCAGCGCCGCACGCAGCCGTGGCCGCGCGGGCTGCATTGCACGTGCCAGCACCAGAAGATCAGCATTCGTCGATCCGGTTTCTCGCACCGCCTCGACGTCAATCGGCTCGCCGGCAGAGTCGAGCGCGTGCGCAATCAACTCGCGGTCGAGCGGTCGCGCAAAGACGGCGAGCGCGACTGATGCTGCAGGGGCGAGCGACTCCGGGGCAGAACTCATGTTCGTGATGAGTGGAAACCTGGCGCAAGTTTGCGGCCGACTCATGCGGCGCGGGCACTTTAGCATCGGCCCACGCTTGCGGCGGTCGGCTTGATAGCGCAGGCACGTGCGCCGACAATCGCGGCGTGTCCGCCAGCGCCCGCTTCGATTCCGCATGGACGCGCCGTGCGTCGCCGCTGGCACGCGCGCTCGCCATCGCGTATCTGCTGTTGGTTGTGTACGTCAGCCTGGCGCCATGGTCGGGCTGGCGCGACATCGGCGTTGGCGTGTTCGCGTATCTGCATGCGCCGCTGCCGCGCTACGTCACGGCATTCGACATTGTCATCAACGCGTTGGGCTATGCGCCGCTCGGCGCGCTCGTGGTGCTGGCGCTGCACCCGCGGGTGCGTGGCCTGCTGGCGGCGGTGCTGGCCACGTTTGTCGGCGTGCTCGTTTCGGGCTCAATGGAAGCGCTTCAGACATTCTTGCCGACCCGCATTGCCTCTTCGCTTGATCTTGCCGCCAACAGCGCGGGGGCGCTGCTTGGCGCACTGCTCGCCGCACCCTACGCATCGAGCCTGATTGATCGCGGGCGGCTGGCGCAGCTGCGTGCGCGCTGGTTTCGGCGCGATGCCGCGGTGCCTTTGACGCTGGCAACGCTGTGGCCGGTCGCGCAGGTGTATCCGGGTCCGATGCTGTTCGGCAACGGCGGGCTGGGCGAGCTGCTCCCGAACATATTGGGCGCGCTCGGGTGGTGGCCCGGCTGGCTCAACGCGGATCGGTTCGGTCCGGCCGAATTCATTCTGGACGAAGCCGTGGTCACTGCGACGGGACTGCTCAGCGCCGGGCTGTCGCTGGCCGCGATCATGCAGGCGTTTGCGCCGCGGACACGCCTGCTGCTGGCCTTGGTCACTGCCGCGCTCAGCGCAAAGTCGCTGGCATTCGGCGTGCAGTTCGGCGCCGAGCACGTGTTTGCCTGGACCACACCGGGGGCGATCGGCGGCCTCGTCATCGGCCTGCTCGCGCTGCTGGTTGCGGCGGCTGGACGTCCTCGTGTGCTGGCGCAACTTGCACTGCTGGTCACGCTCGCGCTGCTGGTACTCGTCAACCTCACGCCGGAGAATCCATATCACGCGCATTGGTTACAGCAGTGGCGGCCGGGTCGCCTGGTACATGTCGCAGCGGCTGCAGAATGGGTCGCGATGGCCTGGCCTTATGCGCTGCTGGCCTGGCTCGTTCCAGCGGCCTTCACGGCGCGACTGCCGAAGGAAAATCCCCGGGTTCCGTAAACTGCCGCCCACACGATCCCGGATCGCCTCATGAGCTATTACCAGCGCCATGTGTTCTTCTGCCTTAATCAGCGCGACGATGGACGCGCGTGCTGCGCCAATCATGATGCGGCGGGGATGCAGGCGTACGCCAAGGATCGCGTCAAAGAACTCGGCATCAGCGGCGAAGGCAGGGTGCGCGTCAACAAGTCGGGCTGCCTGGACCGGTGCGACGAAGGACCATGCGTAGTCATTTATCCCGAAGCGGTCTGGTACACGTACGTCGACAGGGACGACATCGACGAGATCGTTGATTCGCATCTGCTGAAAGGAAAGATCGTCGAACGGCTCAAGATCTAGCATGGAGCCCGATCGTGCAACGAAGTAAACGCCGCACCATCGACGGCCCTACCGGCCGCATCGAGGTTGCGCTCGACCTGCCGGCACATGCGCCGGCCGGACTGGCGTTCATCGGCCACCCGCATCCGCTGTATGGCGGCACGCTCGACAACAAGGTGGCCGCTACGCTTGCGCGTGCCTTCTCCGGTCTTGGCTGGCTCGCGGTGCGGCCGAACTTTCGCGGTGTCGGCGCGAGCGAGGGCGCGCATGACCACGGCGTCGGCGAAACTGACGACTTTGTGCATCTCATCGATTCGGCGCCACGCTGGTTGTCGGATGTCTCCCTCGCCGCCGATTTCCCCTTGGCGCTTGCGGGTTTCTCGTTCGGCAGTTTCGTCGCCGCGCGCGCGGCACAACGACTGGCCGAGCGCGATCGCGCGCCGGAATACCTGGTGCTTGTCGGGACGGCCGCAGGGAAGTGGGACATGCCAACGGTGCCATCACGCACGCTGGTGGTTCATGGCGAGCAGGACGAGACGATCGCGCTCGCCGACGTGTTCGACTGGGCCCGACCTCAAGGCCTGCCGGTCATCGTGCTGCCGGGAACCGATCACTTCTTTCATCGCCGGCTGTCACTGCTCAAGCGATTGGTGCAGCTGCACGTTCTGGCCGAAAGGTCGATTGACGCTCTAGGTCAAAGCGACTAGAAGTTGTCAGGAGCGGGCACTTGCTGCGCCCGCGAAGCGCCGCGCACTGCAAGCGGCCGGGGAAGCATGGACAAAGCGCGCGTCTTCAAGAAGACCGCAAACGGTCAGGCCGAGGTCACCGCGCGCAGCGGTTCACTGACCATGCCGATGCGGCGCGCGCTGATCATGATCGATGGCAAGCGGACGGTGGCGGAACTGGCACCGCTGTTGCGCCCAGGCGAGATCGACAGCGTGCTTGCGGCGCTGCTGGAGAAGGGTTACATCGAACCGGCAGCCGCCGATACGCCGCCTGTGGAGCCCGCCTCGCCGCCGTCGATTTCGCCGGGGCCGCGGACGCTGTCGGACGTGTCCGACCCGAATCGCTTCATGTCAATCGACGAGGCAAAGCGACGCGTGGTGCGCGAACTGACGGATCGACTCGGCCCCGAAGCCGAGTACCTGGCGATCAAGATCGAGCAATGCGGCAGCGTGGACGAATTGCGCGAGCGCATCCGCGACGCCGAGCGGCTGCTGACCAGCGCGATCAGCGAACGTGTAGCACAGGAATTCCTCCAGGCGCTGCGCCGGCGCTGACGGCCCCCCAGCGCAGAGCGGTAGCATTCCGTCCTCTCGGTCAGACTCGCGCGGGATTCATGCCATGGAATGGCAGCAGGCCACCTGTTATCTGAACGGCGAGTTCGTTCCGCTCGCCTCCGCCCGGATTCCCGTGCTCGATCGCGGATTCATCTTCGGCGATGGCGTGTACGAGGTGATTCCGGTCGACCAGGTTCGGCCGGGATTTTCGGCACCGTTTCGTGCCCATGAGCACTTCGATCGCTTCGATCGCAGTCTGGCGGCGGTGCGCATCGCCAATCCGCTCGCACGCGACGAATGGCTGCGGCTGCTCGCGCGCCTGGTCGAACTGCATCCGTGGCCGCGGCAATCGATCTATCTGCAGGTCACGCGCGGTGTGGCCAGGCGCGATCATGTGTTTCCAGCCGGCGTGACGCCAACCGTGTTTGCCGTGTCCTCGCCGTGGCCCGCCATTGCGGCTGATCAGATCGAAAACGGCACCGCGGCGGTCACGCATGCCGACGAGCGCTGGCTGCATTGCGAAATCAAGAGCACATCGCTGCTCGGCAATGTGTTGATGAAGCAATTCGCCATCGAACATGATGCGACCGAAACGGTGCTCTTTCGCAACGGCTTTCTCACCGAAGGCTCGAGCACCAATATCCTGGTCATGCGTGGCGGCAAACTGCTGGCACCGCAGAAGTCCAATCTCATTCTGCCGGGCATCACCTACGACGTTGTATTCGAAATCGCGCGCGCGCACGACCTGCCTTGCGAAGTGCGCACAATCAGCGAGGCTGAAGTGCGATCGGCCGACGAGATCCTGCTCAGCTCGTCGGGCCGTGAGGTGCTCGCGATCACACGCCTCGACGGCGAGCCGGTCGGCGAAGGCCGGCCGGGCCCGGGATTTCGCCGGATTCACGCCTGGTATCAACAGGCCAAGCGCGACGATGCCGTGCGCTGGCACGCGGAGCTGCAGCGGCTCGCAGTCGCGGTCTAGAAATCCATCTTCGCGGCCCAATATCGATTCAATGCAGTCCGATTCACCCCTCAGATTTCCAACCGATTTTCCGATCAAGGTGATGGGCAAGCGCGTACGCGGCTTCGCGCAGGCGGTCGTCGAAATCGTCCAGCAGCACGCGCCCGACTTTGATCCGGCGACCATCGAATTGCGCCTGTCGAAGGAAGGCACGTACCTGTCGGTGACAGCCACGGTGAACGCCACGTCGCGATCGCAGCTCGACGATCTGTATCGCGCATTGACCGCGCATCCGCTGGTCAAGGTGGTGCTGTGATCGAATCGCCGGCGCTCGCGGTGCGGGCGTTGGTCGTGCGCTCATTAGGCTGCGCCGACTACACGACCACCTGGCACGCGATGCGCAGCTTCACCGCGCGGCGCGACCCGCAGACGCCCGACGAGCTGTGGATCGTCGAGCATTGGCCGGTGTTCACGCTCGGGCAGGCGGGACGGCGCGAGCATCTGCTCGCCGCCGGCGATGTGCCCATTGTTGCGACGGATCGCGGTGGACAGGTCACGTATCACGGTCCGGGCCAGGTGGTCATCTATGCGTTGCTCGACCTGCGCCGGCTCGGCATCTTCATCAAGGAACTCGTATTCCGCATCGAGCAGTCGGTGATCCAGACGCTCGACAGCTATGGCGTCGACGGTCGGCGTGTACGAGGCGCCCCCGGCATCTACGTGCCATTACCCGATTCACCTCCCGATGCTCGACACCCGGTTCCCGACTCCCGACTCCCGACTCCCGACTTCACCGGCCTGGCCAAGATTGCCGCGCTCGGAATCAAGATCACGCGCGGCTGCAGCTACCACGGCGTAGCGCTGAATGTGGCGATGGATCTGGCACCGTTTTCCTGCATCGATCCGTGTGGCTATCCCGGCCTGGCGACAGTTGACCTGCGTAAAATCGGCGTCTCCACCACTTGGGCCGAGGCCGCCGATCGCCTGAGTGCGCGCCTCGCGAGCCACCTGCAAGCATGAGGAACCCCTCTCCACCCTTTCCCCCTCCCCTTGAAGGAGAGGAAGCTAGAACGGCGCTGCGCGGGGAATCGAAATGAGCACCCCCACGCCGCCGCCGGGCACGCCGGATCCCTTTGCGAAGAAGAAGGGCGAGGCGAAGACCGGCGCGGTGTTCAGGAAGATCCCGATTGCGGTTGCCGCGCAGAAGGACATTTTGCGCAAGCCGGACTGGATTCGCGTCAAGGCGGGCTCGCCGACGACGCGCTTCTACGAGATCAAGGACATCCTGCGCGAGCACAAACTGCATACGGTGTGCGAAGAGGCGTCCTGCCCGAACATCGGCGAGTGCTTCGGCAAGGGCACGGCGACGTTCATGATCATGGGCGACAAGTGCACGCGCCGCTGCACGTTCTGCGACGTCGCGCATGGCCGGCCGGAGCCACTCGACGTCGATGAGCCGGGCAACCTCGCCAAGACGATCGCCGCGCTGCGCCTTTCGTATGTGGTGATCACGTCGGTCGATCGCGACGACCTGCGCGACGGCGGCGCGCTGCACTTCGTCGACTGCATCCGCGCGGTGCGCGAGCGTTCGCCGCGAACGAAGATCGAAGTGCTGGTGCCTGACTTCCGCGGGCGCCTCGATCGCGCGCTCGAGATCCTCGAAGCGGCGCCGCCGGATGTGATGAATCACAATCTCGAAACCGTGCCTCGGTTGTACAAGGTGGCGCGGCCGGGTTCGGACTACACGCATTCGCTGCGGCTGCTGCAGGAGTTCAAGCGCCGCGTGCCCGGCGTGCCGACCAAGAGCGGGCTGATGCTCGGCCTGGGAGAAGACGACGACGAGATCCTGCAGGTAATGCGCGACCTGCGCGCGCACGGGGTCAACATGCTGACGCTCGGCCAGTACCTGTCACCCAGCCATGCGCACTTCCCGGTGCAGCGCTACGTGCACCCCGACACGTTCGCGATGTTCGAGCGCGAGGCGTTGCAGATGGGTTTCTCGCACGCCGCGTGCGGCGCGCTGGTGCGCAGTTCGTACTACGCCGATCAGCAGGCGCATGCGGCGGGCGTGGTCTGAAGCGGTCCGCGTGGCTGCCGGCAGCGGGTGTTGTTGATCGACTTCCCCAACGGGCTTGCCGGCAGCGTGACGATCGCGTGCCTGGTTGGCCTCGGCATCTTTGGCTATCCCTGGCTTCTCAAGCGCAACGGTGGCGCGATCTTGATTGGCGCGATCACGGCGCTGCTGGCATTGCTGTTCTACGCGTTCGATCGCGGCAGCAACGCGCCGATGGCGACCTCAATTCTGCTGGCGCTGCTTTGGGCAGTTGCGCCGACGATCGTGGGCGTGCTCGTGTTTCGCCTGCAACGCGGTTCGGCGGGCGACGCAGGGTAGCGGTTCAGCCTGCCAGCAGCTTTTCAATGCGCTGCTGCAGTTCGGCGAAATCGGGTTCACCCACATAGCGCCGGACGATCCGGCCCTGTCGATCAATCAGGAAGGTGGTTGGCGTCACGCGGGTATGGTCGAATGCGCGCGCGATGCCTCCCCCGGCGTCAAGCGCGATCGGAAACGGCAGCCTGTTTCTGGCGTTGTATTCCAGCACCCAGTCGGGCCGGTCGTATGGCATCGCGACCGCGAAAGTCTGGTAGCCGCGCCCCGCAAACTTGCGATGCGTGGCCGCGATCTGCGGCATTTCCTTCACGCAGGTCACGCAGGTCGTCGCCCAGAAATTCACGAGCACCACCTGGCCGCGCAGATCGGTGAGTTGCACGCTCTCGCCATCGATCGAGGTGAGCATCACATCGGGCGCGGCCGGCTTTGACAGCAGGGCCGCGACGGATAACACTGCCACCAGCAGCATTGCCGCGCCCAGCAGCCAGATCGTGGCGCGACCGCGCATTTCCTTAAGGATCGACCGATGTCTCAATTTGAATTCGATACGCCGCGCGTCGAGTACGGCCCCGACGAAACGCGCCGCACGCTCATTATAGGAACCATGCTCGCCGCCGCCGGGGTGGCGCGCGATGCGCATGCGCTGTCGCTCGCCGACCTGACGCAGAAGGATGCCAGCGCCGGCGTGAAAGCGGCACTTGAGAAGGGCGCTCAGGTGGCGGTGGAACTGCTCGGTCGCACGGATGGATTCTGGGCGAACGACAAGGTGCGCATCCCGTTGCCCGACTGGTTGAAGAAGGCGGAAGGTGCGCTGAAGTTTGCCGGCCGCGGCAAGGACATCGACGAGTTGAAGCTCGGTGTCAACCGTGCCGCCGAGCAGGCGGTACCCGAGGCGAAGACGCTGCTGGTCGGCGCCGTGCGTAACATGAGCGTGGAGGATGCCAAGGGAATACTCACCGGCGGTGACGACTCAGTGACGAAATTCTTCGCCGGTAAGACACGCGAGCCGCTGACCGGCAAGTTCCTTCCGATCGTGACCAGGGTCACCGAAAAGATCGGGCTCGCGAACCAGTACAACGCGCTCGCGGCCAAGGGCCAACAGCTCGGGCTGGTGCGCGGCGATCAGGCCAAGGTCGAGCGCCACGTCACGGCCAAGGCACTGGACGGTCTGTACTTCATGATCGGCGAGGAAGAGAAGAAGATCCGCCGCGATCCGGTCGGCACCGGCAGCGAGATTCTGAAAAAGGTCTTCGGCGCGATCAAATGAACGTCGCGGGACTGAACCACATCAACATCGCCGCTATGCCCTCGACCATCGAACGCGTGCGTGCGTTCTACATCGAGGTGCTCGGACTGGTCGAAGGAGATCGCCCGCCGTTGCGCAGTTCGGGACACTGGCTTTACGCCGGCGGCGATCCGATCGTGCACCTGTCAATTCGTGATTCGGACGCTGGCGAAAGCGGCGCAATGTCCGGATCCATCGACCATTTCGCGCTGACCTGTCACGGCCTGTCCGAGACGCTCGGGCGCCTGGCGCGGCTGGGCGTGGCACATCATGCGGTCGAAGTCCCCGGGCGGGAACAGGTGCAGATCTTTCTGCGCGACCCGGCCGGTGTGAAACTCGAGTTGAATTTCAGCGGCGAGGCACTGCCGGGCGTCAACCGCCCTTCCGCCTCATAGCAGCTCGCCTTGCACTGGTGAAGATGACGGCGACGCCTCAGCTTCATCGGTCTCCGGTGCGCCATCGACCTGGGGCGGCAATGGCGCATCCAGCGCGGCGCAGATCGTTCGCAGGCAACTGGCCGCTTTCCAGTTAGTGCTGCCATCGATGAACGCAACCGCGCTGCAGGCCTTGATCAATTGCGGCTTTGCGAGCGGCGCCAACTGATTCAGCCGGTCCAGCGCTGCGGCTACCCGCGACAGCTCGATCGCATCGGCGTCCGTGCGTGGCAGTTCGGCGCCGGGCAACAGCAGGGCGCCCGCATTGAAAGCATGCTCTGCTCGCTCCGGCAGCCGCACTGCGGCCACCAGCGACAGCACCAGCGCCGCATCGCCCGCGCACTCTCGGACTGCACGAAAACTCACCGGCACCGCACGCTGTGCGTCGCGCCCGATGCGGCGTTTGAGCACGGTGAAGAGCAGGAACTCGGGCAGCGTGACGCGGCCATCGGCACTGATCAACGCGTGACACAACATCAGCAGCCGATCGCCGCTGGCGACGGGCAGCTTGCGCAATGTGGGCATCGCTCGATCCAGCAGCGGTAGCCGGCGGCCAGGCGGCAGCCCCGCAACCGCTTCATGCAGCGCGTCCACCTGCTGGGCCGCGCTGGCACCAAAAGCCTCCGTCACCAGCTGGCGTTGCTGACCGCTTGTGGCCTGCTCTTTCTCGATCAGCATCGCAAGCACGAGCAGCTGCACCGCGGTTGTATCCATCAATGTTGACTCAACGATGGCGGCCGAGGGCGACGGCATCGCGATGCGACGTCCAAACTCATGTGCCTGCGGCCTCAGCGATCCAATGGCGTTCGATACGGTGGCGTCGCCGCTGGGTGCGCCGACCAATCCCGCCACCGGGCTCGCGCCGGTGGTGAATGGCAGCGGCGGCAGTTCAGCCGTGGCTGCGCGCTCCGCCGCCGTGGCGGAACCCATCGCGAGCTGCAGTGGCTGTTCGGGTGCAGGGACAAATGGGAGTGTGCGTCCGTAGACGCGCCTGATGCGTTCGGCAAGCGGCGGATGTGTTGCCAGTAATCCGGACGCAAAGTTTCGGCGCGCGGCGCCCAGAAACAAGTGCGACAGGGTCTCGGCGTGCGAATGATCGATCTGCGTGCCGAGTCCGGTCTGTTGCGTAAGGCCGCCGATCTTTCGCAGCACACCGCCAATGCCATCCGGATTGCGCGTGAACTGCACGCTGCTTGCATCGGCAAGGAACTCGCGCTGCCGCGAGACCCCGGCCTTGATCAGGCGGCCAAAGAACACGCCGATATAGCCGACGATCCACAGCACAAGGCCGGCCACCACGAGTGCACCCACGCCACGGCTGTCGCGGCTGCCCCGGCTCATCTCCATCAGGAAACGGCCGAACAGCGCGATCATCATCAGTCCGAACAGCACGCCGATCAGCCGCAGGTTCAGGCGCATGTCGCCGTTCAGGATGTGCGAGAACTCGTGGCCAATCACGCCCTGCAGTTCATCGCGTGTCAGTCTGGTGAGCGTGCCGCGCGTGACCGCGACAATCGCGTCGTTGACCGAGTGGCCGGCGGCGAACGCATTGATCGACGGTTCGTTATCCATCACATAGACGCGCGGCACCGCAATACCAGCCGCGATCGCCATTTCCTCAACCACATTGACGAGCCGGCGCTCGAGCAGGTCGCGTGTCGAGGGATCGATCAGGCGGGCACCGACCATCTGCGCCACGGCCGCGCCGCCGCTGCGCAGGCGCGCCGTCTCCCACCATGTGCCAGCACCGATGAGTGCCACTGTCAGCACGGTATTGGTGGCGAAGAACCCCCTCGGCAGCGCCGCCGTCGTTGCCACGCCGTGCACGGGAGACACCATGCTGAGGTAGACAAAGGCGCCGACCACGTTGACCGCGATCACGACGCCGATCACGGCGATCACGAACAAAACAACCAGCCGCTTGCTGGTGCGGCGCGCCTGATCCTGCTGTTCGAAGAAGTTCATTGCGAGTCGGGTGTCGGGAGTCGGGAGCCGGGAGGCCGACGCCCGCGACTGAGGATCACTCCGAAGATCTCTTGCGGCGTCAATCGGATGCCGGCGTCTGCGTTCCGCGGCCCGCTCTTACTCCCGATTCCCGACGCCCGACTAGAACTGCACCTTCACCGGCTTCTTCTCGTCCGGCGATTCGGTGGCCTGCAGCAGCTCGGCCTGCTTGAAGGAGAAGAAGTTGGCGATGAAGTTCGACGGAAATTGCTCGACCGCGTTGTTGAACGTCATCACCGAATCGTTGAATGCCTGGCGCGCGAAGGCGATCTTGTTCTCCGTAGCAGTCAGCTCCTCGGTGAGCTGCATCATGTTCTGATTCGCCTTCAGATCCGGATAAGCCTCGGCCAGCGCGAACAGCTTGCCAAGCGCGCCGGTCAGCACACCTTCGGCGGCGACCAGTTGTTTCATTGATTCGGGATTACCCGGATCCGCCGCGGCAGCGGTATTGGCGCCGACCGCCACATTTCTCGCCTTGATCACCGCCTCGAGCGTCTCACGCTCGTGCTTCATGTACGCCTTGGCAGTTTCAACCAGATTCGGAATCAGGTCATAACGTCGCTTCAGCTGCACGTCGATCTGCGCGAACGCGTTCTTGAACTGGTTGCGCAGGCCAATCAGGCGGTTATAGGCACCGACGGCCCAGAAGATGACAAGTGCGATAAGACCGAGAAAGATCAACCAGCCCATTGAAAGCCTCCGCCAGAAAACCCACCGTAGCCGCGCTCAACCGGGACTTCGGCCGCGCGAGCGGCGGACTATAAGAGAATCACGCGACCACGCAAGCGGAATTTCGGCCGAACCTTTTCACGGATCCGTCCAGACAGGCGTGAATCCGATACTCGCCTGCCGAGCTACTTGCGTTGTGTGTCGGTTGGTGCTGACTGCACCGGCTGGGCGGGCTTGTTTCGCAGCTCGGCCAGTTCCGCCGGCGTGAGGTAGTCGAAGGTCTTGACGACCTGGCGCACGCCCGAGACGCGGCTCGCAACCGTGGCGGCGTAAGTGCCTTCGGTCTCGGTCACGCGCCCCATCAGGTACACGACGCTTCGCTCGGTCACGACGCGAATGGTCGCTGCCGGCACTTCCTTGGCCTCGATCAGCGCCGCGCGCACCTTGGCGGTGGTCGCAGTATCAGCAGCACGCGCACCGATTGCCGACAGCGAGCCAACTTCAAGTTCGTTCAGGACCTCGCGCACGTTGTCGCTGCGCATGGCGGCCTGCTCGGCGTCGCCCTTGGCCTGCGGCGTCGTGACCTCGCCCGTCAGCAATACCCTGCGATTGTAGCTGTTGACGTTGATATTGGCAGCTTCGCGCGGATACTTTTCCGCCAGCGCGCGATTGATGCGGCGTTCGATCGCCTCGTCCTCGACTTGTATGCCGACCGAGCGGCGGTCAGTCGCCATAAGGGCGCCGCCCGCTACAACACCACCGACGATCAGTGGCGCGCAACCCGCAGCGATGAAACAGGCCGCCGCTGCGGCGGCGACGCGCCTGTACGTTCTTCTTTTCATTCAAGCTCCCTGCTCTGAAAATGCATCGCGAATCCACTCGCCGACGCCACCGTCGTCGGCCGTGATCACATCAAACCGGCACGGCGGCCAGACGGCATTGCGCCGCGCAAGCGGTCCGTTGCTCTGACCGCCGAAGTTCTCAACCAGGTAATGCTGCGCGGCGTGCACCAGCCGCCGGCGCTTGAAGTGGTCGACGCTCGCCGCGGCGCCGCCAAACCGCGTGTCGTTGCGCAGGCGCACCTCGACGAATACAACGGTCGCACCATCCTGTGCAACAATGTCGAGCTCACCCTCGCGATAGCGCACGTTGCGCGCGAGGATACGGCATCCGTTCGCGGCGAGTCGATCGCACGCCGCCTGTTCCGCCGCATCGCCGGCGCGCTGGCGGGGGGTGCGCACGCCGGAACGGCGTCTGAGAAAACTCATGCATTCACCATCGTTGCAGCTGCGACAGCTATCCTTATCTCTTAACGTCCCGCAAAACATCGCTGCGCTCGACGCGGCCTTCCCGAAAGACCGCAAACCCGGGTGTTCGTTCCACCCGTGCCCCGCGTTCGCGGTCGATCCGCAGCCAACCAGTCACGCCGTCCAGTTCGAACCGCGCGCGTCCGCCAAGCCATTCGATCGCGATTCGGTAGGCATCAATGCCCAGCGCGTACAGGCGCTGCATCTCGGAGTTGTAGTTGGCGACCGCCCGGGGATACGCCTTCACCGATGGCCGCTCAGGTTCGATCAGCCACGGCATGTCGACGAATCGCACACCTTCAAGATCGCTGACAACGATCGCACTGCCAGTCGCGGCGACATTCAGTTGCGAGATCGAGAACAGTGGCGCGTCGATCGGCAGCCGCGTTCGCACCTGCACCGCCTCGCCGACATCGAGCGCGAGAAAGATCGATGTCGACGACGCCTTGCCGATCTCGCGCGCAACCCCCGCGGCGCCATATTGTGCGTAATCGAGGGTGATGAACGGCTCGCCGACGGTGCGCAGCGCTGTGACAAATGCGGCACCGATGCGACGCGCCAGCGCGCTTTCGCCGATCACGACCACATGCCGGCGCGTACTCGACGCCGTGGTGCCGGAATCGATATCGCGCAGGGAAGCCCGCACCAGCAAGGCAGCTTCGTCTTCAGCCGCCAGGCCAAATGCGAGCTGTGACTTCGCAAGCGCGGCCGGCTTGTCTGGCATGTTTAGAAGCAGCGTCGGCACGCCTGCATCGCCGTGTTCCACCACGCCGTTGACCGCGCTGCGCGTCAAGGGACCAACCACCAGCCGCACGCCGCGATCGCGCGCGGCCTCCAGGGCCCGGATCGCCTGTGCCGGCGTTTCGTCGATCTCCACCACCTGGATCGCCACCGACGCGCGTGTCGCCGTGTGCGCCGCGATGAAGCCCTCGCGCACCGCTTCTGCGGCCCGCGCGTACGGCGTTTCCGGACCGGGCAGAATCAACGCAAGCGCCGGCGGCAAAGCGTCTGGTGGCGCGACGCCGGGTGAATTGTCTGGTGCATTTGTCGGTACCTGTCCACGCGCCGACAATGAGACACCCGCGGCTACCGCCCACAGCAATCGACGTCGAGAGAACATGGAACGCAAGCCGTTCTTTAGCAACGATCCTCTGATCGCTATGAGCGGCGTGGCGGATCAGGATCTGCCGGCCGGTGCACTGTACGTGGTCGCCACACCGATCGGCAACGCCGCAGACATTACGTTGCGCGCACTGTGGGTGCTATCGCAGATGGACGCGATCGCCTGCGAGGATACGCGCACCACGCGGCCGCTGCTGGACCGATATCAAATCGATGCGCCCCGGGTGGCGGCGCACGAACACAACGAGCGCGCGGTTGCCGCGCGGATCGGCGAGCGCCTGGCGCGCGGCGAGCGGATCGCGCTGGTCACCGATGCCGGCACTCCGGCGATTTCCGACCCCGGCGCTCGGCTGGTCGCCGCAGTGAGCGGCGCTGGCCATCGCATCGTGCCAATTCCGGGCCCGAGCAGCCTGACTGCCGCGGTGAGCGCGGCGGGACTGACGGAAGCGCCGCTGCTTTTCATCGGCTTCTTGCCGAAAGGCGCGCGCGACCGCGCGCGCGTGCTGCGTGAGGCGGCGGCCAGCGGGCAGGCGGCCGCCATTCTCGAAGCCCCGCATCGAATCGCCGCCACTGCGAGACAGATCGCGGCCACATTTGATCCCGCACAACGCGTGATCGTCGCGCGCGAACTGACCAAGAAGTTCGAGACCATCATCGCGACAACCGTCGCAGAATTGCCGCAGAGGCTCGCGCAGACCGAACCGCGCGGCGAATACGTATTGTTGATCGACGCGCCGCAAACATGCGCCGCGAGCCAGGACATCGACGACCTCACGCGCCGCTGGCTGCAGGCGCTCGCGGCCGAGATGCCCGCCTCGCGCGCCGCCGCCCTGGCCGCGCAAGTGACCGGACTGCCACGGGCGCGGCTCTATGACGCGCTGATCGGCAAGGCGCGCGACTGAACCGCGACATTCGAATCAAGTCCGTGCGACATCCACCACGCGCGCGCCTCATCGTAGGTCCAGGGCGTCGGCGTCAGCAGCGCGTCCAGTGCCTTGATGACCTCGGCTGCGGCCTGCGGTCGCGCGTCGGGCGACTTTTCGAGGCTGCGCAGAATCAGATCCGCCAGACCGGCCGGCACTGCCGCGGGCAGCAGCGGTGGCGGCGAATGCACGACCTGGTAGGCGAGCGCGAGATCATTCTCACCCTCGAACGGGGCTGCACCGCGCAACAGAAACGAGCCGACCGCGCCAAGTGAGTAGATATCAGAGCGAAAGTCGGCACCCTCGCGATGTTCGATGCGTTCAGGCGCCATGTAGGACGGCGTGCCGAGCAAACGCAGCGCGCGCGGTCAACCCGGCAGGGACGTGACCACGCGGGCCACCGCGCCCGACAATTGCTTCACATAGGCAATGTGCAGAAACTCATTCGGACCGTGCGCATTTGATTTCGGGCCGAGAACGCCGGTGATCAGGAACTGCGCGCGCGGGAACTTCTCGCCGAGCATGTTCATGAACGGAATCGTGCCCCCCGAACCGGTCCAGGCCGATTCCTTGCCAAACACGGCGCGCGACGCATCGTCAGCGGCCCGCTTCAGCCACGGCGCCGTCAGCGGCGCATTCCATCCGGTGGCCCCCCAGTCGGAGTCAAAGGTCACCTTGGCGTTGTATGGCGGGGCTGCCTCGAGCAGCTTTCTCAGTTGATGCGTGGCGCGCTCGCCGTCGACGGTCGGCGGAATGCGCAGCGATAGCTTCAGCGTGGTCTTCGGACGCAGCACGTTGCCGGCGGAGTCGATGGACGGCAGCCCGCCCGCGCCGGTGATCGACAGCGCGGGGCGCCAGGTGCGATTCAGAATCGCCTCGACCGGATCGGTCGCTATCGGCTGCGACGTCGGCACACCGCCATGCACATGCGGGCGCGCCTGCGTCGTCGGCGGCAGCAGCTCGTTCTCCACTGCGGGGCCGTGCGCGCACGCGATCCACGGAAATTCGGTCCAAACCTTTTCCCCGAGCACGCCGCCGGCGACCTGTGCCTGCTCTAGCCGCTCGCGAGGGATCTCGGCGTTGAATACCGGATCGAGCACGCGCCCTGTAGCTGGATCGTCGATGCGATTCAGCAGTTGCCGTGCGATACGGAACGAGCTCGGAACGATGCCGCTCGCGTGACCCGAGTGCACGCCTTCGCTGAGGATCTCGACCGTCAGCGTGCCGCCGACCAGTCCGCGCAGCGAGGTTGTCATCCATAGCTGCTCGTAGTTGCCACACCCGGAGTCGAGTCCCGCCACCAGCGCAACATCGCCGAAGCGCGGTGCGAGCAGATCGAGATACGCCGGCAGATCGGGGCTGCCGCTTTCCTCACAGCTTTCGATGATGCCGACACAGCGCGGGCGCGGTGCGCCCTGCGCATCGATCGCCGCAATCACGGTAAGTGCGCAGTAGATCGCGTAGCCGTCGTCTGCGCTGCCGCGACCGTAAAGCTTGCCGTCTTCGACGACCGGCGTCCACGGCCCGAAGCCCTCGCGCCAGCCGACCATCTCGGGTTGTTTGTCGAGGTGTCCGTAGAACAGCACCGTCTTCGCGTTGCCATAGGTGCCGGTGGCCGGGACGTCGAACAGGATGCAGGGTGTCCTGCCTTCGATCGACACGATCTCGATCTTCAGACCCTTGATCTCTTGCGCCGCGCCCCACGCATACGCCTCTTTCACCACCGATTGCAGATAGCCGTGTGCGCTCCAGCTTGCATCGAATGCCGGCGACTTGGCCGGCACCTTCACGTACTCGACCAGGCGCGGGATCAGTTCCTCATCCCATTTTCGATCGACAAAGTGCTTGAGGTCGGCAAGATTCATCAGGCCCTCCCGGTGGGATTCGAAGATGTCAACGCGAGAACACGGTGGTCTCGCGGCTCAGGACGCGTTCGAGCCGCTGCGCAAGCTGCAACGCTGCGGCGCGATCGACGAGGTCGCCGATCAAGACGCGAAAGATACTCCCGTGGTGCTCGACACGCGGCTTCTGATCTGCAGGATCGGGAATCGCGCCCGCGTTGCGGGCGAGTTCTTCAACGATGCGATCGCGCAACGATTCGGCGTTGGCTGCCTGCGCAAATGCGCCGAGCTGCACCGACCAGCGCGATGCTGCCGGTGCTGGCGGGGCTGCAGCCGGCGCGGTCATGGGCGCGGCAGTCACATCGGGCAGTGCCGCGGTTGCCGGGGTGACGATGTCCGCAACGGGAATGGCGGTGGCCACCTGCTCCGCGGGCATCGGGGTTGCCGGTTTTGGCGTGCTCGCCACTTCGGTGCGCACACAGCAGCGTCCCGACGCGATGTCGGTGTTCGTCAGGCGTTCGACGTCGACCTCGCCGGTGCCCGCGTTGGCAAAGCCGAGCCGCGTGGCGGCCGCATATGACAGATCGATGATCCGGTCATCCTTGAATGGTCCGCGGTCGTTGACGCGCACGATCACGCTCGATCCATTCTTAACGTTCGTCACGCGAACAAAGCTCGGGATCGGCAGGGTCGGGTGGGCGGCGGTCATCGCAAACATGTCGTAGATCTCACCGCTCGAAGTGCGGTTGCCGTGAAACTGGCGCCCGTACCATGACGCAAACCCACGCTGCCGAAATGGCGTGTCCGAGTTGAGCGGCGTGTAACTGCGCCCAAGCGCAACGTACGGTCGGTTGGCGAACGGATGCAATGGCTCGACGCGCGGCACCGCGTCGGGCACATTCGCCAGATCGGCCGGCACTTGTGCCGGCGGTCCGTCGTTCTGGTAATAGCCGCCCGATCGCTGTGGCGCCTTCGGCGCCGTGCCGCACGCGACGAGCATCACGCTTGCCGCCAGCACCGCAGCGGCAGTTCGTGCCCGACGCCCGATCGCTCTCACGACTGCACGAGCTTGCGATTGCGCGAAATGCTCATCAGCATTCCGCACGCCATGCCGAGCGTCACCAGCGCGGTGCCACCGTAGCTCACGAAAGGCAGTGGCACGCCTACCACCGGGAGGATGCCGCTCACCATCCCCATATTGACGAATGCGTAGGTGAAGATGATCAGCGCTATCGCCGCAGCCATCAGCCGCGCGTAGATCGTCGCTGCGTTGGCGGCGATCAGTAGAGCGCGTGTCACCAGCGAGAAGAACAGCACCACCAGCACCAGATTGCCGATCAGGCCGAATTCCTCCGAGTACACGGCAAAGATGAAATCGGTCGTGCGCTCGGGGATGAATTCGAGATGCGTCTGAGTGCCCTGCATCCAGCCCTTGCCAGTTAATCCGCCGCTGCCGATCGCGATCATCGCCTGCAAGGTGTGAAATCCCTTGCCGAGCGGGTCCTGCGAAGGATCGATCAAAGTCATGATCCTCTCGCGCTGGTAGCCGTGCATGAAGGTCCAGACCACGGGCAGCATCGCGCCACCGGCGACCGCCATCGCCGCCAGCCATTTCCAAGGCAGACCCGCGAAGAAGATCACGAAACCGCCGGCGGCGAGGACCAGAATGGCGGTACCCAGGTCCGGTTGCTTGGCGATCAGCGCCACCGGCACGATCAGCAGCACCGCGGCGACGATGAAGTCCATCGTGCGCGCGACGCCGTCGCGCTTCTGGAAGTACCAGGCCAGCATCATCGGCAGCGCGAGCTTCATCAACTCCGAAGGCTGGATACGCGTGAAACCGAGGTCGAGCCAGCGTTGTGCCCCCTTGACGATGATGCCGAAGCGATCGACCGCCACCAACAAGGCAACGCCGACGATGTACAGCGGTACGGCCACCTTCATCAGGAGGCTCGGAGGAATGCTCGCGATCAGAAACATGACGCCGGCCGCCACCGCGAAGTTGCGCATCTGGTCGGTGAAACGCCAGGGGAAATCATTGCCGGCCGAATACAGCGTGATCAGTCCGAGCAGCATCAGGCCCCCGATGATCGCGAGCAACGCCGGGTCGAGCACGCTCAGGCGCTCGCGGACCCAGAACAGGATGCGGCCGCGCAGTGCGTCAGTTGTCACGTGCCCCTCCACTGCTTTGGGCAATGATTTCCGGATCAATCTCGCTCCCGCCTTCCGGCTTCAGCGGCGCCGGTGCAGCGCGCGTACCGCGCTGCACCCTCGGTGAAGGTTGACGAACGCACCGGCACCGCTCACTGCTCACGGGCACCTCCGTTCACCTGCGCAACGATCTCCGGATCAATCTCGCTCCCGCCTTCCGGCTTCAGCGGCGCCGGTGC
>DAITAC010000199.1:0-4119 GCA_036824465.1 Burkholderiaceae bacterium
ATAAGGCGATTCCGGACGCTGCGCGCCGGAATCGCGGCGCTCGTCTGAGCAGACTGGCGCCGCTCAACTCGTGCGGCTGTTAGCGCGGCATGGGACCTTGCTAAGAGCGATAGCCGTTCGGATTCTGCTGTTGCCAACGCCAGCCGTCGGCGCAGGCGTCCTCGATCGTGCGGGTGGCCTGCCAGTTGAGCACGCCGGCCGCCAGCGATGGATCGGCCCAGCAGGTCGCGATATCACCTGGGCGACGAGTCGTGATTTGATAGGGAATCCATTTGCCGGTCGCGGACTCGAATGCGCGGACCAGTTCGAGCACACTGGTGCCGCGACCCGTCCCGAGGTTGATCGCACTGAAACCGGGGCGCTGCTCTGCCACCTCGATCGCGCGCAGGTGGCCAACCGCCAGGTCGACGACATGCAGGTAGTCGCGCACGCCAGAGCCGTCGATCGTAGGCCAGTCATTGCCGAACACGCTCAACTGATCACGCTTGCCGATGGCGACCTGCAGGATGAACGGAAACAGGTTGTTGGGAATGTCGTTTGGATCTTCGCCAATCAAGCCGCTCGGATGCGCGCCGATCGGATTGAAATAGCGCAGGCTGATGCACGACCACGCCGGGTCGGACGCGGCAAGATCGCGCAGGATCTGCTCGACCATTGCCTTGGTCGCGCCATAAGGATTGGTGGTGCGGATCGGGGCATCTTCACGAATCGGCAGCGTGTCGGGCGCGCCGTAGACCGTCGCGGAAGAACTGAACACCAGTTTTCGCACATTGGCGCGCTGCATGGCCGCGAGCAGCGTCAGCGTGCCGCCGACATTGTTGTCGTAATAGGTGAGAGGCCTGGCCACCGATTCGCCGACGGCCTTCAGCGCCGCGAAATGGATCACCCCGTCAAACTGATGATCGGCAAACACGCGCTCGAGCAGCGCCGTGTCGCGCAGATCGCCGTCGATGGCAGTCACTGAGCGCCCCGTGATGGTCTGCACGCGCGCCAGCGCTTCCGGCGTGCTGTTGCAGTAGTTGTCGAGGCTGACGACGCGGTGACCGGCCGCCAGCAGCTCGACGATCGTGTGCGAGCCGATGTAGCCGGCGCCGCCGGTGACGAGGATGGTTTTCATGCGGATCCGTGATACCCGTGCGAATGATACGGACCCACCGCGCGGTTGCCGTGCACTAAACTTGCGATCGCGCCGGTTTAGCTCAGCTGGTAGAGCAATCGCCTTGTAAGCGATAGGTCATCCGTTCGAGTCGGATAACCGGCACCAAAAAATCAATTACTTAGATGAGAAGACAGTTTGAATGTGCCACAGTTGTCGCCATCTGGATTGCACTTCGGATACCAAAAGACTGATACATGGGCGGGTTCGCTCAAGCGATCGGGTGACTACTGCTTGCGTCGACGCGCGGCTGCGACGCCGGCGAGGCCGAGAAGGGCGGGGGCGGTGGGTTCGGGAGCCGTTCCGTTGGGGTCGAACTCGGCCAGTCGGATCTGGAAGTCCACATCGGCACTTTCCTCTCGGAGATTGAGACCGCCGAGGCCGTTCGGATCGGTGTAGCTGCCGCCATTGGTAAAGACGTCCAGACGAATCGCAGTGCATTTCGTGAGGGTCAGAGCAGAGATGTCGAAAGATCTTGACGTAGAGAACTCATAGCAATCTTTACCGCATCGAGCCCGCGCCCTGTTTTCGAGACAAGTTCGCCAGCAACAACTGCACGCGGAGTCATGCGCATGGATGTCGTGATCTTTGGTGTCGGTTTGCCTTCCCGATCAGCGGCCTACGTCCTGGCCCACGATAGCCCTTACCAGCCAGTGGCCTTTACCGTGCATGAGCGGTTCATGCTGGGGGCCGAATTCGCCGGCCTGCCGGTACGGCGCTTCGAGGATCTCGAGCTCGTCTATCCGCCGGAACGCGTCGCCATGCTCGCTCCGCTAGGTTGGACGCGGATGGGCGGGCTGCGTCAGGAAGTGGTGGCGGTCGGCAGGGCCAAGGGCTACCGCTTTATCACGTACGTTTCGTCGCGCGCGCTGACCTGGCCGAGCTTTTCGGCCGGCGAGAACTGCATGGTCTTCGATGGAGTGATCGTGGAGCCGTATGCGCGTATCGGTGAGAATTGCATCATCCGCGCCGGCGCCATGTTGTCTCACGACGTCGAACTTGGCGACGACTGCTTCGTCGCGCCGCGCGCGTTGATCGGCGGCCGAGCCCGGATCGGCGCCAACTGCGTGATCGGCGCGAACAGCACCGTCGCCAATGGCGTGCGAGTCGCGCAGCGGTGCTTCATCGCGGCCGGTGCCGTCGTCACCGCCGACACCCAGCCGGACGGCATCTACCGCGGCAACCCTGCCCGCAGATCGTCAGTCACCGTCGACAAGTTCAAGAAGCTCAACAAGTGACGTACTGTTTCGGACCCTTTGTCATCGTCGCGCGGAAGCAATGAGCAACAGAATGCTGATTCTGGGCGGATCGAAGTTTCAGGTCCCGCTGATCCGACGCGCCAAGGAACGTGGCCTCCACGTTGTCACGTGCGACTACCTCCCGAAGAACCCGGGCCACAAGCTGGCCGACGAGTATCACAAGGTCAGCACCGCCGACAGAGACGCCGTGCTGGCACTGGCACGCCGGATCGGGATCGACGCCGTGGGATCGTTGTCCTCTGACCCGGCGATGCAGACAGTCGCCTATGTTGCAAACACACTCGGCCTGCCCGGCGCGTCGCTGGACGCAATCATCACGCTGACCGAGAAAGACGCCTTCCGCCGGCTCATGTCCGACATCGGATTGCGGACGCCAACGAGCTACGTGCTTGCTGCGAAAGCAGCAGTCAGCGCCAACGACATCGCCGCGACGCTGGCGGCAAGCCCCTCGCGCCACATCGTCAAGCCGGTCGACTCTTCTGGCAGCAGGGGTATTACCGTGCTCGAGCCGGGATGCGGCGACGTTTCTTCTGCACTGCAGCGCGCATTCGATCACTCGCTGGCCAAGCGATGCATCATTGAGCAATACATCGACGGCGAGCAGATTCACGGCGATGGCTACTTGCAGAAGGGCCGCTTGGTCCACCACTATCTTGGCGATCAGGCTTTTTTCACGAAGTCGCGCAACAGCATTCCGGTTTCGACCCGCTGGCCCACCAAGTATGGCGAAAGTGTGCTGAGCGACCTGGTTCGCCAGGTTGAGGTCATCGCGCGAGCCAGCGGCTATGTCGAAGGCCCGGTCAACATCGAAGCCAGAGTCACTCCTGCCGGCGAGGTCTACATCATCGAAATCGGGCCGCGCAATGGCGGCAACTACATCCCGATCCTCCTTCAGCGCCTCACGGGATTCGACTTCGTGGGCAAGGTGCTCGATAGTGCGTTGGGCATCAGATTGGAAGTCGACTTAGGACCCACGCTTCGCGGTGTCGGCGCGTGCTACATCGTTCACACGGACCGCGATGGCATCTACGCCGGCCTCGAGGTGAGCGACGCAGTGAAGGACAAGATCTTCTTGATGGAAATCTTCAAGCAGGTAGGCGACCCGGTATTCCAGTACGTGGGCTCGGACACGTCGTTTGGTTGCGCTTTACTTCAGTTCGACAGCGTGCCCGAGAGCGACCGTCTGATGTCCGAGATGCAGGCTCACCTGGCGGTGGCACTTCAGTAACGCAATAAGTTCTAAACTCGCCAAAGGCCGGTCTGCGCGAAATTGACGGGTACATCAGCCTGGAACTGGGCCAGCACGGGCACAGCCCGTACGCCGCCGCGCGAACAGTCAGAACAGGATCGAGTCGCCTACTAGCCGAGAGAGATCGAGGTGCACGTAAGGCGGTGCGGACCGCCGCGGATACCACTCGGAGCGTCTTGTAAGCGATAGGTCACCCGTTCGAGTCTGATCACCGGCACCATCCTTTCAGTGCGCGTCGCGCTCAACCAGCAAGTGCAGATGCGTCCCGATCGGCCCAAAGCCGATGCGGGAGTACAGCGCATTCGAGGTCGGATTCTCCGCGTCGGTGAGCAGATAGATCTCGCGTGCGCCGCGCTCGATCAGATCCCGCGCCAATGTCGCAACCGCGACCTGAGCAAACCCGCGCTGGCGAAACCGGGGCGGCGTGTAAACCGGGCCAATGCGCGTGCCGCTCG
>DAITAC010000002.1:0-112904 GCA_036824465.1 Burkholderiaceae bacterium
CAGAGGTCCTAGTGCCGGACCCCTGCTATCCGTGTAACCGGCATTTCGCCTCCGTGCTCGGCGCACACGCGCGACTGGTCCCGACTGGCGCAGCACAGCGCTTTCAGCTTACCGCCGACGCGGTCGAGTTGGCGTGGTCGCAAAGGAGCGCTGGCGTGCTTCTCGCGACTCCTTCGAATCCGACCGGGACATCGATTACACGTGCGGCCCTGCTGGATGTCATTCGCGCCGTTCACGCACGCCAAGGATTCGTGGTGATCGACGAGATCTACCAGGGTCTGACCTACGACGCGCCGCCGTCCACCGCGCTTGGCCTGGCCGACGACATCATCGTTATCAACAGCTTCTCAAAATACTTCAGCATGACCGGCTGGCGCCTCGGCTGGCTTGTTGTCCCGGAGACGCTTTCGGCGACGATCGAGAAACTGGCACAGAACCTTTATATCTGCGCCTCAGCAATCGCACAGCGTGCTGCGCTCGCGTGCTTCACGAATGAGGCGAAATCCATTTACGAAGCAAGACGGCTCGAATTCGCGCGCAGACGCGACTATCTAGTACCTGCATTGCAGAAACTGGGCTTCGACGTACCGGTCGTTCCGGACGGAGCCTTCTACGTGTACGCCGACATCCACAGACTGGCGGAAGACAGTTGGCAGTTCTGCTTTGACCTGCTTCAAAACACCGGCGTCTGCCTCGTGCCAGGTCGCGACTTCGGCTACGCGGCACCGGACCGCTTCGTCCGTTTCTCCTACGCAACGGACCTGGCGCAGCTGAAAGAGGCGGTTGATCGGATCAGGAAGTACCTTGGCCGAGTCGGGGGACCGATCGCTCGGGGCTAGGTCGCGTTCTCAGTGCCCGCGTCGACGGTCGATGGTGGCGGGGTTTGAACGGGCGCAATCGAACCCGATTCAATTCTTGATGACTTGTTCTCGACCTGCGGACTTTGGGCGCGTCCGGCAGCCAAGGCGCGCTCTACTCGGCCCGTCGCGGCGATCGAGAGGCGGCTATGTTCAGCCATCACACGTGCCGCATAGCCACCGTCGTCCTGAAGATTACCGGCCCCTACATAGAGCTGCAATCCGCGCTCAACGGAGCCGCCGCGGCGGACAAGGTCTTTCAGAATGATTGAGCCCACCTTCACGTTGGCGATCGGATCAAGCGCAGCGAAACCACCGCCGTGCGCCTCGAACTTGTCAGCGTGCACGCGCGTCATGACCTGCATAAGCCCTTGCGCGCCCATCGCGCTTTCAGCAAACGGATTCATGCTCGACTCAATTGCGGTCACCGCGAGGATCAGCAACGGGTCCAGTCCGAGCGAACGGCCCGTTTCAAATGCCGAGATGACGATCAGCCTGACCGCGTCGTCTGCCACCCGATAGCGCCGTGCCAGGTACTGAGTGACGTGTTTCTGCTGTGGTTCGAGCGATGAGGCTGATGGAATGGCCGAAAACCCCTCAAACGTGCCAAACATGCTTCGCTGGTTTTCGGAAACACGATCGGCAACATCGATCGCAGCGGCGGGGAGCGTCGTAACGATCTCAATCGCCCGCTCGATCAACCGCCCGCGCGCGTCTCCACTGGCGGCCAACGTTCCGCCGACAAGCAGAGTTGCGCAGCCAGCGAGCACAATCGCAAGCTTGGCAGAAACGAACAGTCCGCGGATGAGATCGCGTCCGACTTCCGACCAGATTGCACCCAGATCAGCATCTTGCCGGGGGGCATAATTCGTGGCACTGAACATGCGTACCTCCTTATGTTGAGCGGCCGCCGGCCAAGTGCGCCGACGAGTCGTCACTCACAGGTTGGAACGGTGACCGGAAAGCCCACGTGCATTTCCGGCCGCGTATCGATTGGCCGACCTGCCCAGCAAGGTGGGTCGTACAACCGTTTCGGTGGCAGAGCCACCAAGAAACTGAATGATCGGGCCCTCTTCAGCCAAGGTGTAGGGCCATCCCTTCTATCCGATCCCTACCGTGATGTTAGGCCAATTAGTGGATCACATTGTATTGAAGAAGCCTCAAGCGTCAACCTAATTAGACCACCCGATTCATGCAGTGCACAATTCGTTGCGGCCGGATTTGGCATTGCGCGCAATAGGTGAATTTTGCTCGATTAATTAAGAAAAGGCCACCGTTAGCGTTTTTTAACTGGAGATGGCAGCCACCCCTATTAAGTATGCAAGCAACCGCTTGCTGCAGCGCGATTGTCGCCGACCATAGATGAAATACTCCGATCTGCGCGGTTTCATTACCCTTCTCGAGAAGGATCGAGAGATAAAGCGCATCAGCGTCGAGATCTCGCCTCGCCTCGAAATGACCGAGGTCTGCGATCGGGTATTGCGTACACAGGGGCCTGCGCTGCTCTTCGAGCGGCCCTCCGGCGGCCAAATGCCGGTGCTCGCGAATCTGTTTGGAACGCCGCGACGCGTCGCGCTGGGAATGGGCGCGTCGAATGCGGCGGGGCTGCATGACGTGGGTGAACTCCTCGCTTCTCTCAGGGAACCCGAGGCCCCGAAAGGCATTCTCGACGCGGTCGGAAAGGTGGCTGCGCTGAAGTCCGTGTTATGGGACATGACGCCAAAGGAGGTTCGTGGCGCCCCATGTCAGGAGCTAGTGCTGGCAGATAAGGATGTCGATCTAGGCCGACTGCCGATCCAGACCTGCTGGCCAGGAGATATCGCGCCGTTGATCACGTGGGGTCTTGTGGTTACACGCGGACCGCACAAGAGGCGGCAAAACCTTGGGATCTATCGCCAGCAGGTCATCGCGCCAAACAAGGTCATCATGCGCTGGCTACCCCATCGCGGCGGCGCGCTGGATTTTCGTGATCACTGGCTGGCGACCCCTGGAAGGCCATTTCCAATCGCTGTGGCGCTAGGCGCCGACCCGGCAACCACGCTCGGCGCTGTCACCCCGGTGCCAGACACCCTGTCGGAATACCAGTTTGCAGGCTTGCTGCGCGGTGGACGTACGGAGGTTACCCGCTGCATCGGCAGCGACCTGCAGGTTCCGGCTTCCTCGGAAATCGTCCTGGAGGGACACATCCGACCGGAAACGACCCGCGCAGCCATGTCGCAGGAGAAGACAGCGCCTCCTCGACCGAACGTTGGCTACGAGATCGCGCTCGAGGGTCCGTTTGGAGATCACACCGGTTACTACAACGAACGCGAGTGGTTTCCGGTGTTCACCATCGATCGCATCACCATGCGGCGCAACCCGATCTATCACTCGACTTACACCGGGAAGCCACCGGATGAGCCCGCGATCCTTGGCGTCGCACTTAATGAAGTATTTGTTCCGATTCTGCGTCGCACATTTCCCGAGATCGTCGACTTCTATCTTCCGCCTGAAGGATGTAGCTATCGGATGGCGGTGGTGTCGATGCGAAAACAATACCCGGGGCACGCAAAGCGCGTGATGTTCGGTGTCTGGAGCTTTCTCCGTCAGTTCATGTACACAAAGTTCATTATCGTGGTGGATGAGGACGTGAATGCGCGCGACTGGAAGGAGGTCGTGTGGGCAGTCACCACACGCGTCGATCCCACGCGCGACACGGTCATGGTCGACAACACGCCGATCGATTACCTTGACTTCGCATCACCTGTTTCCGGACTCGGTAGCAAGATGGGAATCGACGCGACCAACAAGATGCCCGGCGAAACACAACGCGAGTGGGGCCGGCCGATCACGATGGATGCCGCTGTCAAAGCGCGCGTGGATGATGTGTGGAAGGAGCTCGGGCTGTAGGAGAAACAAATGGCGATCGAACGCAAACCGATAAGACGGGGAGGCATCAAATCGGCAGGCTACGACCGGGCCAACCGCGTGCTGGAAATCGAATTCGACAACGGATCAATCATTCAGCACATCGCCGTAGGTGAGGCAATCGCCCGCCGCTTCTTGTCGAGCAGTGCGCCCGCGAGCGACTACAAAGACAATATCCAGGAAGAGTTCACGATTCGTCGCGTTCGTTGAAGAGACACGTTCGGGCCTTGATGGGTCTTGCGGAGAACAGGCGAACGTGCGCGTCTGGGCGCCGGGTCGCGTCCCTTGCGATCGTCTTCCTGGCGATCGCATGCCGGCCCAGCACGTGCGCCGCTGAGATTCAGTCGCTGGGACTTTGCCCGGCGGAGCAAAGTCGCCTCGACGGGTTCATGCGAACCATCTGCGAAGGCGAAGGCGCCCTGACATCGGGGCGGCACGTCGAAGCCATCGCAAAGTTTCGACAGGCTGCTCAGCAACAACGAGTGCAGGCAACCAATGAGATTGCCTGGGCTGGCCTCGCGGCAGCCTACTGCAAGGGACGAGACGTGAAACGAGGCCGGGAATGGGCAGCCCGTTTCGAAGAGGCGCGCCGTATTTGGCTTGGTGAACTGGACTGCAGTGCCAGCACGGCGACGGATGCGCCCGGCCCGCAGCCGTTCGTGCGAGATCACATGTGTATCGAGCCCCTGGCCGGTGATTACAGTTTCGTCAAGAACAATCCGCAGGCATCAGTGTCGAGCGAAATCACGGCACGCTTCGCCGACATAGCGAAATCGATAGAGAAGCAGTGTTCGATTGCCGCTTCCAACGCGTCCGCAGATCCGCTCACCAAGAAGTCGCCAGCGAAGAAATCCGCAAAAAAGAAACCGCGCAAGCGGATCAACGGAAAAGCAGCGTCGCCAGCCCGAGGAAGATGAAAACACCCATGCTGTCGGTCGTGAATGTCAACAGGACGGATGAACCGAGTGCGGGATCACGCCCCAGTCGTTGCAACGTCAAAGGCAGGAACATACCTACCATCGCGCCGACCGTCATGTTCAAGGTCATTGCGATAAGCATCGTGGTGCCGATGAGCAATCCTTGTGGCGAATCGGCATAGATCCACCATGCGACCGAGCCGGCGATCCCCCCCCACACGAGGCCATTCAATCCGGCGATTCCAAGTTCCTTGAAGATGAGTCGCTTTGCATTGGCGCCAGTGACCTGCCCAAGCGCAATCGAGCGGATCATCAATGTCATGGTCTGATTGCCGGAATTTCCGGCGATGCCCATCACGATGGTCATCAGCGTGGCCAGTGCGACAACCTTTTCGATCGTCATTTCGAACGCGCCGATCACGCGCGACGCAAAGAAGGCAGTACAAAGATTGACCGCCAGCCACAGCCACCGATTCTTGGCAGACTGCCAGACGCTCGCGAACAGGTCTTCCTCTTCTCGCAGACCGGCGGCCGCAAGGACTTCCTGCTCGCTTTCCTCGCGGATCACATCGACTACCTCATCGACGGTCAAGCGGCCGACCAGTCGCCCATTGGCATCGACCACGGGCGCGGATACCAAGTCATAGCGCTCGAACGCCTGGGCTGCCTCGCCCGCATCATCCATCGGCGCCAGCGTCAGAACGTCGGTCTTCATCACCGCCACCACGTCTGTCTCGGGCTCGTTGATCAGCAGGCGGTCGAGCGGCAGCGCGCCGCGCAGCATTCCCTCGCGATCGACCACGAACACCTGATCGGTGTGATCCGGCAGTTCGTCATAGCGACGCAGGTAGCGAAGCACAACCTCCAGCGTGACGTCATCGCGGATCGACAGCAACTCAAAGTCCATCCGCGCGCCGACCGAATCCTCCGGATAGCTCATCGCCGCGTGCAGCTGCGCACGCTCCTTGGTCGACAGCGTTTGCGAGACCTTGTCGACGACTTCGATCGGCAGGTGCGGCGCCAGGTCGGCGAGCTCATCCGCTTCGAGCTTCTGCGCAGCAGCGACGAGCTCGGACGGATCCATTGCCGCGATCAGCGATTCACGTACCGCGTCCGAGACCTCAAGCAGAACTTCACCGTCGATCTCGGCCTTCACGCTGTCCCAGACCGGTATCCGTTCCTCCGGCGGCAGCGCCTCGAGCACGTACGCAACGTCGGCCGGATGAAGTCGATCGACAATCGATTTCAGCTCAGTCAGGTGTTGCCGATGAACCAGCTGCTCTATGAGCGGTCTCTTGTCTTCGACCGGCGTCTGCTCTCGATGGACCAGCGATTCGACCCGCCGCTGCTTCTCAAGCAGTGCCTGCACACGCGCGAGCGCGCGCTGCGCCTCTTCTGGATCGCGCGCGGGTGTCGCAGCGCCGACGGGCGGCGCTGGTATACGGGTGTGTTCGAACTCGCTCATGGCCGGCACGATTCTAGGCGCGCCCGCCAATCGTTATGGAATCTGCGCGTCGTTGATGTAGCGCAGGATCGCCTCCGCGCGCCGCGCGAGATAGGAGGAACCGCGATTGCGGTCGTAGAACTTCGGCCGCGGCAGCATCGCCGCCAAACGTGCCGCCTGCTCGCCCCCCAGTTGCGCCGCCGATGTACCGAAGTAATAGCGCGCGGCGGCTTCCGCCCCGAACACGCCTTCGCCCCACTCAGCGACGTTCAGATACACCTCCAGGATCCGGCGCTTGTCCCATGCAAACTCGATCATGTAGGTGAGAACGAGCTCCTGCGCCTTGCGCAAATAGCTGCGCTCGGGAGACAGGAAGAGATTCTTCGCCAGTTGCTGTGTGATCGTTGAACCGCCACGCGCAGGTCGGCCGCGCTTGCGATTCGTCTCATAGGCCTTCTGGATCGCGTCCCAGTCCACACCTTCGTGTTCGTTGAAACGTGCGTCTTCGGCCGTGATCACGGCGCGCTTCAGCTGATTGGAGATGCGGTCGTAGGCCATCCACTGGTATCTCAATGTGGCCTGCGGTCGTGCCTGCTTCAGGCGCGCCAATTCGCGCTGCATGAACGCCGTTTCGCTCGGGTTGTGCCAACGCCAGAGCGCAATCCATCCGAAGTACCAGAGCTGGATCGCCACCGCGATCAGCAGCGCAACGGACAACGCCCACCCGATAATGCGAGCGATGCGGCGCACCGCGCTCATCGAGCCATCCTCAGTGAGTGCACTCCGATTAGATCGTCGCGGACAAGCTCTCAGCGCGCGGCCGCCGCTGCCATCGCCTGCTCGGCGTCGAGCATCCGCCGCAATTCCTTGTACACCGGCGCAGTGTGGGGATGCACGCCACGCCAGAGCGCGAATGATTCGGCGGCCTGCTCGATCAGCATGCCCAGGCCGTCGCTGACTTTTTGCGCGCCGCCCTGCTGCGCCAGGCGCATGAACGGCGTCGGACCGTTTGCGTACACGAGGTCGTAGGCGAGCGTGCAGTCATCGAATGCCTCGGGATCGATCTTTGGCGCGTCGTGATTGAGGCTGCTCGCCGTGCCGTTGATGATCAGATCAAAGTGCTCGGCCGGAACCTCGTCGTAATGGATCGCTTCGACCCCGAACTCGTCGGCCAGTTCTTCCGCGCGTCCGTGTGTGCGATTGGCCACCGCGATCCACTTGGGCCGCTCTTCAAGGAGCGATCCGATCAGGCCGCGCACACCGCCGCCGGCACCCAGAATCAGCACACTTGCATCCTTGATATGGAGCTTCAGCCGTTGCTGGATATCGCGCACGAACCCGATACCGTCGGTGTTGTCGCCAATGATCGTCTCGCCGTCGAATTTCAGCGTATTGACAGCCCCGGCAAGACGCGCGCGCGCTGTAAGTTCATCGGCGAGCTTGGTCGCATCCAGCTTGAACGGAATCGTCACGTTCAGCCCGAGATATCCGCTGTCGCGCAGCCCAAGTGCGAATTCCTCGAAGCCGTTTAACGGCGCCTCGAGCTTCTCATAGCTGATTGACTGCCGGGTCTCCTTCGCAAACATGCGATGAATTTCCGGCGACCGGCTGTGCGCGATCGGATTGCCGACGACAGCGTAGAGGTCGATCCTGTTGCTCATGGCTTCACGTTAGCAGACCCGCCGCCGCTGTGGGTGGCAAACTGATCGTTGGTGAAGATCCACGTCCGGGTGATTTCCAGAATGTCGGTGTCGCGCGCAATCTCGGGCGGAAATGGTGGATAGGGTGCCGACAACCGAACGATGCGTCGGGCGGCGCGATCGAGTACCTGCGACCCCGAGCCTTTCTCGACGATCGCATCCACCAATGAGCCGTCCTTGCGAATGACGACCGTCATGCGTAACGCGCCGTAGAAGCGGCCACGCGCATCATCGGGATAATGCTCATTGCCAACCTTCTCCACCCAGGTTCGCCAGTCCTCGACATAGCGCGCATATCGATACTCCGATGTGCTCGGCATGAAATGGTGCCGACGCGGACGCTTCTGATAGTCGGAAATCTGCTTGGCGATCTCCGCCTGCATGCGCGCCAGCCGTTCGCGCATTTCTTCCTGAGTGCCGGAGTCCGGCTCCGCGGCCTGGAATTCCTTGCGCGGGGTCACGGCCAGCATGTCGCCCTCCCCCGGGATCGTCAACCTACGCTGCTGCTCCTCCTCAATCGGCCGCGCGATCCTGCGCGCCGCCTCGAGCGCGTCACCGTCGCGGTGATCGAACAGATTCGGCAGCGGTGAACTGCGGCGTCCCGTGTCGTTGGAGCCGCCACCGTCGAGGTTCGCCTGTGCCAGCACTTCCGCCTTCGCTGGCCGTGTTTCGCTGCGGGCGTTGACGAGAATGATTTCCAACGCCGGATCACTCGAGCGCACGCGCAGAAACTCAGGGTCGACAAAACGCACCGCGAGGACCACGACGTGCACGCCGCAGGAGACCGCGAGCGCTGCCATCAGCGCTCGGTTGGCGATCGTCTGCGCAAGCGTTTGCATCAGTCGTCGGAAGAAGCCGAGGCGTCGATTGTATCCAGCACGCCACGCGTGCAAGCGCGCGGATTAGCGGCCTTGCGGGAGCGTGGTTTCAGCGGACTGCAGTCGCACAGCCGCCTCCAACGGGTCAAGCGTCGCGACATCATCGTCGAGCACCTCATCGATCGTGTCGGTCAGTACCTGATGCATCCGCAGCTCAAGCGTGGCATCAACCTCGTCTGTGCTCAGTACGTCGACCTCGATCCGTCGACCACGCGCAAGCATGGGCAATCCAGGAAGGCGCGCAATGAAGGGCATGTGGTCAAGTCGCACCACTTCACCTTTCAGCACGGTGGCGCCGATGCGCGTGATCTGTTCCTGCCGCAACCAGCGCAGACACCAGTAGCGCTCCATCTTGTTCTGGAAGTCGGCATAGGCCGTGTACGTCGCGTCGAAGGCCGATACGGTCGCAAACAATTCCGCGTCGTTCAACGCATAAGGTGCCGTCTCGCCGCGCACGGCGGCGATCAGCTGGCGCTGGTTCACCAGATCCACGTAGCGGCGCAGCGGCGACGAGCTCCATGCATAGTGATCGACCCCGATTCCGTCATGTGGCGCCGGCGTCGTGCTCATCCGCACCCGGCCCAGGCTCTGCGAACGGTAGATGCCGGCGCGCCCCTCCGTAGCGAGCCACTCGCCCCAGGTGCTGTTGGCGAGGATCATCAACTCGGCAACGATCAGGTCAAGCGGTGCTCCACGCTTGCGCGGGCGAATCGAGACATGCGCATGCTCGCCTTCCCCATCGAGCACGAAGCTGTAGTCGATGCGGCCGACCGGTTCGGATCGTCCCCGCACCTGTTCACGCCGCTTCAGCAAGGCGCGCGCAAGCTGCCACAGGAATGACAATAGTTCGCCCTGCGGAAGATCAAGCGCACCAGCCGCGATCTTTTCCTCCGTCACGACCTCGTCAAGCTGATCGTGGCGCAGGTTGGCAGCGATGCGTGCGCGCTCGACACGCGTCTCGTAGGAGACGATGTCAAAGTTTTCAGGATTGACATCGAGATACAGCGACAAGACCGGAACAACCCGGCCTTCATTCAGAGAGAATGCATCGACAAACGACTGCGGCAGCATCGTGAACTTGAGCCCTGGCGCGTACACCGTCGACATGCGGGTGCGCGCGATTGCGTCGAACGCGTCGCCGCGCCTGAGGACCGTGGCGGGGGCCGCAATGTGAATGCCGACGCGCACGACCCCATCGCGGTGCTGGACTGAGAAACCGTCGTCAATCTCCGTGGTCGCACTGTCGTCTATCGACACGATCTCGACCTCGGCCAGCGGCAACGTCTCGGACAAAGCGGGCACGGTCAGGGTTTCCGGGAAGCCGGTGCCGCGTGGAAACGCGACCGTCATGAAACTGTCCAGGTGCCAGCGATACGCAGAGGGGATGGCTCCCAGCTTCAGTAACAGCCGCAACGGCGACAGATGCGCGGTGTTGGCCGCCTGCTCCAGTGCCTTGAACTCGATGCTGTTGCGATCCGGATCGATCAGCAGTGCAATTGCGTGTTGCGCGATCGGCGCTGGCACGTGGCCCGCGGCAAGCGCATCAATGTACTGTTGCTTGCACGCTTCCTGCTCGCGCTTGCGCGCTACGGCGGCGAGCGCCGCCCTGAGAACGTCCGCGGGAGCGGGTCGAAATCGGCCCCGGCCCTTGCGATGGAAGTACACCGGCGCGCCATGGAGGCGGAACAGGATCGCCGCGGACTCCGGTGCGCTGGGCGCATGACCGTGATAATCGCGCGCCAGGTCCTCAAAGCCGAATTCTTCCTGCGGCGCGCACTCCCACAGAAAGTCGAGATCAATCGCCTCAGCGTCGCGCTTTGCGCTTGCTATCAGCGCGGCCGGCGCGGGCTGCTCGAAGCGCAGCAGCACGTGCGAGGCTTTGACTTTGGTGCGCTTGCCAGTCGACAACTCAACCTGGTAGGAGGCGTCGGTTCCACTGAGCACAGTGCCGGTCTTGAACGCGCCGTCTTCTTCGAACAGCAGATGCGGCATCTTCTTACAGGCCGTTCACGAACGCGCGCACGCCGCGCAGCATCAGTTCAACCGCAATAGCAGCAAGGATCAGGCCCATCAAGCGCTCGAACGCAACGGTCGCGCGCTCACCAAGCCAGGCTTGCAACTTTTCGGCAAATTCGAGAATCACCGCGCTCACTGCCAGCGCCAAGGCAATGGCGCCGATCCATTGCCAGGTTCGACCGGGGTCGCGCGACACAAGAAGCAGAACGGTCGCAAGCGCCGAAGGTCCAGCAAGGGCGGGCACCGCCAGCGGCACGATGAACGGCTCGCCGCCCGGCGTCCGGCCATACACGCCTTCGCCGGTCGGGAACACCATGCGAATCGCAACCAGCATCAGCACCACAGCACCGCCGATCTGAAGGCTCTGCTCCGATAGTCCGAGTACGCGCATGAAAGGTCCGCCGACAAAGGCAAACACAACCAATACGCCGAATGCAATCAGGCATTCGCGCAGGATCACTGCGCGCCGCCGCTCTGGCGCCACTTCACGCAGCGCGCTGACAAAGATCGGCACATTGCCGAATGGATCAAACACCAGCAAGAGCAAAACGACCGCGGAGACGAACGATGATTCCATTTGAGCCGATGTCTCAGGCCGTCTCCAGCTCAACAGCGCCGCTGACGCGCACCAGATCATCCGGCCGGATCGGAAACACACAGTGCGGTGTACCGCCGGCCGCCCATACGACATCGAAGCGCCGCAGCGAACGATCAACGAAGGTCACCATCTGCTGCGCATGCGCTAACGGCGCCACGCCACCGATCGCAAAACCTGAATGTGCGCGAACGAAGTCCGGCGCCGCCCGCTCAATGGGTTCCCCGAGCTCCGCCGCGATCTTCGACTCGTCAACGCGCCGATCGCCGGCTGCGATCACCAGCACCGCGCGGCCGGATTTGACGGCACGAAAGATCAGTGACTTGGCAATCTGCCCAACGAAGATGCCCAATGCATCGGCGGCCTGCTGCGATGTCCGCGCCGCGACCGCAAGTTGGACCACGCGCGCGTCCAGCCCAACAGCGGCGAGCGCCTCCTCAACACGCTGCGCCGATGCCGGCAGTGGTCTGACATCTGCAGACATCAGACCGTCATTCCGCCAGCGACTTCGATCACCGCGCCGTTCACGTAACTCGCCTCGTCTGACGCGAGAAATGCATAGACGTTGGCGATCTCTTCCGGCCGCCCGAGCCGTTTCATCGGCACGCGCTCGGTCATCTGCGCCATCACGCGGTCGGGAATCGTGTGCAGGATGGGGGTTGCGATGAACCCCGGCGCGACCGCGTTGCTACGTATCCCTTTCGGCCCGAGTTCGCGCGCCCAGGTCTTGGTAAAACCAATCACACCGAACTTGCTGGCTGCGTAGTTGGACTGACCGAAATTGCCGTAGATGCCGACCACACTCGAGGCGTTGAGTATCACGCCGAAACCCTGGTTGACCATCGTATCGACGACCGCTTGTGCGCAGTTGTACGTGCCTTTCAGGTTGACGGCGATCACCCTGTCGAACTGGTCGTCCGTCATTTTCTGCAGTCGCGAGTCAAGCGTGATGCCGGCATTGTTGACCAGCACGTCGATGCGCCCATAGCGTGTCCTCATCGCCTCGACCATGCCGTCAATCTGGCCGCGATTGGTCACATCGACGACGAAGCCTTCGACGTGCCCGATGCGTCCGGAATCCGACGCCTTCAGCTCATTAACGGCAGCGTCAACCGCCTCGCGTCGGACATCACAGATAGCCACGATTGCGCCTTCATCGATGAATTTCTGCGCCGTCGCAAAGCCGATACCCTGAGCGCCTCCAGTAATGATGCTGACCTTGCCCTTCAATCTCACGATCTTTCTCCTGTAGAAACCTGACAAAACGCCAGCACCTCGTCGAGGTGCTGGCCGAAATTCGAAATCTGATGATCCGAACCTTCGATGACACTTATCCGGCATCCGGCGTACTTGGCGACCATGGACCGATAATCGATCAGTTCGTCTCCGGTTGCGGCGAGCAGGAAGTACCGCTCAAACCGTGTGATGAACGGCGTGTCGAACGCCAGCAACTCATCTAGGTAGCCCGGCTTCATATCAATCGTTGCATCTGAAAAGTACACCGGCTGTTCGCCCAGATGCATACGCAGATCGTCATACGGTCTGATCGCCGGATTCAGCAGCACGGTGCGGCAACCGAGCCGCTCGGCAAGCCAAGTCGCGTAGTAGCCGCCAAGCGACGAGCCGATCAGACTCAGATTCTCGACGTCCGTGCCGTTCAATGCCGCGAGCACAGCGTCAATTGCCGCGCGCGGCGAGGCTGGCAGTTGCGGGCAGACGAACTCGTTGCCACGTCCCCGCGCAATGAGCGCATCACGCAGCCGGGTCGCCTTCTTCGACTGCGGGCTCGAGCGAAACCCATGCAGATAGAGAATCAAGCGGCCCTCGCCTGCGCGTCTCGTTCTTCGAGTGCTGCCAGCAGCTTTGCATGCACGCCACCAAAGCCGCCGTTGCTCATCACCAGCACATGGTCGCCCGCGCGCGCTTCGGCCACGACCGCGTCGACCAACGCGTCGATCTGGTGAAGCGACACCGCTTTTGCGCCGAGAGGCGCCAGCGCCTCGGCGGGCTCCCATCCGAGCGCGTACTTTCCTTCGCGCGCGCCATAGCAGAACACCCGGTCGGCGCCTTGCAGGCTACCCGGCAATGCGGCCTTCACCGCGCCAATTTTCATCGTGTTCGAGCGCGGTTCGAGCACGGCCAGAATTCGCGCGCCGCCGACTCTTTTCCGCAGCCCGGCGATCGTGGTCGCAATCGCCGTCGGGTGATGCGCAAAGTCGTCGTAGACCACGACGCCGGCACGCCGGCCACGAACTTCAAGACGCCGCTTCACTCCCGTGAACTTCGCGAGAGCTTCAAGAGCGGTTTCCGGACGAACGCCGACGTGGCGCGCCGCTGCAATGGCGGCCAGCGCGTTGGCACGGTTATGCGCGCCCGCCAGCGGCAGTTTGAGACGGCCGAACTGCTGTTCCCCATACCTGACGTCGAACTCGTGCTCCTCGCCTTCGACAACGTCGACCGCATGCCAACCGCGATCGACATTGATCGCTTCGCGGTCGGACCAGCAGCCGCGGGCGAGGACGCGCTTCAGCGCGTCGTCGGTTTCGTTGACGATCAACCGACCCGATGCCGGCACGCCGCGCACGAGGTGATGAAACTGCGTTTCGATCGCCGTCAGGTCGGGAAAGATATCCGCGTGATCGAACTCGAGATTGTTGAGCACGGCGGTGCGCGGAAAGTAATGAACGAACTTGCTGCGCTTGTCGAAGAACGCCGTGTCGTATTCGTCCGCCTCGATGACGAAGTAAGACGAGCCGCAGCTGCGGGCCGATACGCCAAAGTCCTGCGGCACACCTCCGATGAGGAACGACGGCGCCATCCCCGCCGCGTCGAGAACCCAGGCCAGCATCGCGCTCGTGGTGGTCTTGCCATGCGTGCCGGCGACGGCGAGCACCCAACAGCCGCGCAGAAGGTGCTCCCCGACCCATTGCGGACCGGAGATGAAGGCCACACCGGCATCAAGGATCGCTTCCATCAGAGGGTTGCCGCGCGTGACGACATTGCCGATCACGAACAGGTCCGGCCGCAACCTCAGTTGGCGAGCGTCGAAGCCTTCGATCAGATCAATTCCGGCCGCCCTGAGCTGATCGCTCATCGGCGGGTAAACGTTGACGTCACAGCCGGTCACGCGGTGTCCCGCCGCGCGCGCGAGCAGCGCCAAACCGCCCATGAAAGTGCCGCAGATACCGAGGATATGAAGGTGCACGAAACCGGCGTCGCAAGAGAAACAAACATGTGATTCTAAGGTGCCATGTATAGACTTTCACATTGGGCCCCCAGGCTGATTCCATGTTCAACCCCGACCGCGACGACTTACGCTCCGAAATCGCAGCCGCCGCTGCGCGACTTATTGCAGAAGACGGTTTCGACTACGCGACGGCGAAGCAGAAGGCGGCACAGTCAGTGCTTGGCGAGGCCGTTTCTGCGCGCGGCGCATTGCCGGACAATGCGCGGGTCGAACTCGAACTGCGCCGTTATCTGACGACGTTCATGCCGCAGCACGCGGCCATTCTGGCGGCACTCAGACAACTTGCACTGCAACTGATGCAGCGGCTCGACCGGTTTCAACCCCATGTCGCAGGCGCGGTACTAAATGGCACCGCCACCGGGCATTCCGACATTCATCTTCAACTTTTCGTTGACAGCGCGAAGGATGTCGAACTCTTTCTGCTCGAGCAGGGCGTCGAATTCGAGGTTGCCGAAGGTGGTCGCCAACCGGGTGAACCGATGGAAGTCCTGCACTTTGTCGTGCAGCCGGCGCGGACGCGCGGAATGCCGGCGCGGGTTGGCGTGGTCATCGATGTGCATGACGCCGATGCAATCCGCATCGCTCCGAAGTTTCGCTCGGTGGCGCCCGACCTGCATCCGGTCGAGGCGGCCGGACGTGCGAATACGGCGATGCTGAACAGGCTGATCGCCGAGCGCGAATCAGAGGTGTGACCTGAACCGTCGCCACGCCGGTTTGATGATCTTGACCGCGAGCGGCGCGCTAGCGCTTGGCGCCGGCGTGTCGTGGTGGCGCGGCACGAATCGAGGTGCTTCGACGACCGACGCAGATCCGCTGTTTGCGTTGACTTTCGCCGATGCGAACGGCGTTTTACAGCCGCTGGCGCAATGGCGCGGGACCCTGCTGGTGGTGAATTTCTGGGCAACGTGGTGTGCCCCCTGCGTGGAAGAGATGCCTGCTTTGAACCGGGTCCGTGACGCGTATCGAAGCCGTGGTGTCGAGGTGATCGGGATCGGCATTGACGACCGCGAAAAGATCCGCGCCTTTCGCGATCGGTTGGGCATTGGCCTACCCCTGCTAGTCGCTGGCGCGGGTGGCAGCGAACTGGCTCGCGCGCTTGGAAATGTTGCCGGTGTGCTGCCCTATACTGTGCTCGTCATGCCGTCGGGTGCAATTCAGCAGCGACGTGTCGGTCAGATTCAGCCAGACGAACTCAAGTCCTGGATCGAAGCTGGACTGAGTTAGGCACCCCGATCGACGTAGACAACAGCCGCCCATCGGGGGACAATCTGTCCCATCTTTTGATAACGAACGCGAATTCGAGCGATTTCCCTTCGTAAAGCCGAATCCCGATTCGATCCCATGGCTTGCAAACCGCGTTGCGAATCGACCGGTTGAACGGAGAGGGCATGGATCTTCGAAAACTCAAGACCCTGATCGATCTGGTGGCCGAGTCCGGCATTGCCGAGATCGAAGTCACCGAGGGCGAAGACAAGGTCCGCATCGTCAAGAACATCCCTATCGCGCCTGCGCCGATCGTGGCAGTGCCAAACGCCGCCGCTGCCGCGGTGCCGGCAGCGGTCCTACCGGTCCCTGCTGTCAGTCCCGCGCCAGCTCCCACGGTAATCCCCGAGCCCCCGAAGGGGAGCGTCGTGAAGTCGCCGATGGTGGGGACGTTCTACCGCTCTTCGAGCCCAGGGGCGAGTCCATTTGTCGAAATTGGCCAGACGGTGAAGCCGGGTGACACGCTTTGCATCATCGAGGCGATGAAACTGCTGAACGAGATCGAGGCCGAAGTTGCGGGCAGCATCAAGGAATGCCTGGTTGAAAATGGCCAGCCGGTGGAGTACGGGCAGCCGCTATTCGTGATCGAGTAGCCGCGATGTTCGGCAAAGTACTGATCGCGAATCGTGGCGAGATTGCGCTGCGGATTCAACGCGCGTGTCGCGAACTCGGCATCAAGACCGTGGTCGTGCACTCGACCGCCGATACCGACGCCAAGTACGTCAAGCTCGCCGATGAGTCGGTTTGCATCGGGCCGCCGCCTTCGAAGGACAGTTACCTGAACGTCCCGGCCATCATCAGCGCGGCGGAGGTCACGGACGCTGAAGCAATTCATCCGGGCTACGGGTTCCTGTCCGAGAACGCGGACTTCGCCGAACGGGTGGAGAGAAGCGGGTTCGCCTTCATCGGGCCACGGCCGGAGTCGATCCGACTCATGGGCGACAAGGTTTCGGCCAAGAGGGCAATGATCGCGGCAAATGTGCCGACCGTGCCCGGGTCTGACGGCGCGCTGCCGGAGGACCCGCGAGAGATCGTGAAATCCGCTCGCTCGATCGGCTATCCCGTCATCATCAAGGCGGCGGGCGGCGGCGGCGGGCGGGGGATGCGGGTCGTGCACACGGAGGCGGCCCTCGTCAACGCGGTGAACATGACCCGGCAGGAAGCGCAGTCGGCTTTCGGAAACCCGGCTGTGTACATGGAGAAATTCCTTGAGAATCCGCGCCATATCGAAATCCAGGTGCTGGCTGATCAGCACCGCAATACCGTGTGGCTCGGAGAGCGCGATTGCTCGATGCAGCGTCGACACCAGAAGATCATCGAGGAAGCGCCGGCACCGGGCATTGCGCGCAAGTTGATCGAACGCATCGGCGACCGCTGCGCGGAGGCCTGCCGCAAGATCAGCTATCGAGGCGCCGGCACGTTCGAATTCCTGTACGAGAACGGCGAGTTCTTTTTCATCGAGATGAACACGCGCGTGCAGGTCGAGCATCCCGTGACCGAGATGGTGTGCGGTATCGACATCGTGCAACAACAGATCCGCGTCGCGGCGGGCGAAAGACTTGCGTTCCGCCAGCGCGACATCATCAACCGGGGCGCCGCGATCGAGTGCCGCATCAACGCGGAAGATCCGTACAAATTCACGCCGAGCCCGGGGCGAATCACCGGTTGGCATCCGCCAGGCGGTCCGGGGGTGCGCGTGGACTCCCACGTTTATGCGGGCTACTTCGTGCCGCCGCATTACGATTCGATGATCGGCAAGCTGATCTGCTACGGCGATACGCGCGACCAGGCATTGGCGCGCATGCGTATTGCGCTGTCGGAAATGATCGTCGAAGGAATCCAGACCAACATTCCGTTGCATCGCGAGCTGATGCTCGACGAGAAGTTCGTTCTTGGCGGCACGAGCATTCATTACCTTGAAAAGAAGCTCGCCGCGCGCCCGGTCAGTCCGGCGTAAGCGAGGCCGGAAGCCGACGTGCAGCGCGAAGTCGTGGTGATCGTCGACGGCGACAGCGTGGATGCATTGACAGATGCATTGCTTGACGCCGGCGCGCTGTCCGTTGCGATCGAAGACGCAGATGCTGATCAGGAAGCTGAGTCGCCGCTGTATGGAGAGCCGGGATTTGAACCCACGCGGCGAGCATGGCGAAGAAGTCGGCTCGTATTCATGGTTGACTCTTGCACGGAAGTGGCCGGACTACTCGCCGCGGCGGCGGAGAAGGCAGACCGGCCCGCGCCGGCGATCGCTGCAGTACGCGAGGTGGGTGACACGGACTGGGTGAGACAGACGCAGGCACAGTTTCCGCCCACGCGCATCGACGAGCGGTTGTGGATTGTTCCGACTTGGCACGAACCGCCGGACGCGGCCGCGATCAACATCCGACTCGATCCGGGGGTTGCCTTCGGCACCGGCACGCATCCGACCACTCGGTTGTGCCTGCTTTGGCTGGCACAGGCGGACCTGAGAAACGCCTGCGTACTCGACTATGGCTGCGGCTCGGGGATCCTTGCAATCGCGGCGGCGAGGCTGGGCGCGCGCGCTGTTGTCGGCACCGACATTGATTTGCTGGCATTGGAAGCCGCGCGCGCCAACAGTGAGATCAATCATGTAGTGGCCCGCTACACTGCGCCGCAAGAACTCGGCCGTGGTCAGTACGACGTGGTCCTCGCCAACATTCTGGCTAATCCTCTATTGATCCTCGCGCCGGCGCTGGTCGAACGGCTGGCCCCCGGCGGATGTATCGTGCTTTCCGGGATTCTCGATCGCCAGGCGCAGCAAGTCATCGATGCCTACGCAGAGCTGCAGGTCGATCTTTCGCTTGCAGTCTGGCGCAGTGAAAACGGCTGGTCCTGCGTGGTTGGTATGCGCCAACACTGAGCCCCGGACTGATCCATGGCCCTCGCTACCCGTTGTCCAAGCTGCCATGCGCTTTTTCGCGTGGTCGCCGATCAGTTGAAGTTGCGGGGTGGCTTGGTTCGGTGCGGCGCTTGCGGGCATGTGTTCGATGCCATCGGCACGCTCAGTTATCTTGACGACGCATCGCTGCGGCCAGTCGTGCCGCCGCCCGCAGTCCCCCAGCTCGAGACCGGGTCAGCGCTGACACTCCGTATCCCACCGAGTGACCTGCGGCCTGAACCTGGCGAAGCCAATCATGAGCAGCCGCTTCCTCCGGAGCCGTCGACGACCACCAGCGGAACCAGCCTCACAGAGGCGGTCACCACCGCGGGAGACGGCGCACCGGTATCAGGGGCGGCAACCTTCAGCGACACGAAAGCGCCCGCGCAAGTTGGTGGAATCAACGCCGCCCCCGAATCCGAGCCCGCCATGGCCGTTGGAGCAGAGGGAGACGACCAAGCAGAACCCGCTGCGAGCAGCGTGGCGGACATATCCAGTGCACATGCTGACGCCGATCAGACCGCAGGCAGCCCGACGGATGGAGTTCTGCCAGAGACAGCGAGCGAAATCCCCGATGCGCCCGTGACGGATGCAGCCGCATTCTTGCAAGAGGCGCCGCGTCGCAGGAGCGTGACCATTGCGTACGCGATTGGCGCGTTGTTGCTATTTGCTGCACTGGCGCTTCAACTGGCGTTCTTCTTTCGGGCCGAGTTGATCGCGCAGTGGCCTGTGGCACGACCCGCGATGGTGAGTATCTGCCAGAGGATGAACTGCAGTGTCGGCTGGCCAACCCGCGGCGAGATGCTCGCCGTTGTGGGAAGCGAACTGCAGTCTCTGCCTGGAACCAGCGCGCTTGAACTGACGGCGGTGGTGCGCAATCGCAGCTCGGTGACGCTCGCGCTACCGGCGATCGAAGTCACGCTGACGGACACGCAGAATCGCGCGATCGCGCGCAAGGTCTTCGCGCCGGTCGACTATCTCGCGGCGAGTGACGCGGCGGCCCGACAGAATGAAGGCATCGAAGCCGGCGCCGACATGTCGGTGCGGATCATTTTTGAAGTGCGCGGTATGAACGCCGCCGGCTTCGTCGTCTATCCTTTTTATCTATAGGAGACCGTACGACAGAAGTCACGTTGGGTAGTGATCCGGTCGACGAGGCCGGAGACCGTGCGTCGGTCGGCGCAGCAAGGCCTTAGCGTTTTCTCTGGTCAGCAAGGACCTGTAGGATGTGACGTCCGCGGATTTCGCGGGCCAGCGTGCGGTCCTGATTATCGTGCCGAGTCTCGGTACACATAAATGCGTAACGTCGACGCGCAATTTCAGCCAGAGCACCGGCATGTTGCCGCTACGGCCGTGCTGGTGATTTCCGCCGATCGTCCGTTCACAGTCGGGCTGGTTCCGCACTTCCGCGGGACTGAACAGCCTCACTCCTCCTTCGGCGATGCGCGTCGGTGAGTTCATGTGCGACGACGGCGTTGAAATCGCCACCGGCGGGCGGGCAGGACTGACCGCGCGTGCCGTGGTCGTGCTGGATGAAACTGATATCGTCAAGCGCGTACACGAGATCAAGAACGAGCCTAACGGCGACGCTGTGTTGATGGCCCCCGCGTAGGGTCCCTGGTCAACTTCCGAATCGCCTGTTCCGCTCCAAGGGGAACGTTCCTCTCATGTCGATACTGATCTGTGGTTCGATCGCCTATGACTCGATCATGGTTTTCGAAGGACGCTTCAAGGACCACATCCTGCCCGATCAGGTGCACATCCTGAATGTGGCGTTTCTGGTTCCTCACCTGCGTCGCGAGTTCGGAGGCTGCGCCGGCAACATTGCCTATAACCTGAAGATGCTGGGCGGCGCCCCGCTGCCGATGGCCACCGTTGGCGACGACGCGCAACCCTACCTTGATCGCTTGGACGCGCTCGGCATCAATCGGCGCCATGTGCGTCATGTGCCGGGTAGCTTCACGGCACAGGCCTTCATCACCACGGATCTGGACGACAACCAGATCACGGCATTTCATCCCGGCGCCATGTCGCACTCGCATCTGAATGCCGTCCCAGGCGACGGTGCCGTGCAGCTCGGCATTGTCGCGCCGGATGGTCGCGATGGCATGCTGCAGCACGCGCAGCAGTTTGCCGATCACGGCGTCCCCTTCATCTTTGACCCGGGTCAGGGCCTGCCCATGTTTGACGGCGATGAATTGAGGCACTTCGTTGCCCGTGCGCACTACATGGCATTGAACGACTACGAAGCAAAAATGATGACCGAGAGAACCGGCCTCGAACTCGGCGAACTGGCACAAAAGGTTAAAGCACTGATCGTCACCCGGGGCAGCAAGGGCTCGGAGATCTACGCTGCCGGGCGGATGGTGGAGATCCCCGTCGCAACGCCACGCGCGATCGTCGATCCGACCGGATGCGGTGATGCCTATCGCGCCGGTCTACTCTTCGGGGTAGTGCATGGAATGGATTGGGAGACAACGGGCCGGCTTGCGGCCGTCATGGGTACGCTGAAGATTGAGCACGGCGGCGGACAGAACCACAGTGGTGACCGCACTGTCATTGCGGATCGGTTTCTGGACGCGTTCGGCTATCGGCCCTGGTAATCCAAAGTCCGAAACCGCTGGTAGCAGCTCGACGCGGCCGACGACAAGATGATGGCTATACGGAATTGAACGACCGCTGCGGCACGCGGTCGAATCACGGGATACATAAGTACAGGAGGAACAAATGAAGGCGGGTTTGAGCGGAGCGTTGCTGGCGGCAAGTATGGCCGGTTTCGCGCTCTTGAACATTTCCGGTTGCGCCACACAGCAGCGCTCAGCCAGTATTTATCGCGCCGGTGAAGCGCAGCGCGAACAGACGGTACGGATGGCAACGGTTGAAAGTCTGCGGGAAGTCACTATCGATCGGGGACAGACTGGCGTCGGTACCGGCGCTGGCGCGGTTGTCGGCGGTATTGCGGGCAGCAGCATCGGTCAGGGCAAAGGCTCTGCCATCGGTGCGGTCGCCGGGGTGGTGGCGGGAGGCATCCTGGGACAGGCGATCGAGAATCAGTCTTCAAAAGTCCCTGGAATTGAAATCACCGTGAGACTCGACAACGGCGAACTGCGCGCGATCGTGCAGGAAGTCGACAGTCAGCAATTCAAGCCCGGCGATCGCGTTCGGCTTTTGAGCGAAGGCGGCGTCACCCGCGTTTCGCGATAGCAACCCCATCTGCATCAACCAAGGGCGGCACGCCGTGCCGCCCTTTTCTTTCTCAGATTCCCGCGCGCGCGAAAACCAGCAGCAGCACGTTGACAACGAGGATCAGAAGGATGGGCGAAAGATCGACCCCTCCAACGGTCGGCATGATGCGCTGAAACGGCGCGAGGAAGGGGCGCACCAGCATTGACATCGCTGGCGCCACCGGCGCGTACGGGTTCACCCAGCTCAGGATGACATGGATGATCGTCAGCCACATCACCAGATAAAGGCCCCAGCGCAACAGCTGAGTGAGAGAGATCAAGAGAACCTTGCCCCACGGCCAGTCCGCTACGCCGGCACCGATCAGCAGGAAGATCAGCACGAGTTGCACGACTGCGATCAGGTACGCCGCGACCAGCGACGCCGAATCGATCCGTCCGAAAGGGGGCACGACCTTGCGCAACGGTGTAACCATCCAGTCAGTCAGCGCCAGAACAAACTGCGAGAGTGGATTGCGGGCCGGCATTCCGAGCCAGTTCATGTAAGCACGCAACAGCAAGGTGACACCCAGAAGCGCTGCTGCCGTCTCGACCAACATTCGCGCGATATCTATGAACAGCATGGCTCCGCCAGGTACGTTCTGCCGACGGCCATTCTAGCGAGCAGCGGCAATTGGACTACGCAAGAAAAAAGGGCGCTGAGAGTCTCAGCGCCCCGAGCTTGCGTGCGAAGCGTTACGGCCGGCTGCCCGTTGGAAAGGGCCATGCCGCGGCAGGGTTGAGCGCAGTCTTCGCGCCCGGCGCCGCTGCCGTCGACGGCATCGCTGCCGCCGGAGCCGGGGCCGCTGCTGCAGGCTTGACTACAGGCGCAGCGGCCTTCTTAGGAGCCGGCTTCTTGGCCGGCTTCTTAGCCGCCTTCTTCTTGGCGGCTTTCTTCGCAGGTTTCTTCTTAGCTACTTTTTTTTTTGCCGCTTTCTTAGCGGCCTTTTTTGCAGACTTCTTCTTTGTCGCTTTCTTCGCAGTCTTCTTCTTCGCCGTCTTTTTCTTGGCGGTCTTTTTCTTGGCGGCTTTTTTCGCGGATTTCTTTGCAGCTTTCTTGGCTGTTGCCATTTGGAGCTCCTTTAGATCAGGTCAGAGTGGTTGAGAATGAAACCCGCGTGATCCAGACGGATCAATCGGGCTATTCATCGGCGCATGCAGAGGCTCTGTCGCCGCGACAACCCCAGAAGTGCGTTTGAGGCGCAGATCCGAGTGGAGCGCGGAACGGGCAGCGCACTGACCGCTGACGCTGATGAATTCGGTGACGCGCGTTTGCGCCGGCTTGGCCGCAAGCGAGCGAGATTCTGGAGTGCCGTCCGAACGGGCAGCAAAAGAAGACGCCGGCGCAGAGCCGGCGTCGAAGGGAACGCGAAACTGAAACTGCCGCTCGGAACCCTTGTTTTTTGGAGAGGGAGCGACCCCACAAGACCTTTTCGTCCTGTTGTCGGCTCGTCTGCCAAATCTGACGATGAAGTATGTGCTTTGACTGTCTGAGTTCAATTCAGTGATCGATCGCGTTTGTTAGACCCACTGATCGAGCAACCAAACTGAGGTTGCTTTTTACTCTCAATCAAAATGAATCGCAAGAAATTTTTCAGATGATCACGTGTTGTGTTGCTTGTTGTGCGCGATTTCTTCGTTGCATATCACGTCCAATTCACTCCCACGACAACGCACCGCCCGATTGATACTCGATCACGCGCGTCTCGAAGAAGTTGCGTTCCTTCTTCAGATCGATCATCTCGCTCATCCACGGGAACGGGTTGTCCTCAGCCGGGAACAGCGCCTCGATACCGATCTGCTGTGCACGCCGGTTGGCGATATAGCGCAGGTAGCCCTTGAACATCGGCGCGTTCAAACCAAGCACGCCGCGCGGCATCGTGTCCTCGGCGTAGGCATACTCGAGGTCGACCGCCGCGTGAAACAGCGCACGAAGCTCCTCACGAAACTCCGGCGTCCAGAGCTGGGGGTTCTCGAGCTTGATCTGGTTGATCAGATCGATGCCGAAATTGCAGTGCATCGACTCATCCCGAAGGATGTACTGGTACTGCTCGGCGGCACCGGTCATCTTGTTCTGCCGGCCAAGTGCCAGGATCTGAGTGAACCCGACGTAGAAGAACAGGCCTTCCATCAGGCAGGCAAACACGATCAGGCTCCGGAGCAGATTCTGGTCCGCCTCAATCGTCCCGGTCCTGAACTGCGGGTTGGTCAGCGTGTCAATGAACGGAATAAGGAACTCGTCCTTGGCCCGGATCGACGCCACCTCGTGATAGGCATTGAAGATCTCGCCTTCATCCAGCCCGAGCGATTCAACGATGTACTGGTAGGCATGAGTGTGGATCGCCTCCTCGAAGGCCTGCCGCAGCAGAAACTGCCGGCATTCCGGCGCCGTGATGTGGCGATAGGTTCCCAGCACGATGTTGTTGGCGGCCAGCGAGTCAGCGGTGACAAAGAATCCCAGGTTGCGCTTGACCAGCCGGCGCTCGTCTTCGGTCAGGCCGTTCGGATCCTTCCACAGCGCGATGTCGCGCGACATGTTCACTTCCTGCGGCATCCAGTGATTGGCGCAGGCGGCGAGGTACTTCTCCCATGCCCACTTGTACTTGAAAGGCACCAGCTGGTTGACATCAGTAGCGCCGTTGATGATGCGTTTGTCGGCGACGTTGACCCGACGCAGATCGGTTGCTTGCGCTGGCGAGGTTGCGGCAGGCATCGCACCTGGCAACGGCTGCAGCCGCAGGGATGCGGCTATTTCCAACTGATCGTCCCAAGCCAACATCAAGTCGTCTCCCATGTTTTTCGGTTTGTGTTTCCCCGCCTACTGGCAGGCTTCACACTCGGCTAAGCCTGCATCACCGGGCTTGAGCATGCAGACCTTGCCCGACTGCTCGACCGCTGCAGCCGCAGCGCTGATGCCACCGCCCGCCGGCACCGCGTTGAGCTGGCCGGTGCGGGTGGAGGTCGACTTCTCGGCATGCGTCGCACCGAGCGTGCGCAGGTAATAGGTGGTCTTCAGGCCGCGCTTCCAGGCCAGTTTGTAGGTTTCATCCAGCGTCTTGCCCGAGGCGCCGGCCATGTAGATATTGAGCGACTGCGCCTGGTCGATCCATTTCTGGCGCCGCGCTGCGCATTCGATCAGCCATTTTGGTTCGACCTCGAACGCAGTGGCGTACAGCTGCCGCAAATCAGCCGGGATGCGGTCGATCTTCGACAGACTGCCGTCGAAGTACTTGAGATCCGCGACCATCACCTCGTCCCACAGGCCGAGCCGCTTCAGGTCGCGAACCAGGTGTTCATTGACAACGGTGAACTCGCCCGAAAGATTCGACTTGACGAACAGGTTCTGAAACGTCGGTTCTATGCAGGCATCAACCCCGATGATGTTCGAAATTGTTGCGGTCGGGGCAATGGCCACGCAGTTGGAGTTACGCATGCCGTGCAGCTGGATGCGGGCACGCAGGGCGCTCCAGTCCATCGACGTCGACATGTCGACCTCAACCAGCGGCGAACCGGAGCCGTCGCCCATCAAGGTACCCCGCTGCTTGGCCAGCAGTTCCAGAGAATCCTGCGGCAGGATGCCGCGATCCCACAGCGAGCCGGCGAACGAGGAATAGCGGCCGCGTTCGGCCGCGAGGCCGGTCGATGCCCAGTACGCGAAGTAGCAGACCGCCTCCATGCTGCGATCGGAGAACTGGACCGCGCCATCCGACGCATACGGCATGCGCATCATGTGCAGGCAATCCTGGAAGCCCATGATGCCAAGACCGACCGGTCGGTGACGCACGTTCGAGTTGCGCGCCTTGGGCACCGCGTAGTAGTTGATGTCAATCACGTTATCGAGCATCCGCATCGCGGTGCCGATCGTCTTCTTCAGTTTGGCATGGTCAAGCTCGTAGCCGCCGGCGCCGTCGGCCTTCATATGCGCCGGCAGGTTGACTGAGCCGAGGTTGCAGACCGCGATTTCGCTGTCGGAGGTGTTGAGCGTGATCTCGGTGCAGAGATTGGAACTGTGGATCGTGCCGACGTGCTGTTGAGGCGAACGCAGGTTGCACGCATCCTTGAACGTGATCCAAGGATGCCCGGTTTCGAACAGCATCGAGAGCATCCGGCGCCAAAGCTGCAGCGCGGGCACCTTCTTGAACAGTTTCAGCTCGCCGCGCGCGGCCTTGTCCTCGTAGCGCAGGTAGGCTTCTTCGAAGGCCCGGCCGGTCTTGTCGTGCAGGTCCGGGCAGTCCGACGGTGAGAACAGCGTCCACTCGCCCCCTTCCATCACCCGCTTCATGAACAGGTCCGGAATCCAGTTGGCAGTGTTCATGTCGTGGGTTCGACGGCGATCGTCCCCGGTGTTCTTGCGCAGTTCAAGAAATTCTTCAATGTCCAGGTGCCAGGTTTCCAGGTAACAGCACACCGCACCCTTGCGCTTGCCGCCCTGATTCACCGCAACCGCGGTGTCGTTGACGACTTTCAGGAACGGCACCACGCCCTGGCTCTTGCCGTTCGTCCCTTTGATGTGGCTGCCCAGCGCGCGAACCGGTGTCCAGTCGTTGCCCAGTCCGCCGGCATACTTGGCGAGCAGCGCGTTTTCCTTGATCGCCTCGTAGATTCCATCCAGATCGTCGTTGACGGTCGACAGATAGCAGGACGACAACTGCGAATGACGCGTGCCGCTGTTGAACAGCGTTGGCGTAGAACTCATGAAGTCAAAGCTCGACAGGACCTCGTAGAACTCGATTGCGCGCGCTTCGCGATCGACCTCGTTCAGCGCAAGGCCCATCGCCACCCGCATGAAGAAAGCCTGCGGCAGTTCGAAGCGCCGGCCCTCATGGTGCAGGAAGTAACGGTCGTACAGCGTTTGCAGACCGAGATAGTTGAACTGCAGGTCGCGTCCCGGCTGCAACGCGCGCGCCAGCTTCTTCAGATCAAACAGCGCCAGCTTCTCGTCCAGCAGTTCGGCCTCGATGCCGAACTTGATGAACCCGGGAAAGTACTCGAGGTAGCGCAGCGTCATCTGTGCCTGCGTGACTTCCTCGCCCAGCACTTCGTGCCGGATCGTATGCAGCAGCAGGCGTGCGGTCACGTAGGAATAGGCCGGGTCCTTTTCGATCAGTGCACGCGCGGCCAGGATCGCGGACTTGTAGACCTCGGCCAGCGGCACGCCGTCATAGAGGTTCTTGACTGTCTCCGCCAGGATCGCTTCGGCCGACACCTGGTCGCCCAGACTGACGCAGGCCGAGTCGATCAGCGCGCGGATTCGCGGCAGATCGAGCGGCACGCGATTGCCGTTCTCCAGCATTGAGAGCTGTGGCGCGGCTGGCGCCTGCTCTTTGAGCTTCGCCGCGCGTTCCTGTGCGCGCCGCTCGCGATACAGCACATAGGCGCGCGCCACGTCGTGCGCACCGTCGCGCATCAGGCTCAACTCAACCTGATCCTGGACATCCTCGATATGAAACGTTCCGCCAGCCGGCTGGCGCCGGACCAGCGCCGTCACAACGTTGGCTGTGAGCTTCTCGACCTGCTCGCGAATCGCCGCCGACGCGGCACCGTGCCCGCCACGCACTGCGAGGAACGCCTTGGTCATCGCCACCGCGATCTTGGACGGTTCAAAGCCGACCACCGCACCATTGCGACGAATGATCTTGAAGTCTGCGAACGAGGTGGCAACGACGTTGCCGGCAGCCATTCCCATCGCCACCGGACGCGCGCCGGACTGATGGCCGGCGCCAACGGCCGCGCTCGTTTCCTGAAACTGCATGCTGCCTCCGGATGCTTGATGCCGTGTCTGTCTTGTTGCGGTCGCCGATGTTCAGCGCTGGCCACAATCTGTTGTTCGCGTCGCGCAACGGCAGCCACGCCTCGGCGTCGGGCGCTGCAGCAGCACCTCCGAGCCACGGCGAACCCGATCTGTACCACAATATCTAGTGGCCCGACATAGCGCGTGCACAACAACTAGTGCCCGAGCATCTTAGGCAGAGTCGCCGCGGAACGCAAGCGGGAAGTTTTCGGCCCGCAGGTTCCGACCCGCGCGTCGCAGGAGAATTGCGTCAGCCCACCGATCAGGGCAGCAGCGTGGTCGGCAGACCCGCAATGGCGGCCAGCCGTCGCCAGTCGAAATACGGACCCGGATCGGTCTTGCGATCGGTAGCGATGTGCTGATGACCGCGCACCGCACGCAGCGCAAAGTGCGCCCGCAGGGATTGCACGAGGCGCGCCAACGCGCTGTATTGCGTTTCTTCGAACGCGACGAAATCCGTGCCTTCGAGTTCGACTCCGAGCGAAAAGTCATTGCAGCCGGTCCGGCCCTCAAACATCGAAGCGCCAGCGTGCCACGCACGATCGAGACAGGATACAAACTGAGTGATGCGCCCGCTGCGCTCGATCAGGAAATGACTGGACACACGAATGCCGGCGAGCGTTGCATAGAACGGATGCGCGTGAGGATCGAGCCGACCTGTAAACAACCGTTCAACGTCTCCGCTGCCGAACACGCCGGGCGGCAGGCTGATGTTGTGGATCACAAGAAGGTCAACCTGCGCACCTGGCGGCCGTGCATCGGAATTCGGCGACGGACAGCGGCGCACCCCGAGCAGCCAGCCCTCGCGATCGACGGACAATTCGTCAGGTGCGCCGGTGTCGTTAGGTCCGCCCGCCGCGACGTTCATTTCACGCCGAGCCGCTGCATGCGGTAGCGCAACTGGCGAAAGGTCAACCCCAGCAATTGCGCTGCCGCGGTACGGTTGAAGCGCGTCTTTTCGAGCGCGGCGCGGATCGCGTCGCGCTCAAGCGCATCGACATACGCTTGAAGGTCCGTTGGCACACCCTCGATGACCTCGAACCCGCGCGTTATCGCCGTTACGACCTCGACTTCCGCAAGATCCGGTGCGTCTTTCACAGCAGCTAGCACCGCGGCCGCGTCTGTGTTGACCGCCGACACCGTGTCAGCCGTGGGCAGCATCAGGTCTTCCGGTTGCAGCTTGCCCTCCGCGGCCAAAGCAAGCGCACGCTCGAGGACGTTCTCCAGTTCGCGCACGTTGCCCGGGAATGGATACTGACGCAACGCATCGAGCGCGCCGGCGGACAGGTGCGCGGGCGCGCAATGATTGCGTTCTGCCAAGCGCTTGAGGATCGCGTCCGCCAGCATGGGCACATCCTCGACGCGCTCGCGCAGGCTTGGCACGCGCAGCTCGATCACGTTGAGCCGATAGTAAAGATCCTGACGGAACCGCCCTTCGGCAACGAGGTGTGCAAGATCCTGATGCGTGGCGCTGAGTATGCGGACATCGGCCGACTCTTCGGTCGTCGCCCCAACCTTGCGCACGCGGCGCTCCTGAATCGCGCGCAGCAATTTGACCTGCATGGCGAGCGGAAGCTCGGCCACTTCGTCGAGGAACAGCGTTCCCCCGGCCGCAGCCTGAAAGAAGCCGTCACGATCGCGGTCGGCGCCGGTGAATGCGCCCTTGCGATAACCGAAGAATTCGGCTTCCATCAACGTTTCCGGTATGGCGCCGCAATTGACCGCGACGAATGGCTGAGCCCCGCGCGTGGACGCATCGTGGATTGCGCGCGCCACGAGCTCCTTGCCGCTGCCCGATTCGCCGTAGACCGCGACCGGCGCCATGCTGCGTGCGAGTCGCTCAATCATTGCGCGCAGTTGAAGCATGGACGGTGAATCGCCGAGCAGGCGCGCGGTAGGTCTGTCCCCAGTCGGTAAGTTCGCCGGAGTTCCTCGGGATGAGCTGCCGGCCAGCGCCGAGCGCACCAGCAGCCGCAACTGCTCCAGATCGACCGGCTTGGTCAGGTAGTCGAACGCGCCCGCCTTGAGTGCCGCCACAGCGTTCTCCGCGCTGCCAAAGGCAGTGATGACCGCGATCGGAAACGCCTCACCGTGGCGACCCTGTGATACGTCGCGCACGAGATCGAGACCGACACCATCGGGCAGCCGCATATCGGTCAGGCACAGACCGTACCGATTCGTGGCCAGCAACTCGCGCGCGCGCGCCAGAGTATCGGCGGCATCCACATCGAGCCCGAGGCGCACCAGCGTCAACGAGAGCAGCTCGCGCAGATCGGCCTCATCGTCAACAACAAGGACTGCTGGCGCGCGCCGCGGCGAAGCAGACTCATGCAATGGGCTCGCGCCGCTCATGGTGCCGGTATGGTATCGAGGAAGCCTGCAGTGTCGAGTCGCGTCCCGGCATCGGCCGGAAAACGGATCATGAACCCAGACCGCTCGGCCGCGCCGCGGCGCCAAACCGCGTAGCTAAGTTCAGCGCGGTTCACGATGCAGAACTCGCGCGCCATGTAAAGGCCAAGGCCGGTGCCGCGCGGACCGGTGCTGAAGAAGGGTTCGAACAAGGCTGCGCTCGTATCTATCGGAATGCCAGGGCCGTCGTCGAACACCCAGAGCACGGCCGATGCGCGTTCGTCATCGGCCCGCTCCGCCATGATGATGACGCTGCCCGGCGCGCCTGACGCGAACCGCAGCGCGTTGTCCAGCAGGTTATATAGAACTTGCCGCAGATGTGACTCCTCGAACCGTGCGCGCAGAGATGGCGCCGCTTCGAGACGAATGATTGCCTGATCCAGCCCGCGGTCGCGAATGAATTCCGCCAGCCATGCGCCGAGAAATGCAGACAGGTCGATGTCATCGCCCAGCGGCGCCTCACGACGTGCGGCGCGCAATACGTCGTCGACCAGCCGGTTCAGGCGCCGTGCGTTCTCGCGCACGATCGCGGCAAGGCGTTGCGTTGTTGGCTCGTTCGCGTCTTCGCACAGCAGTTGTGCCGCGTGTCCGATGGCACCGAGCGGATTGCGGATTTCATGCGCAATCGAGGCGGTGAGCCGGCCCATCGCGGCAAGCTTGAGCTGCTGCGCCCGCTCCTCGACCTGCCGCACGTCTTCGAGAAACACGGCAAATTCATCCGAGCTGGAGGTTTGCGGGCGCACAAACCGCGCGCGCAGCTTCAAGGTTGGTAGCGAAACGGTTGTTTCCGTCCGTCCTTCACCAAGCTGTGCCACTTCCGCGATCCAGCGCTGGAGTGCAGCGGACAGCGGTTGCAGCGCCGGAAAGTCCTTGAGCCTCTGACCCGTGAGTTGCGCCTCCGGACCCAGCTCAAGCAGAGTGCGCGCCGCTCGGTTGTTGGCGCGCACGCGTGTAGCCGCATCGACAACAATGGCACCCTGCTCCATCTGTGCAATCACAAGCCGATTGATCTCGAGCTGGCTCTCAATCATCCGACCGCGGCTCTGGGCGAGGCGCTCCTGTGCGGCCAGGCGCGACGCCAGAAAGCGCAGTAATGCAGCCACCGCAAATAGCGCGGCACCATATAACCCGGCCTGAAACACCGTGGCGTCTCCGCCCTCGAGGTGCAGCACCCGGAGCACGGCGTCGAACAGCAGCGCCAGCACGGCGAGCGCACACACGAAGAAGACAGCGACGGTCGGCAACAACAGCGATGCGCCGGCGAGGGGCAGCAGATAGAGGATCGTGACCCCGGTACGGCTGCCGCCACCCAGCATCAGCAGGCTTGATATCACGATCAGGTCCACGGCAATCTGCAATGCAACCTGCGCAAAGAATCGCTGCCGCACGTAGATCGAGACGCCGGCCAGCGCGGCAGACAGGACAAAGTAGACCAGGCTGCCGACCGCGACCGGCGTGGCATTCCAACCGACCGGGCCCGGACCAAGTGAAACAACGGCTAATACCAATGCACTGGCAATCAGCGCACGGGTCAGCGCGAAGTACTCCAGCGTGCGCCAGGCGGGTTCATCGGCATCGAGTGAGGTCACTCGCGCCGGCTCGCGTGGTGCTGCGGTCAATCAGCCCTCGCCCTTGTCATGGACCGCTCGACTGCGATGTTCCTCGCCGCAGTACCAGCGGTCGCCGGCGCCCACCGCCTCCGACTGCGGCAGGTTCAGACCGCAGACCTCGCAGCGAACCATGGTCTCAACTTGCGGCCGCTGCGTCGCGTTGCGCACGACTGCCTGATTCTTGATGCGCCACCAGCGATAGCCAAGGTAGGCAGCCGCTGCGATCAGCAGCCAGAAGAGAATTCGTCCCATCAGACTCTCTGCAGAATGACTTCGAGCACGAATCGGCTGCCAACGTACGCCAGCATCAGCATGAGAAAACCGGCCAGTGTCCAGCGCAACGCCTTGCGTCCGCGCCAGCCAAAGACGAAGCGTCCCGCCAGCAGTCCGGCGAACACGAACCAGGACGCGATGGTGAACACGGTCTTGTGGTCAAACCGCAGAGCGCGCCCGAATAGCGCCTCGGAAAAGAACACGCCGGAAACGAGCGTCAGCGTCAGCAGCACGAATCCGGCCGCGATCAGGCGGAACAACATCCGCTCCATCGCCAGCAGCGGCGGCATCTGCGCCAGCCAGCGCGAAGTGGTTCGGTCTGGCGCGCCAAGTGCGGCGTGCAGTTGGCGGTCGATCGATGCCATCAGCAATGCGTGCAGAGCGGCAATTGTGAGCAGGCTGTAGGCGGAGATCGCCATCAGCAGATGTACCCGCAACGCGCCAGTATCCGCGGCCGCAGAAACAGGAACGCCGTGAAACACCGCCGGCAGCAGAACGCAGATGGCCGCTACCGGAAGCACCACCATGTCGAGCCCCCGCATCGGCACGAAGAAGCCCTCGACCCAGATGATCAGAACCGCCAGCAGAAGTGTGGCGGACAGCGCGTGCGCAAACCCGAATCGGAAATCTCCGGTCCCGACCACCGCGTGCCCCAGTAGAAGCAGATGCCCGACCGCAATGACCGGAATCAGCAAGCGGCGCCAGTTGCCCCAGCGCGCGGATTCGTCACTGCGCAGTGCGCGCCAGGTGATCGCGGCCATCAGCAGGTACAGCGCGGCCACGGTCGCATGACCCAGCACGTAAAATGCGGCCGATCCCATACGCATCTATATAGCACGCTGACCGCGCGGTCCGCTGCTCGCCCTCATGCTCGAATCACTTACAGAAAAACTAAGCCGCGTCGTCAAGCAGATGCGCGGCCAGGCGCGCCTGACCGAGGCCAATACCCAGGAGATGCTGCGCGAGGTCCGCGTCGCCCTGCTTGAAGCCGATGTTGCGCTGCCGGTTGTCCGCGACCTCATCGCCCGCATCAAGGACAAGGCGCTTGGCGAGGAGGTGGTCGGATCGCTAACGCCGGGGCAGGCGCTGGTCGGCGTCGTGCAGCGCGAACTGGCGTTGCTGATGGGCGGCGATCTGCCCCCGCAAGAACGCGAACTCAATCTCGCCACGCAGCCGCCGGCGGTGATCCTGCTGGCTGGACTGCAGGGCGCCGGCAAGACGACGACCGCGGCCAAACTCGCCAAGTGGCTGCACGATGAGCGCAAGAAGAAGGTGCTGACGGTATCGACCGACGTGTACCGTCCGGCCGCGATCGAGCAGTTGAAGTCAGTGTCGGCGCAGGCCGGTGCGGCGTTTTTCCCGAGCCTCGCCACCGACAAGCCGATCGACATCGCCACGCGAGCACTGGAGCACGCGCGCCGCCAGTTCTTTGACGTTTTGATCGTCGATACCGCCGGCCGGCTGGCGATCGACGAGGCGATGATGCAGGAAGTCGCCGCGCTGCACACCGCCTTGCATCCGATCGAGTCGCTGTTTGTCGTCGACGCCATGCTGGGCCAGGACGCGGTCAGCACCGCAAAGGCGTTTTCCGAGCGCTTGCCGTTGACCGGCGTGATCCTGACCAAGCTGGACGGCGACGCGCGCGGCGGCGCCGCGCTTTCCGTGCGCCAGGTGACCGGCAAGCCGATCAAGTTTGTCGGCGTGGCGGAGAAGATCAGCGGATTCGAGCGCTTCGACCCCGAGCGCATGGCCGGCCGCGTGCTCGGCATGGGTGACATTGTCGCGCTCGTCGAAGACGTCAAGAAGTCGATCGACGTGCAGGCGGCGGAGAAGTTTGCCAAGCGCATGCAGTCTGGCGAACGCTTCGACCTGAACGATTTCCGCGAACAGATCGGCCAGATGCGAAAAATGGGAGGGCTGTCAGGCCTGGTCGACAAGCTGCCAGCCCAGTTCGCCCAGGCCGCTGGACAGGTGAACGACAAGGATGCCGAGCGTCAGATCCGACGGGTCGAGGGCATCATCAATTCAATGACGCCGCAGGAACGCACTAAGCCGGATCTGATCAAAGCCTCGCGCAAACGCCGCATCGCCGCCGGCGCCGGCGTACCGGTGCAGGAGGTCAATCGCATGCTCAACCAGTTCGAACAGATGCAGGCGATGATGAAACAGATGAAAAAGGGTGGCCTTGCAAAGATGATGCGCGCAATGGGCGGCCTGAAGGGGCTCGGCGGCGGAATGCCTGGGCTACCCAAACGCTGAGCACCCCCGACTACGACTTGGGCCGCTGAACCGGCTCGTATTGCCAGCGGTTCTTCCAGGCGGCAAGGACGGCATTCGGATACTCCGATCGACCGCGACTGCCGTTATAGCGGCCGAGCGCGAGAAACAGATCGCCCTTTTCGAGGTCGAGGTAGTGCCGCATGATCACGCAGCCATAACGCAGGTTGCTGCGCATGTCGAACAGCTTCTTCACATCGCCATCGCCGATCAAAGGCGCCCAAAAGGGCATCACTTGCATGTAGCCACGCGCACCCGCGGTCGAGATCACGTACTTGCGAAAATTGCTTTCGACCTGGATCAGGCCGAGCACCATCTGACGATCGAGGCCGGCACGCGTAGCCTCATAGTCGAGCGTGCGCAGGAATTCGACGCGGGTCTGGTAGTCGGGTTTGCGACCCTTCAACCGTTCCGACATGGCGCTGAGCCAATCGAGGAACGCGATCCGTTCCTCGATTCCAGCAAACTTTCGGGAGGGCGGCGTCCTGTCCGCGATCTGCGCGGCGAGCGCAGCGCGCACGGCATCGGCCAGCGGCTCGTATTGCTGCGCACCAGCCAGCGCACGACGCGAAAAGGCCAGTACGAAAGGTCCCGCCAGCGACGCAACGAACGAGCCGGTCAGACGCCGGCGCGTCGGATCAGGCGCGCGCGCTGGCAAGTTGGCGCTGAACGAACGCGAACGCATCCGCCAAAGGCACGGCAACGGGCTGCAAAGCGCGCCGGTGGACATACTCCAGTTCGCCACTTTTCAAACCGCGCTCGCCGACGGTGATTCGATGCGGGACGCCAATCAGTTCCCAGTCGGCGAACATCGCGCCGGGGCGCTCGCCGCGATCATCAAGAATCACATCAACCCCGGCGCTGATGAATTCCGCGTAGAGCTTGTCCGCAACCTGTCGCACCTGCTCGGACTGTCGATAATTGACCGGGCAAACGACCACTGCGAACGGTGCGATCGCATCAGGCCAGATGATTCCCTTCGCGTCGTGATTCTGTTCGATCGCAGCACCCAGCAGACGGGTGACGCCGATGCCATAACAGCCCATCAGCATCGGCGCCGCTGCTCCGTTCTCATCGGTGAAGAAGAGTTTCATCGATTCCGCATACGGCAAACCGGCGAACACATGACCGACCTCGATGCCGCGCTGGATTGCGAGCACGCCCTTGCCGTCCGGTGACGGGTCGCCTGCAACCACATTTCGCAGATCAGCAACGATGGGCTCCGGCAAATCACGGCCCCAGTTGACGCCCGTGAAGTGAAAATTCTCTTCATTCGCGCCGCAGACGAAATCACTCATTCTGGCAACAGTACGATCAGCGACCAAGATAACCGGCTTACGCGTGTTAATCGGTCCAAGATAACCGGGGCGGCAGCCGAAAGCGCCGCGGATTTCGGCTTCGGTTGCGAAACGAAAGCCATCCTTCAGTCCCGGCACTTTCCCGGCCTTGATTTCATTCAACTCGTGATCGCCGCGGATCAACAGGAGCCAAATCCGTACGTCAGTCGTTTCGCCCTTGCTGTCCTTCCGCTCGACCGCGAGCACGATGGACTTGACGGTGCGCGCCAGCGGCATGCCGAGCAGGTCAGCCACGTCTTCGCACTTTTCCTTGCCCGGCGTGGGCGCCTTCTTCATCTCGTCAGCCGGCGGTAAACGATGCTCGAGCAACGGCAACGCCTCGGCCATCTCGATATTGGCCGCATAATCGGAAGTCGGGCAATAGGCGATCGCGTCTTCGCCCGTGTCGGCGATAACCTGGAATTCGTGGCTGGCCTTTCCGCCGATATTGCCGGTATCGGCCGCGACGGCGCGAAAGCGAAGGCCCATGCGCGTGAAGATTCGTGCGTAGGCATCGTACATCGCCTGATAGCTCTTCATTGCGCCGGCTTCGTCGCGGTCGAACGAATAAGCGTCCTTCATCGTGAACTCGCGCCCGCGCATCACGCCGAAGCGCGGACGGCGTTCGTCGCGAAACTTGGTCTGGATGTGGTAGAAGTTGATCGGCAGCTGCTTGTAGCTGCGAATCGACTCGCGCACGATATCGGAGATGACCTCTTCCGACGTCGGCTGAATGACGAAATCGCGTTCGTGCCGGTCTTTTACGCGCAGCAGTTCAGGCCCCATCTTGAACCAGCGGCCGGACTCCATCCATAGCTCGGCCGGCTGCACCACCGGCATCAGCAGTTCTATTGCGCCAGCGCGATTCATCTCCTCGCGAATGATCGACTCGATCCGGCGGATCGATCGCAACCCAAGCGGCAAGTAGTTGTAGATACCGGCCGCCAACTTCCTGATCATTCCGGCACGAACCATCAGTCGGTGGCTGACCACCTCGGCGTCGGTCGGCGCTTCCTTGAGCGTGGAAATGAAATAGGCGGTGGCGCGCATAGCGTCGAATTTGCGTCGGAAGCCGACAGAATCTTTATGACCGCGGAATGAAACCCGGTCCTATAATCGGCCGCAGATGATATAGCTTCAGGTGTAGGCATGCTGGACAAAGACGGCTACCGCCCGAATGTCGGCATCATCCTGCTCAATCAACGTAACGAGGTTTTTTGGGGCAAGCGCGTTAGGCAACATTCTTGGCAGTTCCCGCAGGGCGGGATCAAGCACGGCGAATCTCCCGAGCAAGCGATGTTCCGCGAGCTGTACGAGGAGGTCGGGCTGAAGCCCGAGCACGTGAAGATCGTCGCCCGCACGCGCGAGTGGCTTCGTTACGACGTTCCTGAGCAGTGGGTGCGGCGAGAGCTCCGCGGCAACTACCGTGGACAGAAACAGATCTGGTTCCTGCTGCGCATGGTCGCGCGCGATTGCGACGTATCGCTGCGTCGCTCAGAAAGACCGGAATTCGACGCCTGGCGCTGGCAGGACTACTGGATACCGCTTGATGCGGTCATCGAGTTCAAGCGCGACGTCTATCAGCAGGCCTTGGCGGAGCTTTCACGCTTTGTCTTCCGACCCGGTCGGCGCGGATATCAGGGAATTCGCAGACGCGACGACCGCGCGGCTGCCGAATTGACGGACCCGAGCAGCACCGCTTCCTCGGCGGGATCCATCCAGCAGGACCGGGACTGATCTGGGCGCTAAGGGCGCATCCGAGATTCTCGGGGCAGTGCCGCACCGATGAGTCAGCCCACGACAAGGTTGTCGCGATGAATCAGCTCAGGCTCGTCGAAGTAGCCGAGCACTGACTCAATCTCGCTGCTCGGTTTGCGCGCAATTTGGCGTGCCTCGGCACTGCCGTAGTTGACCAATCCACGGGCGATTTCGCGGCCATCCGGACCGATACAAGCGATCACGTCGCCCCGCGCAAACTCGCCGATGACCTCGACCACACCAATCGGCAGCAGACTCTTGCCTTCGTCTCGAAGCGCGCGTGCCGCGCCTTGGTCGACGACAACTCGACCCTTCAGCTGAAGGTGGTCGGCAAGCCACTGCTTGCGTGCGGTGAGGACCGGAGTGGCAGCGGTAAGCTGCGTCCCGATCCTTTCGCCATTTGCAAGCCGCACCAGTACGTTGGACTCGCGACCGCTTGCGATCACCGTGTGCGCGCCGCTGCGTGCCGCGCGCTTGGCGGCCAGCACCTTGGTGATCATGCCGCCGCGCGCGATCGTGCTGCCACTGCCGCCCGCAATCGCCTCCAACGCTGGATCGCCAGAGCGAGCGGTGGCGATTAGTGCGGCAGAGGGATCAATGCGCGGATCGCTGCCGAACAAGCCGCGCTGATCCGTCAGGATGATCAACGCGTCAGCTTCCACCAGATTCGCAACCAATGCGCCGAGCGTGTCGTTGTCGCCAAACTTGATTTCGTCGGTGACGACCGTGTCATTCTCATTGATGACCGGCAGGACACCGAGGTCCAGCAACGTCAGCAGAGTTGACCTCGCATTCAGGTAACGCGCACGGTCGGCCAGATCGGCGTGGGTCAGCAGGACCTGGGCGGTTTGCTTGCCGAGCGCGCGAAAGCCTGTCTCGTACGCTTGCGCAAGCCCCATTTGACCGACGGCAGCTGCCGCCTGCAGTTCATGCATCTGCTGCGGGCGTCGCAGCCAGCCGAGTCGTTTCATTCCCTCTGCAATGGCACCACTGGATACGAGCAGAACCTGTTTGCCGTCCTGATTGAGTTGGGCGATCTGGCGCGCCCAGTTCGATATGGCGTCAAGATCAAGCCCGCGACCCTCATTGGTCACCAGACTGCTTCCGACCTTTACCACAATGCGGCGTGCGGCCGCGATAACGGATGCGTCGGTCATGCATGCCCCGCACGCGAATCGTTCAGCAGGTCTGCCTGCCCTGACCGCGAACCTTGCTTGTCCGAACCGAGAAGAAATCGATGCACGGCCCACATCAAGTCCCGACACCCTTCTCCCGTCACGGCCGACACACAGAAGATCGGCGCCCGAGTCCGCAATCGGCGGCGAAACTCCGCGACCCGCGCGGCGCGCTCTTCCACCGGAATGAGGTCGATCTTGTTGACCACCAGCCAGCGTGGCTTGCGCGCGAGTGCAGGGTCATACTTCTTCAGCTCCGCCGCGAGCGCGCGCACGTCCCTGACCGGATCGCTTGTCGAGTCGAGCGGCGCGCCATCAACGATGTGCAACAGGACTCTCGTACGGCTAAGGTGGCGCAGGAATTGATGACCGAGGCCGGCGCCTTCCGCGGCACCTTCGATCAGACCGGGTATGTCCGCTACGACAAAGCCAGCCTCCGGCGCCAGGCGGACCATACCCAAATGCGGATGCAGGGTCGTGAATGGATAGCCGGCGATCTTGGGGCGCGCGTTCGAGACGGCGGCTATCAGGGTTGATTTGCCGGCGTTCGGCATGCCAAGCAGCCCGACGTCTGCCAGGACCTTGAGCTCCAGTCGGAGTCGTAGATGTTCGCCCGGTTCACCCATTGTGTGCTGGCGCGGCGCACGATTGGTGCTCGATTTGAAGTGGAGATTGCCAAGTCCACCGCGGCCGCCCTTTGCGAGCAAGGTGCGTTGGCCGTGCTTGGCCAGATCGGCTAACTGCGTGCCAGTTGTGTCATCGGTGATTACCGTTCCGACGGGCATTCGCAGTTCGATGTCGCCGCCGCCTGCGCCAAAGCAATCGGCGCCACGACCATGTTCACCGTTGCCAGCGGCGTGTTTGCGAGCGTAGCGGTAATCGATAAGAGTATTGATATTCCTGTCAGCTGTCGCCCAGACACTGCCGCCGCGGCCGCCATCGCCCCCGTCGGGTCCACCCTTGGGAATGAACTTCTCTCGCCGAAACGAAGCGCAGCCATTGCCACCACGGCCTCCAATTACTTCGATCTTTGCTTCGTCGATGAATTTCACAATCTAGCGCCGGGAAAAAAAAGCCCTGCCAGGAACGGCAGGGCTTTCGCATGAAAGAGATTGCTGCCGGGGGCTCGTCAGCTGCGCGGAAGGACGTTCACAGTTTGACGATTCTGGGCCCCGCTCACGGTGAACTTGACCGTCCCATCGATCGTGGAGAACAGCGTGTGATCGCGCCCAATCCCCACATTGTCCCCGGGGTGAAACTTGGTACCCCGCTGACGGACGATGATGCCGCCGGCGTTGATCGTTTCGCCACCAAATACCTTGACGCCTAGTCGCTTGGCCTGGGAATCGCGACCGTTGCGGGACGACCCGCCCGCCTTCTTATGTGCCATTTTCTACCTCGTTGCCGGATCTGGATGGACTGATTTATTGAACCAATTCAACCGATCGAGTCGATCCGTAGTTCCGTGAAATTCTGCCGATGACCTGCGCGCTTCTGGAAGTGTTTCCGGCGCCGCATCTTGAAGATTTTCACCTTTGGATGACGGCCCTGAGACAAAACAGTCGCCTTGACCGTCGCACCTGCGACCAATGGAGCGCCGACCGTAACGTTTCCGCCATCACCAACGGCGAGAACCTGATCGATTGTTACTTGTGCACCGATCTCGCCAACCAATGATTCGACCTTGACGGTCTGCCCGTTAGAAACGCGGTATTGCTTGCCGCCCGTCTTGATCACAGCGTACATGGTCCTTACTCCCTACGCGCGTTACGCCGCCGAGGCCCGCGCGCATTCTGAATTCTGGAAAGCTTTGGATTTTCTCACGTCTATTGGCGTACGGTCAAACGCAACCTTGCCACGCAACCGAGGCCGCCGTCGCCGGTCGCCCACTTTGATCGGCCTCCTATAATTGCCGGGATTCGTCCGGGGCAATCCACTTGGCAGAACCACAGACACTATCCGAAGCGCCACCGTCCACAGATGAACTGGCTCGTATTCTGGCGCCGGTCGTCGACGACATGCGCTCGGTCGACAGCCAGATTCGGGAGCGCCTGGGCTCGGATGTCGCTCTGATCGGCACGATTGCCGATTACATCATCGGGGCAGGTGGCAAGCGCCTGCGACCGGCCGTTCATCTCCTGGTTGCGCGTGCATTGGGATATCGCGGAACGGCTCATATCGTGCTCGCCGCGGTGATCGAGTTCATTCACACGGCGACCCTGCTGCACGACGACGTTGTCGATGAGTCCGACTTGCGGCGCGGACGTCAGACGTCAAACGCGATGTTCGGCAACGCGGCCAGCGTTCTGGTCGGCGACTTCCTGTATTCGCGTTCGTTCCAGATGATGGTCGACGTCGGCAGCATGCGCGTGATGCGAATACTGGCCGATGCGACAAACCGCATCGCCGAAGGCGAAGTCCTGCAACTGATGAACATCCACGACCCGTCGGTCGACGAGGCGCGCTACTTGGGCGTCGTTGAGCGGAAGACCGCCACGCTGTTTGAGGCGGCAGCACGCATCGGCGCGGTGCTGGCGAGCGCGGATGAGCAAATGGAAGTGCGCGCCGCGGAATATGGCGCAAGCCTCGGCACCGCCTTCCAGATGATCGATGATTTGCTTGATTATTCCGGGGATATCGCGGAGATCGGCAAACGCCTCGGGGATGACCTGCGCGAAGGCAAGGTCACACTTCCACTGATTCACGCACTACGGCTGGCTTCTCCGCGCGATCGTGCGAAGATCGAGCACGCAATCCGCGACGGCGGCGGCGACTTCGATCAGATCGCCACGATTGTCCGGGGCAACGGTTCGCTGAGCTACGTTCGCGAAAGAGCCTCCGCAGAATCGGCCGCCGCCGCCGCCGCGCTGGCCGCCTTTCCCGTCTCGGCGTATCAAAAGTCTTTGTTAGACTTGAACACTTTCGCGATGCGGCGGAATCGTTAGGGTTTCCGCGCTCGAAGGAAGTTCGGTGGCCGTTTCCGGGCAACCGAGCTCGCGTCGGGGTGTAGCTCAGCCTGGTAGAGTACTGCGTTCGGGACGCAGGAGTCGGAGGTTCAAATCCTCTCACCCCGACCATCATATCGACTGCAAATAGCACGGTTCATTCCGGCTGGAATTGACGATTGGATGGCATCCCGCTTTGGGCGCAGATCACCGCGCTCGTCGTACTGCTGATCCTCGCCGCATTCTTCTCGCTGGCCGAGACCGCGATGATGGCGACCAGCCGGCTGCGCTTGCGGCATCTGGCGCGGCAGGGCAGCCGCGCCGCGCGATTGATGCAGTCCCTGCTCGATCGCACCGACCGGCTTCTGGGCTTCATTCTTCTCGGCAACACATTGCTGAATGCAGCGGCGACCGCTCTGGTTACAGCGCTCGCGATCTACTACTTCGGCGATAGCGAATGGTCGCTCCTGCTCGCCACAGGTCTCATCGCCTTCCTGATTCTGGTGTTTGCCGAGATAACACCCAAAGTGATCGGCGCCACCTATCCGGAACGCATTGCGTTGCTGTCCAGTTATGTGGTCGCGCCACTGCTACGACTCCTTTCGCCGGCGGTTTGGTTTGTCAATCTGTTTGTCCGTGGATTGCTCTGGCTACTGAGAGTGCCGCATAACGCCGCCTCGGAGTCACAAAGACTCACACCGGAAGAGTTGCGAACAATCGTCCTTGAGGGCGCGAGTTTCGTCCCCGGGAAACACCGTACGATTCTGCTCAACTTGTTCGATCTCGAGCAGGTCACGGTCGACGACCTCATGACGCCGCGCTCGCGTGTCGAGGTACTCGACATTTCGCATCCGGTCGCTGCTATCCGGCAGCAGCTGGCGACCTGCTACCACAACAAAATTCCGGTCGTCGATGGCGACATCACGCGCGTCATAGGCGTTCTGCACGTCCGAAAGCTGGTACCGCTGCTCGATGCGGATGCCCTGTCGCACGAAAGCCTTCGAGAAATACTGGTCACGCCTTATTTCGTTCCCAGCGGCACGCCGATTCTCCAGCAGTTGCAGATGTTCCAGGACAATCAACGGCGACTCGGCCTCGTGGTGGATGAATACGGCGAGGTCCAAGGCCTGGTGACGCTGGAGGATATCGTCGAGGAGATCGTGGGGGAGTTCACAACCCAGGCACCTGGCCTCGGGACTCGCGGGCTGCGTTGGGATGCCAAGGGTCACGCGATCGTCGACGGCAGCACGCCGCTGCGCGAACTCAATCGTCGTCTATCGCTCCGTTTCCCGCTCGAAGGTCCTCGAACGGTCAATGGACTGATTCTCGAGGCGCTTGAGGAGATCCCGAGCGGACCTTGCTGCATTCGATATCCGGGCTGCATCGTCGAGATCATCCAGATTCATGATCAGTTGGTGAGAAGCGTGCGGCTAATCCGCGTCGGGTAGCAGTGCGCGTCATCCAACCGTCGAGGAGGAAAAGCCGTTGCAGCTAATACTTCGGTTTGCTTTACAAATCGAGGGCTTGTCGGCAGTATCTTGAGCCTCAACTCGAAGTTTCGCTCCTGGCGACTCGAATCAACTCGGAAAGTTCGTAAGCGACCTAGATGTCCGCCGTAAGCCCAAGCCCTGCAATGGCGACGTCATCGTTGACGGGGCTGGCGCGCGCGCTCGTCCAGCAAGGCAGGCTCCGTCCGGATCGCGCTGAAACGCTGGCACGCAAGGCCGTCCAGGGAAATGGCCAATTCATCGACGAACTCGTCGGTGCGAGCGAGACGACGGGCCTCTCGGCCGCGCAGATCGCACGATTTGCCGCCGACACCTTCGGGCACCCCATGCTCGACATGTCGGCATTCGATACCGACCAGTTGCCGCGCGACATCATCGACAGGAAGCTTGTGGGAGCGCTGCGCGTGCTCGCGTTGCGAAAGCGTGGAAACCGCCTTGCCGTCGCCGTTTCCGATCCAACCAACTTCCAGGCGCTCGATCAGGTCAAGTTCCAGACACAACTTGCGCTTGACATCGTCGTCGTAGAGCACGACAAGCTGTTGAAGCTGATCGACTCGTCGTCCCAGTCGGTCGCTCAGTCACTTGAAAAGCTGGTCGACGACGAGGTCAACTTCGACGATCTGTTGTCCGATTCGCCGGACACCACGCAGGAAGAGGCCAGCAACGCCGAGGTCGATGACGCGCCGGTCGTTCGCTTTCTGCAGAAACTGCTGCTGGATGCGATCACCGATGGTGCCTCGGACCTGCATTTCGAACCGTACGAGAAGTTCTACCGTATCCGGGTGCGGGTGGATGGCGTGCTGCGCGAGGTTGCGCAGCCACCGCTGGCCATCAAGGAGCGCCTCGTCACGCGCATCAAGGTCATATCCAAGCTCGACATCTCGGAAAAGCGCGTTCCGCAAGACGGCCGTATGAAGCTCGCGCTGTCCGGACAGCGTGCCATCGATTTCCGCGTCAGCACCTTGCCAACGCTTTACGGAGAAAAAGTCGTAATGCGTATTCTCGATCCATCGCAGGCCAAGCTTGGCATCGAGGCGCTTGGCTACGAGCCTGAGCAGAAGCAACTGCTGCTCGATGCGATCCGGCGACCGTATGGCATGGTGCTCGTCACGGGCCCAACCGGAAGCGGCAAGACCGTATCTCTTTACACCTGTCTCAACATCCTGAACCAGCCGGGGGTCAATATTTCGACGGCAGAAGATCCAGCCGAGATCCAGCTCGCGGGCATCAATCAGGTCAACATGAATGAGAAGGCCGGGTTGACGTTTGCGAATTCGATGCGCGCCTTTCTGCGTCAAGACCCGGACATCATCATGGTGGGTGAGATTAGGGATCTCGAGACGGCGGACATTGCCATCAAGGCGGCGCAGACCGGCCACATGGTGATGTCAACGTTGCACACTAACGATGCGCCCTCCACGTTGACTCGTCTGTCGCACATGGGTGTGGCCGCGTTCAACATTGCATCGTCAGTCATCTTGATCACGGCCCAGCGGCTGGCGCGGCGGCTGTGCACCTGCAAGCAACCCACTGAAATTGCCAAGGACGCGCTGCTCGGGGCCGGCTTTGATGCAATCGATCTCGACGGTAGCTGGGTACCCTACAAGCCCGTTGGGTGCGAGCGTTGCAAGGGGTCCGGCTACAAAGGACGTACTGGTATTTACGAGGTCATGCCGATCACCGACGAGATTCAGCGCATGATCCTGAAGGGTGCGAGTTCGGTTGCGATTGCCGAACAGGCAAAGCGTGAGGGAGTGAAGAACCTTCGGCAGTCGGGACTGTTAAAGGTCAAGCAGGGCATGACGTCGGTAGACGAAGTACTTGGCTGCACCAACGACTGAACAACGAACGCGGAGCACAAGAGAAAATGGCAACTGGCGCCTTGATCCGACCCCGAGCGCCTGCGCGCGAGACGCTCTTCACTTGGGAAGGCCGTGACAAGGCCGGCAAGACCGTGCGCGGCGAAATGCGTGCGGGAGGCGAATCGGTCGTTGCCGCGTCCCTGCGCCGCCGCGGCGTGCTGGCGACAAAGATCAAGAAACAGACTTTCTCGCGCGGTCGCAAGATCAGTGAGAAAGATCTTGCGATTTTCACGCGGCAGCTGTCAACCATGCTGCGCGCCGGTGTCCCATTGATGCAGTGCTTCGACATCGTCGCGCGCGGGCACGGCAATCCATCGATGGCAAGGTTGCTGAACGACATTCGTTCGGACGTCGAAACCGGTACGAGTCTGAATCAGGCGTTCCGCAAGTACCCGCTGTACTTCGACCCGTTGTTCTGCAACCTGGTCGCTGCCGGTGAGCAGGCCGGTATTCTGGAAACGCTGCTGGATCGTCTGGCGAGCTACAAGGAAAAGACGCTTGCCCTTAAGGGAAAGATCAAGAAGGCGATGTTCTATCCCATCACGATCATCCTGGTGGCGATCCTGATCACCGCGATCATCATGTACTTTGTAATTCCAACTTTCAAAACCGTGTTCGTAAGCTTCGGTGCCGATCTCCCGGCGCCAACGCTTGCGGTCATCGCGGTCTCCGACTTTGTCGTCGGCTACTGGTACGTGTTGCTTGCTGCTCTGCTCGGAATCCCGTACTTCACATATCAGGCTTGGCGCCGCTCGGCCAATTTTCAGATCTTCGTTGACCGCATGTTGCTGAAACCACCGGTGATCGGCGAACTTCTGCAGAAGTCGTCGATTGCCCGCTGGACCCGCACCCTGGCGACCACGTTCGCGGCCGGCGTGCCTCTCGTCGAGGCGCTCGATTCGGTCGGTCCCGCTTCAGGTAACGCCGTTTATCGCGAGGCCACCAAGCAGATCCAGACCGAGGTGAACATCGGCACCAGCCTGGCGCAGTCGATGCAGAACTCGGGAGTTTTTCCAAGCATGGCGGTGCAGATGACGTCGATCGGCGAGGAGTCCGGCTCCCTTGACTCGATGCTGACGAAGGTTGCGGACTACTACGAGCGCGAAGTCGACGAGATGGTCGACGCAATCTCGAGCCTGATCGAGCCGGCGATCATGGTTGTTCTCGGCGTGATTATCGGCGGCATCGTGATCGCGATTTACCTGCCGATCTTCAAGCTCGGGGCCGTGATCTAGCTATTTCACCGGCGATTGCAGCTGCTCCGCGCCTGCAATCGACTATCTCGTGCCGCCCGACCTGCTCTTCACTCTTGCCGCGCCGATCGTTGGGCTGGCGATCGGTTCATTCCTGAATGTGGTGATTCATCGCCTGCCCAGGATGATGGAGGCCGAGTGGCGCACGCAGTGCGCCGAACTGGACGGAAAGGAGTCCCCAGATACCAGCGCCTATAACCTCTTCGTTCCCGCTTCGCACTGCCCCGCCTGCAAAGCCCCGCTGCGTGTTCGCGACAACCTACCGTTGATCTCGTATCTCTTGCTGGGCGGCAGGTGCGCCGCCTGCGGTGCTCGAATTTCGATTCGGTATCCAATTGTCGAAGCGCTGACGGCGGCGATGTCCGCCTGGGTTGCGTATCACTTTGGGTTCGGGATTCCGGGTTTGCTCGCACTCGTATTTGTGTGGACGCTGATTTCGCTGACCTTCATCGATGCCGACACCACGCTGCTGCCCGACAGCCTGACGCTGCCACTGCTTTGGCTTGGATTGCTTGCCAACACAGTCAACACATTTGCGCCCCTGAGCGATGCAGTGATCGGCGCGGTCGCAGGCTATCTGGCTTTGTGGTCGATTTACTGGCTGTTCAAACTTTTGACGGGCAAGGAAGGCATGGGCTACGGCGACTTTAAGTTGCTCGCCGCGCTCGGCGCCTGGTTCGGATGGAAGATGCTTCTGCCGATCGTATTGCTGTCCTCCGTCGTGGGTGCCGTCGTCGGCGTCGTGCTGATGCTTCTCGCGCGACGCGGAAAGGACATTCCGATACCCTTCGGACCGTATCTGGCCGCCGCGGGCTTCATTGCACTGCTTTATGGCCGAGACCTCGCCGCACGCTTCGTCCCGCTCTGACTCGTCGCCAGGCGGGGCGGCGGGTGCCGGTGTTTCGCGATTCCGCGTTGGACTCACGGGAGGCATCGGCAGCGGGAAGTCGCTCGCCGCCGATGAGTTCTCTCGCCTCGGCGCCCACGTCATCGATGCCGACGCGATTGCACATGAACTGACCGCCGCAGGTGGCAAGGCCATCGAGCCAATTCGCGCTCAGTTTGGAACCGGATTCATCGATGAAGCCGGCGCGCTTAACCGGAGCCGGATGCGTGAGCTTGTGTTCAGAGATATCGCGGCGAAGAAAGCGCTTGAGCAGATGCTGCACCCGATGATTCGCGCCGAGGCGGACGCGTTTGCACAAGCGGCATCGAAAACCACCCCCTATCTGGTCTTCTCGATTCCGCTGCTGGTCGAATCCGGGACATGGAGAGACCGCGTCGACCGGGTTCTGGTCATCGACTGCGCAATCGAAACCCAGATTGCGCGCGTGATGCGGCGCAATGGACTTGAGAAATCGGCAGCTTGCCGGATCATCGCCAACCAGGCGACGCGGAAAGCGCGCCTCGATGCTGCCGATGACGTCCTCGTCAATGAAGTCACACAAGAAGCCGCGCGCCGGCGCGTCGCACGCCTGCATGCGCTGTACAGCAGGCATGGGCAAGGATTGCCTCGTGCGGCCGGATCAAGCGCATCGCTGTGATATCTTCGCGCACAACAACGCGTCGCCATGAGCAACGATATCCGGCAGATTCTCTACGAGTACCCGTTCAGCGAGCGCCTGCGGACCCTGCTGCGCCTGGAGGACCTGTTCGACAAGCTTGAATATTTTGTCGGCCAGACCCATCCGCATTGCCATCACACGGCGCTCCTGACGCTGTTTGAAATTCTAGAGGTCACGTCGCGCGCCGACCTTAAGAGCGACCTGCTGCAGGAACTCGAACGTCACAAGCAAACCTTATTGGCGTTGCGTAACAATCCGCAGGTATCAGAAACCGCGCTCGCGACCGTGCTCGGCGAGCTCGAGCATGCGCAATACGCGCTGAACGCTACGCCCGGAAAAGCAGGCCAGCAGCTGCGCGACAACGAGTGGCTCACCAGCATACGCAGCCGTGCCGGTATTCCCGGCGGTACCTGCGAGTTTGATCTGCCGTCGTACCACGCATGGCTGATGCGTGATGCCGAAGCGCGGGCCCAGGATCTGCAGACTTGGATTCGACCGATGCAGCAGTTCAATCTCGGATTGTCGATTGTGCTGCGGTTGTTACGGGAAACCGCACAACGCAGTCAACAGGTCGCAGCACAGGGTTCGTTCCAGCAGATGCTGCAGGGACGCAGTTACTCGCTGCTGCAAGTCCGCGTCGCGGCCGATCTGGGTGCGATACCCGAGATCAGTGCGAACAAGTACATGTTGTGGATTCGCTTTACGGCCGCGGATCGCGACCTGAAGCCACGCGCTATTGACCGCGACGTTCCGTTCAATCTGTCGCTGTGCGCGTTTTGAGTGGGCGGAGTACTGGATGACGAAGTTCGTCGCCTGTCCCGTCTGCAGTGTCGCTGTGGCGTTGAGCCAGGCAACGCCTGGCGACCATTTCGCTCTGAGCGCTGCAAGGCGATTGATCTTGGTGCTTGGGCATGTGAGCGTCATGTGATCCACGGTCAATCCGGGCACGCCGATGAATCGACCGAGCATGCCGCGTATCAGACGCAGAACGGCTGAGTGACCCATTGAAACTAAGCGGTCCACGCCGCTCGCAACAACGCAATGCCGTGAGCGCCGGCACGCCACGCATCCTCAATGTCTGCTGAGGTCAGTCCACCAATCGCGTACAGCGGTATAGGTGTTTCAAGGGCGATCCGCGCAAACCCACTCCAGTCGAGCATCGGCACCCCTGGGTGACTGGGTGTGGCACGAACGGGTCCGAGAACCGCAAAGTCGCAACCAAGCATGTGTGCCCGCGCCAGTTCGTCGCGATTGTGCACGGACGCGGCAACCAGACCCGCGCCGGGGCGATGCTCGGTGCGTGACAGGTCACGTGCCGTGAGATGAACGCCATCAAACATGTGCCACAGCGCGTCGGAATGACGGCTGCTGACAAGAAGACGCGCTTTGCTGGCACGGGACAGTGCAACCAGCATCGGAGTGATGGCCACCAGTTGCGATTCTTCCAGGTCCGGCTCTCGAATGACGAGCAATCGCAGTCCGCGACTCAGTGCCGTGCTCAGAGCGCGCATGAAGGATTCGACCCCCAGCGCGGCGATGTTCGACACGGCATAGACGGGCGGCAAAGTCAGCCATCGCATCGCCGGCACGGCAGCCGGCAGTAGCGGTGCAGGCGGCGCTTCCGCAGAAGAGAAAAACGCGACGCGCTGGCCTTCGCGCGCATGCGGCTCGCCGCGCCACTCGAACACGCGTCGGAAATGCAGCCGGACGTGTGCGTGCGGATAATCGTGCTCGAACACCACCCAAGGGGCCGACATTGCGACGTCGATGCCGAGCTCTTCATGCAGTTCGCGTGCAAGCGCCGTCTCAACCGTTTCGCCCGCTTCGAGCTTGCCACCGGGGAACTCCCAGTAGCCCGCGTAGGCCTTGCCGGCAGGACGATCCGCGAGCAGCACGGCGCCGTCTTCGCGGACCAGCACCCCGACGGCGACGTGGACCGTCTCTCGCGGCGAACCCTGCAAGGTCATCGCCGCGTTGAAGGCGCAGCCAAAGTCGCTCGCCCGGCAAAATCGCGTGCGAACTGCAGCGCAACGCGGCCCGAGCGGGAGCCGCGTTGCAGCGCGAACTGCAGCGCTTCCTCGCGCCAGGTCGCGTGCGGCGGCGTCGATGCTTCGATCCCGAACCGCATCAACCAATGCCGAACGATGTCAAGATAGTCATCCTGGCGGAACGGATAGAAGGACAACCACATGCCGAAGCGCTCCGAAAGCGAAATCTTTTCCTCGACCGTTTCGCCTGGATGAATCTCGCCGTCGTCCTCGTAATGCGTGTCCAGGTTCTCGCGCATGTACTCCGGCATCAAGTGGCGGCGGTTCGATGTCGCATAAATCAGCACGTTCTCGCTTGGCGCGGCTATGGATCCATCAAGTGCGGCCTTCAGCGCCTTGTATGAAGCCTCGCCCTCCTCAAACGACAGGTCATCGCAGAAGAGAATGAATCGTTCCTTTCGCTCGGCGATCACTTCGACCAGCTCCGGCAGATCAACCAGGTCGCGCTTGTCAACCTCTATGAGCCGCAAACCCTGATCCACAAATGCGATCAGGCAGGCACGGATCAACGACGACTTGCCGGTGCCGCGTGCACCGGTCAGCAACACGTTGTTGGACGGCGCGCCGCGCACGAACTGTTCGGTGTTGCGCAGAATCGCGACCTTTTGCGTGTCGACGTGCCGGAGGTCCTCAGGCGCAATGTGCGCGATGCGGTGAATCGCTTCCAGCCGTCCAAGCGTGGCGCCCAGGTACTGACGCTTGCGCCACCGAAATGCCGGCGCCGTCCAGTCGATCGGGCGCGTTTCTGGCAATAAAGGGGCGAGTCGTTCCAGCAACTCCAGCAGTTTCGCCCGGCTTTGATCAGCGCTCAATTGCAGCTCCGGTCACGATCGGTAATCGGCGTTGATCGACACGTAGTCATGCGAAAGATCGCAGGTCCAGACAGTCGTGTGCGATTCGCCGCGGCCGAGCGCCACGCGAACGACGATTTCGTTGGCGTTCATGACACTTTGGCCATCTTCTTCACGATAGTCCGGGTGACGACTTCCATCGCGCGCCACCCAGACATCGCCCAGCCACAGCTGGACGCGTGAGGCATCGAGATCGTCAACGCCCGCCTTGCCAACCGCGGCGAGAATGCGTCCCAGATTCGGGTCGGAAGCGAAAAACGCCGTCTTCACCAGCGGCGAGTGCGCGATGGAATAGGCAACTCGCGCGGCCTCGGCCTCCGAGCGCGCCTGCTGGACCTCGATCTCAATGAACTTGGTCGCCCCTTCGCCATCGCGCACAATGGCTTGAGCAAGCTGCCGTGCCACGTTGGTCAGTTTCGCAACCAGCATCGGCAACCGTGGGTCGCGTTCGTCCTCGATCCGCGGGGCCGCTGCTCGCGCAGTGGCGATCATCACAAACGAATCGTTGGTCGACGTGTCGCCATCGACCGTGATGCGATTGAACGACGCATCCGCAACCTGCCTGACCACAGGAGTCCATATGCCGGGAGCCACGCCGACGTCCGTTGCGACAAAGCCCAGCATTGTTGCCATGTCCGGTCGGATCATCCCCGCGCCCTTTGCGATGCCGGTAATCGACACCGGCTTCCCGGCGAGATCGAAACGCAATGATGCCGCCTTCGCGACAGTGTCGGTCGTCATGATCGACTCCGCCGCTGCCAGCCAGTGATCAGGCGCGAGTCGCGCCACCGCCCGGGGCAGTCCCGCCAGCAGCCGATCGATCGGCAGAGATTCCATGATGACGCCGGTCGAAAAAGGCAACACCTGATTCGCCGCGCATCCCAGCAACTTCGACAATGCCTCGCACGTCTGACGCGCGTGCTGGAGACCCCTGCCACCCGTGCCTGCATTGGCATTGCCGGTGTTGATCACCAGTGCACGAATCTCGCCGCCGGCAGCGAGGTGCTCGCGACCCACCAGCACCGGCGCGGCACAAAAGCGGTTCTGCGTGAAAACGCCGGCGACACTGGCGCCCGGCGCGATGCCGATGACGAGCAGGTCCTTCCGATTGGCCTTGCGGATGCCAGCCTCCGCCCAGCCGAGCTCGACGCCGTCAACCGGATGCAGATCTTCGGCACGCGGAGCGTTCAGTCCGACCGCCATCGCTGCGAATGTCGGTGCGCCGTGGCTATGCCAGCTTGCCGTGGCACTGCTTGTACTTCTTGCCCGATCCGCATGGGCAAGGATCGTTGCGCCCGATCTTGTCGCCGAAGCGCTTGAACGGTTGCGGCTTGACCTCTTCCGGCGGCGGCAGGGTCAAAGTCTCGACATCGGCCGGTTCTTCCGCGACGGCAGCGGCAAAGTCGGCATGCTGCGCACGCGCCTGCTCAAGCCGCCGCTCGGTTTCTTCCTCAATCTTCTGTTCGGCGGCGGCGATCTCCTCTTGCGTCTGAATGCGCACGTTCATCAGGATCCTGACTACGTCAGCGCGCACCCGGTCGATCAGCGTGCCGAAGAGCTCAAACGCTTCGCGCTTGTATTCCTGCTTCGGGTTCTTCTGCGCATAACCGCGCAGGTGAATTCCCTGGCGCAGATGATCGAGCGCGGCCAGATGCTCACGCCAGTGCTGGTCCAAGACCTGCAGCATGATCGAACGCTCGAATCCCCCGAAGGCCTCTTCGCCGACCTGCGCAACCTTGACCGCGTACGCATCGTCGGTGGCCTTCAGAATCCGTTCGAGCAGATCCTCGTCGCTGAGATCCTCGGCCTCGAGCCATTGCTTCAATGGCAAATCGATCTGCCAGTCATCCGCGAGAGAGCGGGTCAGGCCATCGATGTTCCACTGCTCCTCGACCGATTCGGACGGAACAAATTCGCGGAACAAGTCGGTGAAGTAGCCCCGGCGCAGCCCGGCGATCATTTCGCGCGTGTCCTGCGCCTCGAGAATCTCGTTGCGCAGCCGGTAGATTTCGCGGCGCTGATCGTTGGCGACATCGTCGTATTCGAGCAGTTGCTTGCGGATGTCGAAGTTGCGCGCCTCGACCTTGCGTTGCGCCGACTCGATCGAGCGGGTCACCATGCCGGCCTCAATTGCCTCGCCCTCCGGCAGCTTCAGCCGATCCATGATCGCGCGCATGCGGTCGCCGGCGAAGATGCGCAGCAACTGGTCGTCCATCCCGAGGTAGAAGCGTGACTCTCCCGGGTCACCCTGACGGCCCGAACGGCCGCGCAGTTGATTGTCGATGCGACGCGATTCGTGCCGCTCCGACCCGATGATCTTCAAGCCCCCGGCGGCAACAACCCGATCGTGCAGTGATTGCCATTCGTCGCGCAGCTTGTCGATCCGGGGCTGTATTTCCTCAGGGGGAATCGCGGGATCCGCTTCGACGAACTGAACCTGCTTCTCGACATTGCCGCCCAACACGATGTCCGTTCCGCGTCCGGCCATATTGGTCGCGATTGTGATCACACCGGGCCGGCCCGCCTGCGCCACGATCTCCGCTTCCTTGGCGTGCTGCTTCGCGTTGAGAACCTGATGCGGCAGCTCTTCCTTCGTCAGAAGATGCGACAGGGCCTCGGAGTTTTCGATCGACGTGGTGCCAACCAGCACGGGTTGGCCACGGGCGTGGCAGTCCTTGATGTCGGCGAGGATCGCGGCGTACTTCTCGTTGACCGTCCGGTAAATCTTGTCCTGCTGGTCAATGCGGACCATCGGTCGATGCGTTGGAATAACCACTGTTTCCAGTCCGTAAATCTCCTGGAACTCGTATGCCTCCGTATCGGCGGTACCGGTCATGCCGGCGAGTTTGCCGTACATGCGGAAATAGTTCTGGAACGTGATCGATGCCAGCGTCTGGTTCTCCTGCTGGATCGCAACGTGTTCCTTCGCCTCGACCGCCTGGTGCAACCCCTCAGACCAGCGCCGTCCCGCCATCAGGCGGCCCGTGAACTCATCGACGATGATGACCTCGTTGTTCTGCACCACGTAATGCTGGTCGCGATGGAACAGGTAGTTCGCGCGCAGCGCAGCGTTCAGGTGATGCATCAGGATGATGTTTTGCGGCGCGTACAGGCTTTCGCCTTCCGCAAGCAGGCCCATCTTCACAAGAATTCCCTCGACCTTTTCGTGCCCCTCCTCCGAAATGTGGATCTGGTGCGCCTTCTCATCGACCCAAAAATCGCCGCTGCCCTTCTCTTCAGTCTGTCGCGTCAGGAGCCGCGGCACTTCATCCATCCGCACGTACAGCTCGGTGTGATCCTCGGCCGGTCCCGAGATGATCAACGGCGTGCGCGCCTCATCAATCAGGATCGAGTCGACCTCATCGACAATCGCGTATGCGAGACCGCGCTGGCGCTTGTCGGCGACCGCATACTCCATGTTGTCGCGCAGGTAGTCGAAGCCGAATTCGTTGTTGGTGCCGTAGGTAATGTCAGCGGCATACGCGGTGCGTTTGTCTTCGGTCGACTGCTGCGAAAGGATCACGCCGATGCTCATGCCGAGAAACCGATACACCTTGCCCATCCACTCCGCATCGCGACTGGCCAGGTAATCGTTGACGGTGACAATGTGGACCCCCTTGCCCGACAACGCATTCAGGTATGCGGACAGCGTCGCGACAAGTGTCTTGCCTTCGCCAGTACGCATTTCGGCGATCTTGCCGGCATGAAGCACCATGCCGCCAACCAGCTGCACGTCGAAGTGGCGCATTCCCAGAGTGCGTCGCGCCGCCTCGCGCACAACGGCAAAGGCTTCCGGCAGCAACTGGTCGAGCGTTTCGCCATTGGCGAAGCGGCCGCGGAACTCCGGGGTCTTCGCCTGCAGCTGCGTGTCGTCCAGCGCACTGATTTGCGCCTCGAACGAATTCACGCGTTCGACAATCCGCTGATACTGCTTGAGCAGGCGCTGGTTGCGGCTGCCAAATATTTTGGTGAGGATTCCGGAGATCATCAGAATGGGCGTGAAATAGCGATGCGCTTCGCCTTCTCGCCACGGCACGTCGGGCACGGCCGCGCCGCAGTCGGCGCGCCTGAACGCAAAGCAGTGGATTATGTCACGGGCCGATCATCAGCCCGTGCGGCAGAACCTATCGGGTGGCGTTCGCTGCGGCTGCAAGACCGCGCACGTCGACCGATCGGCCGCTTGTCCTCACGGATGCCGCCAGCCCGCCAAAGGGCGAATCCTTCGCCTGGTTGGCCAGGAAGCGCGCCGGGTTCTGTGGGGCGCCATTGACGTGAACCTCAAAGTGCAGATGCGGACCTGTCGAGCGGCCGGTGGTCCCGACCTCGCCCAGCTTCTGGCCCTTGCGAACGATGTCGCCCGGCTTGACGTTGAGACGACTTGCATGGGCATACAGCGTGCTAAGTTGATTTCCATGATCAACCGTAACCGTGTTACCGAACATCGCGTGGTACTCAGCACCGGAGACCACACCACCTGCGGCCGCGAAGATCGGCGTGCCAATGGGTGCCGCAAAATCGACCCCGGCATGCATCGCGAGCTGGCCAGTCAAGGGGTCGGCTCGCATGCCGTAACCCGAGCCGACGAAGCCCTCCGCAACCGGGGTGTTCTCGGGCAGCAGCGTCCGGCGCACGCGGGCCGACATCAGTTCCGCCTCGATCACGTCCATGTAGTCAGCCCGATGCTCCACACCACGAGCGACGCGATCAAGCTCGGTCTTCAACTCGTCCATGGTGAGCGCGCGTCCGCCGGTCTCGGCGCCACCCCGCCCGGGAAGCTCCTTGAAATTGAACTCCTCGGGGCGGATCCCCGCCAGGCGCGACACGCGCTCGCCCAGCGCGTCCAGTCGCATCAGTTGCGCCTGCATTTCACCCAGCTTGCGTGCCATCGCCGTAACGTTGTCACGCACGAACTGCTCGTTGCGTGCAACCTCATCGCGCATCAGGCTCGCAGCGAAATCCTGAACAAACGGAACGCGGAATTCATTGGCCGCCTTGAAGGTTGCCACGTACAGACCTACCACCGAGAACAGGATCATCAGTATCGATGCCGCAACCGCGACTCCGAACATGCGCGGAGTCAGGGTCAGTGTTATTGCGCGCGCCAGGCGCCGATCGACGACAATAATCTGCACTTATGAACCTCCGGCACATCGACGCACACGGCGCCTCGCTTCTGGCGCTGCCCTAGTGATGGCTTGATTCGAATCGGTCTCGGATGCACTCCGGCAAAACCCTGTCTCAGGCACTGGCTGAAACGCCTGCAGCGGCACTGATTGCCCGCTGCGAACGCGCCGACCAGGCAGCCCACCTCATTGCTGCCGTCCTCGTCGAATCAGCCCCACTTTCCGGTCAAATCCCGCGCTTCACCTGCCAGATCAGGGAGCACGTACTTCTTGTTTTCGCCCCGTCCGTCGCTCAAGCGGCAAAAATCAGACAGGCCCTGCCGCGACTCCTTGTGATCCTTCAGGAACGAGGATTGAACCTTAGCGAAATCCGGGTCCGCGTTCAACCCGGCTCCTTGGCTGAGACTGATTCAGGGGGGGGATCGCCTTCCCGCCCAAGTGTGGCAGAAATCGCCGAGCATCGCTCAAACACTGCAGGCGCGCTTCAGTTTGCGGACAAGCTTGCACTTACTTTGAGACCATCCCCGTTACGCGATGCGGCCGATCGGCTCGCAAAACGGCTGCGCGCGCGGCGCCCTAAGTGAGCTGCTGGACCAGCAACACCGCGAAGAAGAGTACGGCCGCACCGAGGCCGATGACGAAGAGCCATCCGGCCCAACGCAGGTACTTCCGGTCGCCGCTGAAGAAGTACAAGCCGACGAATACGACGACGGCTGCGGCAAATATGGCCAGCAGGGCGCGAAAATAGGGCACCGTGCTGCGCGCTCACGCCAGGGCCGGCTGCAACAGCCCGGCTGGCGCGGCGGCGGCGCTATCAAACGTCACCATCTCGTACGCGGTCTCATCTGCCAGCAACGCGCGTACCAACTGGTTGTTCAGTGCATGCCCAGACTTGTGCGCGACATAGGCAGCAATCAGCGGCTTGCCGAGGACATACAAATCACCCATCGCGTCGAGGATCTTGTGTTTCGCAAACTCGTCGCCGGATCGCAGTCCATCGGTGTTCAGCACGCGGTATTCGTCCATCACGATGGCATTCTGGAAGTTTCCGCCCAAACCGAGCCCGACGGCGCGCAGCGCCTCCACTTCGTTGACGAACCCGAACGTGCGCGCGCGCGCAACCGAGGACATGTAGGCTTCGCGGGCGAAGTCGACCTCGACATCCTGGTCGGTGGCATCGATCGCTGGGTGATTGAACTCGATCGAAAAGCGCAGCTTGAAGCCGTCAAAAGGTTCAAGTCGAGCCCACTTCGCATCGGTCCCCGCGCCGACATGCACCCTGACCGGCTTGCGCACGCGAATGAACCGCTTGGGAGCGTTCAGTTCAACGATGCCCGCCGACTGCAGAAGGAAGACAAAACTTGCGGCGCTACCATCCATGATCGGGATTTCCGCCGCATCCACGTCGATGCAGACATTGTCGATTCCCATCCCGGCCAGCGCACTCATCAGATGTTCGATGGTCGCCACACGCACGCCGTCCTTGACCAGCGTGGATGCCATGCGGGTGTCGCCGACCGCTTCGGGGCTAACCGCGATGTCGACCACCGGATCAAGATCGATGCGCCGGAACACGATTCCGGTGCCGGCTGTCGCTGGCCGCAGAACCAATTCGACCTTGGTGCCGCTGTGCATACCGATGCCGACCGTGCGCACCAGCGACTTGAGCGTTCGTTGTTTCAGCATGATGGGATCATTTTAGACGCCAGCGGACCTTGCATATTCTTCATTCCGTTTGGCGGGAGAATTGTTGAACTGTCGTCGCTGATGAGAAGGGCCGCAAATGATCAAACCCGCACCGCCGATGCCATCGGCTTCCCCATTTCCGCTGGTCATGACGGTCGCCACGACGGCGCCGCTGCGCTGGATCGCGAAAGGTGCGGGCGACCTGCGCGCGGCACCGGTGGCGAGCCTGTTCTACGGCGTTGCCTTCGCGACGATGGGCTGGATGATCTACTTCGTGTTCCAGAACGCGTATGAATACACCTCGGCACTGACGGCCGGGTTCCTGCTCCTGGGCCCCTTTCTTTGCACTGGTCTGTACGACATCAGCCGGCGCGTCGAGCGCGGCGAAAACACAGCGCTCGTCGCCACGCTGACCGCCTGGCGCGCCAATCTGGGCGCCTTCTCGCTGTTTGCTTTGATTCTGACGGTGATCATGCTGATCTGGGCGCGCGCATCGCTGGTGACCTTCGCTCTGTTCTTTTCCAGCGGCATGCCGACCTTGACTGGTTTCATGGCGCGCATTGTCAGCGTCGAGCATTGGGATTTCGTCCTGACCTGGCTTGCCATCGGCGCGATCTTTGCCGGGATCGTCTACGCAATCAGCGTTGTGTCCGTTCCAATGATGCTTGACCGCGGCACGGATACGGTGGTCGCCGCATTGACCAGCATTCGCGCACTCCTGGTCAACCCGGCTGCCTTGATGGTATGGGCGGCGTTGATTGCAATGTTGATCGGCGTGGGCTTTGCCACACTGTTCATCGGCCTGGTTGTCACCGCACCGATCGTAGGTCACGCCACCTGGCACGCATATCGCGAGCTTGTGAGCCGTGATGGGTGACTCGTAATCCGAGATCCGTGATCCGTCGGTCACCACGGATCACAGATCAAGATCAACGGATCGCCGACTCAATCCGCCTGCTTGCGCAGGAACGCCGGAATATCGAAGCGATCGTGCCCGGCATCCTCCATTGCAGAAACGCGCGCCTGCGCGCTTTCACGCGAGCGCCAGACGGCCGGTGTGTCAAAGTGGCTGTAATCCCCGCTCGATGCAACGCCGTTGCCGTGAGACACCTGCGGCATGATGACCGGTGCGTTGTCGGTGCCGGTCTTGACCACCGTAAATGGCGTTTGCTTCTTAGTGGCGGTGGTGCGGCCCAGTCCCGTTGCCACGACAGTGACACGCAGGTTATCGCCCATCGACTCGTCGCACACGGTACCGAAGATCACGGTCGCGTCCTCTGCCGCAAAGGCGCGGATCGTGTTCATCACCTCGCGGGTCTCTTTCATCTTCAACGAGTTGCTGGCAGTGATATTGACGAGTACGCCGCGCGCGCCGGACAGGTCAACCCCTTCGAGCAGCGGGCTGGCGACCGCCTGCTCTGCTGCCAGGCGCGCGCGATCAAGTCCTTCGGCCGTTGCGGTCCCCATCATCGCCTTGCCGTGCTCCCCCATCACGGTCTTCACATCCTCGAAATCGACGTTGACCAGACCCGGGATGTTGATGATCTCGGCGATGCCGGCGCAGGCGTTGTGCAGCACGTCGTCGGCCGAGCGGAAACACTCCTCAAAGCTCGCGTCCTCACCCAGCACCTCCTCCAGCTTGTTGTTGAGGATGACGATCAGTGAGTGCACGCGGTCTTCGAGCTCCGCCAGCCCCTGCTCGGCCACTTTCATCCTTCGTGGCCCTTCGAACTCGAACGGCTTCGATACGACCGCCACCGTAAGAATGCCGAGTTCCTTCGCAATTTCGGCCACCACCGGTGCCGCGCCGGTGCCGGTACCGCCGCCCATGCCCGCGGTGATAAACACCATGTGTGCACCTCTGAGTGCATCGGCAATCCGATCGCGCCCGTCGATCGCGGCTTGGCGACCTGCTTCCGGTTTGCTGCCGGCACCCAACCCCGTGCTGCCAAGCTGGATGATGCTCCTGGCCGATGCGCGGGCGAGCGCCTGATGGTCGGTATTGGCGCAAATGAACTCCACACCCTGAACACCGCGCCGGATCATGTGCTCCACCGCGTTGCCGCCGGCGCCACCGACCCCAACGACCTTGATTACCGTGCCGTGTGTCTCTGTCTCAAGAATCTCAAAAGCCATGCTGCCCTCCAAGGTTGCTCAATGCACCGATACCGAAACGCGCAATGTCAATGACGACATGAGTTCCACTTCAGATTCGTCTTTGACACTGCACGCTTCCCCTAAAAATTTCCAACGATCCATTCCTTCATCCGTTTCAGCGTCTGCTTGAACGATCCGGTCTGTGCCGCCACCTTGCGGCCACGAATGCGCTGCAAATGCGCTTCGGTCAGCAATCCCATCACGGTGGCAAAACGCGGATTGCGAATCACGTCCGATAGCGATCCGTCATAGGTCGGCCACCCGATCCGCGCCGGCTTCAGGAAGACGTCTTCGGCCAACTCGCCGACGCCGGGTAACAGGCTGGTGCCGCCGGTCAGCACCACACCCGACGACAGCAGTTCCTCGTAACCCGAATCCCGAATCACCTGCTGCGTCAACGTGAAGAGTTCCTCCACGCGCGGCTCAATCACTGCGGCCAGAGCCTGGCGCGACAGCAGCCGCGGTGCCCGGTCGCCGATGCCGGGGATCTCGATCCGATCGTTCGGATCAGCCAGAACCTCCTTCGCGACGCCGTAGCGCAGCTTGATGTCCTCCGCGTCCGGAATCGGCGTGCGCAATGCCATTGCGATGTCGTTACTGATCTGATCCCCTGCGATCGGGATCACGGCGGTGTGACGGATCGCGCCACCGGTAAAGATCGCGATGTCGCTGGTGCCGCCGCCAATGTCGACCAGCGCGACGCCGAGTTCCTTCTCGTCCGATGTCAGGACCGACAAACTCGAAGCAAGCGGCTGCAGGATCAGGTCCTGCACCTCGAGGCCGCAGCGGCGTACGCACTTGATGATGTTCTGTGCGGCGCTGACGGCACCGGTGACGATGTGGACCTTGACTTCAAGCCGCACACCGCTCATGCCGATCGGCTCGCGGATATCTTCCTGCCCGTCAACGATGAACTCCTGCGTCAGCACGTGCAGCACCTGCTGATCGGTCGGGATGTTCACGGCGCGCGCAGTCTCGATCACCCGCGCCACGTCGCTCGCAGTGACCTCGCGGTCCTTGATTGCCACCATGCCGCTGGAATTGAAGCTCTTGATGTGGCTGCCGGCGATTCCGGTGAATACATTGGCGATGCGGCAGGCGGCCATCAGTTCGGCTTCTTCCAGCGCACGACGGATCGACTGCACGGTCGCTTCGATATTGACGACGACACCCTTGCGCAGACCTTCCGAGGTCGCCTGTCCGAGCCCGATCACTTGGAAGCGCCCGTCCGGCAAGACCTCGGCAACCGCGACCACGACCTTCGACGTGCCGATATCGAGTCCGACGATCAGGTCCTTGTTCTCGTTCTTCATGGTTTCCTGTGTGATGCGGGCATGGCAACGGCAAATCCATTCGCGTAGCGCAGATCGATACGCGGCGGCGCGCCCCCAGCGCGCGCCACAACGAGCGGGTAGCTCGCAACCATCGCTGCCATGCGGTGCCCGATGCGTCCGGTCGGCTCGTCGCGACCAAGCTCAATCGTCTGATTCGAGTTAGTGCGAAGCGTCCACGACGCGCGCTCCGATACTTCGAGCGCTTCGACCGTCAATTGCAGGGGCGCCAGCGCGGCAGTGATTTCATGAAAACGCCGCGCCGCTTCCGTAGCAAAGCGATCGGGACCGCCGAATTCCGGCAGCGGACCATTGACTTCCGCCTCCGCCTGATTGGCGACAAAGAGCACGCCGGCATCGGACAGCAGACGGTCATCGGCCCACGTGCCAAGCGCGCGGTGCTCGGTGAAGGTGACGAACAGGCGATTCGGCCACGCCCGGCGCACCGACACGCCTGCGACCCAGGGCAGCGACTCGAAGACTCGGCGCGCTTCATCCAGGCGCAGCGTGAAGTAACCGCCGCGCAGCGTCGCCTTTCCCTCTCCGCGCAATGCCGCGCGCACTGCACTGACGGACACGTGCTGCAGTTCCCCATCCGCGCCGCGTAGTTCGATGCGGCGAATGTCGAACATCGGCCGTTGCGTGGTCCACAGCGCGGCCGCGCTGATCACGACCAGCGCGGCGGCCACGATCAGCAGCCGCGTGATCCGCTGCATCGCGCGCACGCTGATCACGCGCGCACCTCCAGTCGCGCGGCAGCAAGGATTTCCAGCACCAGATCCTCGTAGGACAGGCCGATCGCCTTGGCTGCCATCGGCACCAGCGAGTGCCCCGTCATGCCGGGCGAGGTGTTCAGTTCCAGCAGAAATGGCCGATCGCCACGCGCGTCCTGATGCAGCATCAGGTCGATCCGGCCCCAGCCGCGCGCGCCGAGCGCGTTGTAGGCGCGCACACACAACTGCTGCAGTTGCTGGGTCAGCTTTGTGGCGACAGGCGCGGGGCAGAAGTACTGCGTCTCGTCGCTGAAGTATTTGCTGTGATAGTCGTAGTTCTCCGCCGGTGCACGGATCTCGATCAGCGGCAGCGCACGTGCGATCGACCCTTCACCCAGGATCGCGCAGGTCAGCTCGCGCCCGCGGATCAGTTCCTCGACGATCACGCAATCGTCGTACCTGGCCGCCTCCTCAAATGCGAGTGCCAACTCGTAGCGGTCGTGATGCGTGATCTTGGTGATGCCGATCGTCGAGCCTTCGCGCGCCGGCTTCACAATCAGCTGGTCACCCAGTTCGGCGACTACCTGCATCCAGTCGGTATCGGCGTGCACCACGCGCCATGCCGGCGTCGGCAACTCCTCTGCGAGCCAGATCTTCTTAGTCGTCAGCTTGTCGATCGCGATCGCTGAGGCCTGCACGCCGCTGCCGGTATAGGGAATGCGCAGCGTTTCCAGCACGCCCTGGAGCGTGCCGTCTTCGCCAAAGCGGCCGTGCAGCGCGATGAACACACGATCAAATTTCGCTGCCTCGAGCTCCGCGATCGATTGCGTGCCGGGATCGAACGCATGTGCGTCGACGCCACGGCTCTTCAGCGCACTGAGCACTCCAGTGCCGGACATGAGCGACACTTCTCGCTCGGACGAACGGCCGCCGAACAGCACGCCGACGCGACCCATGCTCTGCGGATCGATCGCGATCGTCATTCACCACCTCCCGCATGGGCCAGCTTCGCCGGGACGGTCCCGATCGAGCCTGCACCCATCGTGATCACGACATCGTCAGGACGGGCCACCGCGAGAATTGCAGCCGGCATATCGTCGATGCTCTCCACGAAGACCGGCTCGACCTTGCCGGCCACGCGCACCGCCCTCGTGAGGGAACGGCCATCGGCAGCGACGATCGGCGCCTCTCCGGCCGCATACACGTCGGCCAGCAGCAGCGCATCCGCCGTCGAAAGCACCTTGACAAAGTCTTCGAAGCAGTCGCGCGTGCGCGTGTAACGGTGCGGCTGAAACGCCAGCACGACGCGACGCCCCGGATAAGCCCCGCGCACCGCCGCCAGCGTGGCAGCCATCTCGACCGGATGGTGTCCGTAGTCGTCGATAAGCGTGAAGCGGCCACCTGTGATCTCGATGTCGCCATGGCGCGCGAAACGGCGGCCAACGCCGGTGAAGTTCGACAGCGCGTCGTAGATCGCCGCATCGGGCACGCCCAGCTCCGTCGCCACGGCGATCGCGGCCAGGGCATTGCATACGTTGTGACGACCCGGCAGGTTCAGTTGCACCCCGAGCGACGCCGATCCTTCGCGCAGCGCGGTGAATCGCATCACGGTCCCGTCGGCCACCACCTCGACCGCGCGGAATTGCGCCTCCGGTGCAAACCCATAGGTCAGAACTGTCTTGGATACAAACGGGAGGATCTCGCGCACGTTCGCATCGTCAATGCAAAGCACGGCGCTGCCATAGAACGGCAGACGCGACAAGAACTCGATGAAGGCCTGTTTCAGCCGGGTGAAATCGTGGCCGTATGTGTCCATGTGGTCGTTGTCGATGTTGGTCACGACCGCGATCACCGGCACCAGGTTCAGGAAGCTCGCGTCGGACTCGTCAGCCTCGACCACAATGAACTCCCCCTGCCCCAGCCGCGCGTTGGCACCGGCCGCATTCAATCGACCGCCAATCACAAACGTCGGATCGAAACCGGCCGCCGCGAGTACGCTCGCCACGAGGCTCGTGGTTGTGGTCTTGCCGTGCGTGCCAGCGATCGCAATGCCCTGCTTCAGCCGCATGAGCTCCGCCAGCATCACCGCACGCGGGACCACCGGCACGCGACGGGCGCGCGCCGCACGCACTTCCGGGTTGTCGGCACCGACCGCGGTCGACACGACCACCGCATCCGCCCCGGCAACGTTTTCCGGCGCATGGCCGTGCACCACCTGCGCACCCAGTCTTGCGAGGCGCCGCGTGACGCTGCTGTCAACGGCATCGGATCCGCTGACGCGATAGCCGAGATTCAGAAGAACCTCGGCAATACCCGACATTCCCGAGCCACCGATGCCAACGAAGTGAATGTGCTTGACGGCGTGTTTCATGCGGCCTCGGCAGCGATGTGCTCGATCGCATCTGCGACGACGCGCGTCGCATTCGGCCGCGCAAGTCCGCGCGCCTTGCGCGCCATGTCATTGAGCTGCACACGCGTCAGGCTGTGGAACAGTTCGGCCAGCCGATCAGCTGAGAGCTCATCCTGGGCAATATGAATCGCCGCCCCTTGCCGCGCGAGGAACTCGGCATTGGTGCGCTGGTGCGCGGTGGTCGACACCACAAACGGAACCAGGATCGATGCCACACCGACCACACACAGTTCCGTCACGGTGATGGCACCCGCGCGACAGACCACGACATCCGCCGCGGCGTAGCGCGCAGCGATATCGTCGATGAATGGAATCACTTCGGCGTCGATCCGCAGGGCCGCATAGGCGGCGCGCGTCGTTTCGATATTTGACGCACCGCACTGATGCACAACCCGCGGACAAGCGTTGGCGTCGAGCTTCGCCAACGCGGGCGGCAGCAATTGATTCAGCGCCTGCGCGCCAAGGCTGCCACCGATGACGAGCAGATTAAGTGGCCCCTGCCGTTGCGCATAACGCTCCTCCGGTGCAGGCATGCGTGCGATCTCATCGCGCACCGGATTGCCGGTGACGAGGCCCCTGTCGCCCGCCAACCGTGCCGCGTCGCCGTCGAACCCACAGAACACAGCCGACGCCAATGAACGCAGCATCTTTGTCGAAAGCAGTGGTGCCACATCGGCGTTCAACAGCGCGAGCGGGGCGCCGCGCAACGAAGCCGCAAGCCCCGCCGGCACTGCGACGTAACCGCCGGTCGAAAACACCAGCGATGGCCTGCGCGCCCGCATCACTGCGCGGCTCTGCCAGAACGCGCGCAACAGATGGAATCCACCAAAGAGCAGGGCCTTGAATCCCTTGCCGCGCAGACCGCTGAAGTCGAGCGCGTCGAATTCGATGCCGCGTGGCTCGACCAGCGAACGTTCCATGCCCTCTCGCGTGCCGAGCCACGAGACAGTCCAGCCGCGTGAGCGCAACTCCCCGGCCACCGCGAGGCCCGGCATCACATGCCCGCCTGTGCCTGCCGCGACGACCAGCAGATGCTTCATGCGCGGCCTCCGCACATGAGGATGCGATTCTCATAATCGACCCGCAACAGCAATCCGAGCGCGGAGATCGTCGACAACAGCGCCGAGCCGCCGTAACTGACGAGCGGCAGCGTCAACCCCTTGGTGGGCAGCAGCCCCGTGGCCACGCCCATGTTGATGAACGACTGCACGCCGAGCCAAAGACCGACACCCTGTGCGACCAGGCCGGCGAAGGTGCGCTCGAGCGCGACCGCCTGCCGACCGATCTCGAACGCGCGCTTCGTGAGCCAGTAGAACAAAACCATTACGGTCAGCACGCCGACCAGGCCGAGCTCCTCACCGATCACCGCGAAGATGAAGTCTGTGTGCGCCTCCGGCAGGTAGCTCAACTTGACCACACTGCCGCCCAGGCCGACGCCAAAGATCTCGCCACGTCCGAACGAGATCAGCGACGTGCATAGCTGATAACCCTTGTTGAGCGCCTGTTCTGGCGCACACGGATCGATGTACGCAAAGATTCGCTCGCGCCGCCACGGGCTGAGCCAGATCACCAGCACGAACGCGGTCGCCAGTGTCGCGGCAATGCCCGCGAAGAGTCGCCCGTTCACGCCGCCCAGAAACAGGATGCCCATGCTGATCGCGACCAGCACGCCAAACGCACCGAGGTCCGGCTGCAACAGCAGCAGCGTCCCCAGCAACGCCATGACGGCGGCCATCGGCGCAAATCCCTTGCCGAAGTGGTGCATGAAATCCTGCTTGCGCACCGTGAAGTTGGCCGCGTACAGCACACAGGCGATCTTCATCAGCTCGGATGGTTGCAGGTTCAACATTCCGAGCGGAATCCAGCGCCGCGCGCCATTGACCCCCTTGCCGACGCCAGGAAGCAGCACGATCACCAGCAGAGCGAGACCGACGAGGAACAGCCAAGGCGCCATCCGCTGCCACGCCGCCATCGGAATCGAAAACCCCGCCGCGCCGACCAGGAGTGCGACTCCAAGCGCGAACAGATGCCGCATCAGGAAATGGCCCGCCGTCACCGTGTATTTGGACGAATCGGCGAGCGAGATCGACGCCGAGTACACCATCACCACGCCGATCAGGATCAGTGCCGTCGCCACCATGGCCAGCGGCGCATCAAAACGCTCGAACGCACTGCGCATGCCGCGCGCATTCATCGGCATGCTCCCAATTCCCGCAAACGCGAACATCGAACCCGATGAGGTATCCGCATTGCGTCGGTCGCGCGCGGTTCCACGCCGCGGCTTAAACCATTTACCTAGCATGCCTGGCCCGCTTCGGCACCGATCTCGCGCACCGTCGCCGCGAACACTTCGCTGCGGTGTGCGTAGTTACGGAACATGTCGAGACTCGCACAGGCCGGAGAAAGCAGCACCGCGTCGCCCGCGCGCGCGTGCCGCACGCAAACATGCACTGCGTCCGGCAGCGTCTCGCAGCGCTCGATTGGAAATCCGGCCTGACCCAGCGCGGCGGCAATTGGTCCTGCGTCGCGGCCGATGAGCGCCACTGCACGTGCATGACGTGCCAGCGGCGCGGCAAGCGGCGCGAAGTCCTGGCCCTTGCCGTCGCCGCCGAGGATGACGGTCAGTCGCTTGCCTTCGGCGCCCAGCCCTTCGATCGCGGCCACCGTGGCGCCAACGTTGGTCCCTTTCGAGTCGTCGTAATAGTCGATACCACCGACGCTCGCGATCAGCTCGACACGATGCGGTTCGCCGCGGTACTCGCGCAGCGCGTGCAGCATCGGCGCGAGCGGGCAGCCGATCGCGCGCGCCAGGGCGAGCGCGGCCAGCGCATTCATCGCGTTGTGCCGCCCGCGCAGTCGTAGCGCTTCGGTCGGCATCAGTCGGTGAACGTAGATCGACGCGTCAGTCGGGAGCGGAATCACCGGCGAATCCGCCGCAACCCTGCGCCGCCGCGCTCCCGCCATTTCTTCCGCGAAGCCGAGCCAGGTCAACGCACCATCGCGCAACAAGCCGTACTCGTCGGCGTGCACCGGCGCGCCGGCGCCAAAGGTGCAGATGTGCGCACTCTTGCGCGCCATCGCCTTCACGATCGCGTCGTCGCGATTGAGAATCTGTACGGTGTCCTTGGTGAAGATGCGCGCCTTTGCTTTCGCATAGGCCTCCATCGAACCGTGCCAGTCGAGATGGTCCTGCGAAACGTTGAGCACCGTGGCCGCATCGCACACCAGCGAGTTCGTGGTTGCAAGTTGAAAGCTCGACAACTCGAGCACCCAGACTTCGGGCAGGTGGTCGGCGTCGAGCTGCTCACGCAGGGTGTCGAGCGCAGTTGGTGAAATGTTGCCCGCCACCACGACGCGCTTGCCCGCGCGCTCGATCAGCAGGCCCGTGAGCCGCGTGGTAGTGGTCTTGCCGTTGGTGCCGGTAACGCCGATGACCTGGGGTCGATAGCCGCGCTCGCTGCCCAGCTGCGCCAGTGCGCGGGAAAAGAGCTCGATCTCGCCAACGATTTCAATGGCGCGCGACTTCGATTCCTTCAGCAGCGGCGTGGCAGGCGACATCGTGGGCGACAGTCCGGGGCTGATGGCGACGCGCTGTACGCCGTCGAGCAACGCGGCTGAAAACGACCCGCCAATGAACTCGGCGTCCCGCACCTGCGTGCGCAGTTCATCCAGCATCGGCGGCGCATCCCGTGTGTCAGCCACGCGCACCGACCAGCCTTCGCGCGCGAGCCAGCGCGCCATTGCCAGGCCGCTTTCGCCGAGACCAAGAATCAGCGCTCGCATGAATTCGACTACCTGATCTTCAACGTCGACAAACCCACCAGCACCAGCATGATGGTGATGATCCAGAAACGCACGACGACCTGGTTTTCCTTCCAGCCACTCAGTTCAAAGTGGTGATGAAGGGGCGCCATGCGGAAGATGCGCCGCCCACCGGTCCACTTGAAGAAGCCGACCTGCAACATCACCGAGATGGTTTCGGCAACGAATACGCCGCCCATGATGAAGAGCACGATTTCCTGCCGCGTGATTACCGCGATGGTGCCGAGCGCTGCACCAAGCGCAAGCGCGCCGACGTCACCCATGAACACCTGAGCTGGATACGCGTTGAACCACAGAAATGCCAGCCCGGCACCGGCGATCGCACCGCAGATGATCACCAGTTCACCTGCGCCGGGGATGTACGGAAAAAGCAGGTACCTGGAGAAGTCGGCACGGCCGACAACGTAGGCAAACACGCCGAGCGCTGCTCCAACCATCGACGCCGGCAGAATCGCAAGACCATCAAGCCCGTCGGTCAGATTGACTGCGTTGCTGGTGCCGACGATCACGAGGTAAGACAGGATCACAAAGCCGAACACACCCATCGGATAGGCGAAGTTCTTGAAAAACGGCACGATCAGGTCCGACCGTGGCGGCAGGTCGAGCTGGAATCCGCTCATGAACCAGTGCCCCATCAGCACCCAGATCTTGTCGGTCGATGGCGCCGCGATCGCGAAAGCGAGATAGAACGCGGCCGTCAGTCCGACGACCGACTGCCAGAAGTACTTCTCCTTCGCGCTCATGCCTTTGGGGTTGCGGTGCACCACCTTGCGGTAGTCATCGACCCAGCCGATCCAGCCGAAACCGAGCGTCACCAGCAGCACGACCCAGATGAAGCGGTTGGTCAGATCGGCCCATAGCAGTGTGGTGATGCCGATCGAAATCAGGATGAGCGCCCCGCCCATTGTCGGCGTGCCGGATTTGGTCAGATGCGACTGCGGCCCCTCAGTTCGCACTGCCTGTCCGATCTTCAGCTCGGTCAACCTGCGGATCACGCGCGGCCCTGCGAACAGTCCGATCACGAGCGCCGTGGCAGCAGCGAGCACCGCACGCAGCGTCAGGTACTCGAACACACGAAACGCGCGGATCTCCGGCGTTAACCATTGAAAGAGCTCGAGCAGCATGGTCAGTGGTTCTCTGCCGTTGCGGGTCCTGCCAATGCGTGCACGACGCGCTCCATCTTCATGAAGCGTGAACCCTTGATCAGGACAGTGGCACCGGGGACGGCCACGACCCGCGCCGCGTCGATGAGATCTTCGATCGCGGCAAAGTGCCGCGCCTTCGGTCCGAACGCAACGCAAAGTTCACGTGACTGTTCGCCCAGCGCGAGCACCACCTCGATTCCGCGCTCCCTGGCGTAGGCGCCAATCTCGCGATGAAACTCCGGGCCCTGCGCGCCGACCTCGCCCATGTCGCCGATGATCAGCACCCGCGGCGCGAGCGCAGCGGCAAGGACGTCGATCGCCGCGCGCACCGAATCCGGATTCGCGTTGTAGCTGTCGTCGATCAGTCCGCAGCCATTGTCGAGCGTGATGCGGGCGCCGCGCCCGCGCACCGGCGCAAACGCCGCCAGCGCCGCGCCGATCACTGCCGGCGTCACATCAAATGCGAGGGCGGCCGCCGTCGCCGCAAGAGCGTTGTGGACGTTGTGTTCGCCGGGAAGTGCCAGCTCGGTATCGATCACTCCGGCCGGCGTCGCAATCGCGATGCGACTGCCTGCGGCGCCAAGTTCGTACTGTGCGGTGATGACCGCGAACCCGCGCCGGGCGAAATCGAGCACGCGCCGCGTGCCAGCCAGGCTGCGCCAGACGCCGGCGCACGCATCATCGGCCGGGAATACTGCGATGCCTTCAGGCGGCAACGCCGCGATCGCAGCGCCGTTTTCGCGCGCGGTCGCCTCCACGCCTGCCATGAACTCCTGATGCTCGCGCTGCGCGTTGTTGACGAGCGCAATGGTCGGCCTCGCAAGCTCGGCCAGGTAGGCGATCTCACCCGGATGATTCATGCCGAGTTCAAGCACCGCAACCCGATGCTGCGCATTGAGATCAAACAGCATCAGTGGCAACCCGATGTCGTTGTTCAAATTGCCGCGCGTTGCAAGGCGTTTCCTTTCGCCAAATGCGCGCGCCAGGATCGCCGCAATCATCTGGGTGACGGTGGTCTTGCCGTTGCTGCCGGTGACCGCAATCAACGGGAGAGTGAAGCGCGCTCGCCACGCAGCGGCGGCGAAACCCAGCGCGCGTTTGCTGTCGGCGACGATCACCTGCGGGACCGCAACGTCGAGCGGGCGTTCGACCAGGGCCGCGACCGCGCCACGCTCAATCGCCTGCGCCACATACTCATGACCGTCGAAGTGATCACCGCGCAGTGCGACGAAAAGCGCGCCCGCCGCCGATGACCGCGAATCGGTCGATACCGATGTGAAACGCACGCGTGTGTCGCCCTGCACTGACGCGCCGCGCAGCGACTGAGCGAGCTCTGCGACGGTCAGCATGCCGACCTCAGTCCGGGCAGCGGTGTGTCGCCACGCGTAGGAACATCGGAAGCCGAGCGGCGGTCGGTCGGACCGTTTGCGCCGCGGCGAGCGGCCAACGCCGTGCGTGCCTGCTCGATGTCAGAAAACGGCCGCTTCACGCCACCGATGTCCTGATAGTCCTCGTGCCCCTTGCCGGCGATGAGCACGATGTCTTCCGCGGCAGCACGCCGCACGGCATGCGCAATCGCCAGCGCACGGTCAACGATCTGCTCTTGCGACGTCCCGGGGGCAACGCCGGCCGCGACATCGGCGACGATCCGCGCCGGGTCTTCGCTGCGCGGATTGTCACTGGTAATGACGACGTAGTCGGCACCCTGCGAAGCGGCACGTGCCATGGGTGCGCGCTTGCCGGGATCGCGATCGCCGCCGGCGCCGAAGACGACCCACACCCGGCCGCGGCGCGCGGTTGCCATTGGTCGCAGTGCGGCGAGCGCTTTTTCGAGTGCATCGGGCGTATGCGCGTAATCGATCACCACCAGCGGCGCACCATGACCGCCAAAGCGTTGCATACGGCCGGGCGGCGGCATGAGCCGCGGCAGGAATGCGCAGGCGTGGTCGAGCGCGACTCCGCAGGCCAGCACGCAACCCGCGACGCCCAGAAGATTCGACACGTTGAAATCGCCCACGAGCGGTACCGACACTGCGTGCGCCGCACCGTTGCAGCGAATCGCGAACGCAAGACCTTCGGGCGTGGCGCGAACATCGTCCGCCGACAACATTCGGGTGACCGCTTCGGGCGCCGCGACACCGCGCGCAGTGAAACCGGTGATGCGCACGCCACCTGCGCGCGCGCGACTCGACAGCCTTTGCGCCAGCCGCTGTCCCGCTGCGTCGTCAAGATTGATCACAGCGTCGGTCAGCGTGGGCCAGTCGAACAGGATCGCCTTGGCCGCCTCGTAGCGCTCCATCGTGCCGTGGTAGTCAAGGTGGTCGCGCGTCAAATTGGTGAAGAGCGCCACGTCGAATTTCATGCCGTTGACGCGGCCCTGGTCGAGACCGATCGAGGACACCTCGATCGCCAGCGCGCGCGCGCCTTCATGCGCGAAGCGCCGCACCGCACGCTGCAGCGTGATCGCGTCGGGCGTCGTCAGCGTCGCGTCCGCCTGCAGTTCGCCTGGAAAACCGCTGCCAACGGTCCCGACGACCGCACATCGAGTCCCGGCCAGTGTCAGCAGTTGCGCGATCCACTGACTGCACGATGTCTTGCCGTTGGTCCCGGTCACGCCAATGCTGAGCATGCCTTCGCTCGGCAACGCGTAGAAACGTGCCGCGAGCTGCCCCACGATTCGACGCAGATTGGTCACCGGCAGAACCGGGACGCCAACGTCGCTTTGCTGCCAGCCCTCGGCCTCGACAACGATCGCAGCCGCACCGCGCGCCACTGCCGCTCCAATGAACAATCGCCCGTCGGCGCTCTTGCCCGGGATCGCGCCGGGCAAAGCGATAAACACATCACCCGGTGCGACGTGGCGGCTGTCGAGCTGCAGGTCGCGTGCTGGCATGGGCTGCGTGTGTGTGCGCAGCCACGCCAGGATCTCCATCGCGGCGGCGTGTGGTCCCGTCATAGCGATTCCGGCACGAGCTGCGCCGGCAGAGTCGGCACAGAAATGGGCCCGTCCGGCGGCACCTGCAGCGTGCGCAATGTCGCGGCGGTGACCTGCGCAAACACCGGCGCGGCGACCTGGCCACCGTAGTACGCGGCGCCGCTCGGTTCATCGATCATCACCGCGACGACGATGCGCGGATCGGACACGGGCGCAAAGCCGGAAAACGAGGCGATGTAGGCGTTCGTGTAATGCCCGTTGAGCAATTTGCGCGCGGTACCGGTCTTGCCGGCCGTGCGATAGCCAGCGATACGCGCGGCCGGCGCGGTACCCCGATCGCCGACGGCCATTTCGAGCATGTTGCGCATCGCGCGCGCGGTTTGCGGTTTCAGCACCTGCACACCGGCCACCGGTCCACCGACCTTCAGCAGCGACAGCGGCACAACGTCGCCATCACGCGCGAACACGGTGTAAGCCCGTGCGAGTTGCAGCAGCGAAACCGACACACCGTAGCCGTAGGCAATCGTCGCCTGCTCGATCGGCCTCCAGGCCTTATAGGGACGCAGGCGACCCGCCACCGCACCTTGGAAACCGATCCGCGGCGGCTGGCCGAAGCCGACACCCGTGTAGGTGTCCCACAGCTGCTGGGCCGGCAGATCGAGCGCAATTTTCGCGGTGCCGACATTGCTCGACTTGGCAACAACTTCCTCGACGGACAGCACACCGTGCGGATGCGCATCGCCGATGGTGCGATTGCCGATCGTCATCTTGCCCGGCGCGGTGTTGATGCGCATCTGCGGGGTAATCCGTCCAGCATCCAGCGCGGCGGCAACCGAGAACGGCTTCAGCGTCGAGCCTGGCTCGAATGTGTCGGTCACTACCCGATTGCGCAGCGCCTCCATGCTCCACGAGCCGCGCGCGTTGGGATCGAAGCTGGGCCAGCTCGCCAGCGCGAGCACTTCACCGGTCTTCACATCGAGAACGACGATGGAACCGGCCTTCGCGCGATTGGCATCGATCGCGGAGCTCAGCGCAGAATGAGCGAGGTACTGAATGCGGTTATCGATCGACAGTGTGACTTCGCGGCCATCGACGGGATCGAGCAGCCAGGCGTCTTCGACGATGCGACCCATCCGATCCTTGATCACACGCCGGTGACCGGTGCGGCCGGCGAGCGTGGAGTCGAAAGCGAGCTCGATTCCCTCCTGCCCGCGATCCTCGACATTGGTGAATCCGGTCAAATGGGCGACGGCGCTGCTTTCCGGATAGTGGCGCTTGAATTCGCGCGTCTGGTGGATGCCGTCGAGGTTCAGGCGCTCGATTTTCTTCGCCACATCGAGGTCGACCTGCCGTCGCAGGTAGACGAATTTGCGATCGTCATTTGCCAGGCGGCGGCGCAGCTCGGTCGCCGGCATCTGCAACAGCTGCGCGAGCTGCGCGAGCTGCTGCGAGGTTGCATCGACGTCATCCGGAATAGCCCAGATTGCTTTCGCCGGCACCGAGGCTGCGAGCACGACCCCGTTGCGGTCAACGACCTTGCCGCGCGTTGCGGGTACATCCAGCGTGCGTGCGTAACGCACCTCGCCCTGGTGCTGGAAATATCCGGTCGCAACGCCGCCCTGCAGGAATACGGCGCGACCGGCAAGGGCGACGAAGCCGCAGAACAACACGAACAGCAGCAGCTTCGAGCGCCACGCCGGAAGCTTGACTACCAGCAACGGATTTGAGTTGAACGCAACGCGATCCCCGCCTCTGCCGCGCGGCGCGCTCGGCGGACGTCGTCCGCTGATGGCGCCGGATCGAACTGCCGCCGGCTGTTTCACTTCGCGCCCTCAATGCGCGCGACCGGTGCCGGCAAGAACACGGTGCGGCTGCTGTCAACCGGGCGCAGACCGAATTGACGCGCTGCTGATTCCACGCTGGCCGGCTTCGATGCGCGCCCAAGCTCGACGCGCAGGCGATTTCCTTCTGCCTCGAGCTGCTGCGCTAATTGCTGCGCGCGCTCGAGTTCAACAAAAAGTCCACGCGCGCGATGCTGTGAGGTGATGAGCGCAAGGCTGCAAGCCACCAGCGCAGCCACCATGGTCAGGATGATCCAAACGCTTGGCGCCCGTTGCGTCACGCGGGAACCTCGTTCTTCAGCGCTATGTCAGTGCGCTCGGCGATCCGCAATACGGCGCTGCGCGAGCGCGGATTTGCTGCGATCTCGGATGCGCTTGGCCGCACCTTGCCCAGCGCGCGCAGCGTTGCTCGCGGCAGCTGCGCAGCACGCAGCGGCAATCTATGCGCGCCCGTGCCGAGATGACGCTCGGGGTGCGCATGCTGATCGATGAACCGCTTGACGATCCGGTCCTCGAGCGAATGAAAGCTGATCACCACCAGGCGACCGCCCATGTTCAACACGGCAAGGATCTGCGGAAGCACTAGCGCCAGTTCCTCAAGCTCTTGATTGAGGTGAATCCGTAAAGCCTGAAAAGTTCGCGTGGCCGGATGCTGGCCGGCATCTTTGCGACTCTTGGCCGGGATCGCGTCTGCCACGACAGCGGCAAGGTCGGCGGTCGTAGCGAGCGGCCGCCCCAGGCGCTGTTCATCCGGGCGGCAAGCCACAATCGCCTTTGCAATCGATGCAGCAAACCGTTCTTCCCCATAGTCCCGAATGACTCGCGTCAGCTCTTCAACAGTTGTCGAGGCCAGCCACTGCGCAAGCGTTTGCCCCTGCGTGGTGTCCATGCGCATGTCGAGCGGACCTGCCTGTCGCCACGAGAAACCGCGCGCCGCCTCGTCGATCTGCGGTGACGACACGCCCAGGTCCAGCAGCGCTCCGTCCACCTTCGCAATGCCCAGCGCCGCAAGCGTGCCTTGCAAGCGTGAGAAAGCGGTGTGCACAAAGTGAAATCGCGAGTCGTCGATCGTCACTGCGCTGGCAGCGGCCTGCGGATCGCGATCGAACGCAATGACTCGGCCCTTTGGCGAAAGGTGCTGCAGCAGTTGTCGCGTGTGTCCGCCCCGGCCGAAAGTCGCGTCGACGTAGATTCCGTCCGGCGTCGTGACCAGGCAGTCGACGGCAGTTGCGGCGAGAACGGTTTGGTGCTGCAAGGGAAACGACTGCTACGAGACCGACCGAAGTCACCATCAGAACGTGAACCCGGCCGCCGCCTCGAGGCCGGTGGCGAGCTGAGTCTGTTCCGTCGAGGCATGGCGGGCGGCGTCCCAGAGCTCAAAATGCTCCCCCATGCCAAGAAGCATGGTGTCGCGCTCAAGCCCGGCGGCCGTGCGCAACTCGGATGGAATCAGCAGCCGGCCGGCCGAATCGAGCTCGAGATCGATCGCGCTGCCTAACAGCAGGCGCTGCAAAGCTCGGGCGGCGTACGGCAGTCGTGCGATTTCCTCGCGCTTGGATTCCCAGCGTGGACGCGGGTAGACGAGAAGGCAGCCGTCAGGATGGCGCGTCAAGGTCAAGCGCGCATCGCACAGCGCCTGCAACGCATCGCGATGCCTTGTGGGCATTGAAATCCTGCCCTTGACGTCAAGCGTCAACTGCGACGCGCCTTGAAACACGATTCCCCGTCTCCGCTGGAGGTGTGTCAGGTAGTTCCTTCACTGGTAAGCCGTTCCAGCGAAGCGACCACTAACTGATCCACTGTCTCCCACTTTCTTCCACTTCGCACTGTAGCGAAGCGGTTCGGGCGGGTCAAGCATCCAGACGGAGATTTCTCAATCGCGACAAGGACTTAGGGCATGGTGCTCATATGAAACCACAGAAAAAGTGCTACTGAATGAAAGAGATATAGCAATCAGTGAAAGTGGTTTCTTAGAAGATCGCGGCCGGTCCGCGGACAAGACTGTAAGAGGCAGCTGCAAAGCCCGCCTGTACGCCGGATTCTGTGCAACGCGCAGCAATACCGCGCGCTGTGGCGATCATTCCTCTAGGCCGTTGCTTGCGCATCGGCTCGAGCCACCTACCCACAGCCTCTCCGAGCAGGATCGCAGGCTGCCTATTTGGTGTTGCTCCGCGTAGAGATTGCCCGTTTCACCCGAACTGAATCGGCTCGTCTCTGTTGCTCTGATCCTCACCTCACGGTGGGCAGGTGTTACCTGCTACGCCGCTCTGTGGAGTCCGGACGTTCCTCCCGCACGAGATGCGTGCCGGCGATCGCCCAGCGGGCTTTGCAGACTCGAATGTAGGGGCGACGACGGCTTGTCGCAAGTCGTCAGCGTCGCAAGTCGAACACACCTCGGCCGTCTGTTCCCTTGAGCGCTGCTGCGATTCGGGCGCGCGCCTGAATGAACGGCGAGTGTTTGGCCTCCGCACCGAGGAATACATCCAGATCCCCGACCTCGCGCTGCAGACGTGGAACAAGCTCCAGGAAGAGATCGGTCACCTCGGGATCAAACTGCACTCCCCGCAGTGACCGGATCTCCTGCACCGCTTCAGCAATCGGCCATGCATGCTTGTAGGGCCGCACGTGAGTCAGCGCATCGAAGACGTCGACGATCGCGGTAATGCGCGCGGCCACGGGAATCGCGGTACCGGCCAGTCCGTACGGATAGCCACGCCCGTTCCACCACTCGTGGTGGTGCCGCGCGATCTCCTCCGCGATATGCATCTGCGGGATGTTGCTTCGAGCAAGAATCTCCGCGCCGGCGAGCGTGTGATGCTGCATGATCTTGCGTTCGCCGTCAGTTAGACGCCCGGGCTTGAGCAGGATCGAATCCGGTACGGCAAGCTTGCCGATGTCGTGCATGCGCGCGGCCAGGTCGATCATGAAGCACACGTCTTCCTCGAGCCCGTATTCCTTGCCGAGAATCGACGCAAAGCGACCCACGCGATAGCAGTGCTCGCCAGTTGTATCGTCATGCAGTTCAGCGGCGACCGACTGCTGTTCGAGCATGGCGATCCGCGATTTCATCAGCTCGCGCTCGCCAAGCTGGATGCGCAGGTCGCCCAGATGCTTGTTCAGGTTCGCGTCCGCCGTGGCGTTGTCCGCAACGCTGATATAGGTCTGCTCGACCTGTTGCAGATGCCGTTGGTGGTGCATCAGCACCTGCTGCTGCTTCGCGTCCTGGTTGAGCTTCAGCAATTCGTGCAGATAGATCAGCGCCACGTCGGGCTGGCCGGCAACTTCGTACCCTTTGACGGCAGCCGACATCGCATCGCGCAGGAAACCACGCACCGAGCTACGCGCTTTTTCGAGCGAACGCTTCAGGCGCGTTAGCCCGACGTCAGTCGTACCCGCCTGGACCTCGGTCAAGCCCTCCGCAACCGCGGCTGCCAATTCGGCGCGTTCCAGACCCGACTTGGCAGCAAAATCTTTCGCCAGTTCACAGCGCTTCTTCGCGCCCTCGATATCGCCGGTTTCGAGCAGCAATTGTGCGAAGTGGTTCTCCGCCAGAACCCGGTACATGCACTCGGTCGGGCTTGACGGGCTGGCAAATACCTCCACCGCTTGGCGCACTGCGCGCAGACCGCGACGCAGGTCCTGGATATTGAGGCTGGCGTAAGCGACATTACTGAGCGCTTGGCCCTTGACTAACCTCAACGCCGTTTCGTCACCGGCAATCGCAATCGAGCGCTCATAGCAACGGATCGCGTCCGCGTAGTGCGCTGCATACTGAAGCGCGAGGCCGAGGTTATTCCATAGGCCAGTCTCACCAAGACGGTCGCCCAAGTCGCGCGCAAGATCGAGCGCCTCGGCGAAACTCTCGGTCGCGACCGGCAGGTTGCCGGTTTCCATTTGCAAGACGCCGCTGAACGTCAGCGCCTTGCGCTGCAGCGCCTTGTCGCCAACGAGGCGTGCCGCGGCCACAGCATCCGTCGCCGGGCCCACGCCCTGCTGCGCCTGTGCGCTGACATAGGCGTAGTGAACCAAGAGCAGCAGGCATTCAACGCCGGCCGCATTCATCAGCCTCGGCGGCACCGCGCGGATCGCTTCGTACGCCACCCGGACGACATCCGGAGCCTCCGGAGTCGGGGAAGACAGCGTCTCCTTCAGGCGCGCCAGCATGCTCTCAAAAAAGGCGCGCGCATCCTGTGGAGAATCCGGTGGAGGTTCGCTCACGCCGGACCTGGCAGCGAACGGAATGCCCATGTCCATGCGCGTTACGTTATCAGATACCCTGAACGCGCGATAGCCGGAGTTTGGTACCAAGTATGGATTAATCCGCGTCTTCTGGAGACTATCGGCTCCGTAGGCGAGTGACTTCCGGATTCCGGGGCGTCGCCAAGCTAGGTGAGATCCCAACTTTGGAGGACGTCATGGAAACTCTGGTTCAAGAAGTCAAAGCGGAAGAGCAAGTTGTCGAGTTGAGTCTGACTGAACTGGCACAGGTTGGCGGCGGCATGGGCTCTGCTAGCTTGGTCTGACGCGCAAGCAAATTCTTCAGAACCGGGGCCTCGTGCCCCGGTTTTCTTTTGTAGTTCAAGTATTTGCGCATGTCTTCTGGGCAGTGGGCGGCCAGTCCAAGCTCAATGGATCTCCCCTTCTTGCCGTCCGGCAATCCATTCCGCGCCAAGTACCTTGTTCCTTTGGCGAACCAGCTAGTCGTCGGCCCTAATAGCCTCAAAGTCGGAGCGCACAACCTCACTTCCGAGCAAAGATGACGCTTCGGGCGCTCAAGTTTCGCGGAACCGCCCTTTGTGCCGGTCAATGTCTGCCGCACGCGCAAGCCACTGGCGTCCTCCCGCACCAGCGCTGCTAAAGAACAGGCACTCGACCGGCGGCATGCCTGTTGAACCAGCGGCGGGCCGCCACCGCGAGCGTTCGCAACTCTGGCCCCTTTATGCAGGCCGAAAGTGACTCAACCCCAGCGTGGAGAGGTCGCGCGCCGGGAGCGCTCCTTCGCCATACCCAACTTCGTCGACTCCCATCCAGCAAACTCAGCTCGGTCCAGGGGTAAAGCCGTGCGCAGCGCCGCCGGCGGCAAATCCCGAGCAATTGGCTTCCATGCGTCGACAAGCCAGCAGCGGAGAGCTCGAGCCCCTTCGCACTGAACGCGGATGCATCGCTCGCTGCAATGCCGTCCATCAAGAACCCCAAAATGGCTGACGCCTGCCCGCGCGGGCGGCGCGACGGAGATCGGCCGGAGGACGAGACCGAATTCCCGGCGTTGCGAGTGCATGCAGGCGCGCGCGGCCTGCCTCTTCGCAGATGAATCGGCGAGAATCGCGGCACTCATGAGCAATACGGAAGAACCTGCGCCGCTGCGCCTGTTGGTAGTCGAGGACTCCGAACTCGATTTCGAGCTTGTGCTCGCCACATTGATCCGCGATCCGGTCCTGGCGGGGCGTGCGGTGCGCGCGCAGCGCGTCGAGGACGAAGGCGGCATGCGCGAGGCGTTCGCGCGCGGACCGATCGATGCGGTGATCACCGACCACAACATGCCGCGCTTTGACTCGTTTGCTGCACTCACCGTGGCCAAGGAAATCGACCACGATCTGCCGGTGCTCGTCGTTTCGGGCGAAATGTCGGAGGACCTCGCGGTCGCCGCACTCCACGCGGGCGCCGACGATTTCATTCTGAAAACGCGCCTGTTTCGGCTTGGATCAGCACTGAAGAAGAGCCTGGAGGCCGCCGCCGCGCGCCGCGAACGGCGCGCGCAGTCGCTGCGACTCCAGCAGCTGACCGCTCACCTCGAGAACGTCAGAGAAGAGGAACGGCGCACAATCGCACGCGAGATTCACGATGACATCGGTGCCACGCTGACCGCCTTGAAGTTCGAGCTCGCCAAGCTCGCGCGCGAGTTTGCGGGAGGCACCGCCAGCGCGCGCCTGCAGTCGATGCAGGATCTGATTGCGGACGCGGTCACTGCCAGCCATCGGATCCAGCATGACCTGCGTCCGCCGGTGCTCGATGCCGGACTGGTCGCTGCGCTCGACTGGCTGGTGAAGGGCTTCGGCGCGCGTGACGGCGTCCGAGTCCGCTTCGAGTCCAACCGTGAAGAAATCGATTTGCCAGTTACGCATGCCACGGCGCTGTATCGCGTCGCACAGGAGTCGCTGAACAACGTAGCCAGACACGCCGCCGCGAAGCAGGTCAACATCACACTGTTCGAGGCGCTGCAGGACGTGACGCTCGAGATCGCCGACGACGGCGCCGGATTTGATCCGCGTTTGCTTTCGGCCACGCCGGGATTCGGCCTGCGCGGCCTGATCGAACGTGCGCGCTCGCTTGGCGGGTGGGCCGAGATCGACAGTGCGCCCGGACGCGGCACGACCGTCATGTTCTGTGTGCCGCGCGGCCATAGCACCGCCCCTCGCTTGACGGATCCGCGCTGAAAATGGTGATCCGCGCAATCGTCGTCGATGATCACGCCATCGTCCGGCGCGGGATCGTGCAGATACTGTCGGAGCATCCGGACATCAAGGTGATTGCTGAAGCAGGCGATTACAGTGAACTACGCACCGCAATGCGTGTGCACCCTGAAATCGATCTGCTGGTGATGGACATCGGCCTGCCGGGCAAGAACGGGATCGACATCCTCAAGACGCTGCACGAGGAAATGCCGAAACTGCGCGTGCTGATCGTCAGCATGTATCCGGAGGACCAGTACGCCGTGCGCGCTTTCCGTGCCGGCGCCGCCGGCTATCTGAACAAGGCGAGTGCGCCAGAGAAACTGATCGAAGCCGTCAACCAGGTGATCGCGGGCCGCAAGTTCGTCACCCCCGAAATCGCGCACGCCCTGATCGAGAACCTGCACGCGCCGGACAGCAGTGCGCCACATGAAAAGCTGAGCGATCGCGAGTTCCAAACCCTCAAGCTGATCGCATCGGGCAAGCGCCTGTCCGATATCGCCGAAGCGCTCGCGCTCAGCCCGAAGACCGTCAGCGTCTATCGCGCCAGGATTCTCGAGAAAATGGGAATGAACAACAACGCCGAGCTGACGCATTACGCGATCAAGAACGGGCTGGTCGAGTAGCGGGCGCGCGGTTCGGCGGATCGAAAAGCGCAAGAACGGCATCCCGCGGCAGATCCGCGTTTGACTGCTACTGCGCCTGCTCGATCCGATTCTTCCCGGCCCGCTTGGCTCGATACATTGCCGCATCGGCGCGCTCGATCCATTGCTCGAGAGACTCGGTGGCGCGCCACTGCGCCACGCCGCCGGAAAACGTCAATGGGCACAGCCGGCCCTCGTACTCGAGCGTGCGCCGCGCCAGTTCGCGCTGCAGTCGCTCGGCCACGAGCAGTGCTTCGGCCAGCGCCGTCGACGGCAGCAGTACCCCGAACTCCTCGCCGCCGAGTCGCACCAGCAGGTCAGTGGGTCGCAGCGTGGCGTACAGGGTCTGCGCCAGATGAACCAGCGCGCGGTCGCCGCCGAGATGACCCAGCGAGTCGTTTACCTTCTTGAAATCATCGACGTCGATGAGCAGAAAGGAGATCTCTGAACCGTAGCGTCGGGCCCGCGCCGATTCGACCCTGAACGCCTCGTCCAGTCCGCGCCGGTTCAGCGCCTGCGTCAGCGGGTCCTTCTGGACCAGGTTCGCGACCTGCGTCAGTTCGCGCTCGAGTTCGCGCACGCGCGCCTCATAGGTTTCAACCTTGCGCCGCGCTTCGAGGAGTTCGTCGCGGGAAGACTGAATGCTGATGCGCATCACCTGGGTGTCGCTCAACAGGCCGCGAATCACACCCGAGAGTGTTTCGAAATCATTCGCCCCCTCGAGCCGGCTCTGATAGTCGCCGACCTGTTGATAGAACCTGCCGGTCGAATCCCCCATCGAACCGATACGCTCAATCAGCGTGGCGAGCATTTCCTTCAGCGCAACCTTGGCGTCCTGCAGGCTGCGGTGGGCATGGGTCTGCCGCTCAATGACCATCGCCAGCGTGTGCTCGGCGTTCGACAGGTCCTCGGCCGACAGCGGCCCTCCCAGCAGCGCACGGATCGGCTCCAGTTGCCCGGCGAGCCAGGTCTCCTCCGGCGTCAGGCTGCGCATGTTGTCGCACAGCAGGCCAAGCATGCGGGCCAGTGAGGCCCTGATCTTGTTCTGCTCGTCAACCCGGCGTTCAACCAAAGCGACGACGTCGATGAATCGCGGCACCAGCTTGCTGGCCTCGTCGCCCGTGACCTTCACATGCTGCTTCGCGTAGTCGCGCAATTTGGCCGCCGCCGGCGTGCCGTCGCCGCACGATTGCTGGAGCAGGCGCAACGCGCGCTGTGCAACCTGTTGCCAGGCGTCCGCCGCCGCACGCGCATCCTTCAGTTGATCCTCCGCCGCCGCGTCGACGTAGCGCGTCACTGCCGGGCGAACGGCAGACGTAACGACCGCCGCGACCGGCGTCTCGGTCGTGACTTCCGGCGGCCTGGCGATCACCAGTGCCGGGCCCCATGAATCAATCAGCTTGGTCAGTCGTTCAAGCGCTATGTCCGGCTTGTCCGCCGCCGCATCGATGACCCGCGTCACCGCATCGAGCTTGCGCGCGCGGGTCCAGTTCGGATGAAGCCCGTCGGCCTGCTTCAGGAGATTCAGCGCCGTCACCGGCCAGCTGCCTCCCACCGTTCCGCCACTGAGTTCGAGCGCTTGCGAGAGCGCGTCATGCACGGCATGCCAGTCATTGTCCTTCGCGCGCTGCAGGATAGCGCCGGCCTCCTGTGCCGAGACACGGCTCGTACGGACAAGGTCACGCAGCACATCGCGGATGACCAATGCCGGCGTGGCACCCGCCCGCCGACCGGTCGCTTCCTGGTAGGCGGCGGCAAAGGATTCGGGAGTCGGAATCTGCCGGCGCTCGGCCAGCAGCTTCAATGTGCGGCGTGCCGCGTCGGCTGCGTTGATCCCGGCCTGGGGCGCGTCACTGAGGTTCATGCGAGGCCTCCGATTGAACCGGCGATCACGCCTGGCGTGAGTCCGTCGTGCCTTTGCGCCGTGCCCATCGCCGCGTCGCTTTCGCTCTCAGCGCCGCTGGACGTGGCACGCCAATGCGATGGTGGCGGCGCACGCATCAATTTGACGAAATCGTCCGGCGTCAGCGCCTTGGCGAACAGCCAGCCTTGATGCAGTTCGCAGCCTTGTTCGAACAACCGTGTCATCTGCCCTTGCGACTCGACACCTTCGGCCACAACACGCAATCGCAGGCTGCGGCCCATCGCGATGATCGCAGCGACAATCGCTGCGTTGTCCTGACTCGATTCGAGATCGCGCACGAACGAGCGATCAATCTTCAGCGTGTCGATCGGCAGACGCTTCAGGTATGACAAGGACGAATAGCCCGTGCCGAAGTCATCGATCGAAATCGAAACGCCGATGTCCTTCAACGCCTGCAGCAGCGTGAGGGCGGAATCGAGGTTGCGCATCAGCACCGACTCCGTCAGCTCGAGCTCCAGCAGAGAAGGCGATAGCGCGGTCGCAGACAGCGCCGATTGGATCGGCGCGACCAGGCTGGCGCGTTGCAGGTGACGGCTCGACACGTTGACCGATACCGGCACGTCGCCCAGTCCGGCACTTTGCCATGCCAAGACCTGCCGGCACGCTTCGCCAATCGCCCATTCGGTGATCGGCACGATCAAACCGGTTTCCTCGGCCACCGTGATGAACTCCGCCGGCGGCACGAGCTGATCGTCGCGCTGCCAGCGCATCAACGCCTCGGCCCCCACGATGCGACCCGATGACACGTCGATCTTTGGCTGGTAATGCAACACCAGTTCCTGGCGCTCCAGCGCGCGATGCAAGGCGGTTTCGAGTCGCCAGCGGTCTGCGGTCGCCGTGTTCATCGCAGCGTCGAACTTCAGCCAGCCGTTGCGACCGTTGTCTTTGACCGCATACATGGCGATGTCGGCCTTGCGCACCAACGTCTCGACGTCATTGCCATCGCTTGGATAGACCGCGACGCCGATCGACGCTGTGGCAAAGACTTCCTGGCCGCCGCACGAGATCGGCGCGCGCAGCGTTTCCAGCAATCGCTGCGCCACCCGAGTAACAACCTCGCCATCGGTCAGGTCGGCAAGCAGTATCGTGAACTCATCACCGCCGAGCCGCGCGACACTGCCCGCGATGCCGCGCAACGTATCGGGAAGCACCGGCGCACCGTCTTCGACCCGCGCCACCGTGTCGGTCTCGCGCACCGTCAGATGCAGACGCTTCGCGACTTCGCGCAGCAGCTGATCGCCGACATGATGTCCCAGTGTGTCATTGATCTGCTTGAACCGATCGATATCGATGAACAGCACCGCCACCTGCGTGCCCTGCATGCGCGCGCGCTCCAGGCTGGCCGCGAACTGGTCTCGAAAGAAGCGCCGGTTCGGCAGCGCCGTGAGGCTGTCGTAGTTGGCAAGCTGGCGGATCTGATCCTCCGCCTGCTTGCGTTCGGTGATGTCCTGGAGCACGCCGTGCATCGCAATCGCGCGTTCCGCATCGTCGCGGCCGATCTCCGCCTCGATGTGCACGGTTCGAACCTGGCCGTTCGGCCGCACCAGGCGGCATTCGAATTGAACCTGAGTTCCACGCACCATCGCATCGCGCACCAGTGCTTCAACACGTGGCCGGTCATCGTCAAGCAGGCGTGTCCAGACAAACCAGTCGGCCAGACCCTCTTCCTGCCGCACCAGTCCCGAGATTGCAAAGCATTCTTCCGAGACTTTCACCCAGCGCTTCTCGATGTCCCATTCCCAGCTTCCCAATCGGGCGATCCGCTGGGCCTTGGTGAGCTTGGCCTGGCTCTCCGCCAGCGCATCGCGCATACGGGCCGAGCGCAGCATGTAGCGCAGGCGTTCCGACAAGAGCGTCCACTGGCTATTCGTCTTGACGAAGAAGTCGGTCGCGCCGACTTCGTAGGCACGCGCGATCGACATCTCGTCGTCCAGCCCGGTGAGCATCAGCACGGGCACATGTTCGCCTGCTGGCAGGCGGCGCAGGCGTTCGCAGGCGACAAATCCGTCTATATCGGGCATCAGCGCATCGAGCACCACCACATCGGGCACGTGAAGCGCAAACAACTCCAGTGCCTGGGCGCCACCCTCGGCTTCGATCACGCGCCAGTTGCGTTCGGCCAGCGCCGAGGCGGTCAACAGCCGTGCGACTGGATCGTCGTCGACGAGCAGCACGCAATCTCCGCCGCCGTTTGCGGCCGGTTGAGTCGGTTCGATATCTTCAAGCTTCATCGTGATTTGCATCTGACCGTGTTATCCGACCGTAATCCCGCAGCCCAGATCCTGGAGCGCGCGCAACACTCGTTCGAGTTCGCGTTGCACCTGTGGCCACTGTTCTTTGGCACGAGCCAGCTGCCCGCTGCGCGCCAGTGCCTCGACGTCGCCGCTTTGTCGCGCCAGTCCGACCGCACCGACATTGGCACTGGACGATTTCAAGGTGTGCGCGGCATGGCGCAGGCCGGCACCGTCGTCCAGTGCCAGTGCTGCGGTACCGTCAGCGACGAGCCGGGTGGCCGTCGTCTGGTAGGTCGCGATCAGCCGCTCAAGCAGGCGTGCCGCGCCACGGCTTTCCATCTGACGGATCCGCTCGATCACTGCCATGTCGAGCGCGTCTGCTCCTGCAGCGTCCGTTGCAACGGCCGCGGCAACTGGGCTTGCCGGCTGCGGCCTGTCTGCGGCGTGCTCCACACCGGCCTTCTCGGCGGAGTGCGAGGCGCGCGCGACGCGGGCCATGCCCCGATTGACCGCCCACCGCTGAACCAGGTCGAACAACTGTTGCTGCTTGAACGGCTTGGCGAGATAGTCGCTGAAACCGGCGGCGAGGCAGCGCTCGGCATCACCGGCCAGGGCGTTGGCGGTCAGCGCCACCACCGGAACATCGCGCGCGGTGGCAAAGGCGCGCGTCATATCGTCGCGCAATCGGCGCAGCGCCTCGAAGCCATCGACTTCCGGCATCTGACAGTCCATCAGCACCAGGTCGTAGCGGCGCAGGCTCAGGGCTTCCAGTGCTAGGCGTCCGTTCTCGGCGATATGTACGTCGCAGCCGATCTCCTCGAGCATCACGCGCGTGACTTCCTGATTGATCGGGTTGTCTTCGGCCAGCAGAACCGCCAGGCCGTTGAACCGCTGACCCGCGGCGCGCGCGGCATCCTCCGCCGGACGCGAACCGAGCACGGAGGCCAGCGCGTTGATCAATTCCTGTTGTCGCACCGGCTTGGCCAGATGCACCTCGATGCCGGCGGCGTGCGCAAGCCGCGTCTCTTCGCCGTCGGCCAGCGAGGTCAGCATTACAAGGCGCGTCCCCGCCAGTTGCGGGTCGCGCCGCAGCTCGGTTGCCAGCGTCAGCCCGTCCATCACCGGCATCTTCATATCGATGACAGCGACGTCGAACGCAGTCGCCGAGCGCGCGGCGGCGCGCAGCAGTTCCAGCGCCTGCGCCCCGTTCTCCGCGGTCGCCACCTGCATGCCGAAGGTCTGCAATTGGGCCTGCACGATGCTGCGATTGGTCGGGTTGTCCTCGGCCAGGATCACGCGCTTGCCTTGCAGCCGATCGGTTGGCAGCGGCACATTGATCGCGCTCGGGCTGCCGCTCGCCATCACGGTGTCGAAACGGAAAACCGATCCTTCGCCGACTTTGCTTTCGACATTGATCGATCCGCCCATCATCTCGACCAGCTGGCGGCTGATCGCCAGACCCAGTCCGGTTCCGCCATAGCGGCGCGACATGGTCTGGTCGGCCTGCATGAAGACGGCGAACAGCTTCGCCACTGCTTCGGGTCGCATGCCGATGCCGCTGTCGCGCACCTCGAAGTGAATGCGCTGCCGTGCACCGTCCGGTGACGCGGCCACGGTCACGACGACTTCGCCCTGCTCGGTGAACTTGATCGCATTGCCGACCAAATTCGTCAGTATCTGGCGCAGGCGCGTCGGGTCTCCGACCACGATGGCTGGCACCTCGGGCCTGATCCGGCAGGCGAGCTCGAGACGCTTTTCGTGCGCACGCGGCGCCAGTAGCTCGAACACGTCTTCGACCAGCGTGCGCAGGTTGAAGTCGACCCGCTCGAGTTCGAGTTTGCCGGCCTCGATCTTTGAGAAATCGAGGACATCGTTGATGATCTCGAGCAGCGATTCGCCGGAGCGATACACCGCCTCGGCGAAGCGGCGCTGCTTGGGACTCAGATGCGTTCCCAGCAACAGCTCGGTCATGCCCAGCACCCCGTTCATCGGCGTGCGGATCTCATGGCTCATGTTGGCGAGAAACTGCGACTTGGCACGGCTGGCTGACTCAGCGACCTCCTTGGCATCGCGCAGGGCCTGCTCGTGACTGAGTGCGGCGGTGATGTCCTGCAGGACGCACAGCCGCGCCACCCCGCCGCCACGATCGACGAATCGGATCACCTGCACTCGCGTCCAGACGATTTCGCCATCACGCCGCAGAAAACGGCGCTCGAACACCTGCGGTCCGTTGCTGCTATCGCCCAGCGATGCCGTGCGCGCTGCCAGCATCGCTTGAACATCGTCCGGGTGCGCCAACTTGACCGCGTCGACGCCCCTGATCTCGTCCGCGCTGTATCCGAGCAGCCGGGTGAACGCGGTATTGGTTCTCAGAATCCGAAACTCCGAGTCCTGGATAACACAGGCGACCGGCGATTCGTCGAACAGCGCACGGAAATGCTCTTCGCTGGCGCGCAGTTCGGCCTCGGCGCGCTTTCGTCCGGTGATTTCGTTTTCGATCACGACAAAGTTCGTCAGCACGCCGCCCGAGTTGAAAACCGGCTGGATCTCGGTCTCAACCCAATACGGCGCGCTGTCACTTGCATAGTTGAGGATTTCAATGCCGCGCACGCTGACTCCGGCGCGCATCGCCTCGTCAAGGCGCGCCGCAGCCACCGGGTCGGTGTCCGGCCCGCGCAGCAGCTCGTCCGCGCGTCGACCGATGATGTCTGCCAGCGCATAGCCGCTGGTCCGCGTGAAACTGGAGTTGACCCATTCGATTCGATGGGCCGGATCTGTTACCAGCACAAGGCTTGCGGTGTTCGCTGCGACCAGGGCCAGGCGGCGCGATTCATGCGCGCGCGATTGCAGCTCGCGTTCGGCGCGGTGCCGTTCGGCGATCCGCGCCAGCTCAGCGGCGATCGTCTCGAGCAGTTCATTGCCGGCCGGCGTCGTTTCGATTCGCTGCTCGCAGAAGAATTCGATGAACGCAGTGACATGACCCTGCGCTACCACTGGAACCACGATTCCGGTCTGCAGCCCAGCCGCCAGCGCGATCTCGCGTCGGTTCCATTCGGTGAGGACCGACAGATCGTCGACCCACTGCGGCCGGCCGGTGACATACGCACGCCCGATCAATTGGGTCGATGCGCGCGCCACCGGCAACCGACCCGTGGTCGCGACGAATTGTGCATAGCGCTGCTCGTCGCGTACGTACCAGAACGACCGCTGTTCGCCTGCCGCGTCGGCCTCGACCAGGATCGCGACCCGTCCGATCGGCCAGTCCAGGTAATCGCCAATCTCGTGCAGCGCGCGCTGCAGTGCTTCCTCGACGTCGCGCGTTTCGTTGGCCGATGCTGCCAGTCCGCGCAACAGCCGCATCAACGCGTACTGCCGCTGCAGCTCCAGACCGTTCTGCAGTTCGACGGCATGCGCCTCCTGCAGGTGTTTCGCGCGCGCCGTCACGGCCTCGGTCATCGCGTCATAGCTCGCGACCAGCGCGTCGAGCTCGGTACCGCGTCGTGGCGCTGCATGTCCTGCAAAGCGCCGCGAAAGCGTCCTGGCCCGTTCCGTCAGTTGCTCAATCGGTGTCAGCAGGTGCCGGCCCAGATACAGTCCGGCCGCGGCCGCAATAGCAAGCGCGGCAATCAACGCGACGAGGGCCGCGACGATCGAGCCTCCGGCCGCGCCGTGCGGGTTCGCGGCTCGCCCGGTGGCCAGTGCGAACCCCACCAACGCCGCAGCGATCGCGACCGAGGCCAGGGTGGCCGTTACCAGGCGCGCCAATGATGGTTCGCGCAACCAACGCAGAAGTCCGCGTCCCCTTCCCGATCGGCGTCGATGCGACGGTCTCGCTGCATCGTCGGCGGCGGACAGGGAGGAATCGGTGTTCGTTTGAGCCTTCATTTGCGGACGCAGGGAGATTGCCGACCGCAGGTCGCGCGGTCGGCACCTGTTCCTGAATTCGGCACACGGTGATGCAACTTGACCCATCCGTTCCGCGCGAAAAGAGGCGCCAGGACCCGTCTTTTCCACGTCTGCCGGGATTCGCCATCCGCTACCTTGGCGTCGCTGGCACAATCGCCCCGTGCGCGCGTTTCGATGCCAACTGGCCTTCAGGCGGTGTTTCGATCACCGCTGTGCGGTCGCCACCGCGATCGGTATCGCGAGCCCTCCGGCGTGGGCCGGCCCGGCTGCGGTCGAGCCATTGGCGCTGCTTGGCGCCGTCGGCGTCGGTGCGCTGATCGCGCTCGGTGCGGTCCTGGTGTTACAGCGCGCGCAGGGCCAGCGCGAACTCGGCACCCTGCGCCGCACGCTGGCCGCGTCGGCCGACTGGTGGTGGCGCACCGACACCGCCATCAAGGTGATCGAGGTCGGCCCCGGCCAGCGAGCGAATTCGGTCATCGACCCCCTGCGCCTGATCGGCCGCGCACCATGGGAGATTGACGAGCAGATCGAAGTGCCGCCGTCAATCGCGCAGGCGATCGAAGCACGCGCGCCCTTCTTCGATCAACTGCTCGATGTGCGCGTGAACGGCAAGCCGCATAGATTCGCGCTGAGCGGCACGCCACTTCAATCCGCGGCCGCGGGCTTTGGCGGCTACGTCGGTGTTGCGCGCGAGGTGACCGCCACGCTCGCAACGATGCGTGCGCCGAATCAGGAGCAGGCCGAGCTGATCACCCGCCTGCAGGCCGATGCAGCAGAACGCAGTCGCCAGTTCGAGTTCGCGGTCAAGGATCTCGACAGCTTTGCGCATTCGGTCTCGCACGATCTGCGCGCACCGCTGCGGGTGGTCGATGGCTTCGCCAATATCGTGCTGGAGGACTACGGCAAGCGCCTCGACGATCTGGGACGCGAACACGTGCGGCGGATCATCGCCGCCGGCAGCCGCATGAACTCGATGATCGACACGCTGCTCGAGATGTCACGCACGACCAGTCGCGAGCTGGAGCGCGAGCGCGTCGACCTGTCGCAACTGGCGCGCGGCTTGTTTGAAGAGCTTGCAGCGCAGCGCGATGTGCGCGAGGGCCCCCGCAACGTCGCCGTGGTGATCGCCGACGGGCTGGTCGTCGAAGGCGACCACACGCTGCTGAGGCTCGTACTGCAGAACCTGTTATCCAACGCCGAGAAGTTCACCGGCAGGACGCCGGCGGCGCGAATCGAATTCGGCGCGGTCGATACCCAGGGTCGGCGCGCCTTCTTCGTGCGTGACAACGGCGCCGGATTCGACATGCGTTTTGCCGACAAGATCTTCGGCTTGTTCCAGCGTTTCCATTCGCAGAACGAATTTCCTGGCACCGGCGTCGGACTGGCCACGGTGCAGCGGATCGTACGCAAGCACGGCGGAAGAATCTGGGCGGAATCGGAGCCCGGCAAAGGCGCGACGTTTTACTTCACGCTGTGGGAGCAGAAGTAACGGTCTGCGCAGCGTTTGCTTTGCTATGCAACGCACCGACGCTCGGGCCGCGTGGCCGTTACTTTCTTTGCTTCGCCAAAGAGAGAAGGTTGCCGCCAGGCAATCCCCGGCACGCAGAAGACAGCACAGAGCGCGATCTTGCCCATGGCGATGAGCAAATCCACTGTCCGTTCATCCCAACTTCCAATCCGACCCGCACTTCGAACATTTCACCCGCATCCAGTGCGGTCGCCCTGCCTCGGGTGGATCGTCGACGGCTTCGGCTTCTGCTGACAGCACCGTGAATTTGCCCCACGCGTGACATGACGGGCACTCCGCGCCGCTGGCGAACTGCTCGGCGCGCGACAGCAACACCGTGAAGCGCTTCCATGCGACAAACATGCCAGTGCCGGCGGCTGCGGCAATCACAACGACGAAAAAGTAGAAGACCGGCGAGCGGCGGGCGAAGTCGAGCACCTCGATCCCGGACAACAGCATGATCAGGCCGAAGAACGCAGCGACCAGGTAGACATGGCTCTCGATCAGCTGGCGCTCGTACCAGCGCCGGAAGCCGAGCCGGCGGATATCGTTTGCGACCTTCATCGGCGATCGGCCGGCCGACCGCGGTCAGCGCGGCACCGAGTTCAGCCGATTGGCCGCATCGACCATGGTGGAGGCGAGCTCTTCAACGTCGCGGCCTTCGGCCCGCGCCTGTGCCCGCAGCACATCGAGCGCATGCGCGTAGTCAAGACGCAGACGCTCCATCAGGATGCCGACGGCCACGCTCTGATCGCGCAGCGTGGGTGCGCCCGTCGGCAACGCCGCAGGCGCGTGAGGTGTCGGCGGCGCTGTGGGGCGTTCTTCGAGTCGCAGCAACGCCGCATTCACCGCGGGCACGATCTGGTTGACGTCGAGCGGTTTGACCAGGTAGCCAAGCGCGCCCAGCCGCATCGCTTCCTCGATGATGTCGCGGTCGCCGAACGCGGAAAGAAAGATGAATCCGGTGCTGGTATTGGCGGCCAGATAACGCGCCACATCCATGCCCGACTTGCCCTGCATCCGCATATCGAGAATCGCCAGGCGCGGCTTGTGCCTGCGCGCGAGCAGGATCGCATCATCGCCGTTGTCGGCTTCGATCACGTCGAACCCGGATTGCTTCAGGCCCGCCACCACCGTGGCCAGAACGAGGCGGTCGTCGTCAACGACGAGGATCAGCGGTTTGACTTCCATACGCGCATTATGGATGCGATGCCGGCCTCACGCCGGTTCCTCGCGGATGGCCGGCGTACTCAGCACGAGGCGCGAGATCACGATCGGTCCCAGTTGCTCGATCGACAGCCGCGCACCACGCCGCGGCAGCAGCGCCTTCACCAGGCCGAGCCCCGATACGCCCGAGGTGATGCGTGCCAGATCGAAGCCTTCGGCCAGATGGCCGCTGTTTTCAATGCGAAGTTCGATCCCGTCCGCACGTGGCAGCAGGCGCACTGCGATACCCTGGTCACGACTGGTGCGGTATTTGATCGCATTGGTTCCGAGCTCATTGATCACCAGCGCCAGCGGCACCGCCTCATGCTCGGGCAGGCCCCAGCGCCACAGCACCGGCGCAGGCGATTCGAAGTTCACCGCGGCACCGAACATACCGCCGAGATTGCTGAAGATTCCCTGCACCACGCCCAGCATCGGCAGCGTTCCCGTCGCGCGCAGCTGCAATCCATGCACTTGGGCGATCGCCTGGATCTGGCCGGCAATCTCGTTGAGGGTCTCGGCCAGCTCCGGCTTGGCATTCGCCTGATGCTGCAGCAGGCCGGCAACTCCCTGAAGGTTGTTCTTGATGCGGTGATGGACCTCGCGCACCAGCAGGTCGCGCTGCTTGACCGCTTCATCGAGCCGTTTCGCTTCCGCCGCCATCCGCAATGTAATGTCCTCGGCGATGCCGAACACGCGGATCGAACCGTCGAACATCCGCACCGGGCTCAACCGCACATGCAGCGTGCGCGTGCCCTGCGCAGGATGGTCGACGCGCAGCGTGACCTCGGCACGGCGCCCGCGCCGCATCGACGCGATCAGGTGCGGCAGGCGCCGGGTCAGTTCAGGCACATCGGCCGGCTGAACGTGCTGGTAGAAGTTGCGCACGTCATCCAGCGCCTCGGCTGCCGGCGCTCCAACCAGCGCGGTGTAGCGCGGACTGACGTACAGCACGCGCGCGAAGTCGTCGGTCGCGATGAACACCATCTGGTCGATGTTCTCGGCCAGTTGCCGGAAACGCGCGTCGGTCTCGCGCAGCGCCGCTTCGGCGCGCACGGTATCGGTCAGATCGTCGATGATCGACATCACGTACTGTGCACGCTGTCCCGGCGCACGGCCCTCAACGTCGTCCGCGCCGTCCTCGTACAGGGGCATCACGCGCTGGTGCACGGTCAGCGTGCGACCATCGGCGCGCGGCAGAACGTCGCGCGCACGATCGATCAGGTGATCGCCGTCCAATGCCGCGCGGTCGAGCTGCGCGAAGTTTTCTGCCAGCGCAGCGCCGTACAGATCGTGCCACGTGCGGCCGATCACGCTGTCGCGCGAAAGACCGGTGATCGCCTCGCCGGCACGATTAAGACTGATGAAGCGGCCGCTGTCAGCCTCGCGCACCGATACCAGCACCGGAAGGCTTTCGACGATCAGGTCCAGATAGTTGCGCACGCGCCGCAATTCATCCTCGGACCGCTTGCGTGCGTCGACATTCATCAGCGCAACAATCATTCCGCGCTCCGGCGCGCCGGTGTCGAGCAGGCGCACATTGCCGGCGCCCCAGAACGTGGAACCGTCGGCTCGCTTCAGCTGCCGCTCGAAATTGACCTCACCGGCCGCAGCGGCCCGTGCGCGAGCGTCGTCCCATTCAGCAGCGTCGGCGAACAGCGCGCCGATGTTCAACTGCTTCAGTTCATCAATGCGATAGCCGAACATCTGCACCGTCGCGGCGTTGACCTTCACCAGCATGTCGTTGGCCGCGTAGGCCACACCGACCAGTGCGTTGTCGAAGATGCGCTGCAGTTCGGCCAGCGCGTCGCGCAGTTCGGCCTCCGAGCGCTTGCGTGCGTCGATATCGACGAACGCGAAGATGTAGCCGGCACCCTCCGTGCGCGTATCGACCGCGCGGCCCTGTACTGCGACCCAGCCCGGGCTGCCGCGGCGACGATACAGTCGCATCTCGAAGTCGCATGCGCCACGCTGATCGATTTCGCCGTAGTGCTCCGCCAGGCTCGACATCAGCAGGCTGTCGGCCGGATGGGCGAAGACATCGCCACCCCGAGTGAACTCACCGCGCTCGCAGCCGAGCATTTCTTCCATTGCCGCATTGGCGCGCACGGGTCGCCCGTCGCGCACGAACAACAGGCCCACCACCGCAGTGTCGAACAGCAACTGGGTTTCCGACGCCAGGGACTGGAGTTTTTCTTCCTGCCGGCGCCGCTCGCTGATGTCGAGGATGGATGCGATCTGCGCATCTCCTGGCCGCAGCGGATCGACCGCACGCAACGATACGAGTGCCCAGAAACTCTTGCCGTCGGCACGCCGCATGCGCGCCTCGAATGTCTGCGCCGCCTGCGGGTCGGCGATGCGCTGGCGCCAGTTTTCGCCCGGCGCGGGCGGGTCGGCAAACAGTTCGCCGAAGGCCATACCCACCGGGCCGGATGCGTCGCCGCCGAAGATCGCCGCCGACTGCGCGTTGCCACGCACGACACGGCCATCGGCCAGATGCAGTACCGCAGCCGCGGTCGTATCCAGCACCACGTTCAGTTCCAGCAGCGAGCGGCCCAGTGCCTCGCGCTGGTGCTTCAGTTCCGAGACGTCAAGAAAGGTGTAGATCGCATCGGTGCCCAGGTCGTGTGCGCTTGCGCCTTCGGTTTCGCCGCCATCGACGACCCGCGCCTGCACCAGGCACCACACCGGTGCGCCGTCCTTGCGAAACAGAACCACTTCGGCATTCGATGATTCGCCGGCGCGCGCAGCCGGCAGCATCGACACCTCCTGCGGCAAACGGTTCGCGCGATCGCGGGTCAGTTCGTCGAGCGGCAAGCCGAGCGTTTCCGCCTCCGTATAGCCGAACAGCCGTGCAAACTCGCGATTGGCCAGCAGCACCTTGCCGTCGAGCGCCTGCGCGACGCCGACGGACATGGTCTCGAGCAGCATACGGCTGTGCTGCAGTGCCTGTTCCAGATGATCCGAAGCCGCGCGCCGATCGGAGAAATCCTCGAGCACGAGCACGTACCGGCGTGTTGCCTCGCCTATGGCCCATGCGCGCACCGTCAGGCGCACCCACAACGTGCGGCCGTCGCTGCGAACCATGCGACGGTCGCTCTCGGCCGAGACCACTGCGCCGCGCGCCAGATGAGTGCGCAAACGCAAGCCGGCTTCAATCTCGTCCGGGTGCAGGAGCAGCGCGGGGTCGCGCCCGATCAGTTCACCACTTGAATAGCCCAGCAGCGCGCAGGCGGCGCGATTGACCTGGACAATCCGGAAGTTTGTATCGAGCAACAACTCGGCAATCGGGCTGTCCTCGAACAGCGAGCGGAAGTGCTCCGCACTTTGTGCCAGTGCCGCTTCGATCCTTTTTTGCTCGACAATCTCGCGTGCAAACAGGAAGAAGAACTCGCGGCCGTCGACTTCTGCCCGCTGCGCGATTACATCGACCGGAAGCGCGCCGCCGTTGGCGGTCCGATAGCGCGCCTCCACGCGCCAACTTCGACCAGCGACCAGCTCGGCGAACATGTGTTCGATCCGCTCAGGTGTGGCCTCAACGTCAATCGACGCCAGCGTGCGTCCGCGGATCTCGCCGCGACTCAGACCGAGCCAGTCACAGGCGCTCTGGTTGGCATCCGCCAGGGTGCCGTCGCGGCGCAACTCGAGGACCATGTCGCTGGACGAAGCCAGCGCAAGCCGCAACGCGGCAGATGAGGACTCGGCAAAGCCCAGTGGCTCCAGCTGGGCGGGCTGCGGAACGTGCACGGCCGCGGACCTCGTGAAATTCTGGCATCGGGCCGGATGTCCGGCACGCACGAAGAATAGCCGCGCGGTTCGCGCCGCGTCTACAAGTAGTCAAATAGAGACAGCTTGGACATCGACGAATAACTCTTAATCGCGGCCTCGAAGGTCGACTGACGCCGCGTCAGCTCTGTGATGGCCTGGGCGTAGTCGACGTCCTCGATGTCGGACAGCCGACCCTGGTACTCGAGGCCACGGTCCTCATTCAGCTTCTGGTAACCGTCGAGTTCCGCGAGCGATGAGCCGATCTCGGCGCGCTTGAGCAGCAGGTGGTCGACTGCCTGATCGACCGATGCACCGGCGCCCCCCAGCATCGTATCGATGCGTGCGCGTGCCGCGGCATCTGGCGCCGGCGTCTTCAGTGCGGCGATTGCCAGCGCCATCGTGTCGAAAATCGACTGGTAACCGGCCGGCGTGATCGTGAAACGGTCGCCGGCGGCCGGTGTGCCGCTGATCGAAACCCGCATGCCGTCGAACTGAAGTGATGTTGCGCCGGCGCTGGCCTGCGCGAAGGTGAACTGCACATTGTCGCTAGCGCGGGTGACGACGAACTGCGCACCGTTGAAATCGATCGTGTAATCGCTGCCGGTGATCTGCGAAGGATCGATTATGCCGCCCGCGTCGATGCGGCCGGCACCGGTGTTGGTGGCCGCTGCCGCGGTCGTGAAGGTGCCGTTGCCGGGCCGCAGCTTGAGGAACACGTCGTCGCCGGTCAGCTTGGCCTGGATGTAGCGGTTATTTGAGACCTCGATGTGCTGAACGTTTTCGTCGCCACTGAAGGTGACGACATTGCCGCTCTGCCCGAATGGTGCGGCCGCCTCGCGCGCGCCGGCGAACAGGTAGCCGCCGACACCGTCCGCAGAGTTGGCAAGTCCGACCATCCGCGCCAGGATGCCTTCAAGGTCGCGGGCATACATCAGGCGCTGCTCGTCACCCACCGTTCCGTTGGCGGCCGCCAGCAGTTTGTCCTTGGCCTCCTGCAACGCGTCGGTGAACTGGGCCACCGCGCTCTCGCTCTGGTTCAACAAGTACTGCGCGTGGCTCTGATTGCCCCTGAACTGGTCGAGCTGCGACAAACCAGTGCGCAGCGCGGCGCCCGTTGCGGCGCCAAGTGGATCATCCGACGGCACGCTGATGCGCTTGCCCGACGAAACGCGCATCTGCGCCTCGAGCAGTTCGCGCTGGCGCGCAGAGATGGCCTGCTCACCAGCCTGGTACTGCATGTACGTTGAAATGCGCAGCATCGTCACCTGCCAATGGACAGAATGTCGTCGAACATCGCCTTCGCGGCCGCAATCAGCTTGGCGGCCGCCTGATACTGCTGCTGATACTGGATCAGACGCGACGCTTCTTCATCCAGGTTCACCCCCGAAACAGAGCTCTCTGCAATCAGGGCGCCATCACGGATCCCGCGTTGAGCGGCGTCGACCAGCTGCGCGCTCTGCACGTCGCCACCGACTCGTGCCACCAGGGTCGCAAACGCGGCCGACAGCGGCGCACCGTCGATCGCCGACGCGTTCTGCAGTTGCGTCAGCTTGAGCAGGTTGCGGTTGTCACCGATGCCGCCCGAGTTGGCGCCGATGTTCACCACATCGCCCGCCTGCGGCGCTCCGCTCAGCGTGACCGTCCAGCGATTGTCGAAACTGATTGGTTGGCCCGGGGTCAAGGTCCCTGTCTGCGTGACCACGCCAGAGGTGATCGTGTACGTGTTTCCGGCACCGAAAGTGATCGTGGCCGCGTCGGCAAGGTTTGCCGCGCGCGGTGACAGCACCGCCAAATCATCGACGACGGTCGTGCCCGTATTGCTGGCCGGCAGCGCGCTTGCGATCGGCAGAGCCGCCGCGATTTGCGTTGGCTGCGTGATCGCGAGCGCCAGATTGCGGCCCGCGCCGCGCAATGGCTGAATCAGGAACAAGTCGCCATCGGCCGGCGGCGTGTTGGTGAGCGAGATTGACAGGCCGTCCTGGCTGAAGCCAGGCGTGCCCGAGTTCCAGCTCGCGCCGTCCGACATGCGCGTGAGCGTGTACTGGCCACTTTTGTACTCAACACGGTAGTCGCTCGCCTGCAGTTGCGTCGCGTCGGCGAACGAGACAACGATCTGAGTGGCCAGATTACCGTTGCTGGACGCCGGATAAGCGGTCGCCGCGAGTGGCTTGAAGAAGTCGCCACCCGCAACGCCGTTGCGATCATTGCCGAGGCGGTGCTGGGCGTTGATGGTTTCGGTCAGCGACACCGCGAGCCGTCCCAGATCATTTTCAAGCCGGGGCAGGTCTTCGGTGCGGAACTGGAGCAGGCCCGCGATCCTGCCGCCGCCCACTTTGGCCGGATCGATCGCGTACAGTTGGTTCCCGATGTTCACCGCCACACGCAGTTCCTGTGGATCCGCGGCGTCGGTCGCCAGCGTGATCAGGTTGCGCTTATTGCCGACCACCAGGGCCTGGCCATTGGCGAGAAACAGGTTGATCGAACCGTCACTCTGGGTCACGGTCGAAACCTGCAGCGATTCACTCAGGCGCCGGATCGCGGAGTCACGCTGATCGAGCAGATCATTCGGCGACAGGCCGGAGCCCACTGCGAGCGTGATCTTGTCGTTGAGTTGCGCGACTTCCTCGGTGGCGCGGTTGACATTGCCGATCTCGGCCTGCAATTGCCGATCGGTCGTGTTGCGGAATTCCTGGATTCGATTGCCGGCGTCGTTGAAGCGCATCGCCATCTGGTTGGCGGCCGACAGAAGGGCCTGCCGCGCCGACGGGTCGGCCGGCCGCTGCGTCAGCTCCTGCATCGCGCGGAAGAACTGATCGATCGTGGCTCCGACCCCGCTCGAAGAATCCGAGAAGGTGGCCTGCAACTGCGAAAGCTGCTGGTAGCGCACGTCCGTTGCGCTTGCCAGCGCGGTGGCCTGATTGGCTTGCTGAATCAGGAACGCGTTGTAGACCCGTTTCACGTCGGCCACCGCGACACCCTGGCCAAGATACGTGCTGCCACTGTATGCGCCCTGCTGTGGCACAAATTCCACCGTCTGCCGCGTGTACCCGGGCGTGTTCGCGTTGGCGATGTTGTTGCCGGTCGTGCGCAGCGCGGTATAGGCCGCCGCGAGTGCGCTATTGGCGATGGACAGGATTCCGGTGGACATGGGCGAACGCTCTCGTTGACGTTCTATTACGGCACGGCGTCGAGAAACTTGATTGAGCGAAAAGCGTGCCTTCGGAGATCCATCTCCCGCACGGGTGGGCGATACGCGCTCGGCACCGGGATACGAAGATCATGGGAGGAAGGCATCACGAGCTTTCAGTATCTGCGCGCCGCACACCGCTTCGCGTCGATGGTGCCCGCTCGAGGTTCACGCCAAGCGGCGCAACGCGAGCGTTGCGTTGATGACCCGCGCGAGCTTGGCGCCGTAGGCGGGGTCCGTTGCATAGCCGGCCCGTTGCAGACCGTCGGCGAAGCCCGCAGCGTTGCTGCTTGCCAGCACGCCGGCATAGCGCGGATTGCCGGCCATCAGCTGCGCCCAGTCGCGGAATGACTCGCTGTAGTTGTTGTAGGCGCGGAACTTCTCGACCACCTTCTTCGCCACGCCGTTCTCGACTTCGGTCGTCAGCACGTCGACTGTTCTCCCTTTCCAGTTCGCGCCCGCCTTGATTCCGAACAGGTTGTGACTCGGCAGGCCATCGGCGCCACGAATCTCGCGCGTTCCCCATCCGGTTTCGAGCGCAGCCTGGCCGATGATGAATTTCGCCGGCACGCCGGTCGCCCGCTCTGCGCTCAATGCGTGGTCCCACACCTTCGTGACGAAGTCGCGCTTTTGCGAGTCGGGAGTCGGGAGTCGGGAGTCGGGAGAAGAACGTCCGGCGTCGGGCGTCAGGTGTCGGGCGTTGGGAGAGGAAGGTTGGGAGACAGGACCCTCGCCACGGGTTGGCGCGGCAGCCGAGGCAGCAGAAGCACCCGACTCCCGACCGCCGACTCCCGACGGCTTCATATGCCGCGTCAGCTGCTTTGCAAGCATGTCGGCCAGCCCGGTGCCACTGGCGGCGATCTTGCCGGCGATCTGCTGATCGAGCATGCCGGTGTACATCTCGTTCGCGCTCGAGTCGAGCATGCCGGACTTCGGCGTCGCGTCGCGCATGCTTTTGAGCACCATCTGCATGAACAGCGCTTCGAACTGTTGCGCGGCCTTCTTGACCGCCGCGCGCGGATCGCGCGCGGCGTCGCGCTTGAGGCTTTCGAGCGCACGACCGTCGACGGCCAGTTCAGAGGCGGCCTTCGACAGCAGCGGATCAGTCGACAACGGGTTCATCAGATCACTTCGAGCTCGGCGCGCAGCGCGCCCGACGCGCGCAGTGCCTGCAGGATCGCCAGCAGATCCTGCGCGTTGGCTCCGAGCGCATTCAAGGCTTTCACCACTTCGGCCAGATTGGCGCCACCTTCGAGCCGCAGCAGGCCGCCACCGTCCTGCTTGATCTGGATGTCGGTCTTCTCGGCCACCACGGTCTGCCCACCTTGCGACAACGGCGACGGCTGCGAGATCACCGGCGTGGAGGTGATCGTCACCGACAAATTGCCGTGTGCGACAGCGGCCGGCTCGAGCGTCACGGTGCGGTTCATCACGATCGATCCGGTGCGCGCGTTGATGATCACGCGCGCCATCGGTGCGATTGCCTGCACATCGAGGTTTTCGAGTTCCGCCATGAAGCGCACGCGTTCATTCGGCGTCGCCGGCGCGCGCACTTCAATCACCCGGCCGTCGAGTGCCATTGATGCAGCGTCACCGAAGCGTTTGTTGATCGCGTCCGAAACCGCCGTCGCAGTCGAAAAATCCGTGCTGTTCAGCTCGAGACGCAAACGGTCGGACAACAGAAACGGGGTGACGACTGCACGCTCTACCGTGGCGCCGCTCGGCACGCGCCCTGCGCTCAGATGATTGATCTGCACTTTCGAGCCGCCCTGCTGCGCACCGGCACCGCCGACCAGCACATTGCCCTGTGCCACTGCGTAGATCTGGCCGTCGGCGCCCTTCAACGGCGTCATCAGTAACGTACCCCCGCGCAGGCTCTTTGCATTGCCGAGCGAGGACACCGTCACGTCGACCTGCTGTCCCGGCTGGGCAAACGCGGGCAGGTTCGAGGTCACCATTACGGCCGCTACGTTCTTGAGTTGGGGATTGGTTCCCGGGGGCAGCGTGATGCCGAGTTGCGTCAGCATCGCCTGCAGGCTCTGTACCGTGAACGGGGTCTGGGTTGTCTGATCCCCCGAGCCGTCAAGGCCGACCACGAGTCCGTAGCCGATCAACTGATTCGGCCGCACGCCCTGAATGGTAGCGAGATCCTTGATCCGTTCGGCCTCCACGGGGGGGATCGCCAGCAGCGCAACGATGAGGAAGAGCGATTTGAACCACAACGATGCAAAGAACACAGAGGAATCCACCAGGTGTTCCTCTCCGTGCTCTCCGTGTCTGCGTGTTGAATTCATCATCCGGCTCATCGTCAGAAAGGAATCCACGAGTTGAAGAACCGTGCCAGCCAGCCCTGAATCTGCGCTTCCTCGATATAGCCGCCGCCGCGGTAGTCGAGCCGCGCATCGGCGACCTGGGTCGAGCTGACAACATTGCCCGATTGAATCTGCGCCGGATCGATGACACCCGAGAAACGCAGCACCTCGGAGTTCTGCCGGATGCCAATCTGCTTTTCGCCCGCCACGCGCAGGTTGCCATTGGTCAGCACCTCGATCACGGTCACCGTGATTGCGCCGGTGAACAGATTGCTCGACGCGGTCTCACCCTTGCCGTCGAACGTGTTGCTGGAAGATGCCTTGGCGTTCAGGCCATTGAGCTTGCGGCCGAAGACGCCGCTGACCCCGGGAATCGACGCCTCAATCTCGCTTGACCGTTCGCTGCTCGAGTTGGCTTTCTGGCTCGCGTTCAATCGCTCGTTGATCTGGATCGTCAACAGGTCGCCGATATAGCGCGGCTTGCGATCTTCGAACAGCGGGCGATAGCCGGCGGTCTGGAAGATTGCCCCCGACGGCACGCCGGCCGCCTGCGCGGGCAACTCGGGGCGTGCGGTCGTCTGCATGCCGACCGACACGGGATGGCGCGGCGACGCGCAGCCGGCGAGCAGCGCTGCCGCAAGGGCAATGAGCAGCGTCCGCAGCATCGTCGTCACCTAGATCTGCGACAGGCGCGCCAGCATCTGATCCGAGGTCTGGATCGCCTTGCTGTTGATCTCATAGGCGCGCTGTGTCTGGATCATCGAGACCAGTTCCTCGACCACATTGACGTTGCTGGTCTCGAGGTAGCCCTGCTGCAGCGTTCCCAGGCCGTTGGTGCCCGGCGTATTCGCACTCGCCGTGCCCGAGGCCGACGTTTCGAGAAACAGGTTCTGCCCGCGCGCCTCGAGGCCGCCGGGATTGACGAAGTTGACCAATTGGATCGTGCCGACGTTCTGCGCCGCCGCCTGGCCTTGCACCTTGATGCCCACGGTGCCGTCCTGGCCGATGGTCACGCTCTGCGCGGTCGCTGGAATCGTGATCGCAGGCGATAGAGGAAAACCATTTGACGTGACCAGTGATCCATTCGCGTCGACGTGAAACGAGCCGTCGCGCGAGTACGCCGTGCTGCCATCGGGCATTTGCACCTGAAAGAAACCCTGGCCGTTGACCGCCAGATCGAACTGGTTGCCGGTCTGTTGCAGGTTGCCTTGCGTGAGCATGCGCACCGTCGCGGTCGGCCGCACCCCGGTGCCGAGCTGAAGCCCGGTCGGCAACTGTGTCTGCTGCGAAGAACTCGATCCAGCCTGGCGCACGTTCTGGTACAGCAGGTCCTCGAACGCGACACGGGCGCGCTTGAAACCCGAGGTACCGACATTGGCAAGATTGTTCGAGATCGCGTCCAGCTGTGTCTGCTGCGCGTCCAGGCCGGTCTTGGATATCCAGAGTGAGCGGATCATTGACTGCTCCTTGATTAGCCCGCCGAGACGAGCGAGTTCGCCTTCTGTTCGTTCTGCTCGGCACTCGCGAGCATCTTCATCTGCAATTCAAACTGGCGCGCCGCGGTGATCATCCCGACCATTGCCTCGACGACGTTGACATTGCTTCCTTCGAGCGTGCCTTCGGCGATGCGCACGGCTGGATCGGCGTCGGCCGCATCGCCGCTCTTCTGGCGAAACAACCCATCAGTGCCCTTCTGCAATTCCTCTGCCGGCGGATTGACAAGCTTCAGGCGCCCGACCGTGCTGATGGCCGCTGTTCCGGGCGTCTTCGCCGACACGGTGCCATCGGTGGCGATCGATACCGTCGCATTGGATGGAATCGTGATCGGTCCGCCGTCGCCCAGCACCTGGGTGCCATTCGGCAACTGCAGCGTGCCTTCAGCGCCGATCTGCAGATTGCCGGCGCGCGTATACGCCTCGCTGCCGTCGGTCGCCTGCACCGCGATCCAGCCCGGCCCCTGTACTGCGACATCGAGCGAACGTCCGGTCGAAGTCATCGGCCCGGGCGTGAAGTCCGCGCCGGTTGTCGTCTCGATCGCGAACACACGCGTGCCCGGCGTATCACCCTGCACCGGCACCGCGCGAAACGCGACCGTGTCGGCACGAAAGCCGGTGGTGTTCGCGTTTGCAAGGTTCTGCGCCAGCGCATCCTGCCGATACATCAGGTGCTTGGCACCTGTCATCGCCGTGTAGATCAGCTTATCCATCGTGATCCGTGATCCGTTTCGCGTGATCCGCTGAGCCGTGAGCTGCGATCCAACGGATCACAGATCACGGATCACGAATCACTGCGCCTTAGCGCAAGTTCACCAACGTCTGCAGGATCTGGTCCTGCGTGCGGATCGTCTGCGCATTGGCCTGGTACACGCGCTGCGCGGTGATCATCTTCACCAGCTCCTCCGTCATATCGACGTTGGCCTCTTCAAGTGCTCCGGACTGCACGCTGCCGAGGCTGCCGACTCCCGGCGGACCCACCACCGGCTGACCGGAATCCGATGTCTCGGCCCACTGGTTGTTACCCTGCGACGCCAGTCCTTGCGAGTTGACGAAGTTGGCGAGCACGACCTGGCCTTGCGCACGACTCTGGCCATTGGTGTAGCGGCCAAGGATCACGCCATCGTCGCCAATCGAGAACCCCGACAGCCGCCCGGTTGTGAAACCATCCTGCTGCAACTGGTTGACCGAGAAGTCGACGCCGAACTGCACCGCCTGGCCGGCCGGGAAGGTCAGGTCGAATGCGAGCGGATCCGCGCCATTGGTCAGCGGAATGTTCAACGGAATGACTGCGTCGGCTGCCAGGCCGCCGTTGCTGCCGAAACTCAGGGCACCGAGCGGACCGGCGCCGATCGCGGTGCCGTTCAAAGAGCCGTACACGTCCCACGTGTTGGCCGCGGTCTTGCGGAAATACATCGTCAGCGTCTGTGCGTTACCCTGCGAGTCGTACAGCGTCATTGCGGTCGACGAGTTGTAGGACGCGGGATCGGTCGCATTGAAGGCGGCGATCGGCACAGTGGCGCGCGAATCCAGGTTCATGGCCACGCGGGCATCGGTCGTCGCCGTCGGCGGCAGGTTGGCGAAGGTGACCTTCAGGTCCGACGGCGTCGACGCAATGATCTTGCCCGCGGCATCCGCGCTGAACCCGGTCAGACGCGCGCCGTTGTTCGTGACCAGATAGCCGTCCTTGTCGAGCGAGAACTGGCCGTTGCGCGAGTACGAGACGGTGCCATTGGTCGACAGGCGGAAGAATCCGTTGCCGTTGATCGCCACGTCGAGCGGGTTCTGCGTGGTGACGATATTGCCCTGCGAGAACTGCTGGCGCACGGCGACGACCGCAGCTCCAATACCCACTTGTGTGCCGCCCGAGCCGCCGACCGCGCCCGCGAACACGTCCGCGAACTCAGCGCGCGCGGCCTTGTAGCCGACTGTCGTCGAGTTGGCGATGTTGTTGCCGATCGCGTCGAGATTCTTGGCTGCGACGTTCAGTCCCGAAAGACCTTGTTGAAAGCTCATGGGTTGCTCCTGTCAGAGAATCTGCTTGATGTCGGAATAGGCGACCGGGCCGATCCCCGACACGATCAACTGCATTTCACCGCCGTTGCTGCGCACGCCTTCCACGCGTGCCGCGCTCAGCGTCTCGACGCTGAATTCCTGCGCGCCGGCGGTCGCTTTGGCGCTGAAGGTGTAGCGACCTGCCGCCACTGCTTTTCCGGCGCCGTCCAGCCCGTCCCACGTGAACGATTGCAGGCCCTGTGCCTGGCCACCGAGGTCGAGCGTGCGCACGACCTGGCCGTTCGCATCGCGAATCTCGATCGCCAGCCGATCCACGGGCGCCGGCAGTTGCACGCCTCCGGTGGCCGGACCGGCACCCGCCGTCAACGCGTCGCCGCTGACCAGCACGTTGCGCCCCGTCAGCTGTGCCGCCTGCAGCGTCTGCATGCTGGAAAACTGCGCCATCAGCTTGCCGACCGTCTCGGACATGTTGTTGATGCCGGTGACGGTGCTGATCTGCGCCATCTGCGTGGTCACCTGCGCGTTGTCGAGCGGGTTCAGCGGATCCTGGTTGTTCATCTGCGCGATCAGCAGCTTCAGGAAGCGGTCGTTGATGTCTTGCGCGCTGCTTTCCTGCTTGGACGACCTGCCGTTCAACTGCGCGATCAGCGCCGAGTTGTCCTGCTGGGAAACCGAATTCAATGCGGCCATGAGGCTGCCTCCAGTCACGATCCGAGCTGCAGCGTCTTCTGCAGCAGCGTCTTCGCGGTGTTCATCACATCGATGTTGGTCTGGTAACTGCGCGAGGCAGAGATCATGTTGACCATCTCCTCGACGACGTTCACATTGCTCATCGTCACGAAGCCCTGCTCGTCGGCCAGCGGATGGCTGGGGTCGTGGATCCTGCGCGGTGCGGTGTTGTCTTCGGCAACCTGCGCCACGCGCACCCCGGCTGCCGTCTGCTCGCCGTCGATCATCTGGGTCTGGAACACCACCTGGCGCGCCTTGTACGGCTTGCCATCGGGTCCGGCGACCGAGTCGGCGTTGGCCAGATTGCTCGCCACCACGTTCAGGCGCTGGCTCTGGGCCGAAACCGCAGATCCGGATACGTTGAAGACCTTGAACAGAGACATGGTGGGTTACCTCGTGATCCGTGATCCGTGATCATTGATCCGTAACTGCCGACCGCCGACTGCCGACCGCTGATTCATCACTGCCCCTGCCCGTTGATCGCGAGCGTCAACAGGCGGATCTGGCCGTTGAGAAAGCGCAGGCTCGCCTCGTAGCGCACCGTGTTGTCGGCGAACGCGGCGCGCTCCAGATCCATATCAACGGTGTTGCCGTCGAGTGCCGTCTGCGGCGGCGTTCTGTACTGAAGCGCGGCGGCGCTGCTGTTGAGTCCGTTCGGCATCAGGTGGCCCGGGTTCGTGCGCACCGGCGGCGCTGGCGCGGCCGCTCGCTGCAAACCGGTGGCACTTTCGAGCGCCTGCTGGAAGTTGAAGTCGCGCGCCTTGAAATTGGGCGTATCGGCATTGGCCAGATTGCCCGCGAGCACGCGGCCGCGTTCCGAGCGCAGCAACAGCGCGGCGGCGTTGAAATCGAGCGTCTTGGTCAGGCCGTCAATCATCGACTGCCGCCCTAAAGAGTTGTCCACGGCTGCCGATTATTCGCGTGGGAGGCAAGGACGATCGGCCGATAAGCCGTGCTTGCATGCGCCTTCTTTGCGCTTCGGTGCGCGCATGTGCATTCAGACTTGCCGTCATGAAAAGCCTGCTTCCCACCGTCTTGGCTGCGGTTGCGACCTTTGCCGGCGCACAGACCACTCCCGCCGATCCAGTGCAGCAATTCGTACAGCGCGAAACCTCGGCGCTGGCCGCCCAACTCGGCGGCGGTGTACGGCTCGAGATCACGGTCGGCGCGCTGCCTAGCGGACTGCAACTGGCGCCATGCGCACGCACCGAGCCCTTCCTGCCCGGCGGCGTGCGTCTATGGGGCCGCACCCACGTCGGCATGCGCTGTATCGACGGGGCCAACTGGTCGGTGCTGGTACCCGTCACGGTGAAGGTCTTCGGGCCCGCGTGGGTTGCGGCACGGCCACTGCCCGCGTTGCAGCCGATTGCCCTCGACGATCTGCATATGACCGAAGTCGAATGGTCACGGGAGACCCAGGGTGTAGCGACCGACGCGTCGCAATTAGACAAGCGAGTGCTGATGCGGCCGATCAGCGTCGGCCAGCCGATTCCGCTGGCCGCCCTGCGCGCGCCACAGGTCGTCGGCCAGGGCGATCCGGTCAAGGTGCTTGGCCAGGGACGCGGCTTCGCGATCCAGACCGACGGTACTGCCTTAGCGACCGCACAGGATGGACAGCCGGTTCGCGTGCGCATTGAATCCGGCAGAATCCTGACCGGCACCGCGCGCGCCGGCCGGGTGGTCGAGGTGCTGTTCTGAGGAATGGGCGGTATCTGCCTGCTTTTTCCGCGGGACGGTCCGATGCACATTGCCCTAAAGTTCCAGGCAATCCGGCCGATCACATAGGCGAGACACTGCATAGCCGGGAGCCACCATGAAGATTTCAAACACCTCCGAGCCGCTGCGCCCTGACCGGATCGTCCCGTCGGGTGATGCACGCACCGCCGCTACGCAGGAACCGGTGGCCGAAACCGAGAAAGTCCAACTTTCGGACCTCGCCTCGCGCCTGAGCCAGCTCGAAACACAGTTTGGCCAGACCGACTTCGACACCAAGAAAGTCGACGAGATACGTCAAGCGATTGCCGACGGGCGTTTCCAGGTTAATTCCGAAGCGGTGGCGGACAAGTTGCTGTCCAGCGTGGCCGAACTGCTTGGAAAGAAGTAATCGATGGCGCGCGACGACTCCAGTGCAGCCGTGACTCTGCTTGACGAGCTCGTGCGCTCGCTGCATGAGGAAAGCGACGCCCTCGTCGCCGGGGACCTGGAGCGGCTGTCCGAGGCTGCCGCGCGCAAGAACGACGTGCTCGCACGGCTCGCGCCGGAACTCAAACATGCGCCCGAAACACAGCGCCGCCAGCATGAGAAGGTGCTGCGCACCGCCCAGCACCTGAATGAACGCAACGCCCGCATCCTGGCGGTGCGGATGTCGATGAATCGTGCCCGCGCTGAAGTCCTCCTGAATACAGCCGGCGGCAATCTGTACGCCGCTGATGGCGCAATGGCCGGGTCACGGGCAGCGATCGCCGCCGCGCGCGTCCGCGCGTAGCACCCCTCCGGACTGTCCGCGAACGCCCGTCGGTTTCGACGACGTTGTGGGGCGATTGCACGTGAGACTGCCGCGCCATAAGCGCGCCGTAGCACCGCCGATCACCAGCTCTTGAGCTTCGCGCGCAGCCGCGCCACCGCCTGGCTGTGTAACTGGCACACGCGCGATTCGGTGACGCCGAGCACCGCGCCGATTTCCTTCAGGTTCAGGTCCTGGTCGTAATACAGGCTCATCAGTAATTTCTCGCGCTCGGGCAGTTCCTCGATCGCACCAACCAGTGCGTCGCGGAACCGCTTGTCGCGCAGGATGCTCGAGGGTTCGCCGCCCTCGTCGACCACATGGCGTTCGAGATAGTCCTCGCCGTCGCCGTCGCGGCCCAGGTCATCGAGGTACACGAGCTGCGCGCCACGCGCGTCGTTGAGCATTTCCTGGTACTCGCTGACCGCGATTCCCAGTTCGCGCGCGATCTCGCTTTCGTTCGGTGCGCGCTTCAGCCGCCCTTCCAGTCGATGCACGGCGTTTTCGATATCGCGCTGGCTCTTGCGCGCCGAACGCGGCAGCCAGTCACCGGCACGCAATTCGTCCAGCATCGCACCGCGGATTCGGCTCGCGGCGTACACCTCGAACGCCACGCCCTGCGACTCTTCGAAGCGGCCGACCGCATCCATCAGGCCCATCATGCCGGCCTGGATCATGTCGTCGAGTTCGACGTTGGCCGGAAGTCGCGCGATCATCTGATGTGCGAGCCGCCGCACCAGCGGGGCGTACTGCTTGACCCAGCCCTGCCGGTCAAGCGTGCCGCGCGCGTTGTAGACGAACGCGTCGTTCTTCAACTTAGTTTCTCCGTTTCCGTCTTCAGTTGCGCCAGATCCCAGGTGCCGACGGTCCGCACAACGCGCGCCAGATCGCGCGCGACAAGTGCCGCGCCGCCGAAGCTGACCGCTGCGGTTGACCACAGTGATGCCGAGGCGGTCATTCGTCGACACAGGGTAAAGGCGGCGGCGTCTTCGATTCCGAGGAAAAGAAGGCGAAATTCGAGGTTGTCAGCCAGTTCATTGGCGCGTCGCACTTCCGCCAACGCCGCGGCAACGTCATTGCGCGTCGGCTGCACCGGGACCAGCACATCGCCGGACGGCAGTAACGCAGCGCAAGCTGCGGGCAGCAGGAGCAGCACGAGGTCGAAGCCGCGTCCGACAGTGCGACAGGCGCCGATCAGGTCGGCAAGCGGCGTGCGCGTCTGTACCGCCTGTTCCAGAGCGCGCGCCGCCGGCAGCACGGCAAGCCCGGGCGCGGCATCGAGCAATACTGCTTCGGATGGGCATTCGCCGCGGAGTGCGTGCAGCAGATCAAAGCGCGCGCGCAATCCGGCCGTGGCGGCGATCTGAACGCGCGCCGCATCGACCACCAGGGTGCGGCTGCCGTGACGCGCAAAGCCCTCGGCAAGCTTGGTCAGCCAGACCGCGCGTGAGGCGCAGTGCGTTTCGGGCACGAGCACCGGCAGCATGCGCACGCCGCGCCTGGCGAACATGCGGCGCAGTCCCGCAGCCTGGTCGGCGACCTCGGTCGTGGAGAATTGCAGCAGGGCATCCATGCGCGGCCTCAGGCGGAAAGGAGTGATTCACCGGCACGCTGCGTGCTTGCCATCAGCGCCGCCTCGTCTTCATTGAGAGTGAAAGGTGCACCGCCGGGCTGCAGCGCGAGCGCCGCCAGATGCGCGCCGGCGGCAGGCATCCAGTCCTCCGGCACTCGTTGGCCATGCGTGACACCCAGCAGCACCAGCTTGTTGCGCAATACGGTGTCCAGCGCGCCTCCGATGCGGGCCGCCTCATCCAGCTTGGTCAGAATCGCACCCCCCGCCGCGCGCGCGTGCCAGGCGCGCGCGACTGCATCGAGCGTCTCGGCATGCGATGCTGCACTGAGCAGCAGCACGCGCTGTACCGGTCGCTGTGGCGTACCAGCCTGCGCCAGCATGTCGAGCATTTCGGCCAGGCGTTCATCACGCTGGGAGACGCCGCAGGTGTCGATCAGCACCAGCCGCTTGTTTCCCATCGCGGCGAGCACCTCGGCCAGCGTCACCGCGTCCTGCGCCAGGTGCACCGGCACCCCGAGAATGCGGCCATAGGTTCGCAGTTGCTCGTGCGCGCCAACGCGATACGCATCGAGCGTGACCAGACCCAGCTGCGCCGAACCGTGCCGGACCGCGAAGCGCGCGGCCAGCTTGGCAACCGTGGTGGTCTTTCCAACGCCGGTCGGGCCGACCAGTGCGAACACGCCGCCGCGCTCAATGATGCCGTCGTCTTCCGCCGCACATTGAATGTTCAGCGCGAGAACATCGTTAAGCCAGCAGTCGCTGCCCGCAAGCGCGGTGTCGGCCGGGATGTGGCTGCCGATGTGGCGTGCGACCTCGGTCGAGAATCCCGCGGAGAGCAGGCGCATCATCACGCGCACCTGGACCGGATTGCGCTTCTGCAATTCGGCCGCGGTCGTCGCCGAGGACATCGTGGCCATCTGCTCGAGCAGCAGCGCGCGCATTCCCTGCAGTTCTTCGAGCAGGCGGATGTCGGACTTCACGGTCTCCTGCCTTACGGCTGCGATTGGCGTGCTGGCCACGGCCGGCGCGACATCCGCGACGGGGCGTTGACGGAACACCGCGGGCGGTACGACTGGGGCGATCGCCGCGCCTTCGGCCGTCTCCTGCGCCATCTGCTCATACATCTCGGTGCCGACCGGACGCTGGATTGTCATCGACACCGGAGTCGCCAGGCGCGCAGCTGCCGCAGGCCGCGACTGGCCCTGGCGCTTGAGGAAGTCGTTGAATGATTCGATTTTCGGCACCGGCGGCATCGGCGCCCTGCTCGCTTCGGCCTCGCGCGCCGCTTTGCGTGCGGGGCGCGCATCTTCGACCAGCGCGTGCATCGCGTCGCCCGCGGCCGCGAGGATCTCCACCCTGCCACCGGTCAGCGAGCGATTGGAGATCACCAGCGCATCGGCGCCGAGTTCACGCTTGACCTGGGCCAGCGCATCGCGAGCGTTGGCGGCAGTGAATCGTTTGATGCTCATCGTTGAACCTCGGTCGGGAGTCGGGTGTCGGGAGTCGGGAGCAGATCAGGTCGCACCACCCAGCACGGTGCTGACGCGGATCGTGCTGGTTTCGGGGACTTCGGCGTGTCCGATCACGCGCAGGCGCGGCGCGGCGCGTTTCAGAAGCCGCGCCAACGGCACGCGCAGCCGATCGGGCGCGAGCAGCGTCGGTGCAAGCCCCATGTCCTCCTGTCGCTGCGCGGCGACGGCCGCGCCACGCTGGATCAGATCGACCAGTCCTGGCTCGATCGCGGCATCGGCCGCGGCGCCGCCAAGCGATTGCACCAGCACCTTTTCCAGATCGGAATCGAGCGCAATCACCGACAACTCCTTGGTCGTGCCGAAGAACGTCTGCGCAATCGATGCGCGCAGCGCGGCGCGCACGTGCGAGGTGAGTTCGGCCGGATCGGTGGTGCGCTGGGCGACGTCGGCGAGCGTCTCGACGATCGTGCGCAGGTCGCGGATATGCACGCCTTCATCGAGCAGATTCGCCAGCACACGCTGCAGTGTCGACAGCGGAATCAGCTTGGGCACCACGTCGTCCACCAGTTTCGGCATCAGCTTCCCGACGTGATCGATGAGCGCCTGCGTCTCGGTTCGTCCGAGCAGCTGACCGGCATGCGACAACAGCAGGTGATTGAGGTGGGTTGCCACAACCGTCGAACAATCGACCACGGTGTAGCCAAGCACCTGCGCAGCATCGCGCGTCCGCGGCTCGATCCAGATCGCCGGCAGGCCGAATGCCGGATCGCGGGTCGCCGTGCCCGGCACCGACTGCGTCACGCCGCCCGGATTGATCGCCAGCAGCATGCCGTTGAATCCCTCGCCTTCGCCGATCACCACGCCCTTGAGCAGCACGCGATAGCCGCTCGGCTTCAGGTCCAGGTTGTCGCGGATATGGACTGGTGGCGGCAAAAAGCCGATCTCCTGCGCGAACTTCTTGCGCAGCGCTTTGATCCGCTTGAGCAGTTCGCCGTCCTGCGACTTGTCGACCAGCGGAATCAGCCGATAGCCGACCTCCAGCCCCAGCACGTCGACGGGAACGATGTCGTCCCAGCTAGCTTCCTGCGATGGCATCGCCTCGGCCGCCGCTGGCTGCGCAGCAAGTTGCACCTGCGCGCGGCGGTCGCGCTGCGCGAGCCACCAAGCCGCGTAACCAAAGATCGCGGCGAACATCAGGAACACGAACCAGGGCATGCCGGGAATCACGCCGAGCACGCCCATGATCGCGGCGGTGATGCCGAGCACACGCGGCGCCTTGAACAACTGTCCCGCCATCTGCGCACCGAGATCCTGCTCGTCCTTGCCGACACGCGAAACGATCAGGCCCGCCGCGATCGAAATCACCAGTCCCGGAATCATCGCAACCAGGCCGTCGCCGATCGACAGCAGCACGTAGTTGTCGGCCGCATCGGCCATCCCCATGCCATGCCAGATGGTGCCGATCGCAATGCCGCCGATCAGGTTGATGAAGAGAATGAGAATTCCGGCGACGGCATCGCCGCGCACATATTTGCTGGCGCCGTCCATCGCGCCGTAGAACTCGGCTTCCTGCGCGATCTCGGTGCGGCGGCGGCGTGCTTCCTTGTCGTCAATGATCCCGGCATTCAGATCCGCATCGATCGCCATCTGCTTGCCCGGCATCGCATCCAGCGTGAAGCGCGCTGCAACCTCGGCAATACGCCCCGCCCCCTTGGTGACGACCACGAAGTTGATGACCACCAGGATCGAGAACACGATGAGTCCCACCGCGATATTGCCGCCGATCACGAAGTGGCCGAACGACTCGATCACCCTGCCTGCCGCGGCCGGTCCGGTGTGGCCGTCCATCAGCACCGCGCGGGTCGAGGCGACGTTCAGCGACAGCCGCATCAGCGTGGTGAGCAGCAGAACCACCGGAAACGCCGCGAACTCCAGCGGCCTTCTCGTGTACACCGCGACCATCATCACCACCAGCGCGATCGCGATGTTGAAGGTGAACAGCACGTCGAGCAGAAACGTCGGCAGCGGCAGGATCATCATGGCAAGGACCATGAAGACGAGCAGCGGCACCGCAAGCGCCTGCCACGGCACAGCGCGCAGCCAGGGATGATTGAAGGCGGCGGTGAGGTTGTTCATTTAGTCGGGCGTCGAGAGTCGGGAGTCGGGAGTTGGCGCATCTGAAGAGGGTGCCGTCGGCTGCATCGCGACAAATGGA
>DAITAC010000002.1:113004-121724 GCA_036824465.1 Burkholderiaceae bacterium
GTCGGGAGTTGGCGCATCTGAAGAGGGTGCCGTCGGCTGCATCGCGACAAATGGAAATGCGAAGTCGCGGCGCACCGGGGCGATCTCCTAATCTGCCGACTGCCGACCGCCGACTGCCAACGGATAGCTCCCGACTCCCGACTCCCGACTCCCGACTGCTTACTCATGCCATCGCCCTTGGCTCATACGGATCCATGCCTTCCGGCACTTCGATATCTGACGGCTCGACCGGTCGCGCGCCGCGGCCCTGCGCAAATCGCTTGAGCTGGAACACGTACGCCAGCACCTGGGCGACCGCGCTGTACAGTGCAGCCGGGATGGCGTCGCCGAGTTCGACGTGGCGATACAGCGCCCGCGCCAACGGGGGCGCTTCGAGTTGCGGCACGCCGTGGGCGCGCGCGAGTTCCTTGATCTTTTCGGCGACCGCATCGACGCCCTTGGCGACCACGACCGGTGCCGCATGCCGGCCTTCCAGGTACTTGATCGCCACTGCGAAGTGATTCGGGTTGGTGACCACCACGTCGGCCTTCGGCACGGCGGCCATCATTCGCTTGCGCGCCAGTTCGCGCTGCGTGCTGCGAATGCGCGCCTTGATGTGCGGATCGCCTTCGGTCTCCCGGTTCTCGCGCTTCACTTCCTCCAGCGTCATTTTCAGCTTCGAGCGGTGGTGATAGATCTGGAACGGCACGTCAATTGCCGCGGTCGCCGCCAGTGTTGCGATCAGCATCGCAAAACCCACCGCCAGCATCGCCGCGAAATGCATCAGAGCGGAGGTCAGGTTCTCATGCGCCAGTTGCGCGATCTCGTGCATGTGTGAGTAGACGTACGCGCCGCCGACCGCCGCCAGCAGCAGCGACACCAGCATCACCTTGGCCAGTTCGACCAGCGCCGGAACCGAGAACATTCGGTTAAGACCGTTAGCTGGGTTCAGCCGATCCGGTTTCATCGTGGCCAGCGACGGCACAAACATCCAGCCGCCCACCACAAGCGGCGCTGCGATAGCGGCCGCGAGGACAAGCGCCAGCAGCGGCAGGAACTGTGGCAGTGCAGCCAGCACCAGATCGCCCATGCGCGCGGTCATCCGCGACGGATCGGCCAGCAGCGCGGCATCGAACGTCAGACCGGCCGCGACGAGTTTCAGGCTTGCGCTTGCCAACGGTGTCGCGAGTAGAAGCAGGGCCGCCCCGGCGCCACCCAGCAGCAGCAGATGTGCCAGGTCGCGCGAGCGCGGCACCTGACCTTCACGCCGCGCATCCGCCAGCCGCTTCGCTGTCGGCGGCAGATTGCGTTCCTGTCCGGTTTCCTCGGCCATGCGTGCGACGCCTGCGCGAAGGCTGGCGACATCCGTTGCGTGATGTCGTCATTATTCGAAGTCGCACGCCGACCTAACCGATGAATATCGGCACGAGTTCAGTTCACTTTAGGTCGTGCCCCGTCACCCAGGCGTGGAATTGAATGGCGAATGCCCGCCAATTCGACGCGGCGCGCGCCTCAAGCTCCGCACGGCCGCGCCGATCAGATAGACGATGAGGTCCGCATCCGCGGATCGCGCTGTTTGCCCGACTGACGGATGGACCGAATGACACGTCACGAGATGCTGCGACGACTGGCTGAAGACGCGACCCAGCCGCTGGAAGACTTCATGCATCAGCCCGTACTGTCTTCAAGCGCACCGGTCGCTGACGCACCGGTTCCAAATCCCGTCACTGAAATGTTCGTCTGGTTCGAGGACACCAGCATGCGTCGGCGCGGAATCGCCGGACTGCCAGAGTGTCTGCTGCCATATGGAGAAGGCATGCGCGTGCTGGAGCGGAAGTACGCTGACGGACATCTGCATCTGCTGACCGCCGCTCGCATCGAATGCACCGAGCGCTTCGGCGAACGCATTGCATCGCTCTACACCGCCGCATTGTCAGTTGGAACGATCGCCTGGATCGGCACCGGCAGCCAATACCAGAGTGCGTGGAGCGAGTTGTATCCGGGGTAGCTGAAAGTCCGGAGTCGGGAGTCGGGAGTTACGAACCCCCTGCTCTTGTCGACGCCGAGGCAAGCAGGCAGTTCGCTACTCCCGACTCCCGACCCCCGACTCCCGACTGTCTTTCCGGTCTGCCGTGCTCTTGCGGTGTTCGGCTTCGACGCGGTTGATGAAGCGCTGAAGCATCAATCTCGCCTGCGGTGCAATGCGCATGAATTCGCAGCCGATGCGCTGCTCGCCTTCCCGCTGCGTGAGCTCGATCGAACGCACGCGCAACCCAGTGGCGATCGTCCCTTCACCCGGGAAGTCGACCGTGCAGTCCGGTAACTCCATGCCAAGCGAGAACGGCCGCTCTCCGATGCGCGCCGCCAGCGCCAGCCCGCCACCGCTCAAATCGAGCACGCGCCACGTGTCGGTACGGTGCGTCTGCTCATCGCGCACCGTGCACATGACCGGGCGGCTGGCGAGCGGACGGACACGGAAGAACTCGCGCCGCTGCATCCGCATCACGCGCTCGGGCACACGCACGCGCAAGGCCGGGCGCCCTTCGAACGAGGTGGCCTCGGCGCGCGTCGCTTCGAACTGCATCTTGACCCCCTGCACGAAGGCGACGAACACCAGCCGACGCGACGCCAGCAATCGCCGCTGCACCGCTTCATCGGGCGCCGCATCGACCACCAGCTCCTCGAAATCCGGATTGATCGACAACAGCGCGGTCAGGAAGAAGCTTCCGGCCTGGTCGTAATAGACGTTGGTCAGCACGCCGAAGTCGAGCAACTGCTGCAGCAATGACAGCACCTCGACCCTCGCATACACCGCGAAGCGCTCCAGCGACGGCGAATCAGGCTCGGGGAAAGGCGTGGTCATGCCCATTGGCTGTTCTCGCTGTCTTCTTTCCTTTTGTACGCGGCCTGAACCGTTTTCAAATCGCCGACGCGCACCGCGAGAAACGGCTGGCGCGCGCCTTTAGGCATTGATCGAAACCGCAGCGCGTCTCTGCGCCTCGATGCCCTCGACGTAGCAGCACACTCGCTCCAATGCTCGTGGTGTGATGTCGGCAAAGGCACATCCGTAGCGCCAGCCGCCGGAGCCCTCGGCCCGCGCGACGTGGCGCACGATCAGATCCGTCGTAACTTGCCCTTCCCGGCCGAGGTTGAAACCGCAGTTGAGCAGTCGCTCGCCGGACGCATACATGTCGCGCGCGCGCGCCAGCAGCGCGACGCCGCCGACGCCGATATCGAGCACGATTAGCCGTTGCTCCGATGGCAGATTCGTTTCCCCTCGCACCATGCATTCAAGCGGACGCATCCGCGGGGTTCTTGCGCGAGCGTGCACGCGTCGCTGCAGATGCAGCATCCGGGTCGGCAGCGACACCCGGACGCCAATGCCGCTCGCAGTCGCGATTGTGCCGCCGATCGCCGCCGCGAACTGGATCTTCACGCCTCGCAGGAACGCGACCACGGTAATTGCGTTTGCCGCTGACAGCATTTCGTGTTCCATCTCGCTGACTGCCGCCAAGACCAGTTCGTCGACGGACGGCATGATCGCATCGATCCTTGCTCCGGCAGGAACGAACCCTCCGTCGATAAAGCAGGTCAGCATGACTTTCGAGTGGCGAAGCCGCTTCAAGAACTCGACGATGTCGTCGCGCGAGCGCAGCAGGTGCTGCGCCAGCGCTGGTGTCAACGGCTCCGGCAGCAACATTGTTCTCAGCATGATGACCGTCCCGGGGGAGTCATGGCCTGCACGGCGCGCCCTTCCATCTTGTAGACCCATGGCCGCATTTCCGCCAAGGTAATGTTCAAGGCCGGCCGATATTGCGGAGCGTTGATATCGCTCAACCTGGCCAGCTCTGATCCGGCCTCACCATAGTGCGGCGTGATCATGCCCATCGGTTTCTTTCGATGTCCTGTGCACTGCATTGCGTAGACTGAGTCCTCATTTATTGCCGTCATGCATCGCCAAGAACCACGAGGCACGCCTCTGCTTTATCAGTCGTTGGAGAACGCCGAGCGCTGCTGCACCTTCAGGCGCTCGACATAGGAACACACCTGCTCCAGCGCGCGGTCGGTGATCCCGATGAACGTGCATCCGTAGCGCCACCCGCCCGAGCTCTCGAGCCGCTCGACGTTGCGAACGACGAGATCGGTCGTGACCTCACCGTCTTCAGCGAGATCGAAGATGCAGTTGAACAGTCGCTGCCCCGGCAGAAGTGAATCCTGCCGAACACGCGCGAGCAGCGCGACACCACTGACGCCGATGTCAAGCACCGGCATCCGCAGCAGCGATGGCATGTTCAGTTCGCCGCGCACCGTGCATTCCAGCGGACGGATCCGCGAAGGTTTCACGCGCTCGTGGCCGCGCCGTTGCAGCCGCACGACCTGCGCAGGAATCGATACGCGGACGCCCATGCCGCTGGCCGTCGCAATGCCGCCGTCCGCGACCGCACTAAACTGTATCTTCACGCCACCCAGGAAAGCGACGACGGTGATCGCTCGCGCCGTCGACAGTGTGTCGTGCTCCACTTCACTGGCAGCCACCAGCACCAGGATGTCGGCCGCCGTCAGGACCTCTTCGATGCGCGCCTCGGCTGGGATGAATCCGCCTTCGATGTAGCAGGTCGCCGTGACGTCGGAATTGCGCAACCGGTTCATCAATTCGACAACGTCGTCGCGAGACGACACCACGTAAGGCGCGAGCGCCGCCGACATGGGCTCGGGAAACAGCGTGGTCTTCAACATGGCGTCTCTCCGCTGCGAGCCGGGCCATGCCCGGCGCACTGTTCGATCTGATACACCCATGCCAGAACTTCGGCCACGGCAATGTACAGCGGCGGAGGAATATGCGCATCGAGATCGACCTGCATCAGCAATGAGACGAGTTCGCGCGACTCGTGGATCGGAATGCCGGCTGCCTGCGCGCGCGCAATGATTTCATCGGCCAGCCAGGCCTCGCCCTTGGCGACCACGCGCGGCGCAGCGTGGCGATCGATGTCGCGCTGCGCGTAGGCCAGCGCGGCTGCACGACGCTGCGGGACGCTGATGGCGCTTGTCATGCGGGGCTCCGACCCGGACTCACTTCGGCGCGGTGGCATGCAGCGCCACCGGCTGCAATCCGCGCAGCTCAAGCTGATCGCCGAGTTGCGGCAGTTCGCGCGCGATCAACGCTTGGTGCGGCGAGGCGACGGCGACGGTGACGGTCGCACCGGCAAGTCGCACCTGGATGTCCAGCGCGCCAAGCGCCGGCAGATCGAGCCGCAGGCGCGCACCGAAGACGGATGCATGCGCCGTGCCGTCCGCATCGGCGTCCGTGCCCTCTTCGCGTGCCTCGGCGTCCGACGGCTCGCGTCGCAGTTCAATCGTCGCGGCCTGGCCCGGCCAGACCGGACCGTGCACTTCGACGGCGTCGCGCGTCAGCACATCGAGCTGCGCCGCCGTGCGCGTCGTTGGCGGTGCGAGCGTCTGCGTGTGTGGATCGTCGGCGAACGCCTCGAGCATGGGCCGATGGGCACCAACACGCACCCACGCGGCCAGATGCGATTCGAAGAACAGCCCGCTGCGCTCGACTGCCGCGCGCAGGCGCACCGCGGCGGTCGCGCTCTCCGGCTCGGCATCCAGCAGCGGCGTGCCGAACGCTGCGTGCGCGGGTCGGGTTGCTTCGCGGTTGTTCCGCACTGGATCACGCACCTGACCGCCGACCTTGACCAACTCACTTCCGCGTAGCGCCGCGAATGCGGCCGTCTGTGTGCTTGCGTCGATCAGTCGCGCCGTGGCCGCGGGATCGGCCAGCGCAGTCGCAGGCGAAGGTGCCGTGCTTGTGCCTGCCGGTGTAAGCGGCTTCGCGCGCGCTGCCGCAACCGATTGTTCGAGGGCGACCAGGATCGCATCGCGCAACGCGGCAGGAATCGCCACCTGGCGCTGTCCGAGATCGACCCGCGCCTGGCCGGAGCCGGCCGGCACGATGACCGACACCGAATCGGCCGCGACGCGCGCGCGCAGTTCACGCGCGAGCTCGGGGGTCGCGCCGACCGATTCCACGATCGGCAGCAACACGCGCAGGCTGATGGCGAATCGATCGCTGAAGGCACGGGCGTCCAACGCGGCCGGCACGCGCCGCGCCGCATTGACGATCGCCCCGAGGTCCATCGTCGCTATCCGTCGGCAGCGCTGCGCGATCCGGCTGGAGCGATCAAGTGCTCGAGCTGCGCCAACCATGGCTCGGCGCGCGCGCGCACCTCGGCATCGTCGGCCAGGATGTTTCGCAGCAATCGCAGGCGGATGCGCTGATCGTCCTCGGCGAGCTGTTCGAACTCCGCCGCCGCCTTCAACTGCGCGATCAGCGCACGGCAGCGGTCTTCCAGCCGTGCAACCTCGGTCCAGTCGCCGCAGCGCGCGGCAGTCAGCATGCAGCGGCTGGCCATCGCGATCGCCTCGTACCGGTTGATCAAGCGCGACGAAGCGCCTCGATATGAATCGGTCGAATGGAAAAGCCTGTCCTCCGGTGGACACATCATTTCATCTCCGCTCACGCGAAGGCCGTCAATCGGCTCACGGTCGCTGCGGGCTCCGCGCCTGCGACCGCGTCGATGGCTGGCCTGCCGTGGGCCGCTTGCCCGCCATGCGCCGCACCGGTGGCTGGCCGAATCTGCGCCCATGCATTGCGCAGTTCGGCGAGCAGGCGAGCGACCTCGGCAAGCGCGGCACGATCGTTACGCAGGTTCGCCTGCAACAGTCGCATCGTCAGGTAGTCGTACAAATCAAGCAGACGAAAGGCCAGTGCTCCGCCGGCGTTTCGATCCACGCTGGCCTTCAGCCCCTCTTCCACGATGCGCACCGCCTTGCCGAGCGCCTGCCCTTTGGCCGGGATGTCGGCGCTTGCCATTGCTCCGTCGGCCCGCCGTACCGCTTCGAGCGCGCCGTCATACAGCATCAACACCAGCGCATGCGGATCAGCCGCGCTGACGCCGCTTTCCACCGCCATTGCCCTGTAAGCCTGCTGACCGAATCCGTTCATGCGCTCCTCGCATAGGCGACCGTTTCCTCACTTATCGGCTGCGCAGCGGCGCGCATTGAGGAGAAAAAGGGTCGTCAATCCCCCGGGTTTCGTCGGACCGGCAGTGCTGCCGGTGTCTTATCGACGGCATCCTGGGGTCGATCAGCCTCCGCCTTGCAGGCCCGCGAGGGCGTTGGCAAGCGCGTTGCTTTGCGCCTGGTTACTGGACAAGAGCGCATCAAGGCGGCTGTATTGGTCGCGCAGCCGCTGTTCGATCAGCGCCAGGCGCGCATTCCAACGCTCCTGCTGGGTGTCGAGGGTGCGAATCGAAGCGCGCAGCCCTTCCTGTCGCGACCCCAGCGTGCCCTCCGGATCGATGAAGGCAGTGATGGCGATATGCATGCGGACCCCAAACCCCTGCTCGTCTGCGATCGCCGAGGCCGTCGTGAACAGACGCGAGACCTTCGCCGGATCGGCGGCTGCCGCCGCGCGGAACTTGTCCTCGTTGAGCTTCACTGATCCGTCGGCCTGCAGTTCCACCCCAACCTGCGACAGGCGCATGTACTCACCCGCCGCGGCCGTGCGGCTCGCAGTCAGCAATGACTTCAACTGAGAGTGCATGCGCCGCAACGCCGAGTCGCCGTTGAGAATCGCACCGGTCCTCGTATTAGGGTCGTACTTGGACAGATCGTCATACAGCTTTTCGGCGTCGTTGTAGGCTTTGATGAAATCGTCGAGCGCGGCCTTCACCGCGTCGGCGTCGCGATCGACGGTGATGTCAATCGGCGTGGCTGGCTGCTCTTTCTTCAGGTCGATCGTCAGGCCCTCGACAACACCCGTGAGCTTGTTCGACGCCGAAGTGAGCGCCAGCCCGTTGAGCGTGAGGGCTGCGTCGGCAGCGGCCTGCGCGGGTGCCGCAGTCAGGTTAGCCAGTTCCGCCGCCGGCGTGCCACTGGCCTCTACCGTAAACGCATTCGTCGCTCCGGTATCACTCGAGGTCAGTAGCAGGCGGGTGCCGCTGCTGTCGGTGACGAGCGAGGCGCGCACGCCCGCGTCGGCAGCATTGATCGCATCGCGCAACGCGGCGACGGTCTGCGGTTCGCCGCTGCCGCCGATCTGGATCGCCGCAGCTACGTTGCCTTGCGCATCCTTGATGGTGATCGTCCCGCTGCCGATCGCTGCGGAAGAATCCGCAAAGGCGCTTGAAGCGGAGCTTTGCGCACGCGCCAGTGAAGTGACGACGATCGAGTATCGACCGGGCACGGCACTCGCATCGGACGCGACGGTCAGGCCGTCACCGGACGCGGTGGCCTTGGTGGCGTTGAACGTTGTCGAACTCTGCAGCTTGGCCAGGGCCGAATCGAGGGTCGACAACGCTCCCTGCACGCGCCCGAACGCGGACAGCTTGGACTGGATATCGCTTTCACGCTTCTGTAGGACGTCGAGCGGGCGCCGCTCGATCGTCATCAACTGGCTGACGATGCTGTTGACGTCGATAGCGCCGCCGCCGATTGCTGAAGTCGTGGCCATGAAAACCTGCTCCTGTCCGTACTGCTGTTCAGGCTTGAGCGTGCACGATCGAGCCCGTGTGGGCGCCTTCTGCCAGAGCCCGCGCCACTGCAAGCACCGCTGCGGACGGCACCTGCCGAATCACTTCGCGCGTCTGTGTGTCGACCAGTTTGGCAATGACGCGACCGAGTTCATCGTCGAATTCGAAGGTCAATTCACGGCCTTTTTCGGCCAATGCGCGATT
>DAITAC010000027.1:0-2327 GCA_036824465.1 Burkholderiaceae bacterium
GCGCCGGGCGCAACCTGAATTTCCGCGCCGCTTTCCGATCCCGGTCCGGGCTAGGCATGCCCCAGCACGGGATGCGGGCGATAGGGGGCTTCGAGCCGCGCGATCTCTCCGGCTGAAAGCTTCACGTCGAGCGCGCCGACCGCCTCGTCGAGTTGCCACAGCTTGCTCGCGCCAATGATCGGCGCGGTGACGCCGGGACGATGCAGCAGCCATGCGTAAGCGAGGGCGGCGTTGGAGACGCCGCGCTCTTTCGCCAGCGCCGCGAGCGCATCGAGCACGCTGAAATCCGCGTCCTCGTAGTAGAACTTCTGCGCGATGTCGTCGGTCTGCGCCCGCGAGGTGGCGCCGCTCGTCTTGTCTTCCCGTCCACGATTGCCCGCCAGAAATCCGCGCGCGAGCGGACTCCACGGAACCGTTCCGACGCCCTGGGCGCGGCACAGCGGAATCATCTCGCGCTCTTCCTCGCGGTAGGCGAGGTTGTAGTGGTTCTGCATCGAGACGAACCTGGTCCAGCCATGCGTTTCGGCAACCTGCTGCATGCGCGCAAACTGCCACGCCCACATGCTCGAGGCACCGATGTAGCGTACCTTGCCTGCCTTCACGACATCGTGCAGCGCCTCCATCGTTTCCTCGACGGGCGTCTCGGCGTCAAAGCGATGGATCTGGTACAGGTCGATGTAATTGCAGCCCAGGCGCTTCAGGCTCGCATCGACCGCGGCAAGGACCCGTTTGCGCGACAGTCCGCTCTGGTTCGGCCGGATCGCCGGCTTTGGTCCTGCCGCATTGGCGCCCTTGAAAGCGACATCGACCGGAAAATAGACCTTGGTCGCGATCACCAGTTCGTCGCGCGGCGCAAGCTCACGCAGCAGGCGGCCGGTGATTTCCTCCGAGACACCGGCCGAATACATGTCAGCGGTGTCGAAGAAATTGATGCCCCGTTCGATCGCGCGCGCAACGATCGGCCGCGCGGCACCTTCGTCCAGCACCCACGGCCGCCATTGCGGCGAGCCATAGGTCATCAAGCCCAGCGCGATGCGCGAGACCTTCAGTCCGCTCTCACCGAGATTCACGTACTGCATCGGGAAACTCCGTCGCTGATGACGGACGCGATGCTACATGCCGAGCAGGCGCCCGATGCGCGCGATGTAGTCACCGCCCTTCACGGCGTCGTCGAACAGTTCATCGCCGAGCGCGTGCAGGCGCTCACGCACCCCGGACAGCCCGCGCTGGACATCGGCCTGCCCTGCCTTCGCCGATAATGCGGCGCGTAGTTGTTCGACTTCGCCGCGCAGCAGGTCAACGTCAGCGGCACCGTGCCGCGCGCGATCCAGATCGCGTTCGAGGGTTTCGACCAGTCGCGCCACCTCGTCCAGATTGATGGGCCCAGCGCCCTGCCCGCGTTCCGCTGTCATCGACCTGTCTCCCGCTCAATGCCTCCAGCGCAGTCTATTGCACGCGTTGGGCGAGCGGCGAAGGGGGCGCTTGATCGCGCGCAAGCGGACGCCATCAATGAGTGCTGCCCAGCACCCGGTTCATCACTGCGCGCAGATGCTCGACGCGAAACGGTTTGGTCAGATATTCGTCGGCGCCGGCCGCGAGGCATTTCTCCCGATCGCCCTGCATTGCGTTGGCCGTGACCGCGACGATCGGCACGCGCCGGCCACCGCTGGCGGCTTCGAGCGCGCGCACGCGCCGCGTGGCTTCAAGCCCGTCCATCTCGGGCAACTGCCAGTCCATCAGCACCAGGTCGAACGCACGCGCCTTGATGGCGTCGAGCGCAGCAACTCCGGTTTCCGCAAGCGTGGTGCTGGCGCCGAGCACGCGCAGGAACTCGCGTGCCAGCAACTGATTCACCGGATTGTCCTCGACCAGCAGAACTTCCAGCGCGCGATTGTCTGCCGCGGCCGCCGTGCCTGCGGCGGGCGCGGGCGTAGCAGCGGGCGGTGCCGCGCGGGCGGATGTCGGTGGACGTGCGATCGCGTCGAGCAGCGTCTGGCGGCGCGCGGGGCGCTGGATTACCTGCGCGTCGCCCAGCGCGTGGACCCACTGCGCCGCCATATCCAGGCTCTGGCGCAACAGAACGGCGACGGCAACACCGTGCGTACGGTGCGCGTGCGCCAGCGCGCGGGCGGCATCCAGCATCTCCGGCGCCGGCTCGGCCCGGGCGGCGCACACCAGCGCATCGAACCGGCGTGCCCCGAGTGCGGCGCGCATCGCCGTCGGCGTGGACAGAAGCGTCACTTGCGCACCGAACGCCTCGAACTGGCGTGCAGCCAGTGAAGTGACATCGCCGTTGAGCTGGACGATCCCGACTCGGCGGCCGGCCA